>CAJMST010000016.1 GCA_905216145.1 uncultured bacterium | reverse complement strand
CCCCGGCCAGCGACTCGACCCAGGCTTCCGTCGCGCCCTCCCCCGCCACACTCACCGTGGGCTCGGTTGCGCTCGACCCCGACCGCCGCGAAGCCACGGTCGGCGGCTCGCCCATCGCGCTCACGGCCCGCGAGTTCGACGTCCTCGCCCTGCTTATGACGCACGCCGGCACCGTGCTCACGCGCGAGCGCATCGCGCACGAAGCGCTGGGCTACGAATACGTGGGTGACACCAACAACGTCGACGTGCACATCGCGCACCTGCGCGCCAAGATCGAAGACGCCGGTGGTACCCGCATCATCCAGACCGTGCGCGGAGTGGGCTATGTCTGCCGCGCGTAACGCCGAGGCCAAGCGCGTCACCTCCATCGCCCGCGCCATCAACTGGAGCTACATGTGGCGCCGCTTGATGAGCTACGTCTGGCTCGATCTGTTGCTGTTGGTTATTGCGGCGGCAATCCTCGTCTATGGATACAACCAGACGCTGCCCGATAGCGCGTTTACCGCAGGCTGGATTCCCGGCGCCACCGTTCGCGGCATGTCGCTGACGCCCGCGCGCGGCTGGGACCTGGCAACGCTCACCTATACCGTCGAGCTTGCGCGTACCACCAAGACCTTCCCCCTCGCGCAGGACCTCGTCGCGCTATGGCCTCTCTACCTTGTCGTTGTGGGTTGGCAGATCATCAGCGTGCTCAACATGCTCGGCGGCGCCCGCCGCGTGCGCCGCACCATGGCGCCGCTCAACGACCTGGCCTTGCGCGTGGACGAGCTCGGCCGCATGCAGCTCTCCGGCGGCAAGATGGAAACGCTGGAACAGGCCATCGAGCGAGCAAGCGTAGACTCGCCGAGCGTCACCACCGGCGACGCCGACCTGGCAAGCATCGAGGTCGCACTCAACCGCCTACTGCGTCAGATGCAAGAGGCCAAGCTGCAGCAGATGCGCTTTGTCAACGACGCGAGTCACGAGCTGCGCACGCCCATCGCGGTGATACAGGGCTACGTAAACATGCTCGACCGTTGGGGCAAAGACGACCCGGACGTGCTGGCGGAATCCATCGCATCCCTCAAGGCCGAAAGCGAGCACATGCAGGAGCTCGTAGAGCAGCTGCTGTTTTTGGCACGCGGCGATGCCGGGCGCACGGTCCTGCGGCGCGCGAATACCAACTTGGCTGCACTGGTCGGCGAGGTATGCGAGGAATCACAGATGATCGATACCGAGCACACGTATCGACTGGCCTTTGACGCTGCGCTTGTCAGCGACCCGCGCTGCGACGCGTCCGTCGACGTGGCGCTCGTGAAGCAGGCTCTGCGCGTAATCGTGCAGAATGCCGCCAAGTATTCGGACGCGGGCACGCCCATCACGTTTGGCATAACGCCCGATGCGAGCACGGGCACGATCGGCATAAGTGTTGAGGACGAGGGCATCGGCATGAACCAGGAATCCGCAGCTCACGCGTTTGAACGGTTCTACCGAGCCGACAACGCACGCGATGCCGGCGCGCAGGGCTCGGGTCTGGGGCTTGCCATTGCCAAGTGGATCGTCGATAGCCATGGCGGTGTCATTGGCGTGACCTCGGTCGAGGGCGTCGGCAGCCGCTTTACGATTCGCCTGCCGCGCTAGGAAGCCCCTCGGCATAAATAAAGGGATAGGGCCACACGGCCCTATCCCTTTTTGCTAGCTATGGCAGCTTGTGCGCTACTCGCGGCACAGATGCACGGCGAAACCGGCGAACTCGCGCTTAAAGTACACGAGCTTGGTGCTACCGTCGGGCAGCAGCGCGCGCGACTCTTCGTTGACCTCGAGCCCGCGCTCGGCAAACCACTTCTCGGCCGCATCAGTGTCGTTGACGGCAAAGCCGATGTGGCCCTTGGTGCCACGACCATTCTGCTTCATGACCTCGACCAGCGAATCGTTAAAGTACGAAACCGGGGTCTCGATAACGGGCAGACCCATCATCGTCGAGAACAGCTCCGCGATCTCCAGGGCGTCTGCCGGGTCGGTGGCGTTAATGCCCACATGGGCAACGCGCATGCCAAAGAGCTCGACCGGATTGGCGTTCTGCTCACTCATGCAGTCAGCGCCTACTGAGCCATGACGTCAAGAACGGCCTTCTCGGCAGCGACGCGGTTCATGCCGGTCATGAAGGGCACGCCGCTCACGTACGGGCAGGTAAGGCCCTCGGGGGCAACGGTGGTGGCGATCAGCAGATCGGCGCCCTCGTCGCAAACGTCCTTGGCCTCGGAGATGGCGCACTGCACGATCTCGTACTTGTCGGCGTAACCGTTGGCGTCGAGCAGGGTGGCGACCTTCTGGGCAACGAGCGTGGAAGTAGCAGCGCCAGCACCGCAAGCCAAAACAATCTTCTTCATAGGTAATGTCTCCCTTCATGGTTTACTTTATGTAAGTGTACCGCAGCGAGCGATGGCGCTCGGCCTCGATGCGCTTTTATGCCAGTTTGCTTGCGCGCTGCGTATAATACATCTAGTACGTGTTGTCATACCGCTTGTTTTTACGAGCGACTAAGGACCCTAATATGCCCGATTCCCGCACACTCTGGACCGCCGTCGTTATCATCTGCATCGCCGTGTCGGTGTTCTTTAGCGTCAAAAAACGCACCACGTTCAAGCGTCTGCAGCAGTTGATGGCCGCCAAGCAGTGGGACGAGTTCGATCGTTTGCTCGACGGCAAACTCACCAGCATGCTGTACCCGCGCTACAACCGCGACTACCTGCGTCTGAACTCCTATCTGCTGCGCGAGGACCACGAGCGCGCCAGCGAGATGTTCGACCTGCTGCTGGGTCTCAACCTCCCCAAGATGCAGCGCGTCGACTTGGTGATTAAGGCCTTTAACTACTACGTTGGCCAGGAGGACCGCAAAAAGTCCAAGGAACTGTTGCACGAGATCAAGGGTTTTGAGGGCGGTCAAGCCGAGGCGGTTGCACACGAGTGTCAGCTGATGTACGACACGATGATCCTCAAGCGCCACAACGACATTCCCGAGCTGGAGCGCATGCTCGAGGAGGCCGGCGACGACCCGGTCAAGCGCTGCCGCCTGGAGTACCTGCTGGCCCTGCAATACCAGAACAAGGGCGACGAAGCCAAGTTCCAGGAGTTCCTGGAGAAGTCGGGCCAACACTCGATGGCCGTCAACGCGTAACGGACGGCTTGTGCTAGACTTCTAGTCTCACGGGGGCGTGGCGGAATTGGCATACGCAGGAGACTTAAAATCTCTCGCCGCAAGGATTGTGGGTTCGAGTCCCACCGCCCCTACCATGTAGTGCTTACGAGCCCGTGTTCCCCAGGGATGCGGGCTCGTTTCTTTAAGATGCCGGCGGGACTCGAACCCGCGAGGGGGCGAGCGTTAAGCGGACGCGCAGCGTCCGTAGCGAGCCGGCGAGGGCGCCGACAGGCGGCCGAAGCCGGTGCGTATTTGCGCAGCAAATACGCAGACGTCCCACCGCCCCTACCACGTATTGTTTACGAGCCCGTGTCCCCCAGGGATGCGGGCTCGTTTCTTTTACACGCCGGCGGGGCTCTAAGTTGCGGTGGAATAGATCCTGTTTATACCGTTTACCAGCTTATTTAGGAACTATTTCACCACAACTCAGAGGAAGACGGTTAAAGAGCACTCAGGCTCGGGGTCCAGGCGATGGTGGGAGTCGCGCCGTCGAGAACCTCGTTGATGGTGGCGGCCATGCCAGCGAGTAGGCTGTTCTCGCTTACGGTGAGCGTCTTGTAGCCGCCGGCACGCATGAGCTCGCGGATCACCACGGCGCCGGCCAGAATCACGCCCGCGCGCTTGGGCTGCACGCCCGGCAACGCGGCAATGCCTGCAGCATCCAACGCAGACATGCGCTCGATAGCGGCCGAAATCTGCTCCATCGAAAGCTCACGCAGATGCACAAAGTTCGAGTCGTACGGCTCCAGTTCGTGGACCAGCGCCACGAGCGTGGTGACGGTACCGCCCACCGCGACCAGGCGCTCTGCACGCTCAAAGTCGCTGGGCAGGCCCTCAAAATAGGCGGAGAACTGCTCGCCCGCCCACGCGGCGGCAGCCGCAAGCTCGTTCGTCGACGGCGGCAGCGCCGAGAAAAACCGCTCCGTCACGCGACGGCAACCGATGTCCAGTGAGCGCGTTCCCTCCAGCGCAAAGACCCCGCGCTCAGGCGCATAGACGCCCGTCGCGAGCTCCGTGGAGCCGCCGCCCGAATCGGCGACGATGATGCGCTCGCCGGCAAAGTCGTGCGCCACGCCAAAAAACGTCAGGCACGCCTCGACCTCGCCCGGAATCACCTGTGGCTCAAGTCCCAGATCGCGCAGGCCGTCCAGCAGCAGCGCGGCATTGGACGCATCGCGCGCGGCGCTCGTGCACGTGGTGCAAACGCACGCGGCCCCAAAGGCACGTGCCTCATCCACAAACATCCGGCACGCAGCGAGCACGCGCTCAACGGCCGCCTCGCAAAAGCGCCCCGTCGCATCCACGCCCTCGCCCAAGTCGGTGATCTCCGTATGCTTGGACGATTCCACAATCGCCCCGCCCTCGACCTGCGCTAACACCAGTCGCGACGACACCGTTCCCAGGTCGATCGCGGCTACCTTATAGCGTTTGCAATTTGTCATTGCGGGCTCCCCTCCGGGCGCTATTTGCCGTTGGACACGACCGTCTGGCCCTCGACACCGTTAAACCCAAACAGCATGTCGAGCGCCTGGATGTACCACGGCGCGTCCTTACCGACTTCTTCGATTTCCTTGGCAACTTCGCTGGCCTTCTTGGCGTTCGACGACTTCTTGCTCGAAGACGAATCCGAATCGTCGTCCAGGCCTTGCACTTCAATTCTCTTCTCGCCGGGCATCACCAGGCCCAAGTCCTCGGATGCCGCGTCCTTGATACCCTCCTCCGAGAGCAGCTTGTCGACGCTTTTTTGCAGCTCATCATTGTATTGCTGACGAATCTCGACCTGCTTGGCCAAGATATCGCTCGAGCGCGTTGCCACGTACAGATCGCGCACGGGGAAATACAGGCTCACGAGCACCAGGGCAACGACAATGCCGATGAATAGCCCTCGCTGAGGACCGTGGGTAAAGTCGTAAATTGCCTTGACCGCTGCGTTGTCGTTGGCGTAGTGCATAAAGTCCGAGCCCGAAAGACGGTTCGAGGGTCTGGTCGACTTGTCGTGCGTCTGAGCCGAAGGGCGCGACGCTTGCTTGGAACGCGATGGGCGCACCGGACTGTCCGAGGAACTATTTGGCTGAGCATTGGGATGCGAAGTCGCCGGCGAGCTATACCTGGAGCGATCAGCGCCAGCATAACCAGACCCGCCAAGCTGCACCGAATGCGCACGGCGAGGTGACGGTTCGCGCGAACCGGCGGAATAGTACCTGTTGTCGTAAATCTGATCCATGTGCGCCTTGTGCGGTTGAGGTTTGTTTGCGCTAAGTATTCTAGTTATAGCACGAGCGCGCGCACCGCCTTCGCCAGCCTTTGCTCGACATAAAAAAGGCGCTGAGCCGTATGGCCCAGCGCCCATAGCGCTTTGCGGCATCCAGCCAAGGCGAGGCGGAACCGAGTCAGCCTCCCCCTCGCCAAATTCGCCCGTTTAGCGAATGTTGTAGAACGCGGCCTTGCCGGCGTAGCGCGCGCTGCCCTTAAGCTCGTCCTCGATGCGGATGAGCTGGTTGTACTTGGCGATACGGTCGCTGCGGCACGGGGCGCCCGACTTGATCTGGCCGGCGTTGACGCCCACGACCAGGTCGGCGATCGTGGAGTCCTCGGTCTCGCCGGAGCGGTGGCTCACGATGCAAGCGTAACCGGCCTCCTTGGCGGTCTCGATGGCCTCGAGCGACTCGGTGAGCGTGCCGATCTGGTTGACCTTGACCAGGATCGCGTTGGCGGCACCCAGCTCGATGCCCTTCTTGAGGCGCTCGGTGTTGGTGACGAACAGGTCGTCGCCCACCAGCTGCACCTTGTTGCCAATGCGACGGGTGAGCTCGACCCAGCCGTCCCAGTCTTCCTCGGCCATGCCGTCCTCGATGGAGATGATGGGATAGGTGTCGACGAGCTTCTCCCAGTAATCGACCATCTGGGCACTCGTGTACTCCACGCCCTCGCCCTTGAGCTCATACATACCGGTCTCGGCGTTGTAGAACTCGGTGGACGCCGGGTCCATGGCGTACATGAAGTCGACGCCGGGCTTAAAGCCAGCCTTCTCGACGGCCTTGGTGATGTACTCGAACGGCTCGGCATTGGTCTTAAGGTTGGGGGCAAAGCCGCCCTCGTCGCCCACGCCGCCGCCCAGGCCGGCCTCGTGCAGCACGCCCTTGAGGGTGTGGTAGACCTCGGCGCACCAACGCAGGCCCTCGGCAAAGCTCGGGGCGCCCACCGGCATGATCATGAACTCCTGGAAGTCGACGTTGTTGTCGGCATGCACGCCGCCGTTGAGGATATTCATCATAGGTGTGGGCAGCAGGTGGGCGTTGACGCCACCCAGGTACTGGTACAGCGACAGGCCCGCCGACTCGGCAGCGGCGCGGGCAACGGCCAGCGACACGCCCAGGATGGCGTTGGCACCGAGCTTGGTCTTGTTGGGGGTACCGTCCGCGGCAATCAGCGCGGCATCGACGGCGCGCTGGTCGAAGGCGTCGAGACCCACGACGGCGTTAGCGCACTCGTTGTTGACGTGCTCGACGGCCTGCGAAACGCCCTTGCCCAGGTAGCGACCTTTGTCGCCGTCGCGCAGCTCGCAGGCCTCAAAGGCGCCGGTCGAAGCACCCGAAGGCACCATTGCGCGGCCAAAGCTGCCGTCCTCGAGCACGACCTCGACCTCGACGGTGGGATTGCCGCGGCTGTCGAGCACCTCGCGACCGTAGACGTCCAAAATATCGCTCATGTTGTCTCCCTCTCACTTGGAAACGTAGTGGATGAAAGCGACCGGCTGACCGTGCACCGTCGGTGCGCCTCCGTAAGTTAGCCATGTCGCACTTTTTGCATTATGCCCTAAGTTAGCCGAGGGATACACTTGATTTTCGAAAAATTTAGCGGGAACGATGAGGCGTGTCAGCCCGTCGTTCCCGCAGTCTTACTCCTCCGCCTTTGCGGCATCCCACAGGTCGTTGAGGCCGTGGGTCGAGAGCTCGGCCAGATCCACGTGGGCATCGGCCGCCATCTGCTCCATCGCAGCCCAGCGACGGCGAAACTTGGCCGTGCTCACGCGCAGGGCGCTCTCGGCGTCGATACCCTCCTTGCGCGCGACGTTGACCAGGGCAAAGAGCAGATCGCCAAACTCCATTTCGCGCTCGGGCGAGCCAGGAGCCTCGGCCTCAAACTCGGCACGTTCCTCGGCGACCTCATCCCACACATCCTGGACCGTCTCCCACTCAAAGCCCACGGCAGCCGCCTTGCGCGACACCTTCTGAGCCTGCATCAGCGCCGGTAGATGCGTGGGCACGCCGTCGAGCAGGCCCTCGGGCGCAGCCTCGCCTGCCGCCACGGCCTTGTCCTTGGCAGCCCTCTCGGCAAGCTTGACCTCGTCCCAAATCTTGAGTACCTCGTCGGAACTGTCGGCATCTACATCGCCAAACACGTGCGGATGACGGCGGATGAGCTTGGCATCGATATCACGCGCCACGTCGGCCAGTGTAAACTCGCCGGCGTCCGCCGCAATCTGCGCATGCAGCACTACCTGCATGAGCACGTCGCCCAGCTCCTCGCGTAGGTGAACCGCGTCGTCCGCCTCGATGCAGTCGAGCGCCTCGTAGGCCTCCTCGATCATGTTCTTGCCAATGCTGCGGTGCGTCTGCTCACGGTCCCACGGGCAGCCATCGGGCTGACGCAGACGCCAGATGGTCTGCACCAGATGCTGCAGCTCGGTCGACGCGTCGACTAGCGTGGACAGATCGCGCGAGCCCTCGGCATTTTGCTGAGCCATGTGCTGCGCCATGGTTAGTCCTCCTCCAGGATCACGTGGCGGAACGCGCCGTCCTCGTAGATGCCGTAGCTGTGCGTGCCGTCCTTGGGAATGCTCACGCTACCGGGGTTGAAGAGCCACAGGCCCGGGTGCGCGGCGCTTTCCTCGTTGACCTTGATGTGCGTGTGGCCGTAGACGAGCGCGGAGCCCTCGGGCAACGCGGGCGCGTGGTCGACGCTGTTGTGCATGCCGGCGCCAAAGACGTGGCCGTGCGTCAGGAACAGCTCGCGGCCGGTCTCGTCGAACAGCGTGGCGTAGTCGGCCATGACGGGGAAGTCGAGCACCATCTGGTCGACCTCGGCGTCACAGTTGCCGCGCACCGCGATGATGCGGTCAGCCAGGGCGTTGAGCAGCGGAATCACGCGCTTGGGGGCGTAGTCGCGCGGCAGGTCGTTGCGCGGACCGTGGTAGAGCAGGTCGCCCAGCAGGACGATGCGGTCGGGCTGCTCGGACTCGAGGGCGGCGACCAGGCGCTCAGTCCAATATGCCGAGCCGTGGATGTCGGAAGCGATGAGGTATTTCATGGGGAGATCCTTTCGAGAGGGGTTGATGTGGCCGGGCGCGGCGCGTCGCTCGGCCGTGTTACTCAAATCGCAGTGCCGCGCTCTGGGCCGCCTGCATCACACGTTGGAGCGGCACGTTGTGCTCACGGGCAAGGCGGGCGCAATCTTCGTACTCGGGTGCCGCGCGCTCGCTGCCGTCGGGCAGGGTCGCCACCTTGACGGCCACCTCGCCCCATGGCGTCGTCACCTGCTCAAAGCGGCGCGGCAGGCAGACGCGCTCCATGACCTGGCGACGAATGCCGTTGGTCGTGGTTTCCAAAAAGATAATCGTCTGCAGGCGCTCGATATCCTCGTGGGCGCAGATTACCTGCAGCTGCCAGCCGGGGCGGCCTTTTTTGCAATAGAGCGGCAGCCAGTGCACCTCGCGGGCGCCTGCCCCGCGCAGACGGTCGGCGGCGTAGGCAAGCACCTCGGGCGATGCGTCGTCAATATCGCACTCCAGCTTGACGATGGTCTCGGGCGCATCGGTCTCGCGGGACAGCGGGGATTTGCTATCGCATGGCATACGGTCCGGATCCTTTCCGCACGGGCTCGTTTTGTTCACCCAAACGCTAGCACATCGGACGTGGCACAGGCATGACTTTCGTCCATCGCCGCCCTCGCCCCTATCTAAACATGTACATCAGCCTCCAAACATGTCATTATTTGTCGGTTTTGGAGGCTGACGTACACGTTTTGAGAGCAAGCGAGGCCGCACCACGCGCCGCGCAACCTTTCCAATCGATTTCGATCCCCGGCGTGCCCGGCGTGTTGAGAGCTGCGCCATTACAATGAAGCGGATTCGCTTGACGCAAAGGAGCTGCCATGTCTGCTTGCCCGCTGGTCGATTGCCACACCCACACCACGTTTTCGGATGGCCATGCCTCGTTTGAGGACAACGCCCGCGCTGCTGCCGCCGCCGGCTGCCGCGTTATGGTCTCGACTGACCACCTCACCCTGCCCGCCAGCATGGACGCCAACTGCGAAGTACAAGTTGCCGAAGGCGACCTGACGGCGCATCGCCTGGCATTTGAGGACGCCCGCAAGCTCGCCGCGCAGATTGCGCCGGAGCTCGAGCTTATCTATGGTTTTGAATGCGACTGGTACGAAGGTTGCGAGCCTTTGGTTGAGCGCTGGTCCGCGGGTGCCATAGTGCGCTTGGGCAGCGTGCATTGGATTGGCAACCCCGGCGATATCATGACCGGTGCCGCGGGTACGGCGAAAACGGAAAACGTCGCTCGCCCCGATACACCCGATTCCCTTTGCGGTTGGATCGACGACGACACCGACCTGCACGTTTTGGAAAACCTGGGCGTGCGCGGCGTGTGGGAGCGCTACGTCGACGACTGGTGCCGTGCTTGCGAAAGCTCGCTCAACTTTGATGTAATGGCCCACCCCGACCTGGTCATGCGCTTTTCGAAGGACGGCTTTGCACCCGACTTTGACCCCGCGCCGTTTTGGGAGCAGATGGCCGAGTGCGCCCACGATACGGGCCGCCGCGTTGAGGTCTCGACCGCCGCACCGCGCAAGGGCCTGGACGACTACTATCCCGCGACCGGGCTTTTGCGTCGCTTTGCCCATGCCGAGGTGCCGATTACTTTTGGCTCGGACGCGCACCGCGCCTGCGACATCTGCTGGAACATCCGCGAGGCCCAGGCACATGCCTACGACTGCGGCTACCGAGCCTTCGATATCCCCCACCCCACCGGCGAATGGGAGCCCACGCCTCTCGCCTAAGACTAGTGGCGGCGGGCGTTGAGTTCTCCGGCCAGCTCGTCGAGGGTGATGCCGTAGCGCTCGAGCGTCACGAGCAGATGGTAGACCAGGTCGCCGGCCTCATAGCGAATGTGGTCGTGGTCGTTATCCTTGCAGGCCATGATCACCTCGCTCGCCTCCTCGGCAAGCTTCTTGAGCAGCTCATCCTCAACGTCGGTCAGCAGACGCGCAGTATAGCTCTCCTGTGGCGACGCGTCACGACGGCCATGAATCACCTCGGCCAGCCCCGTCAGCGTCTCTCCGATATTTCCATCCTGAACATTTGCGGTGCGCACACCCATGGTTCAATCCTTTCTGGTTGGCCAAGCGCCTGGTCGAGCGCCCGCCCTACGCGAGTTTCTTAAAGAAGCAAGTACGGTTGCCGGTATGGCAAGCCGGACCCGGAGAATCGACCTTGGCCAGTAGCGTATCGCTATCGCAGTCGGCCCAGAGCTCCTTGACCTCCTGCATGTTGCCGCTCGTCGCGCCCTTGTTCCAGAGCTCCTGGCGGCTGCGGCTCCAAAACCACGTGGTGCCGGTCTTGAGCGTCAGCCCCACCGACTCCTCGTTCATCCAAGCAACCATAAGCACCTCGCCGGTGTCATATTGCTGAACCACACAAGGAATCAGCCCCTTGGCGTCATATTTGAGCTCGGACGCAGTTGTCACTTGCTCCATTTAAAAATCCAATCTCACGGGGATGCCTTGGCTGGCCATATACTCCTTCACCTGGCGAATGCTGAAGGTTCCAAAGTGAAAGACGCTCGCCGCCAGCACGGCATCGGCTTCGCCCTCGATCACGCCCTCGGCAAAATGTTCGAGTGTGCCCACGCCTCCGCTCGCGATGACGGGAATCGGCACCGCGCGCGCCACGGCGCGAGTGAGCGCCAGGTCAAAGCCGGCCTTGGTGCCGTCGCGGTCCATGCTGGTCAGTAGGATTTCGCCGGCGCCGCGACGAGCCGCCTCCTCGGCCCACGCCACCGCGTCGATACCCGTAGCGTTGCGGCCGCCCGCCGTAAAGACCTCCCACTTATCGGCGCCCGGCTCTCCGGGCAGCCCCACGCGCTTGGCATCGATCGCCACGACCACGGCCTGGCTGCCAAACGCCGCGGCGGCCTGGCTGATCAACGACGGGTCACGCACGGCGGCAGAGTTGAGCGACACCTTGTCGGCACCGGCGGCAACCATGGTGCGCATGCCCGCCAGGTCGCGAAAGCCGCCGCCCACGGTATAGGGAATGGCCAGCTCCTCGGCAGCATGCGCCGCCATCTCGATAGTCGTCGCACGGTTGTCGCTCGTGGCGGTAATGTCCAGGAAGACGACCTCGTCCGCACCCTCGCGGTCGTAGGCACGGGCCAATTCCACCGGGTCGCCCGCATCGCGCAGGCTCACAAAGTTGACGCCCTTGACCACGCGGCCGTCCTTTACATCCAGGCAGGGAATCACGCGCTTGGTAAGCATGGGCTACTCCTCCCCTCGGGCGGCGGCCAGCGCCTGGGCCAGCGTAAAGTTGCCCTCATAGAGCGCGCGGCCGGTAATGGCGCCTTCAATCGCGCCCTCACCCACCGCGGCCAGCGCGCGGATATCGTCGAGCGCCGAGATGCCGCCCGAAGCCACGACGGGAAAGCCCGCGACCTCGGCCACATGGCGATACGCCGCCACATCGATGCCCGTCTGCATGCCATCACGCGCGATGTCGGTATACACCAGATGCTTAAAACCCAGCTCGGAAAGCTGCGCCACGGCGTCGTCGAGCGCCACGCCCGCGCCGTCGCGCCAGCCGTTCACCTTGACCTGGCCGTCGCGCGCGGCGATATCTGCCACCAGCAGCTCGCCAAAGCCGCGAGCTGCCACCTCGGCAAAACCCGGCTCGGTCACCAGCACGGTGCCCAGTGCGATACGGCGAGCACCATAGCCGGCCAGCTCGTCGATGCGTGCGAGCGAGCGAACGCCGCCGCCCACGTCCACGGACAGACCGTCAACGCCGCAGATGGCCTTAATTGCCGCCGAGTTGGCAGCGCATGTGTCCTCGTCCTCGCCGAAGGCAGCGGACAGGTCGACGACGTGCACCCAGCTCGCGCCCTGCTCGGCAAAGGAGCGGGCAACGGCCACGGGGTCGTCGGAATATACCTTGCAGCGGCTCCGGTCGCCGCGCTCCAGGCGCACGACCTTGCCGCCGATCAAATCGATTGCGGGAAACAGAATCATCGGCCAACCTCCTCGACGATGTTGACGAAGTTCTTAAGGATGCGCTGACCCAGCGCGGAGGATTTCTCGGGATGGAACTGGCAGCCCCACACGTTGCCATGACGCACGATGCACGGGAAACTCCGCGTATAGTGCGTACGCGCCAACACATCGGCGTCATCGACGTCGTCGGCCACCGCGTAGCTGTGGGTGAAATACATGTTGGCGCCCTCGGCAAAACCGGCGAGCAGCGGATCGGCCGCGCCGGCAGGCGTCATGTGCACCTGGTCCCAGCCCACGTGCGGCACCTTCAGGCGGCTCGACTCCAAGCGCGTGCACGAGCCGCGCATAATACCCAGGCCATCGACCCAGGGACCGCCGGCCTGCTCGGAGGCATCGTCGTCCGCACCCTCGTCCGCAGGCACGCCCTCGTTGCCGCGCTCAAAAAACAGTTGAAGTCCCAGGCAGATGCCGAGCAGCGGAGTTCCGGCAGCAACGGCATCGAGCACGGCCACCTCCTCGCCGCTCTGGCGCATAAAGGCGATCGCGTCATAGAACGCGCCCACGCCCGGGATGACCAGGCCGTCGGCGTTGCGGATCTGCTCCGGATCGTCCGATGTGCAGGCGGCGGCACCGGCGCGCGCAAGCCCGCGCACGACGCTCGACAAGTTGCCCTTGTGGTAGTCGACCACCACAATCTTCGGTTCGCCCACGCGACCCTCCACTTCTCATCATCCAAAACCACCACAAAGGGGACAGGTACCTTCGTGGTGGTTTTACCCTTGTGACGGTTACAGCGAGCCCTTGGTGCTGGGGATGCCCTGCACGCGGGGATCGAGCTCGCAGGCGCGGCGCATCGTGCGGCCCACGGCCTTAAAGGCGGCCTCGATAATGTGGTGCGAGTTGCCGCCCGCCAGCTCGCGCACGTGCAGCGTGAGCTTGGCATCGCGCGCAAAGGCATAGAAGAACTCGACGGCCAGCTCGGTATCAAAGGTGCCCACACGCTCGGTCGGCACGGGCAACTCGCAGTAGGCCTGGCCGCGGCCCGAGATATCCGCGGCGGCCATCACGAGCGTCTCGTCCATGGCGATCGCCGCGTCGGCAAAGCGCGTAATGCCCGCCTTGTCGCCCAGCGCCCGGCAAAACGCCTCGCCCAGCACAATGCCCGTGTCCTCGACGGTATGGTGCGCATCGACTTCCACATCGCCTACCGCATGCACCGTCAGATCAAACAGGCCATGGCGGCCAAAAGCGTTGAGCATGTGGTCGAAAAACGGTACGCCGGTCGAGATATCGCACGCACCGGTTCCGTCCAGGTCGAGCTTTACGACGATGTCGGTCTCCCCCGTCTTGCGGGTCACCTCGGCATAACGGCCCATCTACATCTCCTCCTTCACCAGCGCGGCAAACGCAGCCAATACCTCATCGTTTTCTTGCGGCG
Source organism: uncultured bacterium (assembly GCA_905216145.1). Classification (GTDB taxonomy): domain Bacteria; phylum Actinomycetota; class Coriobacteriia; order Coriobacteriales; family Coriobacteriaceae; genus Collinsella. Next base: position 34,335 of record CAJMST010000016.1, on the reverse strand, counting down.
TGCCCACAGTAATGCGCAGGCAGTCCGCGAGCCCCGGCGCATAGCTAAAGTCGCGCACCAAAATCGAGTATTCGTCGCGCAGACGCTCGCGCACGCGCGTGGCATGCGGCGTACGCACGAGCACAAAGTTCGCCGCGCTCGGCCATGCCTCCACGGGCATGCCCTCGGCGGCCATCGCGCGCAGGGCGCCCAGCTCGCGCTCGCGCTCGGATGCGACCTGCGCCACCACGGGCGTGTACGCATCGCGGGCACGCACGCAGGCAAGCGCCGCCGCTTGGCTCAACACATTGACCGAGTAGATCTGGCGAATCGCCGCGAACACGTCGATGACCTCGGGCGCCGCGATCACGTAACCCAGACGCGTGCCGGCGGCGCCAAACGCCTTGGACAGCGTATGCAGAATCACCAGGTTGGGATGCTCGGCGATAAGGCCTTGCGCCGTGGTGGCCGCGCCAAACGAATCGTCAGCAAACTCAACGTAGGCCTCGTCGACCATTACCATGCCGGGGCACGCATCGCACAGCGTCGCGACAAAGTCGAGCGGTGCCACGTCACCCGTGGGGTTATTGGGCGAGGTCACGATTGCCAGGTTGCACTCGGGCGCCGCCGCAAGCACGGCTGCTTGGTCGAGCTCAAAGGTCGCGGGGTCGCGCCACACGTCGCGCACCTCGGTCTGGCAGAGCGACGCAAAGAACGCGTACTCGCTAAAGCACGGCGGGCAGTTGAGCAGGGTCCGCCCCGCACCGCCAAACGCCAGCAGGTAGTTATAGAGCAGCTCGTCACCGCCGTTACCCACGCAGACATTCTCGCGCGCCACACCATGCCAAGCGGCAAGCTCGTCGCGCAGGTCACAGGACATGGGATCGGGATAGCGGTTGAGCGGTGTAGCAGCCAGGGCGGCGTCGACCGCCTCGCGCACGCCAGCCGGCGCGGGATAGGTGCTCTCGTTGGCCGAAAGGTTGATGCGCGTGGACGTAAAGTTGGGATCGTAGGGCTCAATACCGGCCAAGTAGGGCTGGACGAGCCCCTTCATACGGGGCGTCAGCTCGGCCATATTAGGCCTCCTTGCCAGTCGCGCCAACGCCATCCGCGCCCGCAGCCGCCAGGTCAACGCCCTCGGCAACCGTCGCCACGGCGTCGCCCGGCCAGGCAACCTTGGTCAGGTCGGCCGCGGCCAGAGACTCGGCGCTCACGGCATCCTCGCCCTGCTCCAGCACGCGGCGGCGCAGTGCGGCCGAAAGCGCGTGCGCCCACAGACCCTCGGCCTCGGCCAGACGCTGCGTAGCGGGAGCGTCGGAGAGCAGGCCCTCGGGCGTATAGCAAATGACACTTGAGCGCTTGACGAACTCCTCCACCGAAAGCGGGTTGGAGAACATGGCCGTACCGCCGGTCGGCAGTGTGTGATTGGGGCCGGCAACGTAATCGCCGAGCGGCTCGGAGCTCCAAGCGCCCACAAAAATGGCGCCGGCGTTGCGAATGCCGCCGAGCAGGCCCATCGCGTCCTTGCAGTGCAGCTCAAGGTGCTCGGGCGCCACGGTGTTCACCGCTTCGACGGCGGCAGCCATGTCGGCGGCCACCACGATGGTGCCCTCGTTGTCGAGCGAGGCGCGCGTGATCTCGGCGCGTGGCGACTGCGCGACCAGAATATCGATACCCGCCTCGACCTCGCGCGCAAACTGCTCGTCGCAGGTCACCAGATAGCAGGCCGCCAGCGGATCGTGCTCGGCCTGGGCCATCAGGTCGGCCGCGACCACCATGGGCTTGGCCGTGGCGTCGGCAAGCACACAGACCTCGGAGGGGCCGGCGACCATGTCGATGCCCACGTCGCCCGAGACAATCTGCTTGGCCGCGGCGACAAAGGCGTTGCCCGGGCCGGTGATCTTGTCGACACGCGGAATGGTCTCGGTGCCGTACGCCAGCGCGGCCACGGCCTGGGCGCCGCCCACCATATAGATCTCGTCCACGCCGCCGAGCTTGGCAGCCGCAAGCGTATACGGGCTGATCAAGCCATCTTTTTGCGGCGGAGTCACCATGACCACGCGCTTGACGCCGGCCACCTTGGCGGGAATGGCGTTCATGAGCACGGTGGAGGGATACTGCGCGCGACCGCCCGGTACGTAGATGCCGGCCGCAGCAAGCGGGGTCACTTTAACGCCGAGCATTGTGCCGTCCGGGCGCGTGGTAAACCAGCTCTGCTCGACCTCGCGCTGGTGGAACTCGCGAATCTGGCGCGCGGCCTTCTCGAGTGCGGCGACAAAGGCCGGATCGAGGCCTTCGAGCGCGTCATCGATCTGCTCCTGTGGCAGGCGGAAGCTCTCCAGCTCAACACCATCAAAACGCCGGCAATAATCGCGCACCGCGGCATCGCCGTTGGCGCGCACGTTGGCTACGATATCGCGGGCAGCGTCGACGATGTTTTGCGGCAGCACGCCCTTGCGGTTGAGCTGGTTGGTGACGAGGCGCTCGCCGGGAGCAAGCTTGATGGTCTTCATATCGGTATCCCCTATCGGTTGAGGTTGCGTTTGAGAAACGTGAGGCCGGGCAGCGGCGCCAATCGGTCCGCAGTCCGGATATGGGGGCGCCCGTGCGCGCTCGCGCTATTGTGCCGAGCCCGCGACGGGCTCAAAATGCTTGTCCTTCACGGCAGCCGCCAGGCGATCGGCCAGGTTACGCACACGCGGGTCCAGGCGCGCGGCACCCGGGTTGACGAAGAAACGCGCCGTGCAGTCCATAATGCGGCCGGTGATGACCAGGTCGTTGTCGCGCAGCGTGGCGCCCGTGGCGGTAATATCCACGATGCGGTCGGTCATGCCGACAATGGGACCCAGCTCGATGTTACCGTGAAGCGAAACGATGTCGGCGTTCACGCCGCGCTCGGCATACCAGGCACTCGCGATGCGCGGGTACTTGGTTGCCACACGAAGCGAACCGCGGCGGGCATAGTTGCGCTCGGCCTGACCGGCGCGCCACGCGGGCTCCGCCTCGATAAACGTGCACAGGCCATAGCCCAGGTCGACCAGCTGCAGCAGGTTGCGGTCTGCCTCGATGAGCGAATCCCAACCACAGATGCCGCAATCGGCGCCGCCGCAGCCCACAAAGGCGGGCGCGTCGCTGGGACGCACGATGACAAACTCGATATCGCCGACCGCGCCCTCGCCGGCACGCGTGTCGCGGCCGCGCACGATCAGGTGACGGCCGGGGTCACGCAGCTCAGAGACGTCCAAACCCGCGGTCTCGAGCACGTCGAGCGTGTCGGCCTTAAGCGAGCCCTTGGGCACAGCGATGCGCAGCGGGCCCTCGGCGCCACGGCCCGCGGCGTGGTCGCCATCGGAAGCGGCGTCCTCGGCCGAGGTGCGCGCGGCCTCCAAGCGCTCGAGCGAAAAGGCGAAGCCCGCCGCCGGCACCTCGATACCGTCGCCAAATGCGCCGGTAAAGATGGAGTCATAGCGTCCGCCCGAACCGACCGGATCGGGCAGTCCGCCGGCATAGGCCTTAAAGACCAGGCCCGTGTAGTAATCGAAAGAGTTCATGATAGAGAAGTCGAACGACAGCACCTGGGCGTCCTCGGATGCCAGGCCCTCAACCAGGGCACGCAGCTCGCACGTCAGCGGCGCGACGATACCGGCGGCCTCCAGCAGCGCGTCCACGCAGTCGAGCACCTCGGCACCGCCGTGCAGACGCGGCAGCTCGCTAATGGCGGCCTTGACGGCATCGGACTCGGTGCTTGCCGCCACGCGGGCATCGAGGCCCACAAAGTCGTTGGCGTGCACGCAGCGCAGGGCCTCAGCGGCCAGCTCGCGATCCTCGCACGCCGCGAGCAGTTCCTTAAACGGACGCACGCTACCTGCGATAATGCGCGCATCGGGCAGTGCCAGCTTACGCACGGCCTCGGCCACGAGCGAGACAATCTCGACATCGCCCGCGGTATCGCCCGCGCCGATAAGCTCAAAGCCCAGCTGCGTAAACTGACGCGAGCCGCCGGCATTGCGCTGACACTCGCGAACCACCGGCGCCTCGTAGCGAAGGCGCAGGGGCAGGTCAGCCGCGCGCATGCGGGTCGAAACCAGGCGCACGATCGGCAACGTGTTGTCAGGACGGACCACCAGCAGGCGGCCGTCATCGTCAAAGAGCTTAAACGGCGTGTCCGCGATGCGGCCGCCCTCCTCGAGCGAACTCTTGTCCTCGAGCAGCGGCGTCTCGACCGGAAGGTAATGATGCTCCCTGAAGCAGCCCTTCACCGTACATGCGATCTCCTCGCGCGCCTGAGCCTCCTCGGGCAATATGTCCCGGAATCCCCACGGTGTGGCCGTCATCTGGTGAGCCTCCTCATGCTGTGCTTCGTATAGAACAGAAGACCGGCATAGCTCCGCCGGTCTTCTGGGTACTTTAGCATACTAGAGTGCTTGCGGGGAAAATCCTTGTCCGCAGCTCACACCGTATTCATTTGGAAACATAGGGGCAGACGCTCAGCTAAATCTGACGATTATCTAGGCCAACCAGAAACCATATCCCGTTTTTCGTCTAAAAACTGGGATGCAGTTTCCGCTGAGGACTATCCGAACTGCTTCTGCAGCGGCTGTTTTGGCTCCGGGACCGCGTCAATCGCATATCTTTATGGCGCCTTTATCCTACACATGTTGTATAACTACCAAATGTGGAATATAACAAAGAGCAAAACATAGGCTGAGCGTTATGGAGGATTGAGGTTGAAAGAGAAGCTATTTCGATGGGTCGTGAAGCACCGCAAACCCATCATCGCGTTCTATGCGGTGGCAGCACTGGTATGCCTGTTCCTGCGCCAGTTTGTAGGCGTTAACTACGACATTACGAGCTATCTGCCCGACGAAGCGGCGTCGACCGTCGCTCTGAATACCATGGGTGATGAGTTTGAGGGTGACATTCCCAACTGTCGCGTTATGGTGCCCAATGTCTCGATCGCTCAGGCGCTCAAATACAAGGACAAAATCAAAAAGGTCGACGGCGTCGAGGAGGTCCTATGGCTTGACGACGCGGCAGATATCGATCAGCCGCTTGCCACGCAAGACAAAGACACCGTTGAGACCTATTACAAAAAGAACAACGCCCTGTTTACGGTGACGGTTAATTCCGAAAAGGAGATCGAGGCAACCGACGCTATTCGAGATATCGTGGGCGACGAGGGCGCCATTACGGGCTCGGCCATGTCTAACGCGCTCGCCACCACATCGACCGAGCAGCAGATCAGCATTATCACGGTCGCTGTCATAGCGATTATCTTCGTGATTCTGGTCATCACGACTACCAGCTGGGCCGAACCCATCCTGGTGCTGCTGGGCCTGGGCGTCTCGGTGTTTATCAACTGGGGCACCAACCTCATCTTTGGCGAGATTAGCTTTGTCACCAACTCTGCGGGCTCCATTTTGCAGGTTGCCATCGCGCTGGACTTCTCGGTCTTTTTGCTGCACCGCTTTAACGAGGAGCGTGGCCGCCACGGCAGCGTTGCCGAAGACATGGTGCAGTCGTGCTGCCTGTCCTCGGTCGCCGTGTTTTCGAGCGGTTGCACGGTCTGCATCGGCTTTATCGCGCTTGCCGCCATGCAGTTTAAGATCGGCCCCGACCTTGGTCTTGCCCTTGCAAAGGGTATCGCCATCAGCCTGGTATCGGTCTTTACCTTTGTTCCTTCGATGTTCGTTCAGTTCGATGGCTTTGTGCAAAAATCGCAGCACAGGCCCTTTGTCCCGCCGCTGGGTAAGTTCGCCCGTCTGGTGCTCAAGGTCTGTATCCCCGCTGCCGTCGTGATCCTCGCCGTGGTTTACCCTGCGCGCGTGGCATCGACCTCCAGCGATATCACGTACTACTACGGCACTTCGCACATTTTTGGTTCGGATACGCGGCTTGGTCAGGATATGGACAAGGTCAAGGAGGTCTTTGGCAACTCCGATACCTACGTTGTGCTCGTTCCCCGTGGAGAGGTGAGCGAGGAGCAGGCACTCTCCAATGAGCTCAAGGCGCTCCCCGAGGTCAAGTCCATCCAGAGCTATGTTGACGTTGCGAGTCCCTATATCCCCACGGGCATGGCCGAAAAGGACACGCTCGATCTGGTGGAGGGAGAGCACTACAGCCGTTTGGTGCTCACGGTTACCGCGCCCTACGAGGGTCCGAGTACATTTAAGCTGGTCAAGAAGATTCGTTGTATCGCGGACAAACATTATCCGGGTAAGGCAATGCTCGCCGGCGAGGGCGTGAGCACCACCGACCTTAAGGACACCATCACCGTCGATAAGGGCAAGGTCGACCTCATCGCCGTCGTGGCCGTGTTCGCGGTCTTGCTGCTGGCCACCAAGTCGCTGAGCCTGCCGATCATCTTGGTGCTCGTGATTGAGACCTCGATCTGGATCAACTTTGCTGCACCGCTCTACACCGGTATGCACGAGTTCTTCCTCGCCTACTTAATTGTGAGCTCCATCCAGCTGGGCGTTGCCGTCGACTACGGCATCCTGATTGCTGACCGCTATCGTGAGGACCGCGTGACCATGCATAAGCGCGAAGCGCTACTCGAGACCATGGAAGCTTGCGCGATTCCTGTTTTGACCTCTGGATCGGTTCTGCTGATCAGTGGCTTCCTGATCCATGCGATCTCGAGCCACGGCGTGCTCAAGCAGATCGGCTGGTTCCTGGGCGTCGGCGTGAGCATCTCCCTAGTCGCCGTACTCTTTGCGCTGCCGGGTTTCCTGTATGTGCTCGATGGCCTCATCGGCAAGACCACGCTCAAAGCTCATTTTTTGCCCAAGGATGCCCAGGATCCGGTTTCGGATACCACCGAGGCATCGGCTGCGGACGGCTCCGCTCAGTAACGTTTTACAAAGCAGTTGGAAGGAATACCGCAATGCATACCCATACCACTGATACCGCTTCGAAAGAGCTCAAAGCCCAACGCGATCTTGTACGTCGTCCCCATAAGCGCATCGCTGCGCTCGCTCTTGCCGCCGGTCTGACCGTGGCCCTTACCGTTCCCGGTGCCGTTGTGTTCGCCGACGGCGTAGGGTCGACGAGCGCTGCCTCGGCTACGAGTGAACAGATGGCGACGGACTCCGATAACAGCACGCCGGGATATAAGAAAAACCAGGTCGTATACGTCAAAACCGATGCCGACGGCAATCGCACGGGTGTTTACGTGGTCAATAGCTTCGAGGCCAATAAGGGCGTCAAGATCGACGATGCCGGCACCTATAACAAAGTGACCAACCTATCGACGACTCAAAAACTAACGGACGACAGCGGGTCGGTTGCCGTTACGGGCCAGGGAGTGCAGGACTTTGTCTACCAGGGCGATCTGGACAAGAACACTCAGATGCCGTGGAACGTCACCGTAGCATACCAGCTCGATGGCCGCGATATCGACGCCAAGGATTTGGCGGGCAAGAGCGGCAAGCTCACCATGAAGCTCAAGGTCGAAAAGAATGACGACTATACCGGTGGCGATTATGCCGATAACTACCTGGTTCAGATTACCGGTCAGCTTAAGGATGCCGAGGCACACGATATTGAGGCTGAGGGCGCCACGGTTGCTGCCAACGGCTCCAACACGCAGCTTACCTACATGGTGATTCCCGGCAGCACCGGAGACTACACCATTACGACCGATGTTGAGGATTTTGAGTTTGATGGCTGGCAGATTGTCGGCGTGCCGCTGAATCTTGCCATCGATGTGGACTCGAGCAGCATGGATACGAGCCAGCTCGTGGAGCTCTCCAACGGTATTGCTACGGCCAATAGCGGTGCTGGCCAGGTTGCCGACGGTGTCAAGACGCTCGCGGCCTCGCTTGCCACGGCCAATACCGGTGCCGGCACGCTGTCCAGTGGCGCCGCTGCGCTCGCGGCGGGTACGAGTCAGCTCAACGCGCAGGTCCCCACGCTGGTCGAAGGCGTGAGCAACCTTAATGCCGGTGCCGAGGGGGTTAATGCCGGTGCCGTGCAGCTTAAGGGCGGTGCGTCCGATCTTTCGGCGGGCCTTTCCAAGCTGCAGGGGAGCGCACAGCAGATCTCGGGCGGCATAAGTGGAATTGCCGCTGGGTCCGATACGTACGTCGACGCGCTGACGCTGGGCAAGCAGGCTCAGGAGGCAAACCTTGCCAAGGCGCAGGCTGCGGCCAAGGCGGCCCAGGACGCCGTGACCGCTACGTCGGGCAACGCCTACAGCGCGCTGTACGGGCCGCAGGGTCTTACGGCGGCGCTCAGCGGCGAGGGGCAGTACCTTGCCGGTGCACAGCAGGCGCTCGGCGGGGCAAAGCAGGCCGCGAGCGCCATGGGCAACGATGCGGCAAAGGCTAACGCCGAGAGCGCAAAGGCTGGCGCCGAGAGCACCGTTGCATCTATTGCCGCTGCCAAGGCGGCGGTCGCCGATGCTCAGGACGCGCTGGATAACGCGGCCGATCTCGACTCCGCCAAGGCTGCGGCAGCCAAGCTAAGCGAGGCTACGGCACAGCTGGATGCCGCCACCGCAAGTGCCGGCAGTGCTGCTACCAGCGCGGGTGCCGCCGCCACGGCGGCATCGAGCGCCGATGCGACGGGTCTTACCGCGCTTCTCGATTCTGCATCCAATGCCGTTGCGGGCGCGCAGGGTCTTAACACGCAGGTGTCGCAGGGCCTTAAGGGTGCCGAGTCCATGTTTGGCACGCTTACCGATCAGGTTACGACTTTGGCCCAGGCGGCCGGCGCCCAGGGCGGCGCCCAGGGTGCCGTCACCGCGCTCGATAGCGCCATTCAGGGCTACACCACTGTCCAGGATGGCCAACAGCTGAGCCTGGCCGGAGCCATCGCCTATATGAACAGCGCGATCAACCCGGCAAACCCCACGGCCGTGAACCCCGGTCTTGTCGCCGGTGTTGGCTCTGCAGCAACGGGCGCGGGTCAGCTGAGCGATGGCGCCGCGGCTCTTGCCGCGGGCACCGACCAGCTTGCTGCGGGCACACAGCAGCTCAACGGTGCCACGCCCGCGCTTGCCAACGGCGCATCACAGCTCAACAACGGTGCGGCGCAGCTCAAGACAGGTGCTGCTAGCCTTGCTAGCGGCATTAATCTTCTCTCCTCGGGTGCAGGTACGCTTGCCAGCGGCGCATCCGAGCTCGGCAACGGCATGCAGGAGCTTACCGACCGAACGAGCAATCTCGATACTCAGGTCATCGACACCGTTAAGGACAAGATCGAGGAAATGCTCAACCCCGGCTTTACGCCGACGGACTTTGTCAACGGCGAGCAGGGCGGACATATAAATCGCGTGCAGTTTATCTATATGACGGGCGCGATCAGCAAGTAGGCAGCCGCGCCCTTGTGGCGATTGGCATCGATAGCAAGTTATGAGGGGAGGGGCCGTCGGGCATTGTCTCGGCAGCCCCTCTTTGCTGTCAGCGGCCACTTCGCGTCTTTGCAGAAGCTGTACCGCAAGATTTGTGTTTGGAAGGAGACGCGCTTTCTGCAAGGGGCGGAGCGCGGAAAGCATGTCCCGGATTTGATGCTCGGAACGGGATGAGCTTTCCGGATCGGACCCCAAGCGGAAAGCGCGTCCCGTTTCGGGGCTTCAGAATGGGACGCATCCGGAAACCGCATCCCACTCTGAGCCGAAATTCCGGGATGAGATTTCCGCCGAGGACACCCTGCGCCGACGGCAACGCAAAAAGGGCGCCCGCGCGAATGCGGACGCCCTTGTGTAGGGTCGAGATATCAACCAGCCAAGATATCGGCCCTGCGGCCAGCTCTTAGTAGTCGAACTGGTGGTAGTAGCGGCGGTACTTGAGGTTGTGCTTGGTGACCAGCTCGTAGTTGCGCGAGAGGCGGTCGGTGGTGAGCACCGACAGGATCCAGGGGGACACGATGACGCGGAAGTCGTCGTCCAGGCCCGGGATCGCGTACTCGGCGGTGTCGATGATGACGTAGTCCTCGTCGCCGGTCACGCCGCTGGTGAGGAAGGCGCGGACGCGCTCGTCGAGGGCGCGGCACTCGTCCTCTCCCATGAACAGGAACACCGGGACGCCGGGCTCGAGCAGCTCGAGCGTGCCGTGGAAGAAGTCGTGCGAGGTGATGTGGCGGATGCGCTTCCACTGCATCTCCTCGAGCAGGCACATGGAGTACAGGATGGTCTCGCCCCACAGCGCGCCCGAGCCGATGAACATGGTGTAGTCGGCCAGCGCGTACTTCCTGGCGAGCTCCTCGGCGCGCGGCTCGAAGCGCTTGCGGATGTCGAGCATGTCCTTCCAGACGTCCTTCGTCTGCTCGATGAACAGGTCGAACTTGGGGAAGCAGCCGCGGCGGTTGAGCAGGCGCAGGCCGAAGCAGTCGGCGAGGTAGTAGCCCTTCTCGCAGCCGCCGGCGCCGTGGTCGGAGGCCATCATGACGCAGTTCTCGGCGCCCACGGCCTGCCCGATCTTGCCCTCGGGGTTGGTCATGGCGAAGACGCGCACGCCCATCTCCCTCATCTTGCCGACGGCCTCGAGCACCTCGGGGGTGGTGCCGGACTCGGAGGCGGTCAGCACGACGGACCTGTCGGTCATGCGCTTGTGGCCCATGACGTTCCACTCGGCGGCGTGGATCAGGTAGACCTCGAGGTCGCGGTCGCCGAACTTGTTCATGAGGTACTCGAGCTGCATGAACTCGTCCCAGGTGCCGCCGACGCCCATCAGGAAGACGGCGTCGTAGCCCTCCTCGTGCACGCGGTCGGCCAGGGCGGTCATCTTCTTGCCGGCCTCGTAGACGTTCCTGCCGTCCTCGAGGTAGCCCTCCTGGTCGAAGTGCATGATCTCGATCTTCTCGGTCTCCTTCATGTGTGTCCTCCCATCACATGTGCGCAATTCTATACATCGCGCTTCTTGCTGATACCAATTATAGCCATACGATTGCTTGTTATTTAATACCAATCCAAACTCACGGAGATTTGCGGCGAACGGTCGGTTTCCTCGCCCGAGTGGTATTACAACGCCAATAGTTGTCTATTTCGAGCGCTACTGCCAACGGGTTCCCCACAACTCGCCAGCTATAAAAGCGTTGCGCCAGACCCGCCCAAGCGTTTCCGGCGCAACCGCGCAGTTTAGTTATTCGGCTTCCATCTCCGCTGTCACACGGCGATACATCTCGATAACCTGAGTCGTCGCCTTGGACGGATCCTGATAGTAGCGGCCATCACACGTCTCGGCCGAGACATAGCCCGTATAGCCGTGGCGCATGAGTGCCTCGAGGTCGGCACGCATATCACGCTCGCCGTCGCCCCAGGCAAGATGCGTCGTGCCGCCGCCCACATCTACAAAGTGGGTGTGAACGATCTTGTCGCCCAAAACCTCAAAGTAGCCGTCGATCGTGTCGCCGGCAACTTCCATGGCGCCAAAGTCGATACAGGCCTTCAGGTTGGGACGATCGACCGCCTCGAGGATGCGCGCGACATCCTGTGCGGTGTTGACCAACACGGACTCCGACGGCTGCAGGGCCTCGAGCGCGACGCGAATACCGCGCGTATCGGCGTAGTCGCACACCGAGCGCAGCATGGCAACGCTGCGGGCCCAGGCGTCCTCAGCCGGCTCGTCCAGATAGGCCCAACCACTCGTCACCAGAATCTGCGGCACGCCCAACTCAACGGCAACGTCGATCACATTCTTAAAGTACGAGAGGATGCGTTTTTGGCCCGCCTCACCGCGCACCGCGACGTTCCACGGCTTGGGGTTGTTCTGCTCGGGGCACACGCACACGATCTTGATACCGTATTGGGCGGCAAGATCGCGAATCTTATCCACCGAATCGTGCTCATGGCAATCCACATACAGGTGCATCGAGCCGGTCCACAGCTCGATATTGCGATAGCCGGCCTCACCTGCAGCCTTAAAAAACGTCTCGATGCTGTAGTAACGATGGTTGATGTTCATGAGCGAAAGCTCGGGTACGACCATAGCCCTCCCCTTTCGTACGGAGTTTTAAAAAACAGGGGGCCGCCGCAGATGCGACAAGCCCCCAAAGATCGACGCAACCGTTAGACGCGATGGAAGCGCGATTCGAACATATTAGGCAAGCACGCCAAAGTAAGCGCCGATGATGCCCACGACCATGGTGCAGAGGATCAGGACCATCGGGTTGATCTTCTTGGAGAGCAGCCAGTAGTAGAGCCAGAAGGCGGCCATACCGAGCATACCGGGCATGATGCCGTCCAGGATGTCCTGGAGAGTCTGAGCGGAGTCGCCCTGACCAATGGCGATGGGCAACGAAGCCCAGAACATGTCCTTGCTCATGGCGCCGACGACCATAACGCCGACAATGCCGACGCAGGCCATGATCTTTTGCATCAGGCCGGTCTTCTGAGCCTCGTCGAGGAAGCCAATGCCTAGCTCATAACCCTTGATAGCGCCAAAGATACGAATCAGGAACGCCGGGATGTTGTAGACGAGCAGGAAGGCGATGGGGCCAAAGACGTTGCCGGCCTGGCACAGGCTGATGCCCACGGCAGCGGCGACGACGCGCAGGGTGGACAGGAAGAAGGAGTCACCCAGGCCGGAAAGCGGACCCATGAGGGCGGCCTTGATGTCGTTGACGCTCTCGGGCTCAACCTCGCCACGAGCGACCTTTTCTTCCATGGCCATCGCGATGCCACCCACGAAGGGAGCGAGCTGCGGGGTGATGTTGAAGAATGCGCTGTGACGATGCAGGGCCTCGGCGTAATCATCGGGACGGCCGGCATAGATCTTCTTGAGCATGTTGGCGACCATCAGGCAGAAGGCAATGTTCATCTGCTTGTAGTAGGTCCAGGAGAATTCCATGCCCAGGGCGCCGGTGTTCACGGCGCTCTTAATGAGGTCGGAGCGAGTAATCTGGTTCTCGGAATTAGAAGTCATCGTCCTCATCCCCTTCCACAGAAAGCTGGGACTGGGCGCCACCAAGGCCCAGCAGGTCGTACTTATCGATGCCGATGATGATTGCGATCAGGGCGACGCCGAGGACGGGCACGTTGGCATAGGAGCACAGCAGGAAGCCCAGGAAGTAGAACGGCACGAGCTGCTTGGTAAGCACCAGACGGCCGAGCATGGCGAAGCCCATGGCAGGCAGGATGTTGGCTGCGACGCCAAAGCCATCGAGGACGAACGTCGGGATGAAGTCGAGCAGGCCCTGAACAGCGTCGGCACCCAGATAGAAGGAGACCGAGCACAGGATAAAGGCCAGGACGACAATCACGAGACCGATAATCCAGTGCATAGCGTAGATACCCTTGAGGTTACCCTTGCTGGCAAAGACGTCGGCACGGTCGACCAGAAGGGGCATACCGGCGTTGACGACGTTCTTAATGGCCAGGCACAGAGTGGCGATGGGCATCGCGAGCGCGATAGCGGCCTCGGTGCTCTGACCCAGCTGAATAGCGAAGGCGCAGGCGAGCACACCGCCAATCGTCTCATCGGGCGGCACGTAAGCGCCGATGGAGATAGAACCCATGAAGAGCAGCTCGAGGCTCGCACCGATGGCGAGGCCGGACTGCAGGTCCCCGAGGACTATGCCGACGAGCGGGCACAGAACGATCGGGCGGAACGCATAGAGCGTACCGAGCTGATAATCGAGCTTACCGAAGGCAGCGATAAGTCCGATGAGGATCGCTTGAACAAGCATTGTTCCTCCCTTTGATCCCTCTTGGATCCGCGCGGCGATTCCCGACTTGTCAGCGCGCCCTTTTCCATGCCGACAATCGCCCAGACAGATCCAGCTTGTACCGGTGTGCTGTTAACACCTAAACCGGTGCAAATGATTTGATACCAATTATATAGTCATGCGAAAACTATTTAATACCAATCGCTCAACGGGCGTGTACTCCCGGTGAACGGTAGATGGGGGTAACGGGTAAAGCGTTTATCCGGTACGCCCACGAATAGGGGCGGCGCCGTGCGCGCCGCCCGTGGTTCCCAATTAGAGGGCGCTTAGGGCATCGACCTTGGGGTCGTCGGCCAGAGCGCGAATCTCGACCTCGACACCGCGGCCGACGAGCTCGCGAATGTCCTCTTCCTCGGCAGCAGTCACAAAGATCTGGCGGGAGATCTTACGGGCATCGGGACGCTGCTCGTCCTTGGACTTGGTGTTGCCCAGGTTGATGGAGGTGATCTGCGGGCAGCCGTCGACAAGCTGCTTGGCCTCGGCGATGCTGGCGACGCAGATGATCATCTTGTACTTATCGGTAACACCGGAGTTGATGGCCTCGATGGCGTGCTCCATGTCCTTAATGACGAGCTTGACGTTGGCCGGCTTTCCCATCTTGAGCGTAGTCTTCCAGACGGGATCGTTGGCAACCTTGTCGCCAACGCAGAAGATGCAGTCGGAGCCCAAGCCCTGGACCCAAGAGACGGCCACCTGGCCATGAAGCAGACGATGGTCGACGCGAAGCAGTTGAATCATGATTGACCCCCAAAGGTCTCATGCCGGAAACCCGGCCCCATTAATAGCAGGCGGTGACTAGAACTCTTCCTCGTCATCCGCATCGGTCAGCAGGTCGTTGACAAACTTGACGCGCGTGTCGTCAGCCGCGAGGATCTCGCGGATAACCTGATCGGCGGGAGCCTCCTGGTCCGAAAAGAGCAGCTGGATCAGCAGCGGCAGATTCATGTTGGCAACCAGGTAGGTGTTGGGGCGCGTCTGGACGATCTTGGTGAACTCGTTGTTGACGCTGCCGCCAAACAGGTCGGTGCACACGATTACGTCGTCGGCGGGGTCGAAGGTCGCCAGGAGCTTGGCGGCCTCCTCGGCGACGTCGGTGCGGCCGTCGACAAACATCGACAGGTCGTGGACGTTATCGCGCGCGCCCGAGAGCAGCTCGGTGCTCTCTTTGATGCCGGTCGCAAAATGCGCGTGGCTGGCAAAGATGTATTGCCTCATTGCGGTTTCCCCCAAATGAAATTAGTAGTCGAACTGGTGGTAGTAGCGGCGGTACTTGAGGTTGTGCTTGGTGACCAGCTCGTAGTTGCGCGAGAGGCGGTCGGTGGTGAGCACCGACAGGATCCAGGGGGACACGATGACGCGGAAGTCGTCGTCCAGGCCCGGGATCGCGTACTCGGCGGTGTCGATGATGACGTAGTCCTCGTCGCCGGTCACGCCGCTGGTGAGGAAGGCGCGGACGCGCTCGTCGAGGGCGCGGCACTCGTCCTCTCCCATGAACAGGAACACCGGGACGCCGGGCTCGAGCAGCTCGAGCGTGCCGTGGAAGAAGTCGTGCGAGGTGATGTGGCGGATGCGCTTCCACTGCATCTCCTCGAGCAGGCACATGGAGTACAGGATGGTCTCGCCCCACAGCGCGCCCGAGCCGATGAACATGGTGTAGTCGGCCAGCGCGTACTTCCTGGCGAGCTCCTCGGCGCGCGGCTCGAAGCGCTTGCGGATGTCGAGCATGTCCTTCCAGACGTCCTTCGTCTGCTCGATGAACAGGTCGAACTTGGGGAAGCAGCCGCGGCGGTTGAGCAGGCGCAGGCCGAAGCAGTCGGCGAGGTAGTAGCCCTTCTCGCAGCCGCCGGCGCCGTGGTCGGAGGCCATCATGACGCAGTTCTCGGCGCCCACGGCCTGCCCGATCTTGCCCTCGGGGTTGGTCATGGCGAAGACGCGCACGCCCATCTCCCTCATCTTGCCGACGGCCTCGAGCACCTCGGGGGTGGTGCCGGACTCGGAGGCGGTCAGCACGACGGACCTGTCGGTCATGCGCTTGTGGCCCATGACGTTCCACTCGGCGGCGTGGATCAGGTAGACCTCGAGGTCGCGGTCGCCGAACTTGTTCATGAGGTACTCGAGCTGCATGAACTCGTCCCAGGTGCCGCCGACGCCCATCAGGAAGACGGCGTCGTAGCCCTCCTCGTGCACGCGGTCGGCCAGGGCGGTCATCTTCTTGCCGGCCTCGTAGACGTTCCTGCCGTCCTCGAGGTAGCCCTCCTGGTCGAAGTGCATGATCTCGATCTTCTCGGTCTCCTTCATTCCCGCTCCTTTCACGAGCAGTTTGAATTGTCGCACGGAATGAACGGGCTTGCCGCCCCGTCGCACCGCTTAACCTTGTGGACATCTTGGCCCCAAGCTCAACAATTCAAAGGTTCTTAATACCAGTGAACGATTACAGGTTAGCCGTTTTTAATACCGATTTTATGATTTCATCCTCCCCTCTCGGTAGACGGTCAGTTTTTGCCGCTCATCGGTCAAGCGACATATATCCGTAAAAACGAGCGCCCCCGCCATGCGCAGGGACGCTCTAGACGCTAATAGTTGTAGGTATATCCGCCGGCGTCGCCGCGGGTAAAAGACTTGGCATGCTCGATTGCCTGCCCACTCGAGTCATAGGTCAGGCCTTCCAGCACGAGCGCCAGATCGCCCGGCTCAAGATTGAGCAAACTCGCATCGCGTGCGCCCAGCGCCTCGATATCGAGTTTCTCTACCGACTGATCTGGCTTGCGTCCCAACATATCGTAGGTCTCGAACAGGCTGAAGACCGAAATGTCCACGTCTTCGATGCCCGGAAACAGCAGGCACGGAATCAGTGTCATCTCGATCGATACGGGCTCACCATCGATGCAGTTGAGGCGGCGCACCGAGTAAAGCAGATCGTCCTCGGCGATGCCAAACAAGTCGGCATAATACGGGCCGGCGTAGCGTTTGGAGCGCGCCAGGATGCGCACCGACGGCGTCGCGCCCGATGCCAAAACCGACTGGCGGAAGCCGCCCTTGCGTTCGTGCTCGTCAAACCACTTGTGTCCCACAAAGGCGCCTTTGCCCTGCACGCGACGAATCTGGCCACTTTTGACCAGCTCGTCCATGGCGCTTCGGATTGTCAGGCGTGTCGTGCCAAACTCCTCGGCCAGCTCGTTTTCGGACGGAATCATCGAGCCCGTCGGGTAGTCGCCGCGCTCGATTCGCTCCGCAATGCAGCGGCGAATTTGCTTGTAAACCGGCAAGTCTTCTACTGCATCAGCCATTCGACACCTACCTTCGTCGCAACGCCGTCTGCCTCGCCGTTATCGGCAAAACGATACTTGGTCGGCAAAATCACGGACTTGCAATACTCGACAAAGCCATCGTTCTCGTCACGCTCGTGCGAAGCTTTGTAAAACACCGGCGTGCCCTCCTGAGCGCCCAGCAACTTGGCCTCGTCGGCGTTCAGACGGCTGATGGAAATATGCTCCTTGCCGTGCGCCACATGGACATTCCCCTCTTTGAGCAAAACGTCGTAGAGGCTTTCCTGCTCAAAATCGTGATCGGGAAGCGAGGGGCACAAAGACAGATTGACGTGAGCCGTCTCAATCGACGCCGGGGAACCATTAACCACGCGCACACGTCGAATGCAGAAGAGCGGTGTACCCAGGTCGATCTGGGCTTTTTGGGCCAGATCGATATCGGCGTACACGACCTTGGACCAAACCAAGCGTGCGGTCGACTTTGAGCCAACCCTCTCCACCGCCTGCGTATAGTTCCATGTTTCCTGAAAGATATTCAGCGGTTTGGGAGGACACACATAGGTGCCCGAACCGCGGCGGCTTTCCAAAGTTCCGCACGAAATAAGACGCGTGATCGCAGCGCGCAACGCCGTGCGTGACACGCCCAGCTCTTCACAGAGCACACGCTCGGCGGGCAGCCGGTCACCACCCTGCAGGCCATAATGTTTGATATACCAAAGAATACCCTCAAAGGCGCGATCTTTGGGCGGAATCGCATACGGTTCACTCGACATGGGCAAGGCTCCTCAACCGCTTGATGCTGCGGGCATCATTGCTCCGGACGCCCCATGGCGTCGAAGGCTTCTTTGATCTGCTCCGCAACGTTCCGATACGATCGATATAGGCCGGAGTCTCGCTTGACTTCGCCCGCGGTCACCGGAATCTCAAGCTTCGAAATCTCATCCTTGCCGGTTTGCACGGCAACGATGACACCCATACCAAGGCACATATTACGCTTGGCAGCGTTGTTTTTGGTAGCCTGAGCTGGATTAATCAAAATCTGCTGAGCTAGTTCGCGCTTGCTAACCTCCGGCACATCCTCGGGATTTCCGGTCTCGACAATCTCGCACTGCAGCACGTCCGCATAGTCAAAAATCTTCGGCTCGCCGCCGCGCTGATGTACGGCCCATTTGCGATGCGTGGCATCCTGGTAGATAGCCGGCAAAAACGTAAACCGCGGCGGGTCCAAAATCGTATCCGTGATGGTAAACACATCGGGATCAAAGGCATCCTGCGGGTTTTTCTTCTTGAACAGCCCCATATCAGCCTCCCGTACTAGCATTAAACAACTCAACCTGAATATAGCACCAATTTCAAGCCGCCGCCTTACCCTATCGGTGCGCGGCGTCTATAGCTCGCCCAGCGGAAGAGTTCACGGACGAGGGCCGGGGTGCCTGCCTTGTTTTGAGAAGTGGGCTCCGCGAACTTCTCAAAACAAGGCAGGCACCCCGGCCCCGCCGG
The DNA here is from genome assembly GCA_905216145.1 of uncultured bacterium. Lineage (GTDB taxonomy): Bacteria > Actinomycetota > Coriobacteriia > Coriobacteriales > Coriobacteriaceae > Collinsella. Next base: position 15,922 of record CAJMST010000016.1, on the reverse strand, counting down.
CAAATAGCGGACACTCCGCATGCAATCTATGCAAACAAACAAGTACGCTTAGCTACATTCGGTAAGCTCGAGCACGCTGCCCTTCACGATAAGCGCCGGCTCCAGAACGACCTCTTCGGCACGCCTACCGCCCCTACCGGCAAGACGCTTGGACATGCAGCCAAAAGCATGCTCCGCGAGGACACCAGGATCCTGCTCAATCGCGGTCAGCGCCGGCTCAAAGAGAACGTCGGCCGCCGAGTTGTCATAGCTCACCACCGAGATATCGTCCGGAATGCTCTTCCCCATCTCGTGCAAGCGCTTGAGCAGACCGAGGGCGATGTTATCCGAACTTGCGAACACAGCGGTGGCATCAGTTGCGAGCACCGCCTCCGAGGCCTCGTAGGCACTCGGAATGTAGTACTCGCTCTCAAACTCCAAACGTGCGTCGATAGGCAGGCCAACCTCGCGCAGCGCGCGCTCATAGCCGGCAAGTCGCTTACGCCCCGTATTGGAACGGCGCGCGTTAACCAAGCAGGCAATGCGACGGTGGCCCTGCTCGATCAGATAGCGAGTGGCCATGTAGCCACCCATCTCGTGGTCGAACATCACCTTGTCGCACTCGAGCCCCTCAATGGCACGGTCGACCATCACGGCAGGGATAGGCAGATGGCTGACTTCTTCGCGCAGGGCGCGGTCGTCGGAGAACTCGTCACCCACCACCAGAAAGACACCGTCGACGCCGCGCGTCACCAGCTGACGCAGCAGCTCAAGATCGTCGTCGGCACTTCCACCCGAGCTGGTAATGAAGAGCGCATAGCCGTCCTCGCGGCAGCGCTTTTCCAGGCTACCGGCGAGCGAGGCAAAAAAGCGGCTCTCAATGTTAGGGACGATAAGGCCCAGCGTGCGCGACTCGCGCATGACCAGACTACGCGCAATCTGATTAGGAACATAGTGGTTGCGCGCCGCAACCTCCTTGATGAGCTTGCGGTTTTCTTCCGAGATGCGACAGGGCCGATTATTGAGAACAAGCGAGACCGACGAGGGGGAAAGCCCCACCTCCTGGGCAATCTGCTTGAGGGTGACTTTGTTGGCCATCTCGCTCCTTCCAGGTTTACGCGCAATCTCTTGAAAGTATAGCGACCGCCCCTCTACCTCGGTGATAAACACTTTACCAATCCGGTAGACGGCTGTTTTATCGCCGCCAGCGCACCAAATCCGTCCGGGTGGGGTATATTGCAATCGATTGATGACAACGACCACCAAAAGGCGGATATTCGTATGCACGAGAACGACTTTTTTAACGAGGACCTGCTGTGCGCGCTTGCTGGCGTTGCCGGCGAGGACAACGTGCTGATGAGCGAGCCCATGCGCGAGCACACCACGTTTAAGATCGGCGGCCCGGCCGATGTCTTTGTCACGCCCGATACCGAGCAGGGCCTCGTCGCCACGCTCGACACCTGTTATCGCTGCGACCTGCCGCTCACCATCGTGGGCAACGGCTCCGACCTGCTCGTCGGCGACAAGGGTATCCGCGGCGTCGTCGTGGCGTTGGGCGAAGACCTCTCCGACATTACGGTCGACGGTACGCACGTCACGGCGGCGGCCGGCGCCTTGCTTTCCGATGTCGCCGCGGCGGCAGCCGAGGCCGGTCTCACCGGCATGGAGCCCATCTCGGGCATCCCCGGATCGGTCGGCGGCGCCTGCTACATGAACGCCGGAGCTTACGGCGCCTGCATGGCCGATGTGCTGGAGTCCGTGCGCGTCTACAAACCTGCTCGCCAGCTCGACGACGGCACCCGCGGCAGCGGCAACATCATCGAGTTCGATGTCGATGAGCTCAATCTGGGCTATCGCAAGAGCCGCATCGCCGACGACGGCTTTACCGTGCTTTCAGCCACCTTCAACCTCGCCCCGGGCAACGCTGCGATGATCAAGGCCGACATGGACGACTACCGCCAGCGCCGCGAGGACAAGCAGCCGCTCGACATGCCGAGTGCCGGCTCCACCTTCAAGCGCCCCGAGGGCCACTTTGCCGGCAAGCTCATCATGGACGCCGGCCTGCGCGGCCACGCCGTCGGCGGCGCCCAGGTGAGCGAAAAACACTGCGGCTTCATCATCAACGCCGACCACGCCACCGCAGCCGACGTCGACGAACTCATCCGCCACATTCAAGCAACCGTCAAGGACCAATTCGGAGTAGACCTACAACCCGAAGTCCACCGAGTAGGCGAATTTTTATAAAAAGAAGGCCCCGAAAGGGGCCTTCACTCTCTTTAATTCAGATAAACCAGTCCGGTGTGTCGCGCCTTGAACCCGGAAGGTCCGGGGCTGCGGGCGAGGCATAAGGTTGGTCGCGAGTTCCGCACGCAAAGAAGGCCACTTAATGTGGCCTTCGTCTTGCGCAGGACTGTAGAGCAGGCAACCTTATGCCTCGCCCGCAGCCCCGGACCAACTTACTTCAAACTGCAGCTACGACAGCGCAATACCGCCAAGCCAGCCCCAGCGCACGCCAGAGCCAGTGCCGTAGAACCCAATGAACGAATCAAGCGATCTCGACGTGATGGCGCCCTCGTTGCTCATAACGATGCCGCCGCCAACGTAGATACCCACATGACCGTAGATAAGGCCCGGAGCACCCGTGCCGCTGTGCGAGGAATCGGCCACGATCATGCCCACCTGCAGCGCCGAGCGGTCGGAGCTATAGCACCATGCGTTAAACATATCGCACGCGTTACCGCCAAAATAGCCCACGCCGGCGTTACGGAAGACATTGGTAACCCACGCCGCGCACCAGTTCTGACCCGGCGAAGGCGTGGAGTAGCACGCGTTGACGACGGCCTGCTGTTTGCCCGAGCCGGCATTCTGTTGCGGGGTTCCGGGCGCATACGATCCGCCACCCGAGCTTGAACCACCCGAGTAGGAATTGTTCTTGTTCGCGGCAGCCGCGGCAGCGGCAGCCTTCCTAGCGGCCTCCTCGGCCTGGGCGGCAGCGAGGATCTCGGAATCGCGCTGAGCCATGAGCTCCTTGACGTCGTCGGAAAGACCGTTCAGCACGGTCTGGACTTCTTGCTGCTTGGCCTGCATATCCTGCATCTGAGCCGTCTGCTGGTCCTTGAGTTTTTCCAGGTCGGCCTTTTGCGCTTCGAGCTCGGTCTTCTGTGCGTCGAGCTCAGCCTGAATCGTCTGGATATCCTCGATGGCATCGCGGTCGCTCTTGTTGATCTTCTCAACGTAATGCGCGTTGGCGACGAGTTCCTCAAACGAGCCAGAGGCCAGCAGCAGCGACAGGATGTTCGTGCCGCCGGACTTGTAGCTGGCGGCCACGCGATCGGAAAGGTCGTTGCGCTTCTTCTTGAGCTCGGCCTTCTTTTCATCGATCTGGGCCTGCGTGTCGTCAATCTTGCCTTGGACATTCTCGATGTCGTTGAGGGTCTGGGCGTTCTTGTTGGCCAGCGCCGCATACTCATTTGCGATGCTGTCGAGCTGGGCCTGAACCTCGTCGAGCTGGGCCTGGGCGGCATTCAGTTTATCGGTGGTTTCTTTGGAAGCCTCCGCCGCATGGGCGCGAGCGGGCAGGCCAAAAAGAACTGCCGCAGAAGCGGCGCCGAACAGGGCCTTGAGGGCAGTGCGGCGCGAGAGCTCCTGGGAAAGGATGGAATCGCTGTTTGGTGACATATGTACTCCGTTACATGTTTATTTATATGTCGCTCAACTCATACATATTAGCGTACATATGGCACGTCCCAACGATTTCCACGAACGGCAGGAAACTACAAGGTCAGCGGCTCGTAAGCAAATGCCAAAGATCAGGTTATGCGTACGCAAGCTCTTCTATGAGCACGTTAACATAGTCCTCTGCTTTTCCTACAGCGCACGATTTGGGCGTCCCTGCCTGCGCTATACTCCCCTGAAGAAGTGTTCCTGATTCGATAGGAGACTACATGTCCAAAGCACTCGACCCCAAAGACACCTGCGTCCTCGTTACCGGCGGCGCCGGCTTTATCGGCTCGCACACCGTCGTTCAGCTGCTCGAGGGTGGCTACCAGGTCGTCATCGTCGATGATCTCTCCAACTCCAGCGCCGTCGCCGTCGACCGCGTCAAGACCATCGTGGGCGACGAGGCCGCCAAGAACCTCACCTTCTACGAGGCCAACGTGCTCGACCGCGATGCGATGAACAAGATCTTCGACACCCATCAGATTGACCGCGTCATCCACTTTGCCGGCTTTAAGGCCGTCGGCGAGTCGGTGAGCAAGCCCGTCGAGTACTACCACAACAACATCGAGAACACCCTGGTGCTCATCGACGTCATGCGCAACCATGGCTGCAAGTCCATCATCTTCTCGAGCTCCTCGACCGTCTACGGCGACCCGGACAACCCGCCCGTCACCGAGGAGGATCCTAAGAAGCCCGCGACCAACCCCTATGGTTGGACCAAGTGGATGATCGAGCAGATCCTTATGGACGTCCACACCGCCGACCCCGAGTGGGACGTCGTGCTGCTCCGTTACTTCAACCCCATCGGCGCTCATCCGTCGGGCCTGATCGGCGAGGACCCCAAGGGCATCCCCAACAACCTGGTGCCCTATGTCGCCCAGGTCGCCGTGGGCAAGCTCGAGGCCGTTCAGGTCTTTGGCAACGACTACCCCACCCCCGACGGCACCGGCGTGCGCGACTACATCCACGTGTGCGATCTGGCCTCTGGTCACGTTGCCGCCCTTAACTGGATGAACGGCAAGACCGGCGTCGAGATCTTTAACTTGGGCACCGGTACCGGCACCTCGGTACTCGAGGTCGTCGCCGCCTTCTCCAAGGCTTGTGGCAAGGAGCTGCCCTACGTGATCCGCGAGCGCCGCGCCGGCGACATCGCTGCCAACTGGTGCGACGCCTCCAAGGCCGAGCGCATGATGGGCTGGAAGGCCCAGTACGACATCGCGGACATGTGCCGCGATAGCTGGAACTGGCAGAGCCACAACCCCAACGGCTTCGCCGACGCCGAGTAGCACTCAACCGCGGTAGATTTCTAGGCATATTCCAAAATCTACGGGCCCCGGCCTCCAATGTGAGGTCGGGGCCTTTTAGGAGCTCGTTCTCGGGCTCGAGCTCGCGCATGCACTTGCGGCCGCCGCGACCGGGTGGTTGGTCAGCTCCTTCTTCCTGACCGTCACCCATCTTCCCAGGGTCTTCTCGTTGATGCCGAGGTCGGCTGCCACTTGGGCGATGGGCTTCCCCGACGCGGCGGCGAAGTCTGCGGCCTCGGCGCGGTACCCCGCTGTGTAGGAGGGCCCGTCTGCCATGACTGACACTCCTTTCTTTTTGGCGCTGAAACGATTATCGCCGCTCAACGCCATTCCTCTAAGTCAAGTGTCCTTGAATACGATACAGTTCAAATGGACGAGGAGAATCTGGCGCTCCTCTCGATGAGCCCGGAGAGGTCCCTGGTCGTCACCTTCCCCCGCGCGAACGCGAAGCGGACGGCGGCGAGCCATGTCCTCACCGCGCGTTCCATTTAGGGAGTCCTCGAGAAGTCGATCTCTCTGTGCGATAATCGAGCTATTGAGTCTCGCGAGTTTAGAGCTGGTGATATGCATTGAAAATCAAGATGAAAAACATCGGCAGGGTCGCTGAGGCCGATATCGAGATTAATGGTATTGCCGTGATCGCCGGGGAGAACGGGACGGGGAAAAGCACGGTTGGAAAAGCGCTTTATGCGGCCTTCAACAGCATGTCCGATTCGGAGAACAAAATCGACCGCATGAGGCGCAATAGTGTTGAGCGCGCCATCAGGAAGGCATATGTGGGAAGCCCTCTCGACTCCACGTCTCGCCACAGGCGAACTGCTGGAAGAATGAATAGTTTCATCGACAGGGTTTTTTCGGGCGAGTGCACGAGGGACGAGCTTATTGATGAGATAAAGGAGTATTACGGGGAGGAGATCTCCCGTGAGATCGAATCCGATTTCACGAATGGCGTAGCAGGAGTTGCCGATCAGATTATCGAGATCATGGATATCTCCGATGATGAGGTATTTCGTGCGATTGCGACAAACAGGTTCCGAAGCGAGTTCAACGGCCAGATCAATTCGGTTTTCGGCGAAGAGCCCGGGAAGGTCGAACTCCAGATAAAGGACGCATCTACGGTTTTCTCGGTTGCAAGTGACGAGGTGGCGGAGGTGCACGATAGGAGGGTTTTGCGATTCAGGGCGCATTATCTGGACGACCCGTTCCTGATCGATTCTCTCGGAGGACCCTACGGCCCCGCTTTTCGGTTCAAGCCCCTCCTTGGACACCAGGAGGAGCTGCGGCAAGATTTGATTCAGGCGACCATCCGTAACGATGACAGCGAGTCCTCGCTGTTCGAAGAGATCGCGAAGGAGCGACACCTGAAGGTTCTCATGGACAAGGTTTCCTCCTTATGTCCGGGGCATTTCGAGAGGAGCGAAAGTCGCGGTCACCTTACGTATCTCGAAGAGGGCTTCGCTCGGGGGTTGGAGCCTGGGAACCTTTCTGCTGGCTTGAAGACGTTCGCCATCATGAAGGTGCTCTTGAAGTCCGGCGCGCTAGATGCCGGAGGGACTATTATCCTCGATGAACCCGAGATTCATCTTCATCCTGCATGGCAGCTGGCCTTCGCCGAGATAATCGTGCTGCTCCAGAAAGAGCTCGGGATGCACGTCTTAATGAGCACCCATAGTCCATATTTCCTGAATGCGATCGAAGTGTATTCTAAGAAGCACGCTGTTGATGGATTGTGCTCATATTATCTTGCGGAGACCTGCACTGATGGACGCTCTCGCTTTGCCGATATAACCGGCTCGACTGAGGTCGCCTACGAGAAGCTGGCGGCTCCTTTTGATACGCTTGAGAGGGAGGAGTACGGCCTTGAGTAGCGACCTGTGCGCCTCCTGCCCTCATCCGAACTCTCCCGCGGTGCCAGATGGCAGCGATGGTTGCTCCCGTTGCAGGACCTGTATCCTAAGGGACTGCACGTCGACCATCTCCAAAACATCCAGAGACGGGAGCGTCTCTCTTGTGGATGACGATTTCCCTGTTGTCAATTTTGACTCTGTTAAAGAATGCTACTGCAAAAAGGTCAATAGGTGGATGCAACTCCCGCGCTCCGCCGATGCGCTGTATTGCGACCGGGAAACGTTATATCTAGTCGAATTTAAAAACGGCAGTCTGAAGGAGACGCTGGGGAAGAGGCTCAATCCCAAGGATGACGAAGAGCTTGGTATCAATCTTGGCCAAAGGGACGCCCTCATCGAGAAGTGCAAGGACAGCGTTTTGATCTGCTCGGACCTGTGGGGAAAGAGGACGAGATGGTTTCGCGAGCACTGCGTCTTTGTTTTGGTATACAACGAGGATAAGAACAAGACCGCGTTGAAGCGGGTTGCCAGCTCGATTAGGAAAAAAGCGCGTTTTGGGCTTCCTGACAAATTGAAAGGTTTTTGCGTGAAGGATGTCTTGACGCTAACCGAAAAGGAGTTTTCGACATCGCTCCTTTCAACTTGGCGAGACGCAGAAGAAATCGCGGAGGTCGACGCGTAGGAGACCGAAAAGCATCCGGTGGCTATTTGCTCCCGATATCGATCGTTCGTCTGCAGTCGGTTTTCTTTCCGCTGCGCCCGCCAGTTTGCGATGAGTCGCGCACCGTGTGAAGCTCAACACGGATGAAATACAAATATAATCCCCCCTTGCACTGTGTTGATAAATATTGCTCGTCGAACTCATCTGAACTGGGCTTTCTTGCATAGAACTGCCTGAACCTGAGCGTTTTCGGGTATCGCATTGCCCGATCGAGCACCATCGCGACCTTCTCAAGCTTGTCCTCGGGCGGACTCATAGCCACAGCCCCGCATGTCGTCCCGGTTGGAGCCGGGATGAGCCCTCAGGAAGCACTGCATGAAGTAGCGCATCCGGTTCACGGGCCCCAGCGGGTTCTGGCCGTCGGGAACGCCCTTGAGCAGCTTCGCGTTGTAGTGCTGGCTCTTCAGTGACAGATTGTTGACGGGAGCCGTGTGGCGCCCGGCTCCATGTCGTAGATGAGCGTGGAGCCGGGCGCCACACGGCTCCCGAACGTCGCCAAGGTCTTCGCCCTGCTTGTCTTGCCAAGGCCCTCCCGGATGAAGATTGAATTGCCTGGCTCATCGCAGCCGAGCGCGACACGGCCTCTACCCGAGACCATCATCTCTACACATAGCCCATCATTCGACAAGAACGCGCAGTTTGTCCTGCATAGGCGCATGGTGTCCCCCTCCGCCGCAAGAGGTGAGCAAAAGAGAGGCTCCCCTCGCCACTACCGGACAAAGGGACCTCTCTGGGGAAACACGCTATAAAACCTTCTTGCCGGGCGGTCGAGTACAGCACCGACGGCGTACCCGTGGAGACCTACCCAGAGCCCACGCCATTTCAAGTTTCTTGGTCTTCAACGCCACAATCCGATAATCATCCAGCCGTCGAAATGACCTCGTCACAGGCGGCAAGCATCTCCTCGTCATGAGTGACAACGATTACAATATGGTCTCTCTTAATTTCATGAAGCAATTTGATCAGCGCGCCTCGACTCTTCGCATCAAGTGCTGAGGTCGGTTCATCAAAAAGCATAACGTCCGGCGATTTCAACAGCTGTCTCACAATTGCAATCTTTTGCTTCTCGCCGCCGGACACCCCTCCTTTCCCGCCGTCAAGCATCGCCGTTGCCCCGTTCTCCACAGAAGCAACCATTTCGTCTAGCCCCAATATGACAAGCATCCGATTCAGCTTATCCATCTCGTAATCATCAGAAAGCAGCGTAAGATTATCGAGAATCGTCCCCTCAACGATAGGGGGTTCTTGCTCCGTAATGCTGACTCGACACCGCCGCAATGCATATCGATCGATGCAACGCTGTGACACCCCGTTGTAGCGAACGGCCCCTTCTGTGTCATCTGGATATAGCCCCAATATCACTGACAGCAGCGAGCTCTTCCCCGAACCATTCGGCCCCGAGATTCCATATAGCCGACCCCTGGAAAACGCGAGCCCCTCAATGCTTAACGCGACCCTTTCCGCCCCTGGATAACGTAGCTTGATGTTCTCTAGACGGATTTCCTCAATCGGACCAAGCGCCAATTTGCCATTCGCTTCCACCGGGACATCCCAAATTCTTTTCAGCCGCTCATAGCATACGCGATTAGTCTGGTAATCCCTTCCCCAGCCCAACAAATACTGTACCGCTGAGCTTAAGTTCGAATAATATCCAACAGCAGTCACGAGAAAACCAGGCAACAGTCTCCCGCCCATCACTTCAACCGCGCCCACAGCAAGAAGACATCCTTGAGCGGCGGAAGCGACCAACGCGTTGCCAAAGGTAAATCTAGACCCTACTTCCTGATTTGCTCTCATCGTTGGATAGAGCCCATTAAAAGCTTCGACCAGTACAGCGCGGGACCTATCGAACAAAGCATGTTTGCGGATGAAATCAACTTTCTCCAACTGATCTTGTAGACAGGAAAAAAACCTCGCGCTCTGCTCTTGTACGTCAAAACTTCTCTCAAACAGCCTTGCGCGTGAAACCGCATAAAAAGCGGCACTCGCTGCCGCAAGAACAAGGCAGACCACACTCAACTTGATATTCAGGCTACCGAGAACAAACAGGGCGGACAAAAGGGTGATAACGTTGCTTGAAACCCCCACAACCGAGTTGATTACGAAGATGACAAGGTCATTAGCGTCGTGATTGATTTGCTGGTTATAATACGACGCGTTGAAGCCCTCGAAGAATGCCTGGGGAAGGTGCTTCACGTGCTCAAGCGTATCCGCATTTAAGCCGAACCCCGCATGCGACTGAAGGTTGATGTACAGCATCTCTGAGCAATACACTAGTCCCGCTCGAACCGCTTGGACCGCAACCAAAATAAGGCAACAAACGAGAACGGCGGCAAGATCGGCGCTGGCCGGCATCGCCAATCGGTTTACCACTATGCCGGTAAGAAAGGGACCCGCAAGCGCAAGCAGCCCGACCAAAACTGTTACGACAAGATAGGCGTAGAATCGACCGCCCAGTATATATTTTCTACAGAGATTAAGCATCAGCCTCATTTTGCCCCGCACCCCGTTTTGCCGTATTCATCATCTGGGAGAGCAGCATTTTTTGCTCGGCATCATACCGGAAGGAAACGCAACGTTTCCCCTCACCGTTTAAGGCGTGGTTGGGGCACCCTCCCATGCACATGGGAAAAGCAAAGCACTCTTGGCATTCCGGGTCATCCGGCTCATATGCCATCCAGTTAATCATGTTCTTGCTCAACATTGGCGGCTCGAAAATAGTTCCGACCCTCCGCTCCTTCATTCCAATGTCATCCCAGCACTTATACAAATCTCCGACGGGATCAACCACGTACGAGTTGATTCCAACGGCGCAACATATCCCGAAATTCGTCCCACCAAAAGGTTGAACTTTGAAGCCCCGCGCAATTGCCCTTTTATAAAACTCAGTCTCCTCATACGAGAACTCTTTTACAGTAAAGCAGTGGCTGTCGTTCGCACATACCTGATTGATATCGTCAACAGGGGCTAAATAGAAGTGAACCTTATTCATCAGGCCATTTAGCTCGAGATAATCCAATAGCTCTTGAGCGGCCTCGATGTTGGTCTTGTCGACGTTGCTCCTTATCGAAATATCGATGATGTCGGCACACTCTTTGACGTTCTTGAGAATACGTTCGTATGTAGGGCTTCCGTCGTGAAGAATCCTTCTCGAATCGTGATCCGACTTCGATCCATCTATAGTCACTTGCGCGCTCGTCACACCACATGCCGCGAGCCTCCTTGCAACATCAGGCGTCAGCAGATAGCCATTTGTCACTATCGATGCGGAATATTCACACGTTGGCCCCACGACATCTTTCAGATCCGACGTAATCCGTTCGATCATCTTCATTCCGAGCAGAGGCTCGCCGCCGTACCATCCAACTGAGAGACTTGCGATACCAGGATAGTAATCTTTCACGAACTTGGAGAGCTGTGTCAAAACCTCCTCGCCCATCGTCGTGTACGCCTGTCCCTTTTCATAGCAGTAGGGACAGCAAAAGTTGCAAGCCATCGTTGGCGCAATGGTAAGGGACAGAGCAGTATTCGCAAAGCGCGCGGCGCGACTTTGCAACCTGATCTCCCCAAGCTCGTCCCTCTCCTCATTGACTAGGATGCCCTCCCCTTATCAGCTCCGCGACAAGATCATCGGCATCCCGAACGTCCCCTTCTTGAATCCTTTTGAATTTCTGCGCGTATTCCGGATTTAACGACAGGATGCCGCCGGTTCGCGCATTCATGATAAGAAGACTTCCGTTATGTTCATGCACCACATTAAATTGCGACAGTTTCACTTCGCACCATCTCCATTTCCAATCAAATCCATATCGACCCTCAGACGCTGCGCATACGCCAGCGCACTACCTTCTTCGATAAAAACTGCACGAAAGCAGCAATAGACATGCGAGCGACACGATGACCGCATGGCCGCATGCAGCCATCAGGACCGTCCCGCCGGCAGCCCCGCACGCCCTCATCCAATAAGCCATGTGAACCGGGGGTAAAACGGTTGGGAAACTCATCGCGATAACAAGGCCCGCGAACGTTGCGACCAGCAAGGCTCCCGACACAAGAGATCTGATCCTGAACACCTCATATGCAACCGCAACCATCAGCGTATAAGCGGCGTCTATAACGATATTCGACAGGAGTGCCGAGGTCACATTACCAACCGTAAGGCTGTCTAGACCGCTTCCGGAGCACACGGCAAAGACCGCAGCGACACCGAGAGTAAACACGATGTAGGGGCACAGCGTATACACTTCGCAAGCCAATGTCTTTGCCGCAAACAGCTGCCAGCTGCGGAAGCCCCGAGCAATCGAAACTCCCCTTGCCGACACGCTCGTCGCATCACCGAATAGCGTCCCCGCCACAACAACAGAGACGATTGGGAAGAACACCGTATGCGCCATGGAGACGACACTTAGCCAGGAAGAGATACCCGTTGGCCCAACCCCTATCGAGAAAAGATAGCCCGGATCGGCGGAAAAGCCAAAGAACTGGCCCTCTCCCCCTGCGGAGACCCATGCGCCGGACCCGGCAAACACATAAATCCCCGCGATGCCCAAATACATCAGCGCTATTATCACGGCGAGTTTCATTCTCCTTGCGCGGAACAGTTCCGCCCTGACCGACATCCCAAGATTCATCGAACCGCCGTCCTTACAAATAGCGAGACGAGCGCAACTCCAACCGACACAAGCACAGTGCCGCCCGCATACAGCAAAACCTGAATTACACCAACATTCTGCATACTCAGGGAACACAGGTTCATCAGGTAATACACGGGCGAGAGCATGAGCAGCAAGCTGGGCTGACCGCTTCCGTATGTACTTGGGAACCACACCATCACAAATGTCGAAACCGCTATTGCAACGACGCTGCTCGCCACCACACTCCTCGTGAGCAAATACAGGGCGAAGGTAGCGGCGTACATCGAAATGAGCAGCAGCGCGATCATCAGCGCAATCGATACAAATTGGGCAAACCCTGAGCACGAGGCCCCAACGTCCCATTGGGCCATCTTGGTTAAATACAGCGCAGTCGTAGAAAGAAGATACACGGCACCGACCAGAGTGCAGTTCACCAACAGCTTCGTGATCACAATCGCCGCCTGCGACACCCCTCGCGATCTCGATACGGCGTAAGCCACGGATTCAAAGTCTCTCGACGTAGCGTAAACCGCGTAGAGAATCGTCACCGGAATCCAGACCACTGTAGACGCAAAAGACGTCCGGGCAACAGAGCCCAAAACGTCCCCTGCATCCACTAGGTTTCCAATAAAACCTATAGCCCCTCCAAGCGTATACGGGTCATCACCGGCGACCATGATCAGCACCTCAGACGAAGTCGCAGCCGCAACCACATACAGCACAGCCGCAAGCGCAATCATCAGAGCGGTCGCCGGGCGCCTGGCGAGCAACCATACCTCGCTCCGAAAAGCTGAGATGAACTCGCGTTTCATCACAGCTCGCTCTCTCGACCGATGAGCTCCGAATAAAACTCCTCAAGGCTCTTCCTATGAGAATACGCCTCCGCAACCCTCACACCTGCGGTCGAGAGCGCTTCGATTGCAATGCCCCGCCCTTCCTTTTTCTCCTCATAGCGCATAAGGACGCTGCCGTCCGGCAGAAAAGAATGTGAGGTCTCATCTCCGAGAACCGATCTCGTTCGCTCCAGATCGTCCACATGCAACACGAAACCACCGCGGCATGACTTTTCCAGCTGAGGTGCGGTCATCCTTCGAATGAGGCGACCATGACTTATGAAGAGGTAATCAGTTGCCAGCTTGTGCATCTCCTCAAGATTGTGGCTGGATACGAGAATCGTTTTACCTTGATCTTTGTTAAGATGCGTAAGGATTTTTCTTACTTCGACTATCCCCATCGGATCCAGGCCGTTTGTCGGCTCGTCCAGGATCAACAGCTCCGGATCGCCCAGCAACGCTATGGCCAGATCGAGACGCCTCCTCATTCCCATTGAGAAGTTCTTCACTTTCTTCCCGCCGGCCTCCCCCAAACCGACGGTTGATAACACACCGTCGATGGAACGATCGGTGGGAAGCCCCCACTCAATACAGCGAACGACCAAGTTGTCTCGCGCGGTCAGATTAGGATACGAAGCATTGAGGTCGGGCATATAACCCAGCCTTTCCCTGCAGCTCCGTATTTCACGTCTCCCGGTTTGCCCAAACATCGAGATCGTTCCTGACGATGGCTCCGAAAGCCCCGTGATCAATCGAATTAACGTGCTCTTGCCGGCACCATTCTCCCCAATGAGTGCACACAGCTCGCCTTCCATTAAAGAGAACGAGACTGATTTAACCGCTTCAAACCCGCCATATCTCTTGGATATGGCACGCAATTCAACTGGGACTTCCCGCATGGACGACATCCTCCCCGTCAATAAAAAGGGACGACATGGCAATTGTGCGGGGTTATAGGTAACGTCGGTTCGCCCCCCATATTGCAATGCCACATCGCCCCTCAGGCGCTGCTGGCCAAAATATCTTTGAACAGTCTGTGCACGCCGTACGGCGTGCACTATCCGCTAAAATCGGATAGTGCACTCCTGTGAAGAACACTTGGTGCTGCAGCTGCCGTGCGCGTAAAAGAAGCAATTGTTGCACATGGGCTCAGCCCCGGCTGACGGCTCGGTAATCCATTCCATTTCATTCCCCTCCTTTCGCGGTAGAAAGCCAGTTCATCTCTGCCCCCTAGAAACGGAACGTGCAGGACTGATTGGGGCACCTCTTCGTGCATCCCCCGTGCGCGTAGAAGAAGCAGTTGCCGCACGCGGGTGCAACGCCTTCCTCCGGCTCGTTAATCCAATCCATCTCTCCCTCCTTTCCTTGCATACCGAATTGATAATGTTATTCTAATTCGATATGTATCATATTTCAATATAAGCTTATTTATATATTACACAAGGTAAGCACCCCCCTGCATCCAGCACAGGAAATGACTCTCTCGTTCCCCAGTGACGCGGCGAGAAATACAGGCCACTGCAGGACGTTGAATGAACAGCCCGTGAAAACCGTTGTTTTCACGGGCTGCACCTGCTCAATACTTTTTTATTCTCCAGCCTCAGTCGTCTCTAAGATCGACCACGTAAACATGATCTGACTCCAGGACCGGGTCATCACCCGTCGCGGTCGCCCTGCTCAGCGCGTTGCGGGCGCGCCGCGTCGCCAGTTCCTCAAGTTCTCTTTCGTTGACGCGCTTAATAAGATCGCCAGGCTGGCAATCAAGCTCTACGCAAATATCCAGCAATGTCTTTAACCTAATTGCCTTCACCTTGCCATTTCGTATTTTTGAGATACTTGCCGGTGTGTGCCCGGTCGCCCGAATGATATCCGTACTCGTCTTTCCGCGTCGAAGCAATAAGCTTTCAAGCTCAATAATCAGATAGTCCATGCCGCCCCTCACACCAAATCCTCGGTCTGGTCTTGAAGCAGAGCTCCGTAGCGCCATATCGCAGAAATCGAGAAGCAGCAAACGGCCCCCAGCACAGCACCAATATCTATGGGCAGGGCCAGGTTTTCAAACATCGAATAGGCGTTCCCCAGCAAGTCGAAGGGGCCAATCACTATCGAAAGAAACCCCGGAGAAAACAAGAGGTCACCTATTGCCGCTGCAACAAACAGCCACCCGATAATCGAGATTCTTCGAGCATGCGAAAGGGTAAAGGGCGATTCGCCATGAGCCATGTCCATGCTGATTCCCCGCAGGGTCCATGTGGCCCCTCCGGAAATCAGAAGATACATCAAAGGAACCACTACGGAAACCGTCTTTGATGGATCATATAGGTTTCCTTGAGCAGCCATAAGCCCAATGGAAATAACCACCACCACCGAACAGCAACACACCGCTATAAACAGCGCCGTAAACAGAATCCCAAGCCTTCTTCCGAGAGTCATCATCTTCTGGATGGACTTATCGATCTTCTGGGCGCTATTCACCACAGCTCCTCCTAAAGCAATCAGAGGTCTTCTTACTTACTGTTTTTCCTACATTGTAACGAACTCGATAAGAAGAGGGTCGCTTCACGCCGCGCAATCCCGAACTCCAAGCGTTTCTCATCAGCATTGCCCATCTTTCGAGTCGAAATTCAAATCCAGTTTCTTATCGCATGCTGAAATCAACCCGAACTGGATGTGACTGGAAAACAGCGCGCTGCGTCGGTCGCGCTTTCCCGAGCGACTCTGGCACAACAGACGATATGAGTTGAACATTGGGGCCTCTCCCCTTGCAGCTCTCTCGTGGGTCGGGCGACAATGGTCGTACCATCAACCGCGGCCGCGCGCTGCGGGCCCTCGGCCTCGGCTGCGTCGTCGGGGCGGTCCCGAAGATGCACCGGCCCGCGGCCGA
>CAJMST010000015.1 GCA_905216145.1 uncultured bacterium | reverse complement strand
ACTCTTTCGCCACCCGGCAGTTGGGGACAGTTCCCAAGTGCCGGCAGGAAAGGAACGTCCCCGAAGGCCGGCATATAGGGACAGTCCTTGCCAACCCGACCGGTAGACCGGCGAATCATCGGCATCTGGTAAGTGGGGCGCGCCGTCACGTTTGTGGCGGCGCGCCTTGGTTTGGCGGCGCGTTCTGGCGTGGCCACAATCTGGTTTGATGGCGTGCCCCGGCGTGACGGAGCGTCCTGGCGCGGACCGCTAGCCCTTTCGCGCGACCAGATGCGCGCGGAATCCCTTCTGTGCCTCGAGCTTGAGCGGGGTGAGCCCGGATTCCTCGACGAGCGCGCGTAGCTCGGACAGCTTGAGGATGCGCACGTCGCCATGGCCCAAGAGGCGTGCCAGCGGTAGCTCGATGTTGTTCATGAGCCAGACCGCGACATCGTTCGAGGTGTAGTCGCGAAGGACCAGTCGCCCGCCGGGCCGAAGGACGCGTGCCACCTCGGCGAAAAACCTCTCCGGATGCGGGTAGTGATGGAAGCTGTTAGAGCAGAGCACGGCGTCGAAGCTCCGGGGCTCGAAGGGCAGTGCCTCCGCGTCTCCGACGACAAAGCTGACGTTATCGAGCTGCTTTGCCCGGGCGACGTCGATCATCCCGGGTGTGAGGTCGAGTCCAGTCAAGTGCTTGCTGGGGTACCGGACGTGGAGCAGTTCTAGGACGGCTCCGGTTCCACAGCCCACGTCGAGCGCGTCCTCGAACGGTTCGAGCTCAAGCTCCTCGAGCATTTGCGGATAGTCGTCCTTGCACATCTCGTAAATGCCGGCATGGCCGGATTCGTAGACCTTTGCCGCCTCGGTGAACTCCTTGATGGAGAGCTGCTTGAGCTCCTCTGCCGATCTTGCCATGGGTCTCCTTCTGTTCGGGGAAGTCTGACGTTGCGCGCGTTTGCCCACGTCGGGCCTGGCGGGCAAATAACGCGGGGGCACCCTTCCTTCGGTTCGTGCCCCCGCGTGCGGGCGGTTCTCTATTCCTGGACCTTGAGCGCCTCGGCGAGGCTGACGCGTTTGATGGAGCGCGTGTGCAGGAGCGCCACGACCAGGTAGGTCACAAAGCCAATGCCCACGCACGCCGCCATGGACCAAGCGGGCACGTAGATCTCGATATTGCCGTTGTAGGCGAGCAGCATCGAGCGGAAGATGGCCGTGAGCGAGCCAATAATGACCGGCAGGCTCAGCACGAGCGACGCCGCCACGCACAGCGTGATCGAGCGGATGTACAGATGCGAGATCTCGCTATCGCGATAGCCAAAGACTTTCATGTAGCTGATCGAACGGGCGCTGTGGTCGATCACCGCCTTGGTCAGCAGGTACATAAACAGCAGGAAGATGAACACCGCGAGCCCGATCATCATTCCGATCATTTTGCTCATCATGCCGATGAACTGGTCGCCCACGGCCCGCATGTCGTCGGGCGTGGTGTCGCCGGCAAAGTAACGAGCATCGAGGTCGAGCTTCTCGTCGCTCACATAGCCGTTAAAGTAGGCGGCGTCGTTGCCGAACAGCTCGTTAAAGTCGTCGATACTCATATAGATATTCATGTCCGACTTGGAGCCCCAGGCACAGTCCTTGCCCGCGTACTCAAGGGAATAATGCTCCCCCTCGTACTTGTCGATGAGCGTGACCTTCTGGCCCTCGCTCCAGCCAAACTTGTCGAGCAGGCCGCCGCCAAAGACGACGCGCCCATCGCCAACGTTGAGGTCTTTCCAATAGCGCGAATCGGGCGAGATGCCGTAGACGGAAATCGTCTCCTCGCCATTACCATCGCCGCGGTCGTATTGCAGCTGGTAAACGGCATATTTCTCGGTCTGCGCAATCTTGTCTGCACCGTTATCGGTCGTGTTAACCGGGTGAATGTCGTCGTTGTCGGTGTCGATCCTAGAGGCCTTGTCGATCAGGTCGATAGCCTCGTCGCGGTCGCAGCCGAGGGCATCGGCAAGGTCATCGAGGCGCGCATAAAGCGCATCCTTCTTGTCCTGGACGTTTGCAAGCGCATCCTGCGCCGCAGTCAGGCTCTCGGCAGACGGAGCGTCGGTCGCGGCATCGGCCGCCGCCTGCGCCGCATCGGCCGCGTCGTCAAGCTCGTCATCGGCATCCTGAGCGGCGGAAAGCAGCGCGCCGTCAACCGACTGCAAGCGCTCGAGTGCCGACCACTGCTCGCGCTCCTCGGCAGTACCCTCGAGCTCCAGCGGCGCCTTGAGCGTGTACTGGTGCTCGGCGACCAGGCCTGTCTCGAGGTTGTCCGCATAGTGCGTCATCGTGGGCAGAATCGCCAGGCCAAAGAGCAGCAGCAGCGACGCAAACGCAATGCCCACGAAGAGCGTGGCGAAGTTGCCCAGGTTGCGCAGGAAGATACGCAGGCGGAAGCGGGAAACAAAACCCATGCGCTCCGGCAGCTGCAAGCCGCGCTTGGTGCCCGATTTGCCGCTCGCCTCGTGACGAAGGAACTGCAACGGCGTCTTGCCCATCTTGCGAAGCAGGCCCACCAGCGTGATGAGGATGAGCGCGGCGGCGGGAACCACGGCACACTTCACAAAGATCTCCCAGCTCCAGTACACCTGGAAGGGCGGCAGGCTATACGAACCGTAATAGAGGCTGCGCATGGGCTCGGTAAAGAACACAACGCCGAGCGCAGTGCCCAAAAGCGCCGCAACCACGCCCACGATGGCGGGAAGCGCAAGGTAGTGCAGGACGATCTCGCGACGGCGATAACCGCTGGCGAGCAGCGTGCCGATGATGGCGCTCTCCTCCTCGATGGTGGCGTCGGTAAGGACCACAAAGACAAACGCCATGATCACGATGATGATGTCGAGCAGCGTCATCCACATCATGGAGTCGCCGTCCACGTCGTCGCGCGCATAGCCAATGCCCTGATTGGAATCGGCATCGACCAGATCGTCCACGCGCGCATCGGCGTCGGTCAGTGCCTCGACCATATCTTGCTCGGCGTCGATGCGGTCCGCGGTGGGGAGGTCGCGATCGGTAAAGGTAAAGGAGTAGGTGTAGGCGGGCGCGCCGCCGGCGTCCTCGAGCGCGGCGAAACCGGCGTCGGTAACCTCGGCCACGCCATAGGTGATGGTGTTCACCGTAAAGTCCGAGTTGTTGAGGAACAGTGCCTGGCTATCGGGCTGGGTCATGATGCCGCAGATGGTGTAGGTGCGGCCCTCGAGCTCGACCTTGTAGCCCACGGTGAGGTCGTTGTTGGCGGCAAAGACGCGGTCGATGGCCACCTCATCGTCCGTCTTGGGCTGCCTGCCCTCACAGTAGGACGCGATATCGACCTTGGTGCGGTGCGTGTAGGTGCGCAGCGTGCGCTTGGTGCCGTCGTCGCCGGTCGCCTTTTTGATGATGGCGTCGATGGAGAAATTCTTGTAGAGCGTGACGCCGCCGACGTCGTCGGCCGCGTCCTCGGCGGCCTTGAGTTGATCATCGGTAGCCTCGAAGGAGGTGGTCACGCGGCCGTCCTCAATCGTGTACGCATCGCGCATGTCGTCGATAAGGCAGCCGATGGAATGCGCTGCGAGCAAAAAGCCCGACGTGAGGGCGATGCTTCCGCACATAAGCAAAAAGATGCCCAGGTACTTGCCGATATTGCGGCGCAGCTCGCGCGGGAGACGTTTTGCGAGAGGTGTCATGGCGCCGCCTACCAATCGAGCTCGGCGGCCGCGACGGGCGACTCGTTGAGCTCATCCTCGACGATGCGCCCGTCGCGCAGACGCAGCACGCGATTGGCCATGCGCGCGATGGCGGCATTGTGGGTGACAATGATGATGGTGCAGCCGTACTCGTGATTGACATCTTCCATGAGCTGCAAGATTTCCTTGGACGTCTTATAGTCAAGCGCGCCCGTGGGCTCGTCGCACAGCAGCAGGCCCGGGTTTTTGACGAGTGCGCGGCCGATGGCACAGCGCTGCTGCTGGCCGCCCGAGACCTGGCGCGGGAACTTGTTGCGGTGCTCGTAGAGGCCCAGCGAACGCAGCAGCTCGTCAATGTTGAGCGGGTTTTTGGACAGGTGCGCCGTGACCTCGATGTTTTCCTTGATGGTGAGGTCGGGCACCAGGTTGTAGAACTGGAAGACAAAGCCCAGCTCGCGGCGGCGATACTCGCCCAGGTCGGTAGGCTTGAGCACCGTGAGGTCGCAGCCGTCCACCATGATGGAGCCGCCGTCGGCATCCTCCAGGCCGCCGATCAGGTTGAGAAAGGTCGACTTGCCCGAGCCCGAGGGCCCCAGCATGACGCAGATCTCGCCGCGGTTGATGGACGTGTCGATGCCATCGAGTACCGTCAGGCGTGCATCACCGTCGCCATAGTGTTTCTTGAGATCCTTAACCTGGACGTAGGCTTCCTGCGTTGCCATGGTATCCCCCATTGTTAGCCTCGTACTACTTTATGAACGTAATAGTAAACCTTGGCGAACTATTTTGGGGCGAGGCCTAGGATTTATTTCAGACTAGGCGCGAGATTTGGCGCGTGCGAAAGCCAGGCCTACGGCGGCAATGGCGGCGGCGAAGAGCACGGTGACGCCCAGGTCGCAGGCGATGTCGCCCAACACGGCAGACGTCAGGTCCGAAGCGAGCGCCTTGCCGATCGCGTCGTTCACCCAATACGTCGGCACAAAGTGCGCCACCGTCTGCACGGCCGAGCCCATGAGCGACAGCGGCATCCAAGCGCCGCCCAAAAACGTCATGAGCATGCCGAGCAGGTTGCCCATACCGTTGAGCAGCTCCTCACGCGCACCCAGGCTCGAAAGGGCAAAGCCAACGGCCAGAGGCGTGCACGCCAGGGCAAACGTCGCCGCCAACGCCAGGCACACGCGACCCACGCCGACCTCGGCAACCGCGCCGGCAAAGCCCACGACGCCCATCATGCTCGACACAAACCAGATGCAGACGGTGAGCACTGCAGCAGCCGCGAACACGGCAAGCGAGCGCTGGCGCTCGGAGACCGGGCCGGCCTCCATGCGACGCACACGCTCGGGCTCGTTCATGCCCGAGAACACCAGTCCCACCGACACGATGACCGACGAGATGATCGCGTACGCGCCAAAGTTGAAGTACGACTCGAGCGTGGCGGCGGCAGTCGAGTCGACCTTGACCTGCTCGATCTGGACCTCCGCGCGCTTTGCAGCGGCATGCTCGGCGGCCTTGGCAACGTCGCCGTTAGAAGCAGCGGGCTCAAGCGCCGCCGCAGCGCCCGCGAGCGAGATCCAGCGCGAGGCCTCGGCAGACGAAAGCGCCGCCGCCATGGTGCCGGAACCGTAGGTCACGTCGAGCTTGGGCAGGGCCTCCCCCGCGCGGGCAGCCGCAACGAGGTCGTCCTCAAACTCCTCCGGGATAAAGAACACGCAGTCGGCGCTGCCCTTGGCGCTGTTGCTCTTGGAGAGCGCGTCCGCAAGGTCGTACGTATCGTCGCCGATGCCCGTGACCAGCTCAAAACGCGAACCCAGATGCTTGGTAAGCGCACGCGAAAGGTCGCTGTCGTCGCGGTCGACCACGATCACGTTGGCATCGTAGGGCTTGTACTCGGTGAGCTGCGACGAGTTCCAGCTCACCGATGCCGCGATGAATACGCCCATGAGCGAGATGAACACCGTATAGATGAGCAGGTAGAACGGGTGCGCCAGCGCCATGCGAAGCGCGGTCTTAAAGGTGCTCATAGCGACTCCTTCCAAAGATCAGCGTAGCGGCGGCGACAAACACCAGGGCCATCAGGACGAGCGCGCCCGCGCGAACAGCGAAGGGCCCCAGGTCCTCAAAGAAATACAGGCGGTTAAACATGTCGCAGATAAGCTTGACGGGGTTGAGCCAGCACTCGGCCGGGCAGGCGCGGGCGACGTCGTCGGCAAGCGCCATCGCCGGCTCGCCGTAGAGGCCGGCAAACAGGGCGCACGTGGTGGCAAAGCCCGTGAGGATGCCCGACTTGGACGCCTTGCCGCCTTTAACGGGAAGCGTGCCCACAAAGAGCCCCAAGCCCGTGGCAGCTAGCGCGGAAGCGGCACCGCCCGCCAGACACAGCCCCTCGCGCCCGCCAAAGTCGACGCCCACGACCAGGCGCACGTAGCCGATCGCGATCGCCATCGAGGCAAAGGAAACCAGCCACGAGCCGACAAAGATGCCGGCCAGCGACGCCGTCTTGGAAAGGCCACCCACGCAGCGGCGCGCGCCAAGGCCAGACAGATTGGGTTGCAGGTCGACGACGCTCAAGGCGGCAAACTCGGCAGACATCATCGCGACCAGGCCAAAGAGCGCGTAGTAGTAGACGACCGTGCCGTCGGGCGTGGTGCGTGTCAGGCTCACGCGGCGGGTGCCGCCCTCGAGCGACAGGGCGCGCGCAACCGCCTCCGGGTCGGCGAGCGCCGCCGGGTTGTCCTGGGCAATCTGGGACATGAGCTCGGCATTTTGTGTATACGAGCTTGCCACCGTCTCCAGAATGCTGCGGTCGGTGAGCACCGTCGACGCACGTGAGCTGTCGTAGCTCGATAGCAGCGTGAGCTTGGGCGTGCCTTCGGCGTCGACCGTATAGATGCCCGCGACCTTGCCGGCCTTAAGCGCACGGTTCGCATCGGCTGCGTCATCGCACTCGCGGATCTCGAGCAGTTGGTCGTCGCCCTCCTTGGCAAGCGACGTCGCCACGCCCTTAAAGGTCGAGGCATCCCAGGCCTCATCCGCTACGACGGCCACCGGCACCGGGTCGACCGTGCCGTCAGAGCTCAGGTTCGCAAACATAAACATGAACATCGTGGAAAGCGCAACGGGAAAGATCGCGCCCCAGACCCACGTGCTCGGCCGACGCAGCAGCGTCTTGAGCGTGGTAATGATGGTGTTGAACATGGCTACCCCCTAGTCGCGCAGCTCGCGGCCGGTGATCTCGAGGAACACGTCGTTGAGGGTCGGCGGCTCGGAGTAGATGCGGCCGAGCGGCACGTCGTGCGAGCGCAACACATCGAGAATGTCGGTCAGGTTGTGCGGGCTCGCTTCGCACGAGAACGTGAGTTGACCTGCCGTCGCCGCCAGGTCCAGGACATGTGGCAGGCCCACAACGGCGGCGAGTGCCGCACTCGGCACCTCACCGACCTCGATCACGATCTTTTCGCCCATCTGAATCATGCGCTTGAGCTCGTCGTTGGTGCCCTGCGCCAGCACGCGGCCGCCGTCCATGATCATAATGCGGCTGCAGATCTGCTCGACTTCCTCCATGTAATGGCTGGTATACACCACCGTGGCGCCCTCGTCGCGCAGGCGGCAGATGCCCTCCAGGATGGCGTTGCGGCTCTGCGGGTCGACCGCCACCGTGGGCTCGTCAAAAAAGATGAGCTCGGGCTTGTGCGCGATACCGCAGGCAATGTTAAGGCGACGCGCCAGGCCGCCCGAGAGCTTGCCGGGGCGAAACTTGGTAAAGTCGCCCAGCCCGACAAAGTCGATCGCCTCGTCGACCAGCACGCGGCGGCGCTTGCGGTCGTTAACGTAGAGGCTGCAGAAATAGTCGATGTTCTCGCGCACCGTGAGCTCGTCGAATACCGCCACCTGCTGCGGCACCACGCCGATGCGGCGCTTGAGGTCGTAGCGGGCGGGCGTCATGGGCTCGCCGAACAGCTCGATGGTGCCTTTGTCGTAGGCGAGCAGCTGCAAAATGCAGTTGATGGACGTGGTCTTGCCCGAGCCGTTGGGGCCCAGCAGGCCAAAGATCTCGCCGGGGGCGATGCTCAGGCTAAAGTGGTCGAGCGCGATAAGGTCGTCATAGCGCTTGACGAGGTTTTCGACGTGGACGATGTCTGTCATGAGGCGGCCCTCCTGTTGATTGCGGCCCGGTACGATTGCATCATCGCAGGAGCCGCCGGCGCGCGCCAGTGAGCTTTGTCACGAGTGCGGGGCTTGGCCGCGTGGCCCGCCGGCGCCCCCAATTTGCTGTACGGGAGGAATGTCACGGTTGCGCAGGCGGCCCCTCCACCACGCGCGGCTTCGCGTACAATACCCGTATGAACAGGCTTTTCGACAAATCGATTGTGCTGGCGTGCTGCATTGCGGCCGCCACGGGCCTTGCTGTGGACGCTCGCCTGGTCGCGGCGTTTTGCCTTGGCGTTATCGCCACCTCGCTGGCCGAGGTCGCGCAGGGGGAACGCACACGCCGTGTAAGCAAGGCCGCGAGTTACGCTTACATCATCGCGGCCGTCTTTGCGCCGCCGTTTGTGCCGTTTGCGCCTCTCACCCTCTATGACATCGCGCGGCGCGTGCGCCGTGAACACGTTTGGGTCGCGTTGGGCATTGGCGTCGCCTTTGTCTTCGCGCTCGTCGCGGACCTACGCGCCGACGCGCTCACCGCCCGAACGCTTTTGCTGGCCGCCATCCTTTCGGTTGCCGCCACCTTGCTATCGCTACGTACCGCCCAGTTGGAGCGCGAGCAGCAGCGCATGCGCCGTACCCGCGACGAGCTGCAGGAACGAGCCCTCGCGCTCGAGGCGCGCAACCGTGATCTTGCCGATCGCCAGGACTACGAAGTCGAGCTCGCGACGCTCGCCGAACGCGCCCGCATCGCGCGCGAGATCCACGATAACGTCGGCCACCAGCTCACGCGCGCCTCGCTGCAGACCGAGGCCCTGCGCGTCGTGCACGCCGACGAGCCCAGGGTTGCCGCCGATTTCGCCGACGTCAAACGCACGGTTGACGAGGCGCTCCAGCTTGTGCGCACCAACGTCCACGCGCTTAACGACAACGCCGTCGACCTTTCCGTGCAGCTCGAACGCATTGTCGAAGGCGCGCGCTCGGACGGCGGTCCGCAGATTGAGCTTGAAGTTATGGCCGAGCATGCGCCCGCAAACGTCGCCAACTGCTTTGCGGCGGTCCTGCGCGAGGCGCTCTCCAACACCATGCGCCACGCTTGCGCCCAGACCGTCGCTGTACGATGCATGGAGCATCCGTCGTTTTACCAGCTCATCGTTACCGACGATGGCACGGGCGGGGTCCAAGCAAGCAGCCGCGGCGCCGCGGAGGGCATGGGGCTTGCCTCCATGCGCGAGCGCATCGAAGCGCTTGGCGGCACCTTCACCGCCGGCCCGCGCGCCGGCGCCGGCGGCTGGCGCGTGTTTGCCACCGTTCCCAAGCAGCAAGGAGATGAGGGCCGATGAGGCTCATCGTTGTCGACGACGACCGTTTGGTAGTCGATTCGCTCAAGATTATCCTGGGCGCCCAGCCGCAAATCGAGGTAGTGGGCACCGGCGCCGACGGCAACGACGCGGTCGCGCTCTACGCTGAGTACGCGCCCGACATCGCGCTGCTCGACATCCAGATGCCGGGGCGTGACGGACTTTCGGCAGCACGCGAAATCCTTGAGCGCGACCCTGCGGCGCGCGTGGTGTTTCTGACGACATTCTCGGATGACGAGTACATTGTGTCGGCGCTCAAGCTGGGCGCCCGCGGCTACCTGATCAAGACCGATGTCGCCGCCATTCCGCCGGCGTTGGCGCAGGTCATGGACGGCAAACGCGTACTCGAGGGTAAGGCGATCGAGGACATCGATTTTGACGGAACGGACGTCGAGGCGGGCACGCCCCGCCGGCCCGCAGCCTTCGCCAGCCTGACCGACCGCGAGTTCGAAGTCGCCGAGCTCATCGCCCGCGGCCTCGACAACAAAGAGATCGCCGCCACCGCCTACATGGGCGAAGGCACCGTGCGCAACCACATCAGCTCAATCCTGGCAAAGATGGGCCTGCGCAACCGCACGCAGATCGCTATCGCCTACCTGCGAGGGTAGTTGCCCGAAGACCGACCGTTCCGGCATAGCAAAATGGCTGCTACCGATTTAAGGCCATTTCAAAACTATGCCGGTTTACGGGGCCAAACTCAGGACCCCCATCCATACCCGCGTTTTCTGCAAAATGACGGCTCGTCTACCTGCGGTTTTATTTTCACGAATATCGGCATGGTTGGGGACTCGTAACTCAGCCCCGTAAACCGGCATAGTTTTGTTCGGGCGGCCCTGGACGAGTGCCTCCGCCAGCCTCGCGGGACCAAAATGATCCGTTTTCCTCCGTCCCCAAGGGATCAGCCGGAACCGCTCGCCACGAAATCGGCCCATCTACTACGTTTGACGCGATACCCCTGACCATACCTTCGTTTTGAACAAAACCACAGGCGTTCTACCTGCGGTTTTGTTTTCGCGTTTTTTGGCATGGTTGGGGGTAAGGGGCTAAACGTAGTAGATAGGCCGGTTTCGTGGCGCGCCCTCCTCCCCAACGCACAAAAGCGCCGCCACGAAGGAGGGAGATGCCTCCGTGGCGGCTGAGGGTAGGAGTAGGTCGGGATTTAGCCCTGCCGGCCGCCCGGGGCCTTTTGGCCCCGGGCGCTGTCGACGTGCCTAGCGCTTACGGATACCCCAGACCAGGGCTCCGACGCCGGCCATGGCGATGACAAATGCCATAAGCAGTGCGGCGGCCTGCTGGTCACCCGTGGTGGGCAGGAAACCCTTGACCGTCTTGACGATGTTCGTCACGGTCTTGGGCGTGCCGGGATCAGGCGTCGGCACGGGCGTCTCGGGCTTCTTGTACGTGTTGTTGAACACGATACCCTCGACGCTCTTGTCGCCCTTGGTAAAGGCGACGTTCGCCTTGAGGTTGCCCTCGCCGTCATCGACCACGTTGACGGTCGCGGTAAAGACGGACTTGTCGTAGGTCATACCGGCCTCGTCGCCCTTGACCTCGCTGATGGTGTAGACGTACGTACCGGGCTCGTCGTACTCGAACTTGTCGAAGTTGATCTTGCCGTCGGCATCGTTGGCGACGGTGGACTCGATGTCCTCGCCAACGAGCTTAAAGCTAAACTCGTCCTTCTTGAGTTCGCGTCCCTCGAGTACCTTGATGGCGCCGATGGAGACCTGGGTAGGCATGGCGTGATACTTATTAGTAAAGCCAGCCGACTCGGTGGTTCCCTCGAGTTTGTGCGTCGCGGTCAGCGTGCCGTCGCCGTTGTCGGAGACGGTGGTCACGACGCTGTAGGTCGCGCCGTCATAGGTGACGCCCTTGTACAGGCCGAGCGCGTTGGGGCAAGCCTCGCGCAGCATGTACGTGTGCGTGCCGGGCGCCTCGTAGCGGATCGGGCTCAGCGTAACGTTACCGTCGACGTCATTGGTGCCGCTGGCGACAACCACGCCGTCCTCGAGCAGCTCAAACGTGAACTCGCCGGCTGCAAGGTCGCGTCCGGTCAGACGCTTGACCGTCTTGACCTGATCGGTCACCACGGAATCAGTAGGCGTCACGCTGTAGGTGTTGGTGAACGTGAAGGCAGCACCGTCGTCGCCGTTGTGCACGACACGCAGATGTCCGGTACCGTCGTCAGACACGGTGTAGGAAACCTTGCGCGTGGCGTTGGTGTCATTGGTCACGCCAGGGGCACTACCGGACTCGGTCACCGTGTAAGTAAAGGTGTGCGTGCGCGGAGCGGTGGGGGCTGCGGGCTCGGGCTCGTCGTTGGACTCGTCGGTGTCGGCATCGTCGGCGTCGGCCTCTTCGGCCTCTGCCTCGTCAGCTTCGCCTGCCTCGGCCTTATCGGCCGCATCGTCCGTCACGCCCAGAGCGCGGTTGAGATCCTCGAGCGTAAAGTGGATCTTGCCAAAGTCCACGTTGCCGGCCGCGTCGTTGGTTGCGGTCGTGCGCTCGGGCATCGGGGCGCCGGCCTCGTCGGCGGTCACGGTAAAGGTGAACTTGCCCGCGATGTCAGCCGGGGTCAGGCCCTCGGCTGCCTGGAGCTTCTTGGTGCCGATGAGTGCGGCATCCACGGCCTCGGCGCCGTAGACGTTTTCGAACAAGGGCTCAACGCCACCGTAGTCGACCGTTGCCGTCAGGGTACCGTCACCGTTGTCGACAACGATAACCTTAAAGCCAAAGCTCCACGTTGTAGCGGAAACGCCATTCGGCAGCCCGAATAAATCTTCGTAGGCCGTGTAGTTAATGGTCCAAGCGAGCTTACCGCCCTTGTCGGTACGATGGGCAAGCCCAGCCGCCTCAAGATTGGCAAGCATCTCGGTGTCGTAGTGCAGCGCATCAAAGCTCACATGCCCGCCGATATTGGGCTTGAGGTTTTCGTAGCCCACAAGCTCGCCCTGATAGGCAATGCCGAACCAGAACTCGCCGTCGGCCATCGGACGACCGGTCAGGGTCTTGGTGGCGACAACCTGAGCAGCGGTACCACCAGGCGTATTGGTCGTAGCGCTGTAGCTGTTGTGGAACGGGGCCAGGGCACTCTCGACCTTGTTCTCACCGCTCTTGTGGACCGTCGTATGCGTACCCTCGGGACCGCCGGAGACGGTCGTCGTGGCGGTAAGCGTACCGGCACCGTCATCGGCAACGGCGATCGTCACGGTACGCACGGCGTCGTCGTAGGTGTAACCGGGCTTGCCGTCATTCTTCTCGGCTACGGTGTACGTGAAGGTCTTGCCGGCGTCAGCCTGCGTAAACTTGACCTCATGGCCAGCCAGGATGTCGATCAGGCCGACCGTTGCCTCTGCCGTCGCAGGGGACTTGAAGTTGTTGACTCCGGGCAGCAGACCGAGCGCGCGAGCCGAAGCGTCGTCAGCAGGTGTCACGGTAAAGGTGAACTGACCCTCGGTCATGGGGCGGCCGTCCAGATACTTGCTGAGCCACAGACCGCCGGCAGCGGTGTAGTTAAGCTCAGTGCGGTACGTGTTGGTAAAGCGTCCGTTTTCCTTCTTGGTGACGTTGGCGGTCAGGCTGCCATCGCCGTTCTCGGTCACGGTCACTTCGGCGGTTGCGACATGCGCGTCATACGTCATGCCGACCGTGCTGCCCGCGTTCTCGCGGATCTCGTACTTGTAGGTTCCGGTGGCCGTGTAGCGAATCTTGCCGAACTTGATGGCGGCAATGCCGTCCTTCGCATCGTGCTTGCTCACGGCTACGGTCGCAGGATCGGGGAGCGGGGCGCCATCGGGGGCGGTAATGGTAAAGCTGAACTCGTCCCCATCCGTCCACTCGCGGCCGCTGATGACCTTGCTCAGGTCAAAGTCGAGCTCTGCATCGAGCGGGGTCACGCTGTAGGTGTTCTTGAAGGTCGCAGGCGTGGCGCTCTTCAGCTCGTGCGTAGCGCTGAGGGTACCGTCACCGTTGTCGGTAATGGTGGTCTCGATGGTGTACTTGGTGTCGCTGTACGTGATGCCCTTGCTGGTGGTTCCGCCGTTGACCTCGCGCAGCGTGTAGGTGTGCTCGCCGGCCTCGGTGTACTTCACGGCGCTCATCGTGATGTTGCCCTCGGCGTCGTTAGTGCCGGTGGCGACAACCTTGTCGCCCTCGACGAGCTCGAAGGAGAACTCGCCGTCCTTGAGATTGCGGCCGTCCAGGACCTTGGTCGCGGTGATCTGTTCGGTGACGCTCGTCTCGACAGGCGTCACGTTATAGGTATTGGTGAACGTGAAGGCCGCATCACCGTCCGGCTTGCGGGATACGCGCAGATTCCCCTTGCCGTCATCGGTCACGGTGAAGGAAACCTCGCGCGACAGCTTGGCGTCGTTGGTCACGCCAGCGACCTCGCCGGACTCGGTCACGGTGTAGGTAAAGGTGTGCTCGCGCTTCTTGGACTTCTCACCCAGGGCCTTGTTAAGGTCGTCGAGCGTAAAGGTGATCTTGCCAAAGTCGACCTTGCCGTCGGCGTCGTTGTGCACGCTCGTACTCGCAGGCATAGGCGCACCCTCTTCACCGATCACGGTAAAGGTAAACTTGCCGGTGATGTCGGCCGGGGTCAGACCATCGGGAACCTGCAGACTCTTCTTGCCCGCAAGCGATGCCTCGGCAGCATTCGTGGTGTAGACGTTCTTGAACTCGATGCTCTTGACGTCCTTGGCGTCCTTGGCATCCTTCAGCTCGTGCGTAGCAACAAGCTGGCCCTTGCCGTTGTCGGCAATGGTCGTCACGATGGTGTAGGTCGTGTCATCGTAAGTGATGCCGTTGCCGGCGTCGCCCGGGACCTCGCGCAGCCTGTAGGTGTGCTGGCCGATCTCGGTGTACTTGATGGGGCTGAACGTCACCTTACCGTCGGCAGCGTTCGCAACGGTCTCGATAAGCTCAGAGTCCTCACCCTTAATCTCGCGCAGCTCAAAGCTGAACTCGCCGGCCGTAAGGTCGCGCCCGGTCAGGGACTTGGTCACGTCAATCTTGTCGGTAACGCTGGACTCAACAGGCTCCGCAGTGTAGACGTTCTTGAACTCGGTCTCGTCGGCTTCGCTCCAGGCCACCTTCACGTCAGCGCTGAGCACGCCCTTCTTGTTGGGCGTGACCGTCACGGTGATCTTCGCAACGTTCTTGCTGTAGGCAATGCCGTCAACCGTGGTCCCGGCGTTCTTTTCGCTGACCTTGTAGACATACGTGCCAGGCTCGTTGTATTTGATCGTGCTGAAATTAATGGCCGCCTTGCCATTGTCCAGATCGCCCTTGGTCACAGACACAGCCACGGGCGCTGTCGCGGACTCGGGCATCGGGGCGCCGTCCACGGGCGTCAGCCCAAACTCAAACGTGTCCTCCTTCGTCCAGTTGCGGCCCTCGAGCACCTTGGTCAGGCCAAAGTCGGCCTTGGTATCCACCGTTGCCGGCGTCATGTCGTACGCAAAGCTAATCTTGCCGTTGTTGCCCAGGTAGGAGTTGACATGCGTCGCGGTCGCCTTGGCAGACGTGTTGTTCCACTTGGGGTTGAGCACGTCGGTCGCGGTGCGAGTCTTGTTGTTCTCCTTGATGGTGTGGAGCTCATCGATAAAGGCCAGGCGTGCGGTTCCCACAGTAAACACCAAGTTACCGTTCTCATCGGGAACAATCGCGCCGTCGAACTTCGCGGCGTCGCCGCCGATAAATTCGATGACGTCGGTGGCGGGCTTGGCCTCGTCGTTCTCGCCCTGCTCCTCAAACTCGTCCTTGTAGTAATAGGTAACCTCGCCAGCCAGCGCGGGCCCCTTTGCAGGCTGCGTGCAAGCCTTATCCGTGTAAATGGGCGTCTGCTTCTGGAAATAGTAATAGCGGTTGGTGTCGGCAGGTTCAAAGGTCGCAACCGTATCGCCCAGCGCGCCGGCAGCCCACTTGTTCGCGTAGAAATTCACGGTCTTGGCGCCGTCAACGACGGTCGTATTATGCTCGATGTAGTCCTTGAGCCCCGTGACCTTCTCGGGCGTAAACAGGTTGTCGAGCGCAACCTTCTTCACGCTCGAGGCATACTTCACCTGGATGGGCTTAACGCTGTCGACCGAAAGCTTGCCGTCTACGGTCTTAAAGTGGCTCTGCGGAATCAACGACGCAGGAATCTTGACCGTTACGATATCGCCGGTCTGAGGCTCGCCCTCTTTGGCATGTTGAACGGTGATGACCAGGTTCGCGGCATCACCCGTGAATGTGTAGGTGTCGACGTTGTCCTCGGTCTTTGTCGGCTTGTCAAACGTCGTGCCGTTGTATATAAAACCGTCGACCTGCATAAAGTCGCCCAGCTCATCGGTAAACGTAATGTAGCCGGACTTGGTCGCGTCGTAACCCTTGTGGATTTCGGTCGGGTGAGGTGCTTCCGACGTAATGGCCTTTGAGATGTCGTCGAAGACCTTCTTGAGCTCATCGGCATTGGTCGCCGACTTGTAGTAGTCGGAGTTTTCCACGCGCGCACCAAGCATATCGCTCGTATACGACGTGGCGCTGGGATAGTTACTCGACACGGCGTGCATGAACTTATTTACGTCGCTCGTTCCCTTATTCGAGGGATCGGCAGCGGGGTTCGCTCCGCTAAAGATGCCGATAGTATAAACGGTGGCCTTGCCGTCCTTCATGCTCTTGGCAGCCGTCACGGCAGCGTTGGCGACATCAGAATCAAACTCGCTGTAGCTCGTTGGCTTGCCGTCGGTAAAGAACACAACGACCTTCTTGGCGCCCTCGCGTCCAAAAGTTTTAATGTTTTTCTCGGCTTGTTTCATACCATAATCGGCACGCGTAGCGCCAGCAGGCTCGATAGAATCGATCGTTCCCTTAAGACCCTTTGCGCCGCCAACCGTGCACGCTGTCAACTCTTGCATTGTCTGCGAATAGTTGTAGCTATGGCCGCCGGAGCGGTACTTGTCGTTTCCAACTTTGTCGGTCTCATCACCCGCAAACTTAACAATGGCAACCTTATGCTGCCTATCGACACCCTCGATACCTTCGTTTTGTTTGGCGATGGTGTCGATAAAGCTTTTCGCAGCGCTCTTCAGCGCATCGATACGCTTGGTGGAATCTCCACCACCCATAGGATCATTCATCGAGCCGGATGCATCCAGCACTAGCACGATGTCGAGTGGCGTGGTGACTGTCACGGTTGAATTAGACGTCGAGGACATCGCCGAAAGCGTGGTCACAAAATCTGACACTTCGTTTTCTCCGGTTGCCTCAACCGTTTTGTCGGTCCAGATTCGACCGACGTTTTGAGTCGTCACCTTATTGCCGCTGTGGCCGGCCGCCCAGATTTCCCAGCGTCCGGTGGTGTCGGGGTCGACGACCGTCGGCCCGCTCACTGTCGGCCCGTCCATTCCCGTACTGGACCTGGCGTTGGCCTCGGGCAGCATGGCAAATGCTGCAGCCGGCAACACCAGCACTACGGCCAGTATCACCGCCAAGAGACCCCTCGTGTACTTACCCATCGCGTCTCCCTTCTCGCAGGTTCAGACCTTGCATCAGCCTAAAGTTACGGAATGAGACACAGTTAGGGCAGGTGACACACGTTCCAGATTCGGTTTTTAGGCGTGAGACAAATGTCTCACCAAAGTTGAGACACAGCGTTTTCGCAGGAAAACGGGTGCGACTCGGAGCCGACGGGCCAAAATGATCCGTTTTCCTCCGTCCCCGGGGGATCAATTGATGGCGCTCGCCACGAAATCGGCCCATCTACTACGTTTGACCCGATACCTCCGACCATACCAGCGTTTTACGAAAAACCGCAGGCCATCTACCTGCGGTTTTCTTTTCTCGCTTTTCGCTGTGGTTGAGGGTGGCCGCCCAAACGTAGTAGATGGGCCCATTTCGTGGCGGACGGGTCGCGCAGACGCCCTTGCAAGGCCAAAATGGTCCGCTTTCCTCCGTCCCCGGGGGATCAGAGGCTGTTACTGATACGGTGCCATTTCAAAACTATGCCGGTTGACTACGATAAACACGAAGTCCCCGACCACACTCGCTTTTTTCGTAAAATCGCAAGCCGTCTACCTGCGGTTTTATTTTTACTAAATGCGGTGTGGTGGGAGATTGGCGATTCATCGTAGTAAACCGGCATAGTTTTGTTCACAGCGGCCTAGCCGCGCGCCCAAGCGCGGGCCGGCGGGGCATTTTTGCCCCGCCGGCCCCTATTTCAGCGCTATTCCGGCTTGGTTTCCACCGTGGGAGTCTTGTTCGCCGCAACTGGGGTGCGGGCGGTGTCCATACTCAGGCAGTGCTTGGGGCAGCTTTCGATGCATTCGCCACACACCACGCAGGCGTACGGGTCGATCGACCAGGTGCCGCCCTTGCGATCGACCGCCAGCGCACCCGCCGGGCAGCGACGTGCGCACATGCCGCAGCAAATGCACACGTCCATGTCGTTAACGATATGTCCGCGCAAGCGCTCGGGCGCTGTAAACTTTTCCTGCGGATAGCACACCGTTACCGGCTGCTTGACCATAGAACCCAAGGCCGTCTTGGCAAATGTCAGTAAACTCATGCCACGCCTACCTTTCCGTGCAGCTAATGCAGGGGTCGATGGTCAGGATAATCATGGGCACGTTGGCAAGGAGCACGCCCTGCAGTGCATGCGTCAGACCCGCCAGGTTCTGCGACGTCGGCGTGCGCACGCGAAAACGGTCCAGGTTCTTGGTGCCGTTGCCGCGCACATAGTAATACGCCTCGCCGCGCGGCTGCTCAATCACAACCTCGCCGCGCGCGCCGTCGGCCGGCGTGAGCTTGGTGCGCCCGCCGATTCCGTCGTGCGGTATCTTGCCCACAAGCTCCTTGATGATGTCCATGGCCTGCGTGACCTCGGCACAACGCACCTGGCAGCGGGCATAGCAGTCGCCGTCGGTAGCCACAATCGGCTCAAACGCAGCCAGATCCGAATAGGCGCCGTCACCGAACATGCGCACGTCGTAGTCCACGCCCGAGGCGCGACCGAACGGGCCGACCATCGAAAGCTCCAGCGCGTCCTTCTTGCTGATCACGCCTACACCGTGCAGGCGCTCGCCGCAGCTATTGTCGTCCAAAAACGTATGCACCAGGGCCTCGTAGTCGGGACGCATGGCATCGAGCGTCTGGACAATGCCCGCCAGCTCGGAGTCCTCAATGTCGTGTTTAAGGCCGCCGATCTCGTTAATCGACAGAATCACGCGCCCGCCGCAAGTGCTCTCAAAGATCTTGAGAATCTGCTCGCGCAGGGTCCACGAACGATAGAACAACGCCTCGAAACCAAAGGCGTCGGCAAGCAGGCCCAGCCACAGCAGGTGCGAGTGAATGCGCGAAAGCTCGTGCAAAATGGTGCGGATATACTGCACGCGGCTGGGCACCTCAATGTCGAGCATGCGCTCGCAGGCGCTGGCATAGCCGCAGCTGTGACCCACGGCGCAAATACCGCAGATGCGCTCGGCGATGTAGCCAAACTGATGCATGTCACGCTTTTCGGTGAGCTTCTCGAGTCCGCGGTGCACAAAACCGATCTGCGGAATTGCCTCGATGACGCGGTCGTCCTCGATCACCAGGTCCAGATGAAGCGGCTCGGGCAGCACCGGGTGCTGCGGGCCAAACGGAATGACGGAGCGATGAGCCATGGACCTTACGCCTCCTTTTTCTGCTTGTCGCGGGCGGCCTTGGCGGCAAGCGCCGCGCGGACCTTGGCCGCTTTCTCGGGATCCATGGCGGCGAGCTTTGCCTCCATCTCGGCAGCCTTGAGCGCGGCCTTTGCAGCGACCTCATCGTGCTGAGCATCGGAGCCGGTAGCCGCAGCGGGCTGAGCGACGGCAGCGCCCACAGCATCGCCAGCGCCTTCCCCTGCAGCAGCCGCGGCGGCGGCCTTCTCGGCCGCGGCCTTGCGCGCCTTGGCCTCGGCGGCGGCACGGACCTTCATGGCCTTCTCGCGCGCAGCCTTCACCTCGGGCGTGATAACGCTCATGGGCTCGGCAGTCGAGACCTGGTAGAAAAAGCCCTTAAAGTCGATCTGCATATCGGTAATGGCAAGACCAAACAGGTCGTGGGCCTCATTTTCAAACGGGAACACCGCGGGGTAATACGAGCTGATGGACGGAATCTCCTGGTACTGGTCGATGCCCTCAACCACCAGGTTCTCGATCGCACAGCTGCCGTCCTGCGCAATATGCTCCTGAGCAGCACGAACGTTGATAAACGTATAGACCAGGCGATACGTGCCGTCGTCGACGTTGCGCTCAGCGTGCATTTGCACAAAGCGCGCGCCGACGCCCTTGAGCGCCTGGACATGCGACAGGAGCTCGTCGATCCGGACGGTGGTATAGATAGCCTTTTGCATTACTCGGCCTCCTTCGCAGCGGCGGGCGTCCCAGCAGGTGCGTCGCCAGCGGCGGTCGCGTCGCCGGCCTCCGCAGCAGCCACAAACCCGTCCTCGCCCAGCTCAACGCCACCGTCCCAGGTAGCGGCGCCGCCCACGGTGAGCGGATCGCCGCCGGCGCGCATCATGGCCTCCTTCTGGTCCAGGATGCCGCACGCCTCCACGATGGCATCGATCACGGTCTCGGGGCGAATGGCGCATCCGGGCGCGTACACGTCCACGGGAATCGCGCGGTCCACGCCGCCGATCACGTTGTACGCATCGCGGAACACGCCGCCCGAGCACGCGCAAATGCCGCACGCCACCACGCACTTGGGCTCGAGCATCTGGTTGTAGATCTGGCGCACGACGGGCAGGTTCTGCGCATTGACCGAACCCGTCACCAAAAAGATGTCCGCATGCTTGGGGTTGCCGGTGTTGACCACGCCAAAGCGTTCCGCATCAAACAGCGGCGTGAGCGAGGCCAGCACCTCGATATCGCATCCGTTGCAGCTCGAGCCGTCGTAATGAATAACCCACGGCGAGCGCGACATTTTATGATCCATAAACGCCGCCTCCTAAATAAACACGTCGACGAGGATGGGCATAAGGTTGAGCAGGCCAAACACCAGCGCCACGCCCCAGCCAAGCTTAAAGCAGCTGCGCCAGGTGCTGCGCGCGAAGGTGTTGTCGATAAGCACCTCGACAAAGTACGTCGCGGCCATCACGACCAGGGCTACAACCCAACTCACCGGGTTGTCCCAGACAAAGAACATGCCCACCCACATCAAAAACAGCACGGTCTCGCACCAGTGCATAAGGGTCATCTTGGCCAGCGTGCCGCCGCTCATCTCGGTGGCGACGCCCTGGACGATCTCCTGATGCGCGTGATGCGAGTACGAAAGGTCAAACGGCGACTTGCGCAGCTTGATGGTAAGCACCGCGAGCAACGCGAGGAAAATGGGTGCGCTGTACACGATGATGGGGACCGACTGCCCCGTCACGGCGATGGAATCGAAGCTGTCGGTGGCAAGGTACAGGCCCACGCTCATCAGCAGAACGGCGGGCTCGTAACTCATGACCTGCAGCAGCTCGCGATCGGCGCCAACCTGGGCAAACGGGCTTTGCGTCGAGGCGGACGCCAGCACCACAAAGATCGCGGCGAGCGTCACCATAAAGGCGCACAGCAGTGTGTTGGAACCCGACACAAAGATGCCGCCGCCCACGACGGTAAAGATGAGCGCGCACGCCATGTAGGTATCATCCATGGTGTTTACGCTGGCAGGGGCTTTGCGCAGCAGCTTGGCAACGTCGTAGAAAGGCTGGAGCAGGCGCGGGCCCACGCGGCCCTGCATACGGGCCGAAAGTTTGCGGTCAACGCCGTCGATCAGGCCACCAACCAAAGGCGCCAGCAGGGCAAACGCCACGGTACCAATAAAGATGCCCACGACGCCCGAACCTTCAAAATACTTGCCGCGCAGCACCGAGGGCGCGCTCATGGCAAGCCGCTCGGGTCCAATCCACGCGCAACACAGCAGCGCAAACAAGATAATGCTGCAGCACACGACGCTACCCGCGGGGCTAATGCGCTTCTCGCCAAGGGCGTCCTCCGAGTACCAATTGCGCTTTTCGGCCTTCACCTCGCGACCCATCGAACCGCGGAAATGGCGATATTTGTCGGTTCCCACACCCGAAAGATATACGTTGACGTGCGGCTTATTGCTCACGCGGAATGAAGTCAGCAGCACCACGGCGATAAACGCCACGATAACCACCATCAGATACATGGCGTCCTTGCCAATAACGTACGGTACGCGGCCAAACACCATGGCCAAGTAAGGCGACACCAGGCCGCTCGAGATAATCGGAAACGCCACGCAGCACAGAATCAGTAGCGCAGCGATGGTGTTGAGCGCCATCCATTCGGTCTTATGGACATTGACCTCAACGTTTTGAGCCGTGGGGTCGACGCCCGAAAGCTTGGCAAGCCACTTGCCCCAGAAGTAAAACGTCGCGGCCGAGCCAAAGGCAAGCACCATGATCATGAGCACGTTGCCGGTCTGCGCAAACGCCACCAGGGCGCCCCACTTGGACACGAGCATGCCAAACGGCGCCACAAACATGCCCATGATGCCCAGCATCATCAGGCGCGTCAGGTGCGGCATGCGGCTGAACATACCATCCATGTCCTCGATATTGCGGCTGCCGATATGATGCTCAGCCGTGCCCACGCACAGGAACAGCAGCGACTTGGCCACCGTGTGGAACAGGATCAGGAAGATGGCCGCCCATACGGCCTCGGGCGCGCCGACACCCAGGCAGGCACTGATGAGACCCAAGTTGGAAATGGTGGAGAACGCGAGCACGCGCTTGGCATTGCTCTGCGAGATGGCCATGAGAGCGGCGAGCAAAAACGTGATGGCACCCACACTCGTGACCATAAAGCCGGTCACGGGATAGATGGCATAAAGCGGGCTCAGCTTGACCATCAGGAACACGCCGGCCTTGACCATGGTGGACGAGTGCAGCAGGGCGCTCGTGGGCGTGGGGGCAACCATGGCGCCGAGCAGCCAAGTGTGGAACGGCATCTGTGCGGCCTTGGTGAGTGCGGCGAGCGACAGCAGGATGACCGGCATCACCAGCAGCGCGGATCGCGCGGTGCCGGCCTCGGCAAGTCTGATCATGCCGGTGATGGTCATCGGCATGCCGTTAACGTGCAGGTACATGAGCCCCGCCAAAAACGCGATGCCGCCCAGCATATTGAGGATGATCTGGGTAAAGGCGTTTTTGATGGCCTCGGGCGTGCGCGTGTAGCCAATCATAAGGAACGAGCACACGGTGGTGATTTCCCAACCGCAGAACAGCCACTCAAGGTTGTCGCTCGTCACGATGACGAACATGGCCGAGAGGAACAGGAACATGAGCGCCAGGAACTGCGGGCGACGGTCGGGCGCGGTCTGCCCGCGCAGCGCGGCCTCGTGCTCATCGTGCGCTTGGAAGTCCTTCATGTAACCCAAGGCATACACGCAGATGAGGCTGCCGACGATGCCGACGGCGAGGACCATGATCACACTCATGTAGTCCAGGTAGAGAGGCGTTGCCGTGACGGCCTCGGCCGCGGGCAGCGTCATGGCTGCAAAGGCGAGCGAACCCACCAGCTGGACTATGCCGAGCACCGTGGTGAGCGCGTTCCTATATTTGTACGCGTTGTACAGGATGACGGCGCACAGGATGACATCGATAGCGGAGCTGATGATCGAGAGCACATGCGAGGTGCCGGGGGCAACCTCAAAGCTCTGCGGACCCGTGCCAAAAAACATGACGGCGACTACAACTGTCACCGCCATAATAATGCCGGAGCCTATGAGCCCCACCGCATCGCGGGCGCGGTCACCGCGCGCGAGCAGCATGCCCAGCGCCGGTACCAGCGGAAACAGGGTAAGGAAATACAGTAGCGTCATACCATCACTCCCCCATGCAAAAACGCTGCAATTGTTTAACGTTATAGCTCAATTGAGGAGTAGCGGCGGCAGGTTTTCGGTCAACTGGGGAGTTTTAGGCGTACGAGGCAAGGAGCCTGTCCGCATTGGAGTAGAGGGGCAGCACGTCTCTGTCACTCCGGTGAGCGCAAGAGGCGTATCGCGCGGTTTATTGACCGCTTGGGAGGATGTCCCGGGGGCTCGCGCCCACTCGCGGTATTGGCGCGGTAAGAAAAATGCGCCCCCGTGGGCGCACCATCCCGTTTGCTATTCCGCCTTTTTAACGCGCGGCTTGCGACCGCGCGGCTTATCGACCAGTGCGGACTCACCGCTCTCGCGGTACTGACGGCACCAAGCCTTGACCGAAGACTCGCTGGGAATCTTGTGTTTGATCATGGCCTCGCGAACCGTTAAGCCGTTTTCCAAGCGGTCCTTGACCACGGCGAGCTTAACTTCGTACGAATAGGTGTGATGATGCGAACCGGCGTTGAGAACGGCGTCGGCACCGCCCACGGCATATGCGCGGGCCCACTGACGAGCCGTGGCCTGGGGAATGCCAAGCTCCGCGGCGAGGGCGCGATGACCGACCCCCTCTTGGAGGATCTCGACGGCGCGCTGCCTAACCTCTGGCGCATGCGTACGAGTCCTTGTTGCTTCTGACATACCTGCCACTTCTCAGCCCTAAACGTTAAACTGTTTTCTTACGTGCATGTTAGATGGTAGCATTTTACTGTTTGCTCAAAGTAGTTAATTGAAATAGACGCGGCGTTATCTGGGCATTTGGCACCAAATTACGACATTTCTTTATCGATTATTTACGCTGGTAGCCGACTCGCAGCTAATCGTCATTCGCTTGTCAACATAATTGGCATCTCTTTATGTCCTTTGGTATAGAGGATATAGTTATTAACCCCTCCCCCAATAATTTTGAGTGATCTGCAAGGCAGTAGACGTCCTCACTCCTCATGATTACCGCGCATTGCCATCCACCGGAGCAAAACAAAAAGGGCGGGACCTGCTGCGCTTGCAGGCCCCGCACCGGTTGACACCCGACGGGACACAGCCGGGCGAGACGGATCCGTGCTACCGCCCCGCCTGGCCGCGATGTTCAACTACAGCTCGTTGGCCGCGTGATACGCCGTGCGAATGGCGCTCGCGATGTCGGCGGTGCGCTCGCCCGAGCAGTCTCCCACGTAGGTCACGGGCACCGTCACGCCATCCAGGTCAAACGCGTTGGCCTTGGAGCCCACGGCCATCACCACGTAATCGCAGGCGATCTTCACCGGCTCCTCGGCGCCGTCCTCGGTGGTGCGAACGGCCTCCACGCCCTCGTCGGTAATGGCGGTCAGGCGGGTCTTCACGTGCTGCTCCACGTTGTGGGCAGCAAAGTCGCTCATAATCAGCGGCAGAATGGTCTCGGACTCGCCCGCGGCAATCTTGTCGAGCATCTCGACGATCGCCACCTCGCAGCCGTGCTGCAGCAGGTATTCGGCAGTCTCGGTGCCCACCAGGCCACCGCCAATGACGGCGACGCGGCCCGTAAGCTCCACCTTGCCGGCCAGCACGTCCCAGCTCGAGACGACCTTCTCCGAATCGGCACCCGGAACAGGAATGACCACGTCGTGCGCGCCCACGGCCACAATCGCGGCATCGGCGGCGTTGAGGTCCTCAGCGGTAGCGGCATGGCTGAGCTCAACCTTCACGCCCAGGCCAGGCAGAATCTTCTCGTAGTACTCGACCGAGCGCATGATCTCGTCCTTGCGCGGGGGCGCAGCCGCCAGCGCAATCTGGCCGCCCAGATGATCGCTCGCCTCGTAGATGGTCACGTCGTAGCCGCGCTTGGCCGCCACGCGTGCGGCCTCCAGGCCGGCGATGCCGCCGCCCACCACGGCGATCTTCTTGTCGCCCTCGCCCGGCTTGATGGCGATGGTCGTCTCGTCGCCGTTCTCGGCGTTGAGCACGCACGAAATGTACTTGCGGTTTTGAATCGCGTCGACGCAACCCTTGTTGCAGTTGAGGCACTCGCGGATGGGCTCACCCGTGGCGGCCTTCAGCGCAATGTCGGGGTCGCACATGAGCGAGCGGCCGTAGGCGATGATGTCGGCCGCGCCGTCTTCCAGAATCTTCTCGCCGGCTTCGACCGAGACAACACGGCCCACGGTTGCCACCGGCACGGAGACCAGGGCCTTGACGCGCTCGGCCACGGGCAGCGTCCAGTTGTAGGGCATGGCGCCCATGGGCGGAATGGTGTCTCCCATGTTGCCGGTGTGGTTGGCCTGTGCGACCTGAATCATGTCGATGCCCGCGCCCTCGAGCAACTTGGCGAACTCGCAGGCCTCGTCGGGCTGCAGGCCGCCCTTGCCGCGCGGCGTGCCGTCGGGGTTCTCCATGATCACGGGGAGTTTGTACTCCACCATCAGCTGCGGCGCGGCTTCCTTAATGGCAGCGACGACCTCCAGCGCGTAGCGAACGCGGTTCTCGAACGAACCACCGTACTCGTCGGTGCGCTGGTTGAGGATGGCCGAGCACAGCGAACCCACCAGGCGGTCGCCGTGGACCTCGATGGCGTCGATGCCGGCCTGCTGCGCGCGGGCGGCCGAGGCAGCGATGGCCTCCTTGATCTGGGTGAGCTGCTCTACGCTCGCCTCGTTCACAAAGTGCTGCATGTCGTGGTGCAGCTTGGCGTATGCCTGATTGCGGATCTCGTTGGACTCGGCCATCTTGGCGGCAAAGGCCTCCTCGTCGCCGGCGGCCTTGGCCTCCTGCGCGGCCTTGGCGGCGGCCATGGAACCCATGACCATGCGGCCGACACCGGGCACGTCGTACTCGGGGTGGAACAGCTGCAGCGCGACCTTGGCGCCGTGCTTGTGGACGGCATCGGCCAGGGCCTCAAACGTGGGGATCTGGGCGTCGGTTGCCAGCTTGGGCGTGGGGCTTGCGGTCATGACGGGAGCGACGTCGCCGATGACGATGTAGCTCACGCCGCCACGGGCCAAGCGCTCGTAAAAAGCCAGGCTGCGCTCGCCGATGGAACCGTCACGCTCCTCGTAGCCGGTGGTCAGCGGCGGAAACATAATGCGGTTCTTGAGCTCAAGGGGGCCAACCGTAATGGGCTGGAGCAGCTTGGATGCAGGTGCGGTCATGGACATTCCTCTCTTGTAGGCGCGGCGGCGATGATGCCGCGTAGTTATCTAGAGGATATGGCATGGGAATACAGCAGCGCAACGGAAATCGGCGGACAGCAGGTAGCGGCAGGTGGATGGGGATGGGCGGGGCGGCCCGTCGGTTTATCTCAATCTGTAACAGTTACGCGACAAAACCGGGTCTTACTGTTACAGATCGAGACATTCCTCTCGGCCCATCCTCAACAATCTAGATCTGTAACAGCTAGGCCCACTTTTGACCCCTACCTGTTACAGATCGAGACAAACCAAACCCGCCTGCTAGAAAATCTCAATCTGTAACGGTTACTCGGCAAAAACCGTCCCTCGTGTTACAGATTTAGACAAACACGACCAAGCCCACCGGTATATCTCGATCTGTAACACCTAGCCGCCCAAATCGGGTCTAGATGTTACAGATCGAGATTTTGTTTGAGAGGCCGAGAATTGGATCGAAAACACGGTCCCGAAATAACAAAAAAGCTCGCCGGCTAGGCCGACGAGCTGCAAGTTCTTGGTCGCGGGGGCAGGATTTGAACCTACGACCTCCGGGTTATGAGCCCGGCGAGCTACCAGACTGCTCCACCCCGCAATGTCTGGGCGCTTCATGTGCGCAAGAAAGAATATTACGCGGGAGTTCGGTAAGCGGCAAGGAAAATCTCGTAGAGCATAATTCCTTCATATTTAAAACCCCTCAGCCCCTATCACCGTAAACGAATCGCAGCCGAGCGCCGTCGGCGGCGCGTATACAATGGTGCGCGTCCTTTTATGCCAACACTGGGAGTAGACATGCTGCTCGCTATCGATATGGGAAACACGCAGACGGCCATGGGCCTGTTTGACGAAGACGAGCTGGTGCAGTCGTGGCGTATGCCCACCGACCGCTCCTATACCGCCGACGAGATCCACGTGCGCCTGATGGGTTTCTTTAAGATGTACGGCCTTTCGCTCGATGCGGTCGACGCAATCGCCTTTGCGGGCGTGGTGCCGCAGCTCTCGCGCGAGTGGCACGCCGTGGCCGACCGCATTGCCGCGGACGCCATCGTCATCGGGCCGCAGACGGCCGCGGTGACCAAGCTGCGCGCGGCGCGCCCCCAGGCCGTAGGTGCCGATCGCGTCGCCAACGCCGTTGCGGCCGAGACTTTCTACGGCGCGCCGGCAATCGTGGTGGACTTTGGCACCGCGACCAATATCGACGTCATCGATGAGGACGGTTATTACATTGGCGGAGCGATCGCGCCGGGCATCCGCATCTCCATGGACGCGCTTGCCGCCCGTGCCGCCAAGCTCGCCAGCGTGCCGCTCGAGGCGCCCGAGCACGCCATCGGCCGCGATACCGAGGAGTGCATCAAGGTCGGCGCCGTAACGGGCGCCGCCGCCATGGCTGAGGGCCTGGTCGCGCGCATGAAGCGCGAGCTGGG
Source organism: uncultured bacterium (assembly GCA_905216145.1). Classification (GTDB taxonomy): domain Bacteria; phylum Actinomycetota; class Coriobacteriia; order Coriobacteriales; family Coriobacteriaceae; genus Collinsella. The sequence continues at coordinate 23,226 of CAJMST010000015.1, read as the reverse complement.
CCGCGAGGATGCCACCGTTATCGCCACGGGCGGTCTCGCCAGCATCGTCGCCGATTCGACCGATGCCTTCGACGTGGTCGACGGACAGCTCACCATCAAGGGTATCTGCGAAATCTACCGCCGCATGCAGGAGCTGGGATAGGACAGGGGCTTAAGTCGAGCACGAGCGCGAGCGGCGAACTAGGCAACGCATCGGCCCTATTCCTCAAAATCGAAAGATTTTCAGTTTTGAGGAATAGGGCTTTCTGCTAGGCCTCGTCGCACAGCCACCTCGCCAGGTCCACGATCTGCACCCCATTGCGGTCCGTGGCCTCGTGATGCGTGCGGGCGAGAATCATCTTGGGGTACGCGTCGCCAATGCTCAGCAGTGGTGAAATCTCGCGTTCAAATGTCTTATCCGAGCTGATGTCGTCGCTCACCTGAATGTAGAGCTTCTCGCTTCGCTTGATTGCTACAAAGTCTATTTCCTTTTTATAGAGCACGCCGACGTATACCTCGTATCCGCGGCGCAGCAGCTCGATTGCCACCATGTTCTCGTATACGCGTCCCCAATCCATATCACGTGTACCGAGCAGCGCGTATTTGAACGCGTGGTCTGCCAGGTAATACTTCTCGCCGCTCTTAAGGTATTTTTTGCCGCGGATGTCGTACCGACGAACTTTATAGAAGGCAAACGCATCGCACAGGCACCCCATGTACGTGCCGACCGTCTTGTTCGTTATCTTTAGCCCATCCGCGTTCAAAATATCCGTAATGTTACGTGCCGACGTTATGTTGGATACGTTGTCCATCATGTAATCGGCAATGCGCAGCAGCGCCGATTCGTTTCTCACGTTATGCCGCTGCACGATATCTCTCACGATGAGCGTTTTGAAGACATTGGAGAGATATTGATAACGCTGCTCCTGCAGTGGATAAGGGTAGGAGCCGGACATACCGCCGGTTCTCGCGTACTCATCGAAGTCGCGGTCGACCTCGCCCTCGTCGCCATAGAGTCGATACTCCTCAAACGAGAATGGGAAAACCTCGATCTCAAACGTACGCCCCGTAAAGAGCGTCGACAGATCGCTCGACAGCAAAAAGGCATTCGATCCGGTAATGAATATGTCGTACTGCTCGGATGCGTGGAGGCTGTTGATCGCACGCTCAAAACCGTCGCACATCTGAACTTCATCGATAAGCAGAAAGTTTTGTTTGCCGGACACTCGATGCTCTTTTACATAGGCGAGCAGCGCGTGATACTCGAGCAGATTCTCGAACTCATCGAGGTTGTAGTTGATATGGATGACATTCGAATTGGACAGATTTGCCTCCACGTAATCGCGGAGGGCCTCGAGCAATTTTGATTTACCGCTACGACGGATGCCCGTGATGACCTTGATGTCCGGCACGCCAATAAGGCTCGTCAACGTGTCCATATATGACGTTCTATTGATGAGTTTCATTGGGGCCTCCTCGCGGTCTTTTATCGCTATTCCTCAAAACTGAAAAATTTTCAGTTTTGAGGAATAGGCTCTATAGCGAATATACCTCGCGAAAGACCGAGCTGCCTTAATCCTATTCCTCAAAAACGAAAATTTTTCAGTTTTGAGGAATAGGGCGCTGGCAACCCATTCCCCAGATAGGCGAAACCCTCCCCGGCACAGGCCGAGGAGGGTCTTGTTGTCATGTCTATCTTTGGGCGCGAACGCCCCGCGCTACAGCCCGCGAATGCGCACGGCCTCGGGCGGAAACTCCTGCTCGCCGGCATCGGTCTTAATGGTCGCGCGACCCCAGATGTCCAGGCCCGCAAACACACCGACCGCAAGCGGCAAACCGTTGGGCGACACCGCCGCAACTTGGCGGCCCAGCAGCGGCACCATGTCGAAGTACTCGCCCAGCACGGGAGCCAGCGGCCCTGCGGCGCCTTGCGGCGTGTTGGCAACAACCGCCCAGGCGTCCACGCGGGCCAGCACGGCGGCGGCCAGCGTCTCGACCAGCGCTTCGTCAGCCACGTCCACACCAAGCTCGCTCAGCGCCGAACGCTCAATATCCACCGTCACGGCACCGAACATGCCCGCAGCACCGGCACCACCGTTGACGGCGACGCGCGCGAACGACGTCTCAAACGCGGGCGCGCCGCACACAATGTCGCTCGGCCACTGAATACCCACCTTGCCGGCAAGGCCCAGCCCCGGTGCCGCAGCCGTTCCCACGAGCGCGTCCATCATGCCCATCGCGGCCACAAACGGCAGGCCGTGGAAGGCATGCATGTTCACATCCGGGCGCACGACCAGCGAAAACGTCAACGACGCCTCGCCCGCGCTCCAAGCGCACCAGCCCGCGGACGCACCCTCGCGGCCCGCGTCACGCGCGGCGTCAAGCTCGGTACCGGCGGCAACAGCATTCATCTCGATCATCTACATACGCCCCAATTCGCCCACGATATGGCCCACGCGGTCCTCGGGCTCCTTGACCTCGACGCCGTTGTAGCGGAAGAACCGCGCCGGGTCGTGCATCAAGTCCTCGAGCGGCACCAGCACAAAATCGCGCTCGCCGATCAGCGGATGCGGCAGGCGCAGCTTTTTGCCGCCGTGGGTCTCGCCGTCCATCCACAGCAGGTCCAGGTCGATGGTGCGCGGACCGTTGGCCTTGGCCTTTTTGGAGCGGTCGCGCCCAAGCTCGGCCTCGATCTTCATGAGCTCATCGAGCAGCACCAGCGGCGCCAGCTCGGTCTTGATCTCGATGACGGCGTTGGCAAACGCGTCCTGGCGCGTCTCGTAGGCCGGCTCGCTCTCGTAAATCTTGGAGGAGTTGGACACGCAGGTGAGTGGAATCTCGGCGATCATCTCGCGTGCGGCGCGGATGTTGTCGCAGCGATGCCCCAGGTTGGAGCCCACAGCCACAAACGCGCGGCGCGGCTGCGGCTTGGCAACCGCCCAGTAGCCGTTCAGGAACTGCGCAAAACCCGCGGCGTCGTGCACGCGCACGATGTTCGCACCGGCCTGGATGGCGCCCAGGCACACGCCAAACGTGGCGGCATCGCGCGCGGCGGCCTCGGTCACGCCCGAGACAGCGCCCACAAAACGCTTGCGCGACACGGCGCACATGAGCGGATAGCCCAGTGACGCCATCTTGGCAGTCTCGCGCTGGATGACGATGTCCTCGTTAGCCGACTTACCAAAGCCCGGGCCAGGATCGATGCAGATGCGGTCGCGCGACACGCCGGCATGGATGAGCGTGCGGGCCTGGTCGGACAGAAAGCCCATAACGCGGCGCATGATGGGCGCCGAATCGGGCAGGGTGAAGCGGCGGAGCTGCGAGGTGGGCACGTAGGCTTCCTCGCGGCGGGCGCTGCGGCGCATCATGGCGGCCAGGCGGTCATTGGACTCCGATTCGGCCTCGGTGGCTGCGGGCGCGGCCTCGGGTGCGGGCGCGACGGTCTCGGCGGCAGCAGCCCGCTCGGCGGCGGGCGTCTCCTGCTCGCTTGCAGGCTCGGACGTGGGCTCCGGCTCGCCAAACGGCAGTGAGGGCTGTACCACACCGCCCGGAAGCTTGGCCTCCGGCTTAGGATCGCCCAGCAGCTTGCCGCGACGGCGGCGAGCCGGCTTCTCGGCCTCACGCGCGGCCTCGGCAGCCGCCTCGCGCGCCTTCTCGGCAACAAACGCCGCTGCCGAGGTATCGAGCTGCACCGTTGCGTGCGTGCGGGTGGGCGCGGCGACCTCGCCGGCATGCATCACGATGACGCCGCAGGTACTCGTCTTAACAAACTCGACCATCTTGGGATCGGTGAAGCCCGTCACGTCGTTGACGATCGAGGCGCCGCAGCGCACGGCCGCCTTGGCAACCGCCACATGACGCGTGTCGATCGAGACGATGGCGCCCTCCTTGGCCAGCGCGCGCACCACGGGCAGCACGCGGCGAGCTTCCTCGTCGGGGTTGACCGGGGTAAAACCAGGGCGCGTGGACTCACCGCCCACGTCGATGATGTCGGCGCCGGCATCGAGCATCGCCAGGCCGTACTCGATGGCGGCATCGGGGTCGAAGTGCTCCCCGCCGTCGCTAAACGAATCGGGCGTCACGTTGAGGACGCCCATGATGCGCGGACGGTCAAAGCTGAGCTCATACTTTCCGCACCGCCATGTCTTGCTGTCGTTCGCCATGAACATCCTCCTAAAATGCCCACGCCGCCGAGCTTGGGGAGCTGGCGGCGGGGTCGCTTTGCACTCAGTCTTTCTATTGTATCCGCGCGCGCGGGCTAGAACGCAAACGCGGCCGCGATGTCGCAAGAAATCAGCAGGTCGGCATTTGCATCCTGATCGGTGGGAGCAAGGTTGCATATGGCCAGCGTATCGCCGGTAAAGTAACGCGTAAGGCCCGCCGCCGGATACACCACGAGCGAGGTCCCACCCACAATGAGGGCATCGGCCGCGGCGATGGCGGCAACGGCACCGGTCAACACATGCTCGTCGAGCGGCTCTTCGTAGAGCACTACATCGGGCTTGATGCGGCCACCGCACGCGGGGCACGCAGGCACGCCCGCGGCATCCTCGTGCTCGCGCGAGCAAATCCACTCGGCGCTATAGACCGCGCCGCACGACTGGCAAATGTTGCGATGGACCGATCCGTGCAGCTCAAACACTCGCTGTGAGCCGGCCATCTGATGCAGGCCGTCGATATTTTGCGTCACCACGGCGTCGAGCTTGCCGGCGCGCTCCAGCTCGGCCAGCTTGGTGTGGCAGCGGTTGGGTTTAGCGTTGAGCGCGATCATCTTGGTGCGGTAAAAGTCGAAGAACTCCGCAGGATGCGCCTCGTAAAAGCTATGCGACAGCATGGTCTCGGGCGGATAGGCAAACTGCTGGTGATACAGGCCGTCCACGCTGCGGAAATCGGGAATGCCACTTGCCGTGGAAACACCAGCGCCGCCAAAGAAGACCACGCGCTTATGGGTGCCGAACAGCTCCGCCAGCGCGGCGGAGGCCTGCTTGGGATCCGTTATTGCCTGCGTCATATGAGTCCTCCGTCCTTGTTGGTCGGGCAGCGTCGGGCGATGTCCCAGCATGCGGCCTTTGGGTCAGCACGCGCGGTGCCCACCACCGCCCCTGTTGCGCTAATCTTAAGCCTGCCAACCCCGTCGAAAGGACACCATGCCTCAGACTTACACTTTCGCCTCGTGGAACGTAAACGGCCTGCGCGCCGTGCTCAAAAAGGACCCGAGCTTTATCCAGATCGCGCAAGAACTCGACGTCGATATCCTGGCGTTGCAAGAGACCAAGCTGCAGGAGGGCCAGGTCGATATTGACCTGCCCGGCTATCACCAAACCTGGAGCTACGCCGAGCGTAAAGGCTATTCGGGCACTGCGGTCTTTAGCCGCCAGGAACCGCTGCGCGTGCTGCACGCCGACGCACTGCTACCCTACGCCGGCGAGAACGAGGCGGCCGAGCTCGTCGCCCAAGCCGCAACCGAGGGCCGCGTCTGTGCGCTCGAGTTCGACAAGTTTTGGTTTGTCGACGTCTATACGCCCAACGCACAAAATGAGCTCGCGCGCATCGACGTGCGTATGGCCTGGGACGATGCCTACCGCGGCTTTTTGAACGCGCTCGAGCGCGAGACCGGCAAACCCGTCGTAACCTGCGGCGACTTTAACGTGGCGCATGAGGAGATCGACCTTAAGAACCCCAAGTCCAACCGCGGCAACGCAGGCTTTTCGGACGAGGAACGCGGCAAGTTTACCGAGCTGCTCAACGCCGGCTTTACCGATACCTGGCGCGCGGCAAACCCCGACGTCGAGGGCGTCTACAGCTGGTGGAGCTATCGCTTTAATGCCCGCAAGAACAACGCCGGCTGGCGCATCGATTACTTTCTGGTAAGCGATTCGATCGCCGCCAACGTTCGCGACACCGGCATCCGCGGCGACATCTTTGGCAGCGACCACTGCCCCGTCACCCTCACGCTAGAGCTCTAGCCCCAAGTAATTCCTCTAGGGGACAGAGGAAAACAGATCATGTGACCCCTCTCCCCCTATAAGGTGCGGTGGAATAGTTCCTGTTTGGGCAGCAAATAGCCAAAAACGAGAACCATTCCACCGCAAGTTCGTGAGGGAACGCGAAATGCCTTACAGCCCGTATTTCACGACGACACGGTTAATGCGACGGCACCAAGGCTTGTACAAGGCAGCCAAGAACACGCAGGTCGCGAGGCCGTGTGTGATATCGAACGGCACTGCCGTGGCAAGACGTGCCATGGCACCCGCCCACGTGAGCGGTTGAACAAAACCGATAATGTCGTAGGCGTTGATCACAACGCCGTACAGCAAACCCGAAGCAAAGCCGTAGGTCAGCAGCGCCGGCATACGCACGGTGCCATCGGCGCGATCAAAAGCGCCGGCATGCGCCAGCGCACCGCCAACGTATCCCACGAGCCCCCAGGCATACATCTGCCACGGCGTCCACATGCCCTGCCCAAAAAAGAAATTGCTGGTCAGCGCCGCCAACGCACCGACCATAAAGCCGTTACGACGACCGAGTGTCGCCCCGGCGATAATGGCGATGGCACTCAGGGGTTTAAAGTCGGGAATGGGGCCAAACAAGATACGCCCCGCCGCGGCCAATGCTGCCAGAACCAGCGTGGGCATAATCTGGCGCAAACCCGGACGAGATGCCTCGTAACCCGCAAAGAACAGCGCGAGCACCAGCGCCACCACAACCAGCATGGCCAATGCTGCCTGCTCAACACCCGACAGCAACGCCGCAGCCATCACCGCCGGCACCGCCAACAACAGCGGGATCTCCAGTTTTGCAAGCAAGCGCGAGAAACGACAGTCCGTCATCCCATCACGCCCTATAGAACACGTTGTCGGCAAAGAAGTCGGCCGGGGACTCCATGCAGGCAATCTCGCCGTCAAACATCATGGCGACGTCGTCGGCTACCTGCTCGGCAAAATCCAGATCGTGCGTGGCCATAATGACGGTGCCGCCAGCCTTCGCATGGCCACGCAGGGCGCGGGCGATAATGCGGCGGCTGAACAGGTCTAGACCCTTGGTGGGCTCATCGAGCAATAGCAGTTCGGGGCCGATTAGCAGCAGTTTTGCCAATGCAAGCAGTTGACGCTGCCCGCCCGAAAGATCGTACGGATGGCGTCCATCCAGACCCGACAACCCCAAGCTCGCCGCACGCTCCCGCGCCAAGTTCTCGTCATATCCGCAGGTCGAGTCCCATTCCATCAGCTCATCGCGAACCGTCTCGGCAACCAGCAATGCTTTGGGATTCTGAGGCAGCAGCGCCGCCGAGGCCGCTCCGCGCACCACGCGGCCGCGCTGCAGCTTGGCGGTCTTCGCCAGCACCGAAAGCATTGTCGACTTACCGCAGCCGTTACCGCCCACGATCGCATGCACCGCGCCAGCCGAAAACGACACATCGAGCCCGCGCAGCACCCAACCGCCCGCGCGATCGTAGCGAAACCAGCCTTCCGACAGGGTGGTAGCCGACCCGCCGTGCATTTTTTGGAGTATTCTGCTTCCATCCGTGCGCGAGAAGGCTTCCGAGCCGTTCTCGAGCGACGTTTGCGCCACAAATTCGGACGATTTGTCCAATTCCGAACTTTTTTTCGCGCTCGATACGTCCCCGGGCGGCTCCAGAGAACCCAAATTGTCCTCACGCCTGCTGAATACTCCGTTTTTTGCACATCGGATGGCACCCCACCCCAACATGTCATCGGAAAACAGCGATTCTCGGCGTCCCAAAGAAGACATATCCGCCACCTCGCGCACGCGACCGCCCTCAATCCGGTACGTACACGTCGCATACTCGAGCATCGGCCGCGGCTGATGCGTCGCCACAACAACCGTGCAGCCCAGCTCGCGATTCACACGAAACAGCGCGTGCAGGAAATTCTTCTCCGCAACCGGATCAAGCTGAGACGTGGGCTCGTCGAGCAGCAGCACGCGCGGGCGGAGCGCCAACACGGCCGCCAACGACAGCAACTGTTTGCGACCACCCGAAAGCGTGTCAGTATCGCGGTGAAGCCAATCTTCCAGCCCAAAGAAATAGCTGGTCTCAGCTACGCGACGGCGCATCTCATCACGTGCTAGCCCCAAGTTTTCCAGGCCAAACGCCATCTCGTGCCACACGGTTTCGCACACGATCTGGTTCTCGGGATCCTGGAACACATAGCCCACGCGCTCCGCCGATGCCCGTACGTCCATGTCGGCAACGTTCTCGCCCAGCACGCTCAGTTCGCCAGTGCGCTCGCCCGCCGGAGCGATCTCGGGCTTGAGCAGCGACAGCAGCGTCGACTTACCCGATCCGGTACCGCCAACAAGCAGCGCAAATGCACCTTGGGGAACAGACCAGTCGAGCCCCTCGAGCACCGCAGCATCAGCATCGGGGTAGGCAAAGCTCAGGCTCCGCACCTCAATCGCCGGCATATCCGGGCCGCACGCAGCGCCCGACACCGGGCCCCTATCCAACCGAGCCATCAGCCAAACCTCTTCTCATCAATCGCGTGCAACGCGCAAGGCAGCACCATCCAGGCAGCGTACACGACATAGCCCGGCCACGGCGCCGGCACCGAGAGCTGCGGATAAAACGAATACTGTGTCGTCGCGGTCCATGCCACCGCCACGGCAGCCGCGCCAAACAGCGCAAGCAAAACCAACGCGGCAACATCGCTGCGCCTTAGCCGATACCGCGCGTACGTCGTGCGACGCGTCGCGGCGCCCCACCCGCGCGAGCGCATCGCGTCCGCGCGCTCCAGCGAATCTTCCATGCCCCAGCCCATCAACACACTCGATGCCCGCAGGCGCGAGCGCACGGGGTCGGCCGGCGCGCGGCCCGGCACATCAATCGCATCTTGCACCGCCAGCACCGTGCGGCCGCGGCGCAAAAACTGTGGAATAAGCCGCATGCACATCGAGATCATGAGCGCGATCACCGGCGCGGCGTTACCCAGCAGCGCGAGTACCTTGTCGTATTCGAGCATCGACGCCGCGGCCTCAAACCACAGCACGCTCGCCACAAACAGCCCACCCATGCACAGGCCGTATACCATGCTTTCCAGATACACCGCGCGCATGCCAATACGGAACAGTTCCGTCGAACCCGAAGCGCTAAACAGCGGATTGACCAGCGCGATAATCAAAATCACCGGCAGCTGCCAGCGAAGTGCGCCCAGCGTGCGGGCAGCCCCACGCGTCGCAAATCCATACGCCAGCCCGCCCGCAAGCGACAGCGCGATCAGCACCGGTTGCATCGAGAACATGGTGAGCCCCAGCGTCAGCACTATATAGAGTGCCGGCACAGCCGGATGCGACATCGAGAATGCCGCGACGGGCTCGCCGCCAAACTCCTCTCGTATGTTGTCCACGGGCACCCCCGTCCCCTCGCTCAAACGACAGCTCCGCAGCACCGCCAACGCCGCACGCAAGCAGTGCAAACGCCATGCCGGCGGCGCAAGCCTCAACCGCCGCAATCCAATCGTTACGCGCTCATCATATGCCTGCGGTATCATATTGCGCCGTGTATCGTTTCCAAACACACGTCTCTATAACGTAACAGGAGATCACATGGACGCAACCGCAATTATCCTCGCTGCCGGCGAGGGCACCCGCATGAAGTCGAACCACTGCAAGGTTTCGCACAAGATCCTGGGCAAGCCCATGGTTCAGTGGATCGTCGACGCCACCATCAAGGCCGGCTGCAGCCGCGTCGTGGTCGTCATCGGCAGCCACGCCGACGAGATGCGCGCCCTCATCGACGGCGCCTACGCCAGCAGCGCCACCAAGGTCGAGTGCGTCGAGCAGACCGAGCGCCTGGGCACCGGTCACGCCGTGAAGGTCGCGCTCGAGGCCTGCGGCATCACGCAAGGCCCCGTCGTCGTGCTCAACGGCGACCTGCCGCTCATCACCGCCGACACCGTCGCCAAGTTCGCGCAAACCGTCGCCACCGGCGAGCTCGCCTGCACCGTCATGACCATGACCCCGCCCGACCCCTTCGGCTACGGCCGCATCAAGCTGGGCGCCGATGGTCAGATCGAGCGTATCATCGAGCAGAAGGACTGCACGCCCGAGCAGGCCGCCACGTTGCTCGAGTGCAACGCCGGCTGCTACGCCTTTGACGGCGCGCAGCTCGCCGCCCACATTAACGAGATCGGCAACGACAACGCGCAGTCCGAGTACTACCTGCCCGACATGCTCGAAATCCTCAAGGGTCACGGCCAGGCGGTCTCCATCTTCCACTGCGATGACTACCGCGACGGCCTGGGCGTCAACAGCCGCATTCAGCTCGCGCAGCTCACCGCCATCGCGCGCGACCGCATCAACGAGCACTGGATGGCCGAGGGCGTCACGTTCATCGATCCCACGCAGGCCTGGATCGGCCCCGACGCTGTTATCGGCCGTGACACCGTCGTGTGGCCGCAGACGCACCTGATCGGCCACGTCACCGTGGGCGAGGAGTGCCAGCTTGGCCCCAACAGCCGCCTCACCGACACCACCGTCGGCAGCGGCTGCGTCATCGATGAGACTATCGCCATCGAGGCCGTCATCGAGAACGGCGTCGACTGCGGCCCGCGCGCCTACCTGCGCCCGGGCACCCACATGCTCGACGGATCCAAGGCCGGAACGCACGTGGAGATCAAGAAGTCCACGATCGGCGAGGGCTCCAAGGTGCCGCACCTGTCCTACATCGGCGACACCACCATGGGCTCCGGCGTCAACGTGGGCGCGGGCTCCATCACCTGCAACTACGACGGCGTGCACAAGCACAAGACCGTCATCGGCAAGGACGCCTTCATCGGTTCCGACACCATGATGGTCGCGCCTGCCCAGATCGGCGACGGCGCGCTCGTGGCCGCCGGCTCCGTCATCACCGAGCCGGTCCCGGCCGACGCACTTGGCCTGGGTCGTGCCCGCCAGGTAAACATTGAGGGCTGGGCCGCCGATTACCGCCGCCGTCTGCACGAGGACGACGAGGTATAACGTTTTACCAAGCATCTAAGGAGCTGTTCCCATGGGGGCGGCTCCTTTTTCTATCGTGACCTGCGCAACCGGATGAGTGGTCGGTTCGTGTCCGTTGACGGTAAAGACGTTATCAAGACCCGATTAACCCCGTCGCGCGGTTACAATGCAACAAGGCATCTATATGGCATTCGATATAAAGGAGAAGGGTAATGCCGATTAATGATCCCGAGAAGTCGGAGAATATGCGCAAGTCCATCCGCGTGTATTCCGGTTCCTCCAACCGTCCCCTCGCTCAGAAGATCGCTGAGTACCTTGGGGTCGAGCTTTCGGGCCTTACGCTAAAGCAGTTCGCCAATGGTGAGATTTACGCCCGCTACGACGAGACCGTCCGCGGCGCCGACGTCTTCCTGATTCAGTCCGTGGCCGGCGGCAACGTCAACGACATGCTCATGGAGCTGCTCATCGCCACCGACGCTGCCAAGCGCGCATCCGCCCGCTCCATCACCGCCGTCATCACCCACTACGGCTATGCCCGCCAGGACCGCAAGGCCGGCCCGCGCGAGCCCATCACCGCCCGCCTCGTCGCCAACCTGCTCGAGCGCGCTGGCGTCAACCGCATCATCACCCTCGACCTGCACCAGGGCCAGATTCAGGGCTTCTTCGATATCCCGGTTAACCACCTGTCCGCGCTGCCGCTGTTTGGCCAGTACTACAACGACATGCACTTCGACACCGACAACCTGGTTGTCGTCTCCCCCGATGTGGGCCGCGCCAAGGCCGCCAAGAAGCTGTCCGACATGCTCGGCTGCGACCTGGCCATCGCCCACAAGGGCCGTCCGCGCCACAACGCCGCCGAGGTCATGGGCATCATCGGTGACATCAAGGGCAAGACCTGCATCATCAACGACGACATGATCGACACCGCTGGCACCCTGTGCGCCAACGTCAAGGAGCTCAAGGCTATGGGCGCTGGCGACATCTACGTCTGCGCCACCCACGGCATCTTCTCCGGTCCGGCCATCGAGCGTCTGAACGACGCCCCGATCGTCGAGTGCCTCGTCACCGACGCCATTCCCGTCGAGGTCGGCGGCAAAATCAAGACCATCTCGGTCGCCGAGGAGTTCGCTCAGGCCATCTCCGCCGTTTACCACGAGGAGCCCGTCTCCACGCTCGTCGGCGGCGACTTCGCGCTGTAATCCAGCGTGCATCTCATCATCTTTGGTGTTTTTAAAGGGTCGGAAGCTCGCTTCCGACCCTTTTTCTACCCCTCGACAACCTTCCCTGGACAATTAGTTCAGATACGTATTTTTTTTAAAGCTCCAAAGGCCGTTCTGAGCCTTCTGAGCTCCCCGGCGAACGCCATACTGCCCAAAGCTCATCGCTTTCGAGTACGACCGCCGCATATTTACCCTCAAATCGCCCTCGAAAGCCCTTAGAAACGCCTCGAACGCCCGCCGTCTTATACGTATCTGAACTAACTGTCCAGTAGCTATCGTCAACCTTCGCGGCAGAGCTCAATTTCCTGCAATCCCCTCAACCGATTCCACCGATTTCATAACACCCAGCCGTTCATGGCGCGCAGCGCCCCGCTGAGCGAAAAGAACGGTATGGCGGTCGCATTCTGCCGCCAACTTAGTACGTTATAGCTATGACGACCGTGATTTCACATCTCTCCGCCCTCCGCGCAATTCGTCGCGCACGACGGGCGTACTCTGCCCTACCCTGGGACTCCGTTGATAGCGAACAGCAAGCACAGGCCTTGGCTGGCTGCATTCCCAACAATGACGCGATAGACTTTGGCGCACTTTCGATACTCGACGCCTGGAATGAAGATGATTCCGAACTGCTCGATCTTCTCGTTTCAAACGAAGACAACAGGCGCCCCGACAAGCGACTTCTTCAGCATATTCTCTCCACTCCGCTTCCTGAAGGTGCAATTATGCACGTCGAGGCCGACATCTACGCAACGTCTCCTGCCATGACAGCCATGCTTTGTTCCAAAAATGAATCAGTCGCCAAAACCTTGATGCTCCTTATGGAGCTGCTCGGAACCTACTCCCTTCCTCCCGGGGCAACATACCCCATTGCCTATGACGACATCTGGCCCAAGGGCGATGACTACGAAGCGATGGACGACCTCGATTGCCGGGGCGACCAGTCGGCGACCGAACAGCAGAACGAAACCCGCTACGAACAGGCACACTACAAATGCGAGCCCGCCACGACCATCGAAGATCTCGAGACTGTTGCACAGCTTGCCAAAAGCAGCTCATACACCTCGTTTCGCACGGCAGTCAAGCTCGCCCGACCCGGATCTGCATCCCCAGCCGAATCCCTAATGTTTGCCGTTCTCGGAGCGCCCATGCGCTTTGGCGGATTCGGATGTTGCAGCCTGCCCATGGGAGGCCTGCTACTCAACTATCGAATCGACTTCGACACTCTTGCGGTCAACATGTCCTCCGGCATCCCTTACGCCATCTGCGACCTATATTGCCCGGCCGCCGGAGTCGACAACGAATACAACGGAATTGGGCATGAGCTTCAAAACGCTCGCATCCACGATGGCAATCGAAATAATGGCCTCAAGGCAATGGGCATCCACGTCCTGGTTATCAATCGCGACCAAATGAAAGACCTTGTTGCACTCGAAGCCTTCGCCCAAACGATGCATCGACTCGCGGGAGTCCGATTCCGATACCGTATCAAGGGCTATCGCAAGCGTCAGGCCGCTTGGCTCAACGCCCTGCGGGCCGGAATCGGCCTTGCGCCGGTCTAAACGGCGAATCACCCGTGCACCGTCGAGCAGGGCTGGACAGTTAGTTCAAATACGTATAAATGGACACATTGAATTAGGCTGTTTTGCAGTTATCTCTATACCATTCGCCCGATTTGAAGGCAGGGTAGACTTCAAAACAGCGTCATATGGACTAACTAAAGCTCCAAAACAACGTATCGGCATTGAATTGAGCACTTCGAGTCCTCAGAACTTATACGTATCTGAACTAACTGTCCACCTCGATTTCGACGGCCGTCCAAACGCCCTCAAATAACCTCAATTGCCCTCCATTTGACAGCGGCAACAGGGTCGCTCACCATAGCAGGCGACAAATCAACGAAAGGATGAACATGGCAGCTGCACAGCCGCTTAAGATTCGCATGGTTGCCGGACTTGGCAACCCTGGCGATGAGTATGCCGAGACCCGCCACAACGCTGGCTTCAAAGCGATCGACGAGTTGGCCCGTCAGGCCGGCGTCACGTACTGGAAAAACCAGGCCGGCGCCGAGGTCGCGCTCATCAACATCAACGATCCCGAGGAAGAGGGCGGTAAGCGCCAGATTGTACTGGTCAAGCCGCAGTCGTATATGAATACCTCGGGTGGCCCCATCTCCAAGCTCTGCCGCGAGTACAAGATCAAGGCCGAGGAGCTGCTCGTAATCCACGACGAGCTCGACATTCCCGCCGGCGACGTACGTGTTAAGGTGGGCGGTGGCCACGCCGGTCACAACGGCCTGCGCTCCATCATCGACAAGATGGGCAGCCGCGACTTCAGCCGCATCCGCACCGGCATCGGCAACCCTCCCGGCAAGATGGCCGTCGCCGACTACGTGCTTAAGCAGCTGCGCGCCCGCGAGGCCGAGGATTTCCAGGACACCTGCGCCCGCGCCGCAGATGCCGCCGGTCTGGCAATCGTGCACGGCGTGATCTATGCCCGCGACCACGTCAACGGCGCCGCCTCCGCCAACGGCAAGCACTAAAACCTATCATTTAGGGATAGGTTTATTTTGGCAGGTTTTAACTGCGGAAACGCCGCAGCGGCCGCATCGCAATAAACCGCGCACCGCCATACACACATAGCACCCCAAAGGGGGCCGACCTCATTGCAACCCGAGGCTGGCCCCTTTGCCGTTTTACCCGATAAAACCTGCCAAAATAAACCTCTCCCCCTTTGGTAGGCCAAAGTGGATAAACCCTGCTCCCAACCGCCGAAGACACACGTAAGTGACATGTCCATGAGGGTATAATTTGCACCGTATGTCTGCACAACGCCTGTGCACGTACGGTTTTATTCGGGCTACCGTCCATTTCCGTGGAGGCACGGTTCGGCGGCCCTAACAAGAGAGGGGTTCTATGTATAAGATCCTGGAGAAGACGCAGTTCTCGGAGAAGGTGTTCAAGTTCCGCATCGAGGCGCCCGCAATCGCCAAGCATGCGCACGCTGGACAGTTCCTCATGGTCCGCGCCAACGAGACGGGCGAGCGCGTCCCGTTTACCCTGGCCGGCTGGAACGGTGACGAGGGCTGGGTCGAGTTCATCTTCATGGTGATCGGCAAGACCACCGAGATGCTTTCCACCTACGAGGCCGGCGAGTCGCTGCGCGACGTCGTGGGCCCGCTGGGCGTTCCCACCGAGATGGCCGAGGGCCCCTGCGCCGTCATTGGCGGCGGCGTCGGCCTGGCAATTGCCTTCCCGGTCGCCAAGCACCTGGTCGAGACCGGTCACGAAGTTCACGCCATCATGGGCGCCCGCACCAAGGACCTCCTGCTCATGGAGGACCAGTTCCGCGAGCTCCTCGACGAGGACCACATCCACATCACCACCGACGACGGCTCCTACGGCGAGCAGGGCGTTGTTACCGCTCCGCTGGAGCGCCTGCTGCAGGACAAGGCCGTGAGCCAGGTCTTCTGCGTCGGCCCCGTTCCGATGATGAAGTTCTCGACCCTCACCGCCCAGAAGTACGACACCCCCATCACCGCGTCCCTCAACCCCATCATGGTTGACGGCACCGGCATGTGCGGCTGCTGCCGCGTCGAGGTGGGCGGCGTGACCAAGTTCGCTTGCGTCGACGGCCCCGACTTCGATGCCACCCTGGTCGACTGGGATGACCTTCGTGCCCGCCAGGCCGCTTACCGTTCCGAAGAGGGCGAGTCCCTCAAGGCCTATGAGGAAAAGAGCTGCGCATGCCACTAGTTAACGGTCGTTTCGTTGCCGATATGAAGTCGCCCCGCACCCCCGATAACGAGGAGCCGGCTGCCGAGCGCGCCTGCGACTTCCGCCCCGTCGACAAGGGCTTCACCGAGGAGATGGCGCTGGCCGAGGCCGAGCGCTGCCTCAACTGCAAGAAGCCGTTCTGTGTTGAGGGCTGCCCCGTCAACATCAACATCCCCCGCTTTATCGAGCAGATCCGCGAGAAGGACTTCGGCGGCGCTCTCGATACCATCCGCGAGGACTCCATGCTTCCCGCCATCTGCGGCCGCGTCTGCCCGCAGGAGAACCAGTGCGAGGGTAAGTGCATCCGTGGTAAGAAGTCCGAGCCCGTGGCCATCGGCCAGCTCGAGCGCTTCCTGGGTGACCGCCCCGAGCTCGCCTCCACGCCCAAGATGGCCCCCAAGAACGGCAAGAAGGTCGCCGTCGTCGGTTCCGGCCCGTCCGGCATCACCTGCGCCGGCGAGCTCGCCCGCAACGGCTTTGACGTCACCGTCTTCGAGGCCTTCTTTACCGGCGGCGGCGTGCTGGTCTACGGCATCCCCGAGTTCCGCCTGCCCAAGGCAGTCGTCAAGCGCGAGATCGACGGCTTGGAGGACATGGGCGTCAAGTTTGAGTACAACTCCGTCGTGGGCAACATGGCCACGGCCGAGGAGCTGTTCGAGCAGGGCTTCGACGCCATCTACGTGGCGACCGGCGCTGGCCTGCCCAAGTTCCTCAACGTCCCCGGCGAGAACCTGCCCAACGTCTTCTTCGCGAACGAGTACCTCACCCGCGTGAACCTGATGAAGGCCAACAAGTTCCCCGAGTACGACACCCCCACCAAGCACGGCAAGAACGTCGTCGTCTTTGGCGGCGGCAACGTGGCTATGGACGCCGTCCGTACCGCCAAGCGCCTGGGCGCCGAGCATGCCATCATCGCCTACCGTCGTACCGAGGACGAGATGCCCTGCCGTCGCGCCGAGCTGCACCATGCTAAGGCCGAAGGCGTCGAGGTTCTGCCGCTCGTCTCCCCGCTCGAGTTTGTCGCTGGCGAGGACGGCTCCGTGTGCGCCGTCAAGGTCCAGAAGATGGAACTCGGCGAGCCTGACGAGTCCGGCCGTCGTCGCCCGGTGCCCATCGAGGGCGCCATCGAGGAGATCCCCTGCGACGTCGCAATCTCGGCTATCGGCACCAACGCCAACCCCTTCGCAAAGAAGATCGGCGGCAAGATGGAGCTCAACAAGTGGGGCTACATCGTCGCCGACGAGGAGACCGGCCAGACCACCGATCCCCGCATCTGGGCTGGCGGCGACATCGTCACCGGTGCCGCTACGGTCATTCTGGCGATGGGCGCCGGCAAGAAGGCCGCCGCTTCCATCACCAAGAGCCTGCTGGGCGAGTAGTCACCCTCAGCGTTAGCCATCAAACGGCAAAGTCCCCGTCGAGCACACGCCCGGCGGGGACTTTTTCTATGCCAGTCGACCGACCACCGCAAAGGTGCTTGTCCCCTTTGTGGTGGTTATTGATCGGCTAGCCTTCGAGCTGCGCTACCTTGTAGCGGTAGGCAGCGGCGATGACATCTTTGCAGCCCTCGCGGCCCAGCTTGGCGCGGTTGACGACGATGTCCTTGCCACTCGTCATCTTCCACTTTCCGGCGCTGTAGCGCTTATAGAACGCCTCGCGCGCCTTCTGCTGCTGCTTGACCAGCTTGGCGCCCTTCTTTTTGTTAAGGCCGCGCTTCTTGCGCACGATCTCGACGCGGTCCTCAAAGGGTGCGGTCACCAACACGGCAATGTGGTTGGGATTGTTACGCAGCAGGTAATCGGACAGACGGCCTTCGATAATGCAGCTCTCGGTCTCGCCCAGATCCAAAATCACCTGGCTCATCTTTTGGAACAACTTGTCCGAGTACGAACGTGCATCGTAGCGGTCGGGCAGAAACGCCATATTCTCCACGGCCAGGCGCTCGTCGTAGGCAGCCATCTTGTCGAGCGACTCGCCCGCGCGCAGCGACGCGCGCACCAGTAGCTCGTTATCGTACAGCGGAATCCCCAACTCGTCGGCAAGCATGCGACCAATCTCGTGGCCCTCGGCGCCAAAGTCGCGCGCGATGGTAATGACCACAGGATTCTTCTTATTCTCCAGATCGCTCATCGCGATTCCTTTCTCTATGTGATAAAGGGACAGTCCCTTTGTCACATTCTACGCTGCCACAATACGACGTTGATACGCTCGGACCAGCAGCGAGATACCAAAGTTGAGCACAAAGTACATCGCGAAAACCAGGCCGTAGAGCATAAGCACCTGCGACAGGTCGATCGCGTGGGCCATCACGACGTTGGCCGTGTACATGAGTTCGGCCACGTTAATGCCCGAAAGATACGAGCTGTCCTTAATGACAGTTGTGCACTGGCTAAACAGCGCCGGAATGATCGTCTTAAACGTCTGCGGCAGAATGATGTAGCGCATGGTGGCAAAGAAGCCGAAGCCCTGGCTCTGCGCTGCCTCAAACTGACCGCGCGGAATCGAGTTGAGGCCGCCGCGCACAATCTCGGCCATAACAGCGCTGGTAAACAGCGTGAAGGCGATGGTCGAAATCACAATGTCCAAACCCTGCACCGTAAAGTAGATAAACAGGATCCACAGCAGGTTCGGCGTGCAGCGGAACAGCTCGATATAGGCGCTCACCAAAATACGGAACGGGCGGGGCGCATAGCTTTTAACGAGCGCCAGCACCGTGCCAAAGATGAGCGAGAAAAAAATCGACAGCGCCGAGATCTCGATTGTCTTAACAAAGCCGCCCCAAATGTAGAGCAGGTTGGTCGCGTTGAAGATTTCCATGCGCTAGGCCTCCTCTACGTTGTCGAGCCCCAGCTCGGCCAGGCTCACGCCGCGCGGACGCTCCTTGGAGCGGCGCTCGAGCCACTGCACCAGCATGGCGAGCGGAAAGCAGATGATGAAGTACATAAGACAGCAGACGATGTATCCCTGCAGGTAACCGTACAGACTCACAAAGTTGTCGGAACGGTACATAAGGTCGCCGCCGGCCACAAGCGCCAGCACCGACGTGTTCTTGACCAGATTGAGCGCCTGGTTACACAGCGGCGGCAGAATGATCTTGAACGTCTGGGGCAGCACGATGTACCAGTACGCCTGCGCACGGGTGAAGCCCTGGCTCTGGGCCGCTTCCATCTGACCGCGCGGGACCGCCTCGATACCGGTGCGGATGACCTCCGAAATGTAGGCCGCGTGATACAGGCCCACGCCCAAGAAGCCCAGCACGAACGGCGCGATGCGCACCGGCTGGTCGGCACCGGTTATGGCCTGCAAAAACTGCGGACCGGCCATGTACATAAAGAGCACCTGCACGGGCAACGGGGTGTTCTGGTAAAACTCCACGTACACGCGGCTTATGGCGCGCAGCACGCGCGAACGAGTGGTAGAGAACACGCCCAGCAGCGTGCCCAGCACCAGCGACAGCAGCAGACCGGCAACGACCACCTGCAGTGTCACGCCAAAGCCCTCCCAGAAGGGCCCCATGTTTTGAAATGTCGTCGACCAGCGGTCGGCGTCAAATAATCCTTCGAGCATTTGATTCCTTCCTTGGACGATGCGCCTATACAAGACCCCAGGTCTTGACCTCTTGGTCGAGCCAGCCGTCGGCCAGGCGATCGCAAATCACCTGGTCGACCACGGCCGAAAGGTCGCAGCCCTTCTTGGTCGCCACGCCGTAGCCCTGCTCGCCAAACTTGACCTCGGGCTGCAACAGCTCAACGGTCTCGTTCATGTAACCGGCCAGCGTGGAGCGGTCCATGGCAAAGACGTCGATATTGCCGGCATCGAGCGAGCTCTTGATGATGGGGTAGCCGCTAAAGGCCCTAAACTCGGGCTTGCAGCTAAAGCCGTTGTCCTTGATCATCTGCTCGATCAGGCCCTGCGTGGTAGCACCCTGGCTCACGCCGATGACCTTGCCGTCCAGGTCCTCAATCGAGGTAAAGCCCGAACGCTTCTTGACCATGAGTCCCACGTAGTCGGTGCGGTACGGCGTCGAGAAATCCCAGCTCTTCTTGCGCTCGTCGGTGATGGTGTAGGTCGCCGCGACTACGTCAAGTTGACCGTTATCGATCAGCGGGCCGCGCGTCTTGGGCGTTACGTCGGTAAACTCGACAAGCTCCTGGGCACGGGCCTCCTTGTAGCTCACGCCAAAGACGGCAGCGGCGATCTGATAGCACAAATCGACTTCCATGCCCTCAAAGCGACCCTTGGCGGTGTCGTAATAGCCGTAGCCGGGAACATCCTTCTTAACGCCGGCATTCAGATGGCCACGCGACTTGATGGCCGCAAGCTTGGACCCCTTGTCGGAGCCCTCGCCGCTGGTGGAGTGGCCGCAACCGGCAAGCGTGGTCCCCGTCAGCGCAAGCATGCCGGCGCCAGCCAGCTGCAAAAAGTGACGGCGCGATACGGCCGCCCTCGTCATATCCGTCATGTCCATCACCGCGCCTAGTGCAGAATCTTGGACAGGAACTCGCGGCAGCGCGGGTTCTCGGGGTTATCGAAGAAGTGCTCGGGCGTACCCTCCTCCAGGATGCGGCCGTCCTCCATAAAGATGACGCGGTCGGCCACCTGGCGCGCAAAGCCCATCTCGTGCGTCACGCAGATCATGGTGATGTCCTCCTGCGCGAGCTCAATCATAACGTCCAGAACCTCCTGGACCATCTCGGGGTCGAGCGCCGAGGTCGGTTCGTCAAACAGGATGATGGGTTGCTTGGTGCACAGGGCACGGGCGATGGCGATGCGCTGCTGCTGACCGCCCGAGAGATTCTGCGGATACTCGCCGGCCTTATGCGCCATGCCGACGCGCTTGAGCGCAGCGATGGCGATCTCGGTCGCCTCCTCCTTGCTCTTCTTTTGCAGTTTGATGGGCGCGAGCGTCAGGTTGCCCAGCACCGTCATGTTGGGATACAGGTTGAACTGTTGAAACACCATGGAACTATACTTGCGAGCCATCTCCAGGTGATTCTTTTTGGTGAGCGGCGTACCGTCGATGACAACCTCGCCCGACGTGGGCTCCTCCAGATAATCGACGCAACGGATGAGCGTCGATTTACCCGAGCCGGAAGGCCCGATCATTACGAGCTTCTCGCCGCGTTTGACGGTGAGGTTGATATCTTTGAGCACATGCAGGTCGCCAAAGTACTTGTTGAGATGCTTGATCTCGATCATGTCTGCCATGAATGTCCCTTCCCTGCGTTTACACGAGTTGAACTATTGTACGGAAAGAATCACGTTTCCGCAGCCCACACTACATTCCCGTAAAGAACCCGCAACCTTCCACCTAGTCATTGGGGACAGACTTAAATGAGTACCTGCTCATTGGGCACTCATTTAAGCCTGTCCCCAATGAGTGCCCAGCCCAGCAAAAAGGGGCGCGACCATGACGGCCACGCCCCCCCCTAAACATCAACTATGTACCGCTCGGCCCCTACGCAAGTTTGGCGCCGACGATCTTTGCTGCGGCCGGCTTATCGAAGTTGCCACCGGTGGCCTTGCCGAGTGCGCCCATAACCTGGCCCATCTGCTTCTTGGACGTGGCGCCCAGCTCGGCGATAACCTGCTCGATCAGGGCCTCGAGCTCCTCGCCCGAAACCTGCGCGGGCAGCAGGCTCTCCAGAATCTTGACCTGCTCGGTCAGGTTGTCGGTACGCTCCTGGTCGGTGCCGGCCTTGATGGACATCTCCAGCGTCTCGCTCGTCTGCTTGATCAGACGCTTGATCATGCTGTTGACGTCTTCCTCGGTCACATCGCGGCGCTCATTGACCTCGATATTCTTCACCTCGGCCTTAACCTGGCGAATGATGGACAGGCGAACCTTGTCCTTGGCCTTCATGGCCGCAATCATTTCCTTCTGCAGCTCTTCGTTGGTCATCTGCAAATCCTCCTCAATAGTGTGGGCGGCACTCGCGCGAGCACCGCCCCATGATTACTCAGTCGTCGACGAATCGTCGGTCGAACTCTTGGTGACACCCTTCAGACTCACGTTATAGGGTACGTCTTTGGGCATGGGGTTGACGGTGATGTCGGCATCCTTCTTGTACTGCTCCAGCCACTCGCTGTACGCGGTGCTGGCCGCTTGCGTCTTCACCACGTTGGAGACGTACTTTTTGATGTCCTTGGGCACCTGGTTGATGTCATCAACCTGATTATCGACATGGAAGTAGTCGGTGCACTTGATGATGTGGTAGCCATAGGTCGACTCGACGACTTCGCTCACGTCGCCCTTGTTGAGTCCCTCGAGCGCCGTCTGGTAGCTGTCGACAAAGGTGGTGAGCTTATCCCAGCCCACATCGCCCTTCTTCTCCTTGGAACCGGTGTCCTCGGAGTACTGCTCAACGGCGTCCTCAAAGCTCAGCTCACCGGAGTTGATCTTGTCCAGGCACTCCTGCGCCTTGGCCTTGGCGGCAGCCTTGTCCTCGTCGGAAGCGTCGGAATCAACCTTGATCAGGATGTTCGACGAGCGGCGGGCGTCGTTGTAGCTGGACAGATTTTCGTTGATGTAATCGACAATCTCGCTGTCCTTGGGCTTGCTCGTGGGCGCGACGGCATCCTTGAGTTTCTGTTGCGCCAGACTCTCCTTGAGCGAGTCCTTGTAGGTGTCCTCGGTATAGCCGTAGGTCTTGAGGGTCTTCTTAAAGGCCTTGGCTCCGCCCGCGCTCTTGCACGCGTCCTTCCAAGCCTTCTCGACCTCCTCGTCCGACACCGTCACGCCGTTCTCCTTCTGTGCCTGTTGAAGCAGAATCTGCTGCGTGTAGGAGTCGATGAGTTGCTTGCGGTACTTCTTGGGCGTGAGGTCGTTGTCAACCAGATACTGCGCCCAATCCTCATCCTTGGTGTAGCCGTAGGACGTGCGCATGCTCATGATCTGCTTGGTCACGGTGTCCTCGGTAAGGTTGGTGCCGTTGATAGTGGCAGCAACACCGCCGGTCAGCTTGTAGCCCGAGGTGTCCTCAGCCTGCGACATAAGGCCGGAGCACGCCATCGCCGAGACGGAAAGCAGCATCGCCAGCACGCCGATGACCACCAGAACGATCTTGACGGTCTTAGACACGTACGTCTTGCGCTGCTTCTTGCGAGAGCTGGAGGCAGCGCGGGCCTGCTGCTCGGGCGTCGGCGCGGCCTCGGAGTTCTTTTTCTTATTTGCCATAGTTGGCCTTTCGCATAACGAATCGAACAAACGCCATTGTGTCACAACGCAGCCCCCGCGGCACGCTTGGTGCATTGGGGACAGATTAATCTGCACCATTTTGGTGCAAAGGGGACAGCTC
>CAJMST010000014.1 GCA_905216145.1 uncultured bacterium | reverse complement strand
CCATGCGGACTCCAATCTGGACCGGACTCGGTCCAACTTTTTGTCCGCACCCCCGAATGGTCATTTAAGTCTGTCCCCAATGAGTATGTCCCCAATGAGTGGGTCGGTGCCCTTTGTGCGGAGGTTGCTTTGATGCTTTATACTGGTGCGGTTAGACATCCATCCTGCAATCGAGGAGATTTCCATGGCATCAGACGTTCGCGTCCGCTTTGCACCCTCACCGACGGGCAAGCTGCACATTGGCGGCGCCCGCACCGCTATCTATAACTGGGCTTTTGCCCGTGCTAACGGCGGCACGTTCATCCTGCGCATCGACGACACTGACCCCACCCGCTCCACCGACGAGAACACGCAGATCATCCTGCGCGCCATGCGTTGGCTGGGCCTTGACTGGGACGAGGGTCCCGAGGTGGGCGGCGACTTTGGTCCCTACGCCCAGACCGAGCGCCTGGACCTGTACAAACAGGCCGCCCAGAAGCTTTGGGACGAGGGCAAGGCATATCCCTGCTTCTGCACCAAGGAGCAGCTCGACGCCGACCGTAAGGCCGCGCAGGAGCGCAAGGATCCCTTCCAGGGCTATCAGCGCCGTTGCCGCGATCTTGATCCCGAGGAGGCCCGCCGCCGCATCGAGGCCGGCGAGTCCTATGTCCTGCGCATCAAGGTGCCCGAGGACCGCGGAGACGTCGTCATCCACGACGCCGTCCACGGCGAGGTGACCTTCGACGCCAAGGAGCTCGACGACTTTGTCATCTTCCGCTCCGATGGCACGCCCACGTACAACTTCGCGACCGTCGTCGACGACGCCATGATGAAGATCACCCATGTCATCCGCGGCGACGACCACCTGTCCAACACCCCGCGTCAGGTCATGGTCTATGAGGCCCTCGGCGCGCCCGTGCCCACGTTCGCCCACATCTCCATGATCCTGGGCGCCGACGGCAAGAAGCTCTCCAAGCGCCACGGCGCCACCTCGGTGGAGGAATACCGCGACGCCGGTTACCTGTCCGATGCCTTCGTCAACTATCTGGCGCTGCTCGGCTGGTCGCTCGACGGTGAGACCACGATCATCCCGCGCGATGTCCTGGCCAGCAAGTTCTCGCTCGACCGCATCTCCAAGAACCCGGCGACCTTCGACCCCAAGAAGCTCGACTGGGTCAATGCCGAGTACATCAACGGCATGTCCGATGCTCAGTTTGCCGACGAGATCATGGTCCCCGAGCTGCACGAGGCGGGTCTCATCGAGGGTAATGTCGAGTACGGCGAGGATTGGATCGACGCGCTTGCCGCCATTGTCAAGCCGCGCACCAAGATGCCGGCCGACGCCGTGACCGTCGCCGCTCCCATCTTCGCTACGGCCGAGACGCTCGAGTATGACGAGAAGTCCGTCAACAAGGGCCTGGCCAAGGAAGGCATGGGTGCCATTCTGTATGCCGCCAAGGCCGCGCTCGAGGGTGTGAACGAGTGGACGGCTGCCAACATCGACGCCGCGCTTGAGCCGCTGCCCGAGCAGATGGACCTCAAGAAGCGCGTGGTGTTCCAGGCCGTGCGCGTCGCCGTCTGCGGCAACATGGTGAGCCCTCCGCTGGGCGAGACCATGGCGCTCGTCGGCCGCGACGACTGCCTGGCGCGCATTGACCGCGCCCGCACGATGGCGCTGTAATCGCTGCGCAAACGTATGTATCCGAGCCCCGTTCACTCAGAGCGGGGCTCTTGTTTCTGTAGACGCATGGGATAGGAGGTGCTGGGGCCATGGCCGAGCAACTTTCGCTGTTTGGTTCGCCGGAACCGGAGGAGACTCCGGCGGCACCGGCATCCGCTGCTGCCTCGGCCAAGCCCGAGCCTGCGCCTGAGCCCATCGCCGCCTACACGAGCGTGGTTCTCGACATCCCCACCCGTGCGCTGTCCGAACCGTTTGCTTACGGCATCCCTGAGTCCCTTGCCAACGAGGCCCAGGTCGGATCGACGGTCCTGGTCCACTTTGGCAATCGTGCCGCCGCAGGCTACATCGTCGATATTGCGGCCGAGCTTGGTGACCTGCAAGGCAACAACGCCCTCGACCCTTCGCGCATCAAGCCCGTCGAGGCTATCCTCAGCAAACCGCTCTTTACCGCAGAGGCCGCCCGCATCGCGCGTTGGATGAGCCGCGAATATGTCGCGACGCTTTCCGAGTGTCTGCGCCTGTTCTTGCCCCCGGGCGGCAGCCCGCGCGTGGTCAAGGGCGATGACGGCGCATGGTCGGTTGAGCGCCCAGCCGTCAAGCCTATCCAAAACCGTTGGGTCATGCTTACGCCCGAGGGCTTCGACTATACGCCTCCCAAAACGGCGGTTCGTCAGCGTCAGCTCATCGAGGCGCTCCAGTGCGGACCGGTCACGACGCGCGATCTCAACCTGCTTTACAACAGCATGTCGGCGACCATCAAGGCGCTCGAAAAACGCGGCGTTGTCGTGGTGGAGGAGCGCCGTGCCTGGCGCGGTTGCAGCGAGCAGACCACGCTGTCCTCCGCGAGTGGCAAAGCGCCGGTCGCACTTACCAACGGCCAGCAGCAGGCGCTCGCGCAGATTGAGCGCGCTCGCCTGGATGCGCACGGCGACGTGGTGCTCGTGGACGGTGTTACGGGCTCCGGCAAAACCGAGGTCTACCTCTCAGCTATCGAGCGCGTGCTCGCGGCCGGTCGCTCGGCCTGCGTGCTCGTGCCCGAGATCTCGCTGACGGCCCAAACCGTCGGCCGCTTCCGCTCGCGTTTTGGCGAGACGGTAGCCGTGTTCCATTCGCGCCTTTCGGCCGGCGAGCGCCTGGACCAGTGGGATATGGTCGCCAGCGGTGCGGCCCGCGTGGTCGTCGGCGCCCGCTCGGCGCTCTTTTGCCCGCTCAGCGACTTGGGTCTCATCATCATCGACGAGGAGCACGAGACCAGTTACAAGCAGGGTTCCAGCCCGCGCTACCATGCGCGCGAAGTGGCGGCCGAGATGGCGCGGCGCTACCGCTGCCCGCTCGTGTTGGGCTCGGCCACGCCTTCTGCCGAAGCGCTCGACCGCTGTCGCCGCGGTACGTACAACGGTGCCACCTGGACGCGTGTCGAGATGCCCGAGCGCCCGGGACACGCCGTGTTGCCCACAGTCCGCGTTGCCGACCTTCGCCGCGAGTTCTCGCACGGCAGCCGCTCCATGTTTTCAAAACCGCTGATGGAAGGCTTGGAACGCGTGGTCGAGCGCCGCGAGAAGGCCGTTCTGCTGCATAACCGCCGCGGTTTTGCGCCGTTTTTGATGTGCCGCGAGTGTGGCTGCGTCCCAACCTGCAACCACTGCTCCACCGCGCTCACTTATCACGAGCGCACGCACACGTTGCAATGCCACACCTGCGGTTCGTCCTGGCGCGTGCAACCCTATCCGGCGCCCACGAGCCGCTGTCCCAAATGCGGCAGTCGTTATCTGGCAAAAATGGGCCTGGGCACGCAGCAGATCGAGGACGCGCTGTACCAGATGCTTCCCGAGGACGTCGCCATCATTCGCATGGACGCCGATTCCACGCGCGGCAAGGACGCGCATAAAAAGCTACTGGAGCAGTTCGATGCCGCCGATTGCGCCGTGCTGTTGGGCACCCAGATGATCGCCAAGGGCCTCGACTTTCCCGAGGTCACACTCGTGGGCGTGGTCAATGCCGACTTTGCTCTCAAGCTGCCCGATTTTAGGGCAGGGGAGCGCGCCTACGATCTGCTGGAACAGGTGGCGGGCCGCGCCGGCCGCGGTGACCGCCCCGGTGAGGTCATCATCCAGACCTACCTGCCCGAGGACCCGGTCATTCGCGCCGTCGCCGAGCACGACCGTTCGATCTTTACCGACTACGACCTGGACCAGCGCCGCGACGCGCTGTACCCGCCGTTTGTTCGCTTGGTCAACATCTTGGTGTGGTCGGCGAACCGAGACGACGCGCAGGACTACATCGGGCGCATTGCAAAGCTCCTCAAGCGCCGCTGGCATGCCGCCGCGCCCGACTTTTTGCGGGCGGGGAGCGCTGTGCCGCAGGTGCTGGGCCCGGCTTCGTGTGTAATCGAGAGAGCCAAGGACCGTTACCGCTTCCATCTGCTTGTGAAGTCGCCCGTGGGGTACCATGTCTCTGATGATATCGACGCCTGCCTCAAAGAGGTGGGCTCTGTGCGCGGCGTGAGCGTGAGCGTTGACGTCGACGCCTATGATTTGATGTAACAACTCGAAAGGATGGCCATGGAAGCCAACGGAATCGTACTGTCGCCCGACCCTCGTCTGCGCCAGGAGTGCGCCGTCATCGAGGAGATTACCCCGGCGATCGAGGCACTTGCCGAGAAGATGAAGAAGATGATGTTCGAGAACGGCGGTTGCGGCCTGGCTGCCCCGCAGATCGGCGAGCTCATTCAGCTCGTCACCATCGACTGCGACTACAGCGACAAGAACGACTATGACCCCTACGTGCTCATTAACCCCGTCATTGTTGAGCAGAGCGACCATCTGGTGCCGTTTAGCGAGGGCTGCCTGTCCATCCCCGGCATTAGCTGCGAGATCGAGCGTCCCGACCATGTCGTGGTCGAGGCGTACGACTTGGACGCCAACCTGATTCGCTATGAGGCCACGGGCGATTTGTTCTGCGTGTGCCTGCAGCACGAGATCGATCATCTGCACGGCAACACCATGTTCGAGCGCCTTAAGCCCATGCAGAGGCTCAAGGCCGTCAAGGAGTACCAGGACGCCCTGGCCCGCGGCGCTCGACCGGGCGAGACGGAGTAGGTCCCACCGTCCCCGGTGCTGGGCGCCCACATATCATCCCGTGCTCAAACATTCTCGCTTCGCTGCGAAACTGCGCGCGGGACGATATGTGGGCGCCCAGCACCGGGGACTGCGTTGTTCTGACTCGGTTCGCCCGGGTGCCGTCGGGCCAGGGAAAGGCGTCTTCGCTGATAGGTGCTTTGCTGAAAGAGCTGCTTTTATTGCGGCTCTTTCTTTGGTTTTGGGTATATTTGTTCTTGTTGAATTGTTATTGCGGATGGGCTGGGCACTTGGCTTTCCGCTGTTGTTTGTAGCCGTCTCGGCTTTGGTTGAGGGGAGACGTTCTTTATGCGTATTGTGTTTATGGGTACGCCTGATTTTGCTGTGCCTTCGTTGACTTCGCTTGTTGAGACTGGGAACGAGATTGCGCTTGTTATTACTCGTCCCGATGCTGTTCGCGGGCGTGGCAAGAAGCTCGTGCCTTCTCCTGTTAAGGCAAAGGCGCTTGAGCTTGGTTTGCCTGTTGTTGAGGCTAATCGCATGACACCTGAGGTTGTTGAGGCGCTCCAAGCTGCCCAGGCTGACATTTTCTGTGTGGCTGCCTATGGCTGCATTTTGCCTGATGAGGTGCTGCATATGGCGCCGCTCGGCATTGTGAATGTTCATGCTTCGCTGCTGCCGCGTTGGCGTGGCGCTGCTCCCATTCAGCGTGCCATTCTTGCTGGTGATGAGGTTGCTGGCGTTTCCATCATGCGCATCGGGCATGGCGTTGATACCGGTGCTTATTGCGCGCAGGCCTCGACCTCGGTTTCCGGTAAGCATGCCGAGGCACTGACTATGGAGCTTGGTGAGCTGGGCGGTAAGTTGCTTGCCGATACGCTTCCTTCGCTTGCCGATGGCACCGCCGTGTGGACTGAGCAGGATGAGTCGCTCGTCACTCATGCTGCCAAGATTTCCAAGCAGGAGATGCGTCTGGATCCGCAGATGGCGGCGCTCGATTGCGTGCGTCACGTGCTGGCTTCGTCTGACACTGCTCCCGTCCGTTGCGTTATTGCAGGCAAGACGGTTCGCGTGCTTGATGCCGCGTCTGCTGACGTGTCGCTTGTCGCCGGTAGCGTTCTCGTTCAGGCTAAGCGTGTCTACCTTGGACTTTCCGATGGTGCGGTTGAGCTGCTCGAGGTTAAGCCCGACGGCAAGCGTGCCATGGCGGCTTCTGCCTGGGCTGCCGGCCTGCAGGGTGCCGATCTGACGTGGGGTGTTTTGTCATGAGCAAGCTTTCTCCCGCGCGCAAGCTTGCGCTCGATGTTCTGATGGAGGCCGACCTTCGCGGTATGTACGCACGCGACGTGTTGTCTTCCCGTGCTTCTGCCAAGGCCATTGACCAGCGCGATTCCGCCTTTGCCGCTCGCTTGGCGCTGGGCGTTGCCGCCACGCAGGGCATTTTGGACGAACTGCTCGACCAGTTTCTCGATAAGCCCAAAAAGGTCGCGCCGCGTGTTCGCATGGCGCTTCGCATCTCGGCCTTCGAGATGCTCTACCTGCATACCCCGGGTCGCGTTGCCGTGAGTCAGGGCGTTGAGCTGGTTCGTAGCGGCGCTAAATCGGCCGCCGGTCTGGCGAACGCCGTGCTGCATAAGGTTGCGGACAACGTCGAGGACTTTGCCACCGCGGCGGATGCTGATGAGTCCGAGCGACGTTTGGTTCGCCTGTCTCGCCTGATGGGTATGCCGCGCTGGCTTTGCGTACGCATCATGGCGTCGTTCGATACGCCCGAGGGCGCGCTCAACTTTGCCGGTAATCTGGCGCCCGCGCCGCTCGCTTTGCACGAGAATGCCTTTGCGACCAAACCTGATCCGTATATTTCGCAGCTTGTGGCGCCGGTGTTTCCGGGCTGCCATGCGCCGGTCGATGCGCAGGCCACGGTTGCGTCGGGTGTGTTTGAGCGCGCGGCTGCCGTGGCCTCGGACCTTAATGCCCAGCTCATCGCTACTGCGGCGACTCGTCCCGGGCGTTGCCTAGAGATCGGCGCCGGTCGTGGCACCAAGACCTATGTGATGATGTGCCAAGCCAAGCGTGCCGGCTATGACCGCCAGCATACAGCACTTGATCTTCATGACCGTAAGTGCGACCTGAATCTCGCTCGCCTGCATAAGGCCGGTATTCAGGGCGTTCGTACGGTTTCGGGTGATGCCTGCGAGCTTGATGAGGTGCTCACTTCGTTTGATGCCATGCTTGGCGAGCCGGTTAAGTTCGACACGGTCTTTATCGATGCGCCGTGCTCGGGCACCGGCACCATGCGCCGTCACCCCGAGATTCCGTGGCGTCTGACCGAAAAGGATGTGACGGTTGAGCTGCCCAAACTGCAGTTGACGATGCTCAAAGAGGCTGCTGAGCGCGTGGCTGCCGGTGGCGAGCTCATCTATGCGACGTGCTCGGTCTTCGACGAGGAGAACACGCAGGTTGTGGACGCTTTCCTGAACTCTCCCGAGGGTGCCGGCTTTAGTGTGGCACCCCTTTCCGAGGCGCAGATTCTGCAACTTCCCGATTTCGCGCAGGCCAAGAAGCTCGTATCCGTACGCCAGAACGATCGAGGCCTCTTCCAAAGCGTGCCGGTAAACGCCGACTCCTACGACGGCCACTTCTGCGCCCGCCTGGTCCACAAGTAACTACTAAGTTGCGGTGAAATAGGGATTGAATATAGGCTTCTAGCCGCCAAACAGTCCTTATTTCACCGCAACTCATAAGGAAACCTGGGTAGCTAAAGAAACGGCCCCGCGATTGGTGTTGATCGCGGGGCCGTGTTGTTTCTAGTGGTTATGCGGGCAGTTGGCGCAGCAGCCGCTCGTGGCGTTGGTGCTGGAGCCGCCGCTTCGCTGGTCGGTGTTGTAGAAACCGCTACCCTCAAATTTAATGCCGCTGGCCGAGAACGTCTTGGCCGCCGGGGCACCGCAGCTCGGGCACACGACCTCGGGAGTCTCGGACATGGGATGCTCAACCTCAAACACGTTGCCGCAGCTCGAGCACTTGTAATCGTAGCGCGCCATAATACTTCCTTTTCAGCACAAAGCGGGCAGATTACTCTGCCCGCAAAAATTCAAACGTTTGTAACTGTACCCTATATCGGGGGTTTTATCACGCTTCGCCCCAGAATCTATGGTTGTTGCGCAGGAGCTGTGCGGTTTTGTCCTCGGCGGCGGCAACGTCAGCCTCGTCAGCCTGCCAGGTCCAGTTGCCCGTGGCAACGCCCGGAACGTTCATGCGCGCGTCGTCGCTAAGCCCCAGGATATCCTGTAGCGGCATCATCACTAGGGGAGCTTCGCTTGCCAGCGCGTCGCTCATCAGCTTTGCCGCCACCTCAACACCGCTCGGTTCATCGCCGCCCGCAAAGGAACGTGTGCACCAACCGGCCAGCGTCGACGTATCGTGCGTCGAGGTGTACAGGATCTTTCCTGGCGTGGGATGCACACCGCAGCGAACGTCGTAGTCGCTAAACTCCAGCACATCCATGCCGGGGAAGCCGCAGGTCGAAGCCATGGCGCGAACACCGGGCGTCAAATAGCCCAGGTCCTCGGCGATAAAGTTGAGCGGACCCAGCTCGTCGTAGGCGGTCTGGAATAGGTCCTTGCCCGGGCCCGCCAGCCAGCGGCCATCGGCGCATGCCTTACCTGCGGGGATACTGAAGTAGCTGTGGAAGCCCAGGAAGTGATCCAGGCGCACGCGGTCGTAGAGCGAAAACGCACGACGCAGGCGATCCATCCACCAGCTATAGCCGTTCTGCTTCATGTGGTCCCAGCGGAACGTCGGGTTGCCCCATACCTGGCCCTCGGGCGCAAAGTTGTCGGGCGGCGCACCGGAAATCTCAATCGCCTTGCCGGTATCGGACAGCCAGAAGTTCTCGGGCTCGCTCCACGCATCTGCCGAATCGTCGGACACGTACATAGGAATATCCCCGATAACCTCGATGCCCTTCTTGTGCGCATAGTTCATGAGCTCGCACCAAGCCAGGTCAAAGCGGTACTGCATGTACGCCTGAAGCTCGGCCTCGTCGTGGAAACGCTTGTCGTCGATCAGATGCTCGTTGTAGCGCGCGACATCTGCCGGCCAATCGTGGCGCGACTCGCCTTCAAAGTACTTCTTAACGGCCATGTAGACGCAGTACTTCTCGAGCCAATCGGCATTGCGATGTTTAAACGCTGTGTACAGCGGGTCGGCATCCTCGCCGCCGCGGGCCTTCCAGATCTCAAAGTCGGCGGCCAGCTCCTCGTGGCTTTCGGGCAGCAGGTCGATATTGCCTGCAAAGGCCGAAGGACCGGCGTAAGGGGAGCGGAAGAAATCCGTCGGGTTGACGGGCAGGACCTGCCAGTAGCGCATGCCCATGGCGGCCAGATGGTCGATAAAGCGACGCGTGGGCGCACCGATTGTGCCGGGTTTGCCGTCATCGGTCGGCACCGAGGTGATGTGGCACACGACGCCCGCGCCGTGGTCGAGCGGCTCCTGCAGGCGCTTCTCGGCATGGTGATAGACGATCGAAGAGCCCAGCGGGTACAGGTCGAGCGTGACCGTACCGTTGTGGATCTCGCACTCGTGGCCGCTGATAACGTCGCTCGCACATTCGCCGAGCGCTGGGATCGTCACGCAGTGCGAATTGCGCAGACTGCGGTTGATGATAACCGTCGCGGCCTCGCCGTCTTTGCCCGTGCGGGTGTAAGCCAAGACTTCGTCGTTGAGCGCAAAGGCCTTGATCTCGCCATCGACCATAAAGGGCAGCGCGCGGCGCACGGCAGACGCGTTCTTAACGATGGCCAGCGTGTCGAAGTCGTGGAGTTGGTCCTTGGTCGGCAGGGTACGGCGGTTGCCCGGATCGGTGAGGCCCTCCAAGCCGTACTCATCGCCGTAATAGATTGAGGGTACGCCCGGGAAGGTCATCTGCATGAGCGTCGCCAACCAAAAACGGCTCTTGGCCAGGCCCATCGAGTTATCGTCCAGGCGCCATTTGCTGCGCTCGCTCTCGGGCAGCTGTGACTCGTCGGGGCCACCGCCGAGCACCGAGATGATGCGAGGACGGTCGTGGCTCGACAGCAGATTGAGCGCGCAAGACAGAGCCTCGCGTGGATAGTTCTCGCGCAGGGTCTCGATGTCCTCGGCCGCCTGATAGGCGTTCTTGTAGCCCATCAAAAAGCCGATGACCATGTCGCGGAAGGGGTAGTCCATTGCGGAGTCCAGCTCGGAGCCCTGCAGGTAGCGGCGCAGATGGCCGTAGCTGATCTTGTTGGAGGCGTCTTCCCAGACCTCGCCGAGCAACAGTGCATCGGGCTTTTCGGCGAGCACGGCCTTCTTGATCTCGGCCAAGAAGTCGTCGGAGAGCTCGTCGGCCACGTCCAGGCGCCAGCCATGGGCACCGGCGCGCAGCCATTTGCGGATGACGCCGTCCTTGCCCAGGAGCTTCTCGCGCACCAGCTCGGATTTCTCGTTGATGGCGGGCATGTTGCCCACGCCCCACCAGCAATCGTACGAGCCGTCCTCGTGGAAGGTAAACGCATCGCGCCACGGGGAATCCTCGCTCTGCCAGGCGCCCACGCCGGGGTAGTTGCCGTAGCGGTTGAAATAGATGGAGTCGTCGCCCGTGTGGTTGAAGACGCCGTCCAGAATAATGGAAATGCCCAGCTTCTCGGCTGCCTGGCACAGCTCGGTAAAGTCTTGTTCTGTGCCCAGAATCGGGTCGATCTTGGTGTAATCGGCGGTGTCGTAGCGATGGTTGCTTGCGGCCTCAAAGATGGGGTTGAGGTAGATGGCCGTAAAGCCCAGCTCGGCGATGCGGGGCAGGTCTTCCTGGATACCCTTAAGCGAGCCGCCGTAGAAGTCCCAGGTCTTGATAGATCCGTCCTCGGCGCGCTCGTACACGGGCGGCTCGTTCCAGTCCTCGACCATGCGGCGCTGAATGCCCTTGCGCGGTTTTTCGAGTTGGGCCATTGTACGTTCGCGCCAATGCTCATCGCGCGCGTAGCGATCGGGGAAGATCTGGTACACCATGCCGCGCTCGTACCAGGTGGGACGGTTCTCGCGGTGCTTGTAGACGGTAATCTGGAAGGACGGTACCTCGGCGTAGTCGTAGGTTACGCCCTCGCCGCCAGTGCGGCCCTGCGGCGCGCCCAAGCGAACCTCGGGCTGGCCCTCGATATTGCATATAAAGCT
The DNA here is from genome assembly GCA_905216145.1 of uncultured bacterium. Classification (GTDB taxonomy): domain Bacteria; phylum Actinomycetota; class Coriobacteriia; order Coriobacteriales; family Coriobacteriaceae; genus Collinsella. The sequence goes on along the minus strand of CAJMST010000014.1, from coordinate 45,185 downwards.
GTACCACACAAGACACGGTTCGGTGCATTTGAGCTCGCCGGTAAAAATGCCATCGCCCTCGTGCTCCATCGGAATCAGGGTCTCGCCGACGCCATCGACCCAGGTGCGCAGGGTGAGCGTTGCCTGGTTGGGATCGGCGTCCTCCAAAATCACCGAGAGTGCAACGGAAGTTCCAGTGGTCACAGCGCCAAAGGGGTTGCGAAACTGCGGCAGGCGGCTGTTGTGAATCAATCTCATAGTACGGTCCAGTTCTATACATTCATGGCCAACGGGTCATGGACTTAACGCACAGTTCTTAAGTATATCGTTGTACTTTAGTTGTCTAAACCACAGCCGTTCACTATCGGCGAACGGTTGTCCTAGAAAATCGTTTTACCAAATCTATAGAACAAGGGGGCGTCGCGGTTAACGACACCCCCTTGTATGGTGATGTTTGGGTTTTGGATCGTCCGGATTAGCGACGCTTGCGGGTGGCGGTTGCCTTGCGGACGGACGTCTTCTTGGACGGGGCCTTTTCCTCGGCCGGAGCGGCGGGGGAGACCGGAGTCACCTTGGCGGGCTCGGGCTTTGCCTCAACCTTGGCCTCGGCCTTCGGGGCGGCCTTGACCTCGGGCTTGGCTTCTGCCTTGAGGGCAGCGGCCTTGGTCGTGGTCTTCTTGGCCGTCGTCGTGGCGCGCTTGCGCGTGGTGGTCTTGGCAGCGGGCTTGGGCTCGGCGCCTGTCTCCTCAACCTTGGCAGTCGGCTTTGCAGCGGCCTTGGGGGCAGCCTTCGTTGCAGCGGCCTTGGTGGTCGTTGTCTTCGAAGCCGTGGTCTTCTTGGCAGCGGTGGTCTTAGCGGCGGTCGTCTTCTTGGCTGCGGTCTTAGCCGGAGCCTTGGCGGCCGGCTTGGCCTCGGTGGCAGGAGCCTCAGCCGTGGCCTCGGCCTTTACCTCGGGAGTAGCCTCAACTTCGGTGGCCTTCTTGGCGGCAGCGGTCGTGCGCTTGCGCGTGGTCGTTGCTTTGGCAGCGGTCGTCTTGGTAGCAGCAGCCTTGGTCGTCGAAGCGGTCTTGGTGGCAGCCTTCGTAGTAGTAGCCTTCTTGGCCGTCGTCTTACGCGTCGTGGTCTTCTTGACGGCAGGCTTCGCAGCCGGCTTGGCCTCGGGTTCGCGAGCATCCTCTGCCTTGGGCTCAGCCTCAGCCTTCACCTCGGGCTCAGCCTCAGCCTTCACCTCGGGCTCAGCCTCAGCCTTCACCGCAGCATCCTCAACCACAGTCACCGGGCGCTCGATCTCCGGGTGCATAAAGAAGTACAGGTCCAGATACTTGTCGGCCGAGCGCGTCCAGCTAAAGTCCTGGCTCATGGCCTGCGTGACCAGCTGGTTCCAGGCGTCGCGGTTATCCCAGAACAGGCGCGCCGCGCGGAAGACCGCGTCGCCCATCTCGTCGCCGTTAAAGTTACTAAACGAGAAGCCCGTGCCCTCGCCGGTAAACTCGTTGTACGGCTGCACGGTGTCCTTCAGGCCACCGGTTTCGCGCACGATGGGCAGGGTACCGTAGCGCATGGCGATGATCTGCGACAGGCCACAGGGCTCAAACTTCGAAGGCATCAGGAACATGTCTGCGGCGGCGTACATGCGCTGCGACAGCGCCGGGTCAAACTCGATGCGCGCGGCCATGGTGCCGGGGTACTTGTCCTGGAAGTAACGCAGGCCGTCCTCGTAGTCGCGGTCGCCGGTGCCCAGCACCGCCACCTGCACGCCGCCGGCCAAAATACGGTCGAGCGCGTACATGACCAGGTCCATGCCCTTTTGGCGCGTCAGGCGCGTGACCATCACCATGAGCGGACGGTCGTCGCGCACCTCGAGCCCCAGCTCCTCCTGCAGCTTAGCCTTGCAGATGGCCTTGCCCGAGCGGTCCTCAACCGTGTAGTTGGCGGCAATGCGCTTGTCGGTCGCCGGGTCAAAGCCAGCGACGTCGATGCCATTCAAAATACCCTGCAGCGCGTAAGAACGCTCGCGCAGAACGCCGTCCAGGCCCTCGCCGAATTCGGGCGTTTGGATCTCGTTGGCATAGGTGGGGCTCACCGTAGTGATGGCGTCGGCATAGCGCAGCGCGCCCAGCATGTAGTTGATGCTGCAGGCGTCGCAACGCAGCTGCGAGGCGGCCGCCGGAATATGCGCCACACCCAGGATGTCCTCCATCACGGTGTCGCTAAACTGACCCTGGAACGCCACGTTGTGGATCGAGAACACGGTCTTGACGCGGTCGTACAGCGGCAGGCCCTGGTAGAACTCGCGCAAGAACACGGGCGCCAGTGCCGTCTGCCAGTCGTTGCAGTGCAGGATGTCGCACTCAAAGCCGGCCGGCAGGTGCTGCAGGCTCTCGGTGATGGCCTTGGAGAAGAACGCAAAGCGCTCACCGTCGTCAAAGAAGCCGTACGGATAGTCGCGCGCAAAGTAGCGCTCGTTGTCGATGAACATATAGGTGACGCCGTCGTGCTCGAGCTTCTCGAGTCCGCAGTACTCATTGCGCCAGCCCAGGCTCACGTAAAAGTCGGAGAAGTGCTCCATCTGCGCCTTGTACTCGTCCTTGATGGTGGCGTACTTGGGCACCATCACGATGACCTCGGCGCCGGCGCGCACAAGCGCCGCAGGCAGCGAGCCCGCCACGTCGCCCAGGCCACCGGTCTTCACAAACGGTGCGCACTCGGCCGAGGCAAACACGATCTGCATCTTTTTGCTGGAATCAGCCATATTGTCTCCCATGTTGTTATTCGAGAATAGCCGCCAGGCGCGAACCGGGCGGCTATTCTACATGTTACGAGCGATGTTGCGGTACCAACGTTAACGTACGATGGTGGTGTCGGAAGTTAACGGAGCCTTGCCCAGCACCAGGATGTTCTCGGGCGTGCCGCGAAGCTCGGTGTTGGTGGGAACCACGTTGTTCTTGTCCAGAATGGCGTTCTCAACGCGGGCGCCGCTCTTAATGATGCAGCTCTGGTTGATGATCGAGTTGGTCACCGATGCGCCTTCCTCAACCACAACGCCGCGCGACAGGATCGAGTTGCGCACGGTGCCCTTGATGATGCAGCCGGCCGAGATAATCGAGTTGCAGGCGTGGCTGCCGGTCGCGTAGCGCGAAGGCGGCACGTCGTGGGCCTTGGTCAGGATCGGGCGCTCGGGGTCGAAGAGCTGGTCGGCAACGGTCTGGTCGAGCAGGTCCATGCTGCGGCGGTACAGCGACTTCTCACTAAACACGCCCACGACCTCGCCCTTGTACTCGTAGCTGCACACGTCGATGTTGCCAAAGTCGCCCTGGAGTGCCTCGAGCAGGTCCAGATAGTCGGCAGCCTGGTAGTGATCGATAATCTCGAGCAGGGTATCGCGGTTGACGATGCAGCAGTCCATGGACGCGTTGTCGCCATACACGACTCCGGCGCTCACGCCCGTCAGGCGGCCGTTCTCGCCGATCTCGAGCTTGGTCTCGTCCTCAACGTTGCGCGTGGCCTTGCAGTACACGACGGTCATCTGGGCGCCGGAGTTCTCGTGCGCCTCGATGATGGTGTTGAGGTCCATGTTAAAGATGATGTTGGTGCCCATCATCACAACATAGGGCTTGTCCGAGCGCTGGAACAGCGTCTTGTTGGAGATGATGTCACGCAGCAGGAAGCGCATGCCGCCCTTGGTGGTGCCATACGCGTTGCCGGGCACCATGAACAGGCCGCCCTTCTTGCGGTCCAGGCCCCAGTCTTTGCCCGAGCCCACGTGGTCGATCAGGGAACGGTAGTTGCCCGGCATGACGACGCCAACGGTCTTAATGCCAGCATTCATCATGTTGGACAGCGGGAAGTCGATCAGGCGGTAGCGGCCCAAAAACGGAACGGACGCGATGGGGCGGTCCTTGAGCAGCACGCTGCCGTAGGTCGAAGAGTAGTTAGCGGTGATATAACCGATGGCCTTGCGATTGATCATCGGATCATTCCCCCTTCCCGATAACGACGTCATTTCCAACGACGGCCGTATCCTTGGTGGTATCGACAGAGCCGAGCTTCACGCCCTCTTCGACCGTGGAGTTCTCGCCCAAAATAGCGCGGCAGATGTGCGCGCCGCTCTTAACGTGCGCACCCGGCAGCAGCACGGAGTCCTCGACAACGGCGCGCTCCTCGATGATGACATCGGTCGAAAGGATCGAGTGGCGAGCTGTGCCGTAAATCTTGCAGCCGTTGGAGACCAGGCAGTCGTCCAGGCGGCCGTCCGGGCCAATGTAGTGCGGCGGTCGCGTGGTGATGTTGGACATGATGGGGAAGTGCTTGTCGAACAGATCGAACTCGGGGTTGTTGCCCAGCAGATCCATCGAGGTCTCGTGGAAGCTGGCGATGGTGCCGACGTCCTTCCAAAAGCCGTGGAACTCGTAGCTGTACAGGCGCTTGTTCTCGCCGAGCAGCTTGGGGATAATGTCCTTGCCAAAGTCGTGGCTCGAGCGCTGGTCCAGAGCGTCCTCCTCGAGTGCCTCGATCAGGACGTCGGCCGAGAAGATGTAGATGCCCATGGACGCGAGGTTCGAATCGGGCTTATCGGGCTTCTCGGTGAACTTGGTGATGCGGCCGTCCTCGGGGTCGGTGGTCAGGATGCCAAAGCGGCTGGCCTCCTCCCACGGCACGGGCATAACGCTCACCGTGAGGTCGGCGTTGTTCTCAATGTGCGTCTTGAGCATCTTGCGGTAATCCATGCGATACAGGTGATCGCCCGAAAGAATAAGGACGTACTTGGGGTCGTTGGCCTTGATGTAGTCCAGGTTCTGCGTGATGGCGTCGGCCGTGCCCGCATACCAGGCGCCACCGGTCTGCGTCTCGTACGGCGGCAGGATCGACACGCCGCCGTCGCGGCTGTCCAAATCCCACGCCTCGCCGGAGCCCACGTAGGCATGCAGCAGGTAGGGGCGATACTGCGTCAGAACGCCCACCGTGTCGATGCCCGAGTTGGAGCAGTTGGAGAGCGAAAAGTCGATAATGCGGAACTTGCCACCAAAGCTAACCGCCGGCTTAGCGATCTTTTGGGTGAGTGCCCCCAATCGGCTGCCCTGTCCTCCTGCGAGGAGCATCGCGATGCATTCTTTCTTACTCATCGATTTCTCCTTCTGTCATCGATGTTCCTAAACCCATTAGCGACGGGCGCGGCGCTCGGTCGCGCCCGTCGAGTAATGCCGTGCTGGCATAAGGGAGCTTGCGCGCCTTTACGCGTGCCAGATCTCGTCGCGGTACTCGCGAATGGTGCGGTCGCTCGAGAACCAGCCGGAGGAGGCGGTGTTGAGCAGCGCCTTGCGGTTCCAGGTCTCCTGGTCGCCGTAGCTGCCGGTGAGCTTCTCCCATGCATCCACGTAGCTGCGGAAGTCTGCCATGACCAAGTCGGGGTCGTTGTTGTTCATGAGCTCGTTGTAGATGCTCTCGAAGTTGCCCGAAAGACCCGCAAAGGTGTTGTCCTTGAGCTCGTCCATCACGCGGCCCAGACGCTCGCGATCGCCGTTGAGGGTATCCCACGCAAAGTAGTTGTTGGATGCCCAGAGCTGCTCGACCTCGGGGGCGGTCAGGCCAAAGATGGCCTCGTTCTCGCGGCCGGCCAGGTCGGCGATCTCGATGTTGGCGCCGTCGAGGGTGCCCAGCGTAATGGCGCCGTTCATCATGAGCTTCATGTTGGACGTGCCCGAGGCCTCCTTACCGGCCGTGGAGATCTGCTCCGAGATCTCGGCGGCAGGGTAGATGAGCTGGGCGTTGCTCACGCGGAAGTTGGGGATAAAGCAGACCTTCATGACCTCGTTGACGCGGGCATCGTTGTTGATGACGTCGGCCACGGAGTTAATGAGGCGGATGGTCTCCTTAGCAAAGGTGTAGCTCGAGGCAGCCTTGCCGCTAAAGATGAAGGTCGTCGGCGTCACGTGGAAGTTGGGATCGGCGATGCGACGGTTGTAGATGTCCATTACCTTCATGATGTTCATGAGCTGGCGCTTGTAAGCGTGGAAGCGCTTAACCTGAACATCGAAGACGGTGTTGGGATCAATAACCAGACCGGTCTCGGCCTTAACGTAGGCGGCCAGGCGCTCCTTGTTGGCGCGCTTGGAGGCACCCACGGCCTTCAGGAACTCGGTGTCGTTCTGGAACTCCTTGAGCTTCTCCAGCTCAAAGGCGTCCTTGAGCCAGCCGTCGCCAATGGCATCGGTGACGAGCTTGGCGTAGGTGGGGTTGGCCTCGGCAAAGAAGCGACGGTGCGAGATACCGTTGGTCTTGTTGTTGAACTTCTCGGGCGTCAGGGCATAGAAGTCCTTGAGCACGATGTTCTTGATGATGTCGGAGTGGATCTTGGCCACGCCGTTGACGCTATGGCTGCAGATCACGGACAGGTTGGCCATGCGAATCTCGCCGTCCCACAGGATGGCGGTCTGGCGCAGACGCTCCTGCCAGCCCTCCTGCGTGGTGTCGAACGACTCGTGCCAACGACGGCTGATCTCGTCGATGATCTGGTACACGCGGGGGAGGAGCTTGGAGAACGTACCGATGGGCCACTTCTCCAGAGCCTCGGGCAGGATGGTGTGGTTGGTGTAGCTTACGACCTGCGTCACGATGTTCCAGGCGTCATCCCACTCGAGCTTCTTCTCGTCGATCAGGATGCGCATGAGCTCGGGGCCGCACATGGCGGGGTGCGTGTCGTTGGTGTGGATGGCCACAAACTGCGGCAGCAGCTCCCAGTTCTCGCCGTGCTCCTTCTCAAAGGTGTCGAGCAGGCTGTAGATGCCGGCCGAGACAAACAGGTACTCCTGCTTCAGGCGCAGCAGACGGCCGTGCTCGCCGGCGTCGTTGGGGTAGAGGATGGCGCTGATGGCCTCGGCCTCGGCGCGCTCGGCATCGGCCTGGGCGTAGTCGCCGCGGTTGAAGGCCTCCAGGTCAAAGTGCTCCTCGACCGGCTCGGCGGCCCAGACGCGCAGCTTGTTGACGGTCTCGCCGGCATAGCCCACCACGGGGATGTCATAAGGGACGGCCAGGATGTCCTGCGTGTCCACCGTGCGGTAGAACGTGCGGCCGTTCTCCTCAAAGCCCTCAACGTGGCCACCAAACTTGATGGTCACGGCCTTGTCCTGACGGCAGACCTCCCAGGGATAGCCGTGGGTGAGCCACTCGTCGGTAGCCTCGACCTGGCTGCCGTTGACGATTTCCTGCTTAAACAGACCGTAGCGGTAGCGCATGCCGTTGCCGTAGCCGGCAATGCCCTCGGCTGCCATGGAATCCAGGAAGCATGCGGCCAGACGGCCCAGGCCGCCGTTGCCCAGAGCCGGATCGGGCTCCTGGTTCTCGATGACGGACAGGTCGAAGCCCATGTCGTCGAGCGCCTCGGCGACCATGTCGCGCACGCCAAAGTTGAGCAGGTAGTTGTCGAGCAGGCGGCCGATCAAAAACTCGATCGAGAAGTAGTACACGCGCTTTTTGCCCTCGGCGGTGGCGCGGGCGTCGCTCTTGGTGGCAACGGTGCGGGCCTTCTCGGCCACGAGCTTTGCCAGGGCATTAAAGCGGTCGAGGTCGCTGGCGGCCTCGACGCTCTTGCCGCTGATGCTCATGACGGCATCGCGATAGAGCTCGGTAAACTCCTGCTTGTTGTCGAAGATCTTATTCATACGTTCCTTTCCCCCGGGGATGTTTCTCCCGGAACGGCTATGGCTTGTATCCTACGCCCTGTCGGGGCGGGTGATTACAGCTGTAACGGCTTTGTTACGCTTTCTCGGCAGGAGCCTTAGCAGCGGCTGCCTTGGCCTTGGGAGCAGCCTTTTTAGTGGCTGCCTTTTTGGCCGTGGTGGACTTGGCCGAAGCCTTGGCAGCGGGCTTGGCAGCCTTCGCCTTGGCCGGAGCCTTCTTGCCGGCCGCGGTCTTGGGCTTCACCGAGGACGTACGCCTGCGCGTCGCCTTCTTGGGCTTCTCGACCACGGGCGGCTTATAGCTGCTGGGGCCGCGGCGCTTAAGCACCACGCCTGCCAGGCCGGGCACCTTAATCTCGATGGAGTCCATCTGCCCGTTCCAGGGATAGGGCTCGCTCGAGCAGGTGTAGGGCTCCTCGCCGGCGTATCCGCTGCCGCCAAACTCGGGACGGTCGGAGTCAAAGATGACCTCCCAGTCACCCTCGCGCGGCACGCCCACACGGAAGCTCTCATAGCTCGCCGGGTCAAAGTTGATCAGGATCACCAGGTCGTCGTCGATGTCCTCGCCCTGACGGACAAAGCTCACGATGGACTGCTTGGAGTTGTCCGCGTCGATCCAGGTAAAGCCATCGTCGGTGTAGCCGCGCTCGTACAGGGCGGGCTCGGCGGTATACAGGTGGTTAAGCGCCTTGATAAACGCCTGATGATGACGGTGGGTCTCGTACTCCTCGGTCAAGAACCACTGAATGGACTCGTAGTAGCGCCATTCAATAAACTGGCCGATCTCGTTGCCCATAAAGTTGAGCTTGGCACCGGGGTGCGTCATCTGGTAGAAGGCCAGCGTGCGCAGGCCGGCAAACTGGCGCCACCAGTCGCCCGGCATACGGCCGATGAGCGAGCACTTGCCGTGCACGACTTCGTCGTGGCTCAGCGGACAGATAAAGTTCTCGGTAAAGGCATACATGATGGAGAACGTGAGCAGGCCGTGGTTGCCGGGGCGCCACGGAAAATCGGTCTGCATGTAGTGCAGGGTGTCGTTCATCCAGCCCATGTCCCACTTGTAGTGGAAACCCAGGCCGCCGTCCTGCGGCGGGTAGGTCACGAGCGGCCACGCGGTGGACTCCTCGGCCATCATCATCACGTCGGGGTAGTGCGCCTCTACAGCGCAATTAACTTGACGGATAAACGCGCTGGCGTCCAGGTCTTCCTCGGTACCGTACTTGTTGAACTTCTTTTGGCTGGGATCGTCAATGCCAAAGTTGAGGTACAGCATACTGGACACGCCGTCCATGCGAATGCCGTCCACGTGGAAGTTCTCAAGCCAGTACAGCACGTTGGAGACCAGGAAGGAGCGGACCTCGCCGCGGGCGAAGTCAAACTTGTGCGTGCCCCAGTTGGGGTGAATCTCGTGCTCAAACAGCATGTGGCCGTTAAAGGTGGCAAGGCCGTGGGAGTCGGCGCAAAAACCGCCGGGAACCCAGTCCATGATCACGCCGATGCCTGCCTCGTGGCACGCATCGATAAAGTGCATGAGCTGCTGCGGGTTGCCGTAGCGCGACGTGGCGGCGTAGTAGCCGGTCGTCTGGTAGCCCCAGGAGCCATCGAAGGGATGCTCCATAAGCGGCATGACCTCGATATGCGTATAGCCCATGTCGCGCACGTAGTCCACGAGCTCCACCGACAGGTCGTCGTAGGTGTAAAACTCACCGCGCTGCGCGGGGAAGGGGTCCATGGGACCGGGGTAGTTGCCGTACTCGTCGGGCTCGCCCTGCGGCGCGTCGCCGTGGCGCTTCCACGAGCCAATATGCACCTCGTAGATGTTAAGGGGTTGCGACATGTGGTTATGGCCGGCGCGTCGCTTGAGCCAAGCCGCGTCGTTCCACTGGTAGCCATCGAGGGTCCACAGCACGCTGGCGGTACCCGGAGGGCACTCGGCCTTAAAGGCATACGGATCGGCCTTGTAGAGCTTTTCGCCCTCGTTGGTCTCGATAAGGTATTTATAGAGCTGGCCCTGCTCGGCGCCAGGAATAAAGCCTTCCCAAATAGAGCTCGTATGCACGGGCACCAGCGGGTTGGCCTGCTCATCCCAGTCGTTAAATTCGCCAATGACGTGAACGCTCTTTACGTCGGGCGCCCAAACGCAAAAACGCCAGCCACGCGTACGGTTCTGCGTGTCGGGGTGCGCGCCCATCTTTTCCCAGCTGCGTTCCCACGTGCCAATGCCAAACAGATAGACATCGTCTTTGGTGAGCTCCGGCGCGTGCGGGGCGGCTTTACGGGTAGCAGGCTTTTTGGTTGCTGGCTTTAGCTTTGTATCGCTCACGTTTGATCCCATCATGACGCGGCAGCGTGTTGCCTTGGTGACTAGATGCGAAAGGTCCAAGGCTGCACGAATCGAAGGGACGGCGATAGTTCTATGATTCGTTCCACCTCGCGTGCTCGGTGGAACTTTCGGCACAAAATAAGATAGCACCTGTACGTTACTTTTATGAACGAAAGAGGTTTTGCGGTGGCGTTTAATCGGTAAGCGCCATGTTTATACCACTTGCAGAATTGCCGTGGTAAAACTCTTGACAGTTTTACCAATTAGCGTTTCTAGATTGTTAGGTTGACGTTTGGTAAAACGTTTTTAGCAGGTTGTTTACCCTTTGACATCGAAAGGCTCGTTTATGAACCACATCGCTGCCCCAAGTGTTGCTTTTATTTTCGATTGCGACGGCACGTTGGTTAATAGCACCCCCGTTTGGGCCTATGCCCAGCCCGAGTTATTGCACCGCCACGGAGTTGACGTGACGGTCGACGATTTTGCCCAGTTTGAGCATTTGTCTCTCGAGGATGAGTGCCAGGCCTACCACGACATCTGGGGTATTGGCGAAAATGGCGAAGAGCTCTACCGCGAGCTGAGCGACATCCTGATCGATGGCTACTCCAAGGTGCCGCCGCGTGAGGGCCTGCTTGCATTTTTGAAGCAGGCGCAGGAGGCCGGTATTGCCATGTGCGTTGCCACGTCCACGCCCGCCGAGTTGGTTAAGTCTGCACTTGCGGGCGCCGGGCTCGATGCCTACATGGAGTTTGTGACCACCACGGGCGAGGCGGGACGCTCCAAGCGGTTCCCTGATGTGTACGAGCTGGCGCTGCGCCGTCTGGAGGAGCGCCATGGGCACAAGTTTGAGCGTGCATGGGTGTTTGAGGACGCCGTCTTTGGCCTTAAGAGCTCTGGCACCGCAGGCTTTAAGCGAGTGGGCATCTACGACCCGCACGGTCGCATGGAGCGCGACAAGGTTCGCGACAACTGCGATATCTTTATCGATAGCTATGAGGACCTGGATCTGGCCCGCGTTCTTACGTTTGAGGGATAGGCGAGAGCTGTGGCTTGTAAGGTGTTAGTGGTCTGCGGCTCACCCGTGGTGGCGAGCGCGGATTTGCTGCGTCAGCTGGCGGGGGAGTGCGACCACGTTGTCGCCGTGGACCGCGGGCTCGACGCGCTGCTGAGTGCCGGCCTGGGCTGCGACGTGTATGTGGGGGATGCCGACACGGTGAGCGACGCCGGTCGTGCGCTGGTCGATGCCGCCGAAGCTTTTGAGGTAGAGCGCCATGACCCGTACAAGGACTACACCGATTTGGCGTTGGCGCTCGATTCGGTCCGCCGTCGCTGGCCGGGTGCCGAAGTGGTTGCGACCTGCGCCACCGGCGGCCGCCCGGATATGGCCCTGTCCGTGCTGGGGCTGCTCGCAGGCTACGAGGATGCTCCTGTCTGGATTGCCGAGGACAAGGTGGTCGCCCGCATCCTTCACGCAGGTGAGTCGTGGACCATCGAGGGTGCCGAGGGCAAGACGTTTTCCATCATCGCCATAGCCCCCAACACCAAGGTAAGCGAACACGGCCTAGAGTGGGAGCTAGATCGGATCCCGCTGGACCTGTTGGCCGACACCGGCATTAGCAACGTCGTCAGGTCAACAGCCACGATCCAAGTTCACACCGGCACGGCTATTGCTTACTTATATCAATAGGTATTTAGAGTCTGACCCAAAAAAGTCCTTGCACGTCGCGCCAACTTCCCCTATAGTTTCTCTTCGTCACGGGGGCGTAGCTCAGCTGGGAGAGCGCTTGACTGGCAGTCAAGAGGTCAGGGGTTCGATCCCCCTCGTCTCCACCATCGTGAATGCAAAGCCACTCTATCGGGTGGCTTTTTTATTTACATACGATATTTAGTAGTCTGAGCTGCATTTTTGCAAATGGACCGTCATGTCATTGCGGGTGAAGCTGCCGCGCGGCCTAAACTCGTAGGGCACGCCAACCGCGTCACCCACGGCCATGTCGTAAACGCAATCCCTTACCGTCCGCAGTAAACCCATGGTACACACCTAATTCTTGTTCATGCCGAACTTGCGCGATCCCAATACGTCCTTCCAATGACTCTCTCGCTCGCACACCTCGGCAGTTGTCATCTTTGTGTCGCATACCTCAAGGATGGAGTAGGTAAAGTTCTCGATGATGTACCCAGCCCCGTGCTTAGCCATGATGGCCTTGAATTCCTTGTTGCCGCCCGTAGGGTCCTCGGGGTTGGCATAGGCGCGCCAACGCTGCCAGATACCCAGGTCCGCGCCTGCGTCCTTCTTGCTGTCGCCCGAGGCCGAGCCCACGTAGAGCCGTCCCGTGGCGGTGTCGGTGATGCAGTAGACGCCCTTCACGTTGTCCAGCGCCCAGTACCAGTCGGAGCCCACGCTAGCGATGACGGCCTGCAGTGTCTTGTGGTCGATGCGAACGTACTTGTAGCCGGGGAAGGGGCTCACGTTGCCCAGACTCATCGAGTATTCGTATACAACGGGCTCAAAGTCTCGCATCGCTTTCTCGTAGAACTTGTTGTAGATATTGCGTCCGATAGGCTTCTTCAGCTTGATGATAAGTCGCTTGATGTAGGCCTCGTAGTCAGGAAGAAGCGTCAGCTTGTAGCCCACGCCGCCCAGCACCTCGGGCACCACCTTCTCCACTTTGTGCATGCCGCCGAAGATGAAGTACTCGGGCCCGTAAGTGTAGTACTGGGCGAACGAGAGCAGGTACTCTGCATGGTTGAGGTTGTTGTTCGCCTGCCCTGTCGCGCTCCTCCACGCGTTCATCTCGTACCATCGCGAGCCGCTATCGGTCCTCTCGGTGGTCGAGGTATCTTTTAGCAGCAGGTCGTACGCGCGTAGGCTCACATCGCCAGCGTTCATGTTGAACTTAACCTTGGTCTTCTCGGGGTGTGCCACCGGCATCAAGTCCCTGAGTGTTATCACGGGATTTCCCATGCTTATTCCGCCTTTTCGATTCGAAAGCTTGTAGATCGAATCATATCACTCGCTTTCCAAGCGGATATTGGTGCCCATATACCCAGCCACTTCCCAAAAGTTGTCCAACAATCCGTCTCAAAATGCGTTGACTCTGTAGTCGGGCGTGCCCATTGTGTGACGAGCGCTCTCGCAGCGCATCAACCTCGCGCCTAGCAATCGTTACGCAACCCTGCCCATAACCTGCAATAACGTATTATCGGTGCAAAACAGCCTAACGAATGCAGCTTGTGCCTTATATGCTACAAACCAGAACCTAATACAGTCGTCCCCAAACGCTGTGCTAAACTACTTCGCATCACATGGTTTCAACTCCGCGTTGCTGTTTGTGCGGATGCGTTATACGCATCAATATGAGCAACCACGCGAGCGCGCAGAGAGCATCCGGCCGTAACGGCGGTGCCCCTCCTGAGCAGAAACCCAATAAAGTCCGATGCCTTTTTCGTTGATTTAAACCAGCGAAATTGTTGTCAGTGTGCATGCCTTAGCTGTTTGCGTGCGGTCCAGTTTTGTTCCCGCTTGACTGGTTCGCACGCAGCCAGCTGGAGTTGCGGGCATTTTGCGATACACGTCCGCGTCTCTAGCCACTGCACTCATACATATCGTTCACGGTGGGGCAGAGCCACGTGCTTGTCTAACTGGGCTCAGGTTTTGAATATGGAGCGCCTTCGCGCACAAGCGCCCTGGCGAAGCCATACCCAAACTCCGTGAGCCACACGTAAGACAGCAAGGGGGTGGTGCTCGTGTGGTATGTGATCCAGGTCATTAACGGTCGCGAAGACGTAATGCGCGAGCGCATCGAGCGCATGGTGCCGGCTAGCGCCATACAGGAGCTCTTTTATCCCCAATTTCAAACCGAGATTAAGGTACACGGCGAATGGGTCGATACGACCAAGCCGCTCTTTCCCGGATATCTTATCTGCGATACGGCAGATCCCCGCACCGTGCAACAGTATCTGCTGCGCATGGACGACTTTGCCCGGGTGCTATCCCAGGACGGTCAGTTTGTGCCGCTGGCAAAAGAAGAGGTCCAGCTTATTGGCAGTTTTACGCACAGGGGAGACCGCGTAGTGCCCATGAGCGAGGCCTTAAAAGACGGCGATCAGGTCGTAGTAACGGCCGGTCCGCTGCTGGGCCACGAAGGCCTAATCAAAACCATTAACAGACGCAAGAGCACTGCTTATCTGGAGCTCGACCTGTGTGGCCGACGCGTAACAACTCGCGTTGGTCTCGCCGTGCTTTCAGCCGAGCAGCGCGTCACGCGAAACCTTAAAAAGGCGATCGCCTAGCTGCAGGCGACTGTTTAACGGGACAGGGGGGATCCCCGGGGGCGGGGACGTAGGTTTGAAGGAAATAGTGTCAGACAAAACTGAATATTCAGAAGGAGCGCCGGTGGGGGCCGCGCTTGTTGCCCAGGCCATGAATGGCGGCGACGTGAGCATGTGCTACAAGGCTATGCAGGCCGTGAAGGACTGGGACCGAACGCGCCTGGCCTATCGCACCGTCAAGCGCGCCTTCGATATCGTGTTCAGCGGCTGCGTGCTGGCCGTAATCGCCATTCCGAGCCTGGTGCTGGCCGCGGCCATCCGCCTGGAGAGCGAGGGCAACCCGTTCTACAGCCAGATCCGCGTGGGCCAGACCCACCGCGACGGCAGCCTTTCCACCTTCCGCATGTGGAAGTTCCGCAGCATGTACAGGGACGCCGACGAGCGCCTCGCCGAGCTCAAGGAGCAGAACGAGATCGCCGGCGCCATGTTCAAGATGAAGGACGACCCGCGCGTAACGAAGATCGGCAAGTTCATCCGCAAGCACTCCATCGACGAGTTACCGCAGTTCCTCAACGTGTTCCTGGGCCAGATGTCGGTCGTCGGCCCGCGCCCGCCGCTGCCCAACGAGGTGGCCGAGTACACGGAATTCGACCTGCAGCGCCTGGCCGTCAAGCCCGGCATCACCGGCTGGTGGCAGGTGACCGATCGAAATTCAACGGGTTTCGACGGTATGGTCCGCCGCGATCTCGAGTACATCGCCAGCCGGGGCATTTTCACCGACCTCAAGATTGTAATCCTCACGGTTATTGAGGTCATCACCGGTAAGGGTGCGTGCTAATGCTCGGGGACTATTCGAAATACTCTGAGTTGAATCGCGTTCCCGTGATCGATGTTCCAATCACGGGAACAAACATGTCAGATTGCATCAATTTTCTAGCTGAACATATCGATGAACTCCATGGCGAGTACATTTGCGTCTCAAATGCCCATACGTCTGTTTTGGCTCATGATGACCCCTCATATTGGGATTGCCAGGCGGAATCAGTCATGTCCGTTCCCGACGGCAAGCCCTTATCAGTTGTAGGCCGTAAGTCATTTGAATCGATGGACCGCGTTACCGGTCCGGATTTGATGCGCGAGATTTTTGAGATTTCCAGTCAATACGGGTGGAGTCACTATTTCTACGGAAATGAACAGAAGAATCTTGACGCCCTCAGAGAATCGCTCAACAGGGATTTCCCCGGTTTAAAAATTGTGGGAATGGAACCGTCCGTTTTCCGTCCTTTGTCCGAAAACGAAAAGCATGAGCTTTCTAATCGCATCGCCAACTCAGGAGCTAACTTCGCATGGATTGCTCTTGGCGCGCCCCGTCAAGAAGTTCTTATGCACGAGCTCAAGGGAGGGCCACAACCGTTGATGATCGGTGTTGGCGGAGCGTTCAACGTTCTCGCCGGCGTGGTGCCAGAGGCGCCGATGTGGATGCAAAACCTGAGTCTCGAGTGGCTATACAGACTTATTCAAGAGCCGAAGCGGCTTTTCAAACGATACCTCGTAACTAATACGAAATTTCTCTTTTACCAGTTTACAAAAGCCAAACGTAAGGAAGGCAAATAGATGAACGATTCGACCACCTTTAAAGACAAGACCCTGATGATCACGGGCGGCACCGGCTCGTTCGGCAACACCGTGCTCAAGCACTTCATGAACACCGACCTGGCCGAGATCCGCATCTTCTCGCGCGACGAGAAGAAGCAGGACGACATGCGCCACCGCCTGCAGGAGAAGTCCCCGGAGCTCGCCTCCAAGGTCCGCTTCTTCATCGGCGACGTCCGCAACGCCCAGAGCGTGCGTGACGCCATGCACGGCGTGGACTACATCTTCCACGCCGCCGCCCTCAAGCAGGTGCCCTCCTGCGAGTTCTTCCCCATGGAGGCCGTGCGAACCAACGTCATCGGCACGGACAACGTCCTGCACGCAGCCATCGACGAGGGCGTCGACCGCGTCGTGTGCCTGTCCACCGACAAGGCCGCCTACCCCATCAACGCCATGGGCAAGTCCAAGGCCATGATGGAGTCCATCATCTACGCCAACGCCCGCAACGGCGCCGGCCGCACCACCATCTGCTGCACCCGCTACGGCAACGTCATGTGCTCGCGCGGCTCGGTCATCCCGCTGTTCATCGACCGCATCCGAAAGGGGGAGCCGCTCACGGTCACCGACCCCAACATGACTCGCTTCCTCATGAACCTGGACGAGGCGGTGGACCTCGTGCAGTTCGCCTTCGAGCACGCCAACCCCGGCGACCTGTTCATCCAGAAGGCGCCGGCCTCCACCATCGGCGATCTCGCCGAGGCCGTCCAGGAGGTCTTCGGCCGGGTGGGCACCCAGGTGATCGGCACCCGCCACGGCGAGAAGCTCTTCGAGACCCTGATGACCCGCGAGGAGCGCCTGAGGGCCGAGGACATGGGCGGCTACTACCGCGTCGCCTGCGACTCGCGCGACCTCAACTACGACAAGTTCGTCGTCGACGGCGAGGTGGAGACCCAGGCCGACGAGTCCTACACGAGCCACAACACCGAGAGGCTCGACGTGGAGGGCACCATCGCCAAGATCAAGACCGCCGAGTACGTACAGCTGGCCCTGGAGGGCCGCGAGCACGAGGCGGTGCAGTAGGGTGCGCGTCCTCGTCACCGGCGCCAGGGGCTTCGTGGGCAGGAACCTCTGCTGCGCCCTCAAGAACATAAGGGACGGCAAGGACCGACGCGAGAAGTACGCGGGCCTGCTGCCCCTCGAGGTCATGGAGTACGACCTCGACTCGACGCCCGCCGAGCTGGAGGACTACTGCTCCCGCGCCGACTTCGTCTTCAACCTGGCCGGCGTCAACCGCCCAAAGGACCAGTCCGAGTTCATGGAGGGCAACTTCGGGTTCGCCTCCACGCTGCTCGAGACGCTCGAGCGCCACGGCAACAGATGCCCCGTCATGCTCTCCAGCTCCGCGCAGGCGAGCCTGTCGGGCCGCTTCGAGGGCTCTGTCTACGGCGAGTCCAAGCTGGCGGGGGAGGGCCTGTTCCGGGAGTACTCCGGACGCACGGGCGCCCCGGTGCTCATCTACCGCTTCCCCAACCTCTACGGCAAGTGGTGCCGCCCGCGCTACAACTCCGCCGTCGCCACCTTCTGCGACGCCATCGCCAACGGCCGCCCCTACACCGTGAGCGACCCCAGCGTGGAGCTGGAGCTCCTCTACATCGACGACCTGGTCGGCGAGATGCTGGGCGCCCTGCTGGGGCGTGAGCACCGCTGCGGCTACGACGGACTGGAGCGCGTGGAGGGCGAGGAGTTCTGCTACGTCCCCGGGACCGACGTGAAGACCCTGGGCGAGATCGTCTACCTGCTCGACGGCTTCCGCGACAGCCGAGAGACCCTCTCGGTACTCGACCTCACCGAGGGCTCCTTCTCCAAGAAGCTCTGGAGCACATTCCTGTCCTACTACGAGCCGGGACACTTCGCCTATAGCCTCAGGCCCAACACGGACGCGCGCGGCTCGTTCACGGAGTTCCTGCGCACGCCCGAGCGCGGCCAGGTCTCGATCAACGTGTCCAGACCCGGCATCACCAAGGGCAACCACTGGCACATGAGCAAGTGGGAGAGGTTCCTGGTGGTCTCCGGCACCGCGAGCATCAAGCTGAGGAAGGTGGGGGAGGACGCCAACGGAAATCCGTTCCCCGTCGACGAGTACACCGTCTCGGGTTCCGACATGCGCGCCGTGGAGATGATTCCCGGCTACACGCACTCCATCACCAACCTGTCCGACACCGAGGACCTCGTGACGGTCATGTGGGCCAACGAGCCCTTCGACCCCGAGAACCCCGACACCTACTACGAGGAGGTCTAGCCGCATGGGCAAGGACTATTCCGATATCCGCTTCAGGGACGACGGCCGCCTGAAGCTCCTGATCATCGTGGGCACGCGCCCCGAGGTCATCCGCCTGTCCGAGGTCATCAAGAAGTGCCGCCGCCACTTCGACTGCCTGCTGGCTCACACCGGGCAGAACTATGATTACACGCTTAACGGCATCTTCTTCCGCGACCTGTCGCTGGACGACCCGGACGTCTACCTGGACGCCGTGGGCGCGGACTTGGGAGAGACGGTGGGCAACATCATCGCCTCGAGCTACAAGTTGATGGTCCAGGTCCAGCCCGACGCGCTGCTCATCCTGGGCGACACCAACAGCTGCCTGTCCGCCATCGCGGCAAAGCGCCTGCACATCCCCATCTTCCACATGGAGGCGGGCAACCGCTGCAAGGACGAGTGCCTGCCCGAGGAGACCAACCGCCGCATCGTCGACGTGATCTCCGACGTCAACCTGGCATACTCCGAGCACGCCCGCCGCTACCTCAAGGACACCGGCTGCGCCCCGGAGCGCACCTACGTCACCGGGTCGCCCATGGCAGAAGTCCTTCGCGCCAACCTGGGCAAGATCGAGGCCTCCGACATCCTCTCCGAGCTCGGCCTTGAGCCCAAGCGCTACATGCTGCTGTCCGCCCACCGCGAGGAGAACATCGACACCGAGGCGAACTTCACGAGCCTGTTCACCGCGATCAACGCGCTCGCCGAGAAGTACGACATGCCGATCCTGTACTCCTGCCACCCGCGCTCCCGCAAGCGCCTGGAGGCCACCGGCTTCAAGCTCGACCCGCGCGTGCGCATGCACGAGCCCATGGGCTTCCACGACTACAACTGCCTGCAGATGAACGCCTTCGCGGTGGTGTCGGACTCCGGCACCCTGCCCGAGGAGTCCAGCTTCTTCGCGAGCGTCGGCCGCCCGTTCCCGGCGGTTTGCATCCGCACCTCCACCGAGCGCCCCGAGGCGCTGGACAAGGCCTGCTTCACGCTGGCCGGCATCAGCGAGCGCGGCCTGCTCCAGGCGGTACACACCGCCGTCGAGCTCGACGCGGAGGGGTCGCTGCCCGAGGCGCCCGTCCCCGACTACGCCGACGAGACCGTGTCCACCAAGGTGGTCAAGATCATCCAGAGCTACACCGGCGTGGTGGACAAGATGGTGTGGAGGAAATCTTAGCCATGGGCGCTGGGTACAGATTGCTTGATGGTATCTCGCGAGCTTATAACAAATTGCTCTTGCTTCCTGCCCTACGACGCTCCTTTGCATCATGCGGTAAAAACGTAACCATCGGTCGTCGTAGCGAAATTCAGGGGATTGAAAATATTTACATGGGACATGATGTATATATTGGCCCAGGAGCAACGTTTCTAACGACCCGTGCGAAGATTCATATCGGCAATTACGTCATGAGCGGCCCTCATCTCACAATTATTACTGGAGACCATCGTACAGATGTTCTCGACCGACCCATGATGACGCTTGATGAGTCGGACAAGCTTCCAGAGAATGACCAAGATGTCGTCATCGGCAATGATGTATGGATTGGTAGCGGCGTAACGATTCTTAAGGGCGTTAGAATTGCCGACCATTGTGTGATTGCTGCCGGTGCGGTAGTGACAAAAGACGTTGGCCCGGAGTTTTCAATCTGGGGGGGGCTTCCAGCTCGCCGTCTAAGCTTTCGGTAAGAGGAAATCAATGACTAAAGGTTATCCGCACGTCCATGCAAAGGTGTTAATGGTCGGACCCGATCTCTCTCTTCACGGCGGAATTGTCTCAGTCGTGAAAGGTTATCTAGACGCAGGTCTCCCTGAGGCATGCGATGCCTTTGAGTACCTGGGGACGGGCATCGGTTCCTCAAAGCTCGGTAAATCCGTCGCATTTTCCCGAGCGTTGATTCGCTATGCGATGATCATGCCATCCTATGACATCATTCATTTACACATTAGCGCCCGTGGCTCCTACAAACGTAAGTCAATTATGGCTCGTATGGCCCACAAAGCAGGCAAGTACGTAATACTCCACGATCACGATGGCGAGTTTAAGAAGGCTTTCGAAGAGGGCGGAGATGCCTACCGTCGTGATGTAAGAAAGACCTTTAGTATCGCCGACCGAGTTGTGGTTCTGTCGGAAGAGTGGCGCGACTACTTTTCAAAAAACGTTTGCGACCTGGAGAAGATTGACGTTGTTCATAACGGTGTCAAAGTTCCAGACCAGCCGTGCTCACCTTGTTCGCGTCAAGACGTCCTTTTTTTAGGACGTCTTGACGCGAACAAGAGCCCTGACGTGCTCTTGCGCGCGTCAAGAGAAATCCTGTCGCGTTTTCCCGGCACCAAGGTCGTATTCGGCGGAGACGGAGAGGTCGAAAAGAATAAATCTCTTGCGGCAGAGCTCGGTATTGCTGACCGCTGCGAGTTCCACGGCTGGGTCGCGGGCGCAGAACGCGAAGAGCTCTTTGAGCGTGCCGCGGTGTACTGCCTCCCCTCCAAAAACGAGGGGCTCCCCATGAGCGTTCTTGAAGCCATGGCTAGAGGAATTCCAACTGTCGCCACTCCCGTTGGCGGAATTCCTCAAGTAATTAATGATGGTGTTGATGGGGTTCTGATTCCGGTTGATAACCATCAAGCTCTGGCCGTTGCATTGAGTCATCTTCTCGAATCAAGCGAGCTTAGAAAAGAAATGGGAACTTTGGCCCGAAAAAAGATACTCAGCTCATTCGATATCAATCTACTCTTGAGCGAAATACTCGACATCTACTGCAATGCTACCAGCGGTAATTAGAGGATTAAATTGAATTCAAATAAGTTAACACATGAAGCTGGGCATATTGTTTTTGTTCACCCTTCCCTGATGGGTGGCGGGGCCGAGCGCGTCTCGCTTGCGCTCGCGTCGTACTTCGTTGCTCATGGTATTAGGTTTACCTATCTCCTGACTAAAAGTAACGTTGTTGAATACGATGTTCCCGAAGGAGTCGAGGTGCGTTCTGAGTTTGCAAGCGCTACGCTCAAGCCATTCGACCAAATTAAGCTTATACGACGTTTTATTTCCGAGTGGCCCAATGCTACGGTAATTTCCTTTTTACCTCATCAAAACATGTATACGCTTATCGCGACTATCGGACTTCCAAACAGGGTTATTGTTTCGGTGCGAAACGATCCGAGATATGATTTTCCTGGCAATAAGATCTTCCCATTCATTAGAAACATGTTGTATCGAAGGTCCGATGCAATTGTGTTTCAGACAAAAAGCCAGGCAAGTTTAATGCCGAGATACCTTCAGGCGAATTCAAAAATCATCTTAAATCCAATATCTAGCGAACTTCCTGAACCGTATTCTGGGCTTAGAAGAAAAGCAATCGTCACAGCAGGACGACTTGAACATCAAAAAAATCACTCGATGACAATCAGGTCATTTGCGCTGTTTCATAAAAAACACCCTGAATATATTCTTGAAATCTTTGGCAAGGGAAGCCTTCAATCAGAACTAGAAAACCTTGTTCATAGCCTTGACATGGATGATTCAATTAAATTTATGGGCTTTTCTTCTGACGTTCTTATGCACATTAGAACTGCATCGGCTTTTGTAATGTCATCAAAGTTCGAGGGCCTATCTAATTCTATGCTTGAGTCCTTGTGTATGGGGGTTCCAACAATTTGCACCAAATGTGGCGGTGGTGGAGCAGAGGCAGTTATTCGGAATGGCGAGAACGGCATTTTGGTCGATATTGATGACGATCTTGCTGAGAGCGAAGCGTTCAACAGGATCGTCGAAGATCAATCATACTCGAATCGACTGTCTAATAATGCCCTGATGTTAAGGCAGTCTCTCTCTTTAGAAGCTATTGGCAATGAATGGGCGAATCTTATTTTTAACTAGATTTCCCCGGGAGCCTCCAATAAGGAAAACAACATTGCGCAACAAAATGACACTGCATAATCAAAACAAAAGTATATCTGAGTTGCTATTAGGAATTGCAATAATATCTGGTCTAATGGTCCCCTTTGTTCGAGACCTGGGCGCCTCATACTCATTTGCAACAGATTGGGAGATTAACCGTTTTGCATTCAGCACCTCTAATGGGCGCTTTGCTTCTTTATTTAATCTCATTCAGCAAATCTGCTTTTCCATTCTTTTGTTGCGCGCAATAAGTAAATCCCGAAAAGCAAATTGGCTCATCATATCTTGTTCATTTTTTGGACTAATAATTTATAGCTTATTCGCCATTGCCAATAACGAGGGCGATTTATCCAGTGTGCTCTTTGGAGATGTCCCAACCACAGTATTTGTAATTCCCTTGTTTTACCTATTGGCGGAGGAGCCAAGCATCAAGTTGCTTATAAAGAAATGGGTCCCTCTTCTTTCTCTGTTTTGCTTTATCGCTTCACTTATTTCAATTCTAAAATTTAAATCTCTTTGTGGCTTTGGATCTTATGTTGGATGGTGTCCTGCGAGGGACTATTTTGCATTTGGCATCAGTTTATATTGGTCAACCGTGGTGCTTAAATCTAATGATGAACACGCGTATTTCATAACGATGGGCATAGGCTTTCTAGCCTGCATCGCCGCATTAATGCTGGCAACCAGAAGTTGGTTAATTCAACCAATGTTAGTCATGCTTGTTGTAACTTTTATGGCTAAAGGAATTGACAAAGTTTTTAAACGAACAGTAATTGTAATTTTTGCAACTGGAACAGCACTTTTGGCGTTGTCGTTTATCTATCCTGAAGTTCTTGATTCGTTTTTAAACAGAATCGGAGAAGATACACGGTCTAACCAATATGAAATTTTCTATAGCCAGGTTGAACCGGCATCGCTTATATTCGGTAACGGTATTAGCGCTGGATATAGATATGGCACGAATTCAAATTATCTCTTTTTCGATAATCAAATAATTTATTTGATGTTTCATTTTGGCGTTTTAGCCGTTGTTCCGCTTTTGTATGTCCTGTCGCGATGCTTATTTGGTTCTTCCAAAAATAGCCACTGCAAATTTGTTGCCCTCTTTTATCTCATGGCGATTCTGGGATTATCAACTTATTACTCTTACACAATTAATGTCGGGGTCGTTCTTCTATTTTCATCCTTTGGTTTTGCCCTAAACAACATAGAACCAGAAAGATCTAAGCGTATGTGCAATGCGGATGGTGAAAAATAATGGCTTCGAACAAGGCTGCAACCAGTATGTTTTGGGCAATAGGTGAGAGATTTGCCACGCAAGGTGCCCTATTTGTAATTTCCCTAATTCTGGCGCGTTTGCTGTCCCCGAGTGATTACGGTACTCTTTCGCTGCTGCTTGTATTTACAAATTTGGCAGACGTGCTTGTCACAAATGGACTTGGCGAAGCGCTAATACAAAAGTCTGATATCAATCAAATTGACTACTCGACAATGTTGTCATGTTCAATTGCATTGTCGAGCATCTTATATGTATTGATATTTATTTCGGCTCCTAGCATTGCAGACTTCTATGGAAATGCAGATATGTGTCTTTACCTAAGGGTTCTGGCATTACGTCTTCCTCTTTCGGCACTGAATGCAATTCAAAAGGCCTATATTGCAAAGAACTTTTTATTTAGATTGCAATTTTCTGCATCGTTCCTCAGCTCCTTGATCTCAGGATTAGCAGCTATCGTAGTTGCAATGTTGGGTTTTGGTATTTATGCGCTAATCATTCAACAGATACTTACTGTTCTGATGACAACGGTACTAATGGCTTGGTTAACAAAATGGACGCCTAGATTAAAATTCGTGGTTGGTTCAGCAAGAGAGCTGTTGCCCCTTGGAATACAATTTACAAGTGCCAACCTTATTAATTCTATTTATACAGAAGGTCGTTCTTTAGTCATCGGAAAATTCTATTCCTCCGCAGACTTGGCTTTCTTTAATCGCGGCAACCAATTCCCGGCTTTAATTGTAGGCAACTTAAACACTCCAATTAGCAATGTTATGTTACCTCTAATGGCTGAAAAGAAAGACAGCCAAAATGCGCTCAAATCAGTTCTTAGAAAAGCGATGCAGCTTTCTGCTTATCTCGTTTTCCCCATGATGGGAATTTTGGCTGCGTGTGCGCGTCCTCTGGTTCTTGTTCTTTTGGGTCAAAAATGGGCGGAATGCGTCCCGTATCTTCAAGTTGCGTGTTTGTTCTATCTATTTCAACCCCTTCAATCTATGAATTGGCAGGCACTTAAAGCAGCAGGTCAAGGCGCCCTTTGTTTTAAGCTTGAGGTCATTAAGAAGGCTATTTCGTTCATCGTTTTAATTATGTCGATTCCTTTTGGTGTATTTGCGATTTCCCTTTCAAGTGCCTTTTGCGGATTTGTCTCAATGTTAATTAACATGACCCCGAATAAAAAAGTGCTCGGCTATGGCATATTTGAGCAGCTTATTGACGTTCTTAAGCCGTCAATTGCCACATTGTTTTCCGTGGTGATCGCATTATTATTAATCCACATTTCAAACGGGAATCTTATTTCGTTAATCGTTGCCCCTCTCGGGTCCTTAGGGTGTTATATCGTGCTATCTAAGCTGATGAACATCGAAGGATTCAATTTGCTTATGGACAAATTGTCCCTTCGTCGGAATTAACCGTTATTTTCTAACGGCATTGATAAATCGATCAGAAATGAACTACAGAATGAATAAACAGGTTTTATATCTAGTTCAATCAATTCCGGGGGATAATGCTCCTACAAAACATGCTTTCGCAATTTCAGATTTGCTGGTTAAATGTGGCTTTAACGTCCATTTTGTTCTTGCTGGAATAATTGAGCCGTCATCCAACGCCATAGGCAGCAATTACGACTATCCCTTTGATTTTCCGTATGAGGTGAAATTCGGGCACCATCAAATAGCAAAAAAGTATTACGAGCGAATCTCTTCTTCCTTCAGCTTTAAAGCCTTCACTCGATGTTTCGATCAAATACAGCCCGACTTGGTTATTTATTACGGGATACAACATAAGCTTGCAAAACGGGTTTTAGATCATTGCCATGATTTTAACGTTCCCGTAATCGTTGATGAGACCGATTGGTTTACTCCGAAATTTACAGGAGATTTAGCTGCTTGGCTTGTGGAGAAATCTCGTTCTAAACGGGTGGCTGAAGTGGATAGATTGCTAGATGGAGTTATCGCAATCTCGCCCTTTTTTAAAAAACATTTCGATTCACTCTACTCCTCTCAAGGATATCCAAAGGTTTTTTATTTGCCACCCTTAAATAGGGCCGGAGACTCACTTAGTGACCCTTGCTCTTTAGAAGGATTGAAGCGGAGAACTATAACCAAGTTTGTCTATGCAGGTTCACCCGCTGGGGGAAAAGACTCACTTACAGAGTTTATTTCGCTTATAAGTAATGACGCTATTCCAGCAATCACTCAACCAGTACTCGATGTAATTGGAATTGATTTAAACCAGGCAGTCAGTTTAATGGGAAACATTGCCAGATCTAATAAGGTTCATTTTCACGGCCGTGTTTCCCATGACAGCGTAATCAAAATGCTGCAAGAATCTGACTTTGGAATTCTATTTAGAACTCCTGATTTATATTCTCGCGCCGGATTTTCAACAAAATTCGCTGAGTGTATGTCAAACGGTGTTCCGATGTTATGCAACGCGGTCGGAGGAGCCGATCTTATTCTCGAGAATATGATTGACGGAATTGTTATTCCGGATTTAAGCAATCAAGCTCTTCTAGACGGAATCACAAGCGCATGCAATTTGACTGACCATGAGTTGACCAGCATGAAACGAGCTGCACTAGAAAAGGCTTTAGAACTTTTTGAGTCAGACAATTACATAGATTCATTTTCATCATTTCTCAAATCAGTACTTTCAATTCGCAGCTAGTTATTTCGATCGTCCAAAGGAGCAATATGTCAAATAAAGTACTCGTCACCGGAGCAGCCGGCTTTATCGGCGCGTTCCTCGTCAAAAAGCTTCTCGAGGAGACCGATGACGTTATCGTCGGTCTCGACAACCTCAACAGCTACTACGACCCCGGTATCAAGGACGCCCGCCTGCGCATGCTGGCCGAGGCCGACACAGACGGCCGCTTCACCTTCGTGCGCGGCGACCTGTGTGACGCCGCGCTCGTCGAGCGCCTGTTCGCGGAGAACGGCTTCGACGTCGTGGTGAACCTCGCGGCCCAGGCCGGTGTCCGCTACTCCATCGAGAACCCGCGCGCCTACCTCGAGAGCAACCTCGTCGGCTTCTTCAACATCCTTGAGGCATGCCGCCACCACCCGGTTAGGCACCTCGTCTACGCCAGCTCCAGCTCGGTTTACGGCGGCAACAAGAAGGTGCCGTTCTCCGAGGAGGACCGCGTGGACTCGCCAGTGTCGCTCTACGCCGCCACCAAGAAGTCCAACGAGCTCATGGCCGCCGCCTACTCAAAGCTCTACTCCATCCCGGCGACCGGCCTGCGCTTCTTTACCGTGTACGGCCCCATGGGCAGGCCCGACATGGCCTACTTCGGCTTCACTGAGAAGCTGCGCCGCGGCGACACCATCAAGATCTTCAACATGGGCGACTGCCGCCGCGACTTCACCTACGTCGCCGACATCGTCGAGGGCGTGAGGCGCGTCATGGACGCCGCGCCCGAGGTGAAGATGGGCGAGGACGGTTTGCCGCTCGCCGCGCACCGCGTCTACAACATCGGCAACTCGCACCCCGAGAACCTGCTCGACTTCGTCGACACGCTGCAGCGCGTGCTGGTGGAGGAGGGCGTGCTCCCCGCCGACTACGACTTCGAGGCTCACAAGCAGCTCGTTCCCATGCAGCCCGGTGACGTGCCCGTCACCTACGCCGATACCACGGCGCTCCAGCGCGACCTGGGTTACAAGCCCGCGACGCCGCTCGAGGACGGCCTGAGGGCCTTCGCCAAATGGTATAAGCGCTACTACAACATTTAGGAATTCATGGCCCTGTAACAGGGGCCATTTTTAATGCGGATTATTGTTCTTTGACAATTGGAGAATGACATGAAGATCGCTGTCGCCGGTACCGGCTACGTCGGCCTGTCCCTCGCCGTCCTGCTCTCGCAGCACAACGAGGTGCATGCCCTGGACATCGTGCCCGAGAAGGTCGAGAAGATCAACAACTATCAGTCGCCCATCCAGGACGACGAGATCGAGCGGTTCCTGTCGGAGGCCAAGGCGGGGGAGCGCGAGCTCGACCTGCACGCCACCGTCGACGTGGCGGAGGCCTATTCAGGTGCCGACTACGCCGTCATCGCCACGCCGACAAACTACGATTCCGACAAGAACTTCTTCGACACGAGCTCCGTCGAGGCCGCCATTGCCGCCGTGCGCTCGGTGAACCCGGACGCCTGGATCGTCATCAAGTCGACCATCCCCGTGGGCTACACCGCGGGCCTGCGCGAGAGGCTGGGCGACAGCAAGATCTTCTTCAGCCCCGAGTTCCTGCGCGAGAGCAAGGCCCTCTACGATAACCTGCACCCCAGCCGTATCGTGGTGGGTGCGCCCAAGGAGGACGCCGACGCCGTCGCGGCCGCCGAGAAGTTCGCCGGCCTGCTCGCGCAGGGCGCCGACCCCGCCGAGCTCGAGCGTGTGAACGCCGATGGCACCAAGGGCATCCCGGAGCTCGTGCTGGGCACCACCGAGGCCGAGGCCGTCAAGCTGTTCGCCAACACCTACCTGGCGCTGCGCGTGGCCTACTTCAACGAGCTCGACACCTACTGCGAGGTCCGCGGCCTCAACACCCGCGACGTCATCGACGGCGTGTGCCTGGAGCCGCGCATCGGCAGCCACTACAACAACCCCAGCTTCGGCTACGGCGGCTACTGCCTGCCCAAGGACACCAAGCAGCTGCTGGCCAATTACAAGGACGTGCCCCAGAACCTGATCGAGGCCATCGTGGAGGCCAACCGCACCCGCAAGGACTTCGTCGCCGACGAGGTGCTGCAGATGGTGTGGGACCGCGTGTACGAGGGCAAGGAGAAGCCGGTCGTGGGCGTCTACCGCCTGACGATGAAGTCCAACTCCGACAACTTCCGCGCGAGCTCCATCCAGGGCGTCATGAAGCGCGTGAAGGCCAAGGGCGTGCCCGTGGTGGTCTACGAGCCCACGCTGGACGCGCCGGAGTTCTTCGGCTCCGAGGTGACCCACGACCTGGATGCCTTCAAGGCCGGCTGCGACGTGATCGTCGCCAACCGCTGGAGCGACGAGCTCGCTGACGTGGCGGACAAGGTGTATACGAGGGATCTGTTTAAGCGGGACTAGGGGAGAGGTGTACTCCCAGGATCTGGTGATATACAAAAATCGAATCTAGAGGGAGGCCGTATCAGCGTTGGCTGATACGGCCTCCTTTGATGTAACTCTGTTCCTAAAAACAAAACATGTGTTCGATTTGAAACTACATGAAGGAAGATCAATGCAGAATGCAAGCTACAATAGCAAACGAGTATTAGACTCGAGTCTAGCGGAGGATTATGGCGTTCCAAGATATCCTTGCTGCGATTGATATCGTCACGGGGCCTGACCCGGCCCATTCTATCCTGGCGTTTTCGATTGTCGTCGGGCTGTTTTTGCTGTGGTTGCGTAAGCAGGCTTTGGCGCGGTTTTACAAGGCCGGTATCTATGTTGCAGCACTGGCGTCCGATGCATTGTTTGCATCGGTAAAGCTTAGCCTTTTATGGTTGGCGGGTGTGGCATCGCCCTTTCTCGCGTTGAGTCTGTTCGCTCTTCTCGTCAACTATTTTTGGTGTGCGCAGCAGCTCGATGACATAGTGGACAAGGCGGATCCCTCTCTTCCCGAATGCGACTATGTAGCTGCCTTCAGGCTGATGAACTCGGTTGACCGTGATCGACTGTCCAGAATGCAGCTCACCTGCCTCGACAAGGATAGGTTTTTCTGCAACATCTACTTGGGAAACAACGGCGTTGCGAAAAGGATGCTTGAGAACGAAAACTTAGAGCCGGCTTTCAGGCATTTCGCCCTCCATATTATCGCGGACGCCGCTTGCGATCGTGCTGGGTCGCAAGCGGAGCTCGAAAGCGCCTTGGCCGATAAAACCGACAAGACAGACCCTTTCATCACGGTCCAGCTTTGGCACAACCGCGCGATTAGCTATGTCGTGAACGGTCAGTTCAAAGTCGCCGACGACGAGTTCAAAAAGACGTATCGCGAAGCTAAGCGTCTGGGCGTTCGGAATAAGTCGTTCCTCTTGCTGCTGTTTGAGAACGCAGCATTGAATAAAACGAAAATCGGCTTGCCTGATGGCGGCGTTAAAGAAGGGTGGGGGGTTGATTGAGGAATGCGAAAAGGCGCTTGCTCCGATTGGCCCCAACGATTTTGGGCAGCTCTTCAATCTGCGGCTTCTTTTCATGAGGCAGATAGGGACAAGTATCGAGGACAGGAACAAGCTGTATTTGGTCGAGGTCAAAAACACCCTCAGCAATGCCTCCCTTTCCGAGCAACAGCGCGTCGTCGCTATGGCGAGCCTGGGCAGAATCGCGTGGTCCGACGGGCTCGATCCCGCACCCGTGCTCAATTTCTTCGCTCGATGCGATCGGTTTTTGTGCGTAAGCGACCCCGATGCACGCTACTATGCCCATAAGAACCTGAGTGCGATGCTTTCGGGCTTGGCGGTGAATGACCGCTTCCCAAATACTTTGGCTGAGAGCGTAATGCGGTATTTCAAGGATGGGGACGCGGAGCATGACTTGGATGTGATGGAGGATGGCCTTCCTCCCGAGGCGATTCTGCGGCGCTCCCAAGTGCTGCGAGAACGCGCTGCCCTAGCCTTAATGGTTGGAGAGAGCGTTGAGCGCGCCGTGTCGTACACTGATGAGGCTATAGGCCTCCTTGAGAGAAGCCTGCAGGATATGGCGGCGCTCGAGTGTCGATGGCAGCTTGCCCGGCTGACACTGTACGACAAACCCGAGGTGGCGAAATTGCAGCTCTCGATTGCCGAAGAGCGCCTCGCCGCGCTCAATAAGCAACCGTCCCTCGGATATCCCTATTTCGAGATGAGCCTGTGCTACGCCTTGCTTGGTATGCGTGCGGAGTGCAGGGTCGCATATGAAAGGGCCGCCGGCTTCGAGACTCCGATGGGCCATTACGCGCCCGGCATTCGGATTAACAGGACCGCCGCCGCCTTCTGTGCCAGGTTCTACATACTTACGGAAATGCTTGGAAATCCCGAAGAGGTTTGCCCCTTGCTTAAAACTCGAGAGGGCAGGGCGTGGCTGTCTCGCTATCCGAAGGTCTCTTCCCTGTCGAAAACGCTTCTTTGCGGGAAATTTCTTGGGTATGGGGATTTCGTGCCCGCTATGACGAGGCTATTCTTGGATGAGGCGGGGAAGCTATATGCCGAAACATGGCTCGTTGTACAAGAGATCGGACTCGCGTTTGATCTCGATTCCAGAAAGCCCGGCGAAGAGTATGGGCTGGTTTTCGAAATCCAAAGGCACCCACTGATTGCCGATGGCGATGCCCTTGCAAGGGTGGCCGCGCGGCGCGGGCATACTGTGCTCGATGCGAGGTTGAACCAGTGCAACAAAGACCTTCTCGGGGCCGATGACGCAACCGCCGTATTCGATGTGCTGGATGCCTTGGGCATATTGGCCGAAGGGCGCGTGCCCACATTGGAAGACATCATGAAGAGCTACCTTGAAAGCTGTGTCGACGTTCCCGCCGGCGGTTGAGACGCCTCTGCCGAGGGGTAGCTTCGTCCTGCCGCGCTTCACAAAACGTTTCACAAAGTTCTCTTCGCTGGCCTAGTTTTCAACACGTAGCGCTGTAATGGCCCTGCCTGATTTATCCATCTAGCCCCTTGGAACTGCGGAGGAAATCCTGGACCAAAAGAGGACCGGCAGGATCATACGGATTTACAGCGCAGAACAAAAGGCGAAAGCCATCGAGACGTTCGCCGGTTTCGGATGCAGCACGGCCGACACCATAGCAGAGCTCGGCTAACCCAGCCGTGTCACACCCCACAACCGGCGGAAAGAATACCAGCTCGGCGGCGATGAGTTCCTGGAAGGGGAGCATCGCAGGCCGAGGTATTCCGATGAGGAGAAGCGGAATGCGGTCGATCACTACTCGGGGCACGGGAAAAGTCTGGCGCGCACGATAGGGGCCATGGGATACCCGAGCCGCAAGGTGCTCTCCAGCTGGGTTGATGAGCGCACCCTGGTAATCTGCGCTGTGTGCGAGAAGGAGTGATATGGAGGTTACGCAGACGACTCCTTCAACACCCCGCTCGCGCAACGAGCGCAGAAACGTCAACCATCCGGCATAGGACTCCGTGTCAACGGCATCGAGCCCGAGCGATCGTCACCGCCATCTAAGCAGGCGCCGATGGCGGTGACGATCGCGCACGAGGAGGCGTGGCCCGGATCTCTGCATTTAATGCGGATCGCATCGTGCCAGACGTAGGGAAAGGCCGTATCAGAGAGGCCCCTGGTCTGCATGTCCTCAACGATCGCGTCGGACAACTCGCAGATCCTCGACACTTGGCTCGCGCTCATGCGGTCCACCTCGAGGGCAGAGGCGAGCCATATCCTGCGCGCGGTGTGGCGATGCTTGCGCCACTGCCTCGAGCCCTCGTCTAGCCGTGCGCAAAACACACCCCGGTAGGCGTTGAGCAACCTGTCGCCCCGCCTGCGCACCAGGATGGGTAGCGTGAGGTCGGGCTCTTCAGCTTGGTGTACACCGTGTTACGCGACACGCCCGTTTTTCAGGCATTCTCGGATATCGAGTCGACCCGCTTCCTCATCTGCCGTATAGAATGAACCGTGGACATGCTGATCACACCTTTCCGACCTCCCTGGTTGATATTTCTAGGCAGCAACCAAGGTAGTCGATTGTGATGGTTGGCGTGCCTGCCTTTGTGTCCTAAATGGTCAAGCCGAAGTGTTCAGTTTTCCGCTACCACAGACAGCAAGGCGCTGAATGCTGGCACGCATGTCGGTGGAATGTCGTGACATGAGCACACGGTCGGGGGTGGTGAACGAGTTCACAACGACATCGCCGCACTTGGCAGCCGAGGCTACCGCGCTATCCGAAGCGCTGCTCACCACTGGCACGATGCCCTTTGCATCCGCCAGGCCGTAACTGGCGATCTCGAGCCAATCCATCGTGGCGGCATTCCTGCATGGGAAGCGCCCGGACCCCTCATCCCTGAACTTGGCCAGCCACCTGTAAAGGCAGGGTCTGCTTACGTGGTTGAGCCTACACCAGTCCCACACACATACTGGACGAGAGGCAGCGTTCGATGTGATCTGCCCACATGTTCCTGTGTTCTATGTTTGCCCGCGTCATCGCAACCTCCTGTTGAATAAGGCGTTGCGATAATTTTGCCCAAAGCTTATCAGGGTGTTAAGACGCGGCTGTTTTGGTGTTTACACTAAAATCATAAAAGTCATATCATTTCATTAGTTTATTCATCTTTGGATGGAGGAAGAATGCCAACTAACAGCCAGATTCTGATAGACGGATTCATTTCGGACGAATTCTCTAAGCAGGCTGAGTATAGTTCTAAAGGGGACTACTTTGAACTGTTGGCCTCTTCTCGATACATGGCTCCATACGACCTTGACGACGATGAGATAGCGGAAGGGCTCATTGGAGGGTCGCGAGACGGGGGCTGCGATGCGATCTACATCTTTGCCAACAATAATTTCTTGAGTGAGGACGTCCAGATTAAAGACTACATCAATCGTGGATCAAGGGTTGAAATAGTTATTCTTCAGACCAAGGTTTCAAAATCATTCAAAGAAGACGTGTTCTTGAAGTGGAAGGACACCTGTAATGACCTTCTAACATTCGGTATAAATTTAAATGAATTCAATGATAAATATTCCGAACGTGTTATCGATACTTTTAGAAGAATAAGAGAAGCGATTCAAGCAGCAGCGATGGCCGGAAACGAAATCCGAATGAAGTTCGTGTACATCGCGAATGCGGATTCACCATCGGACGGCGTTAAGATTCAGAAAGAGCAGCTTCCGGCCGCCATTGACGAAATCGTCGGCGTAAGCCGATTTAGCTCTTCGTGCGTTTTAGTTGGAGCAGACGAATTGATGCGCATCTGGTCGCCTCCCGCAGAGAGCGGGCTTGTTATGCGTTTTTCGGGGTCCTATGCGTCGGTTCCTCAGAGAACGGACGTCTTTGGCCTGGTGTCTTTGTCGGATTACTACCGCTTCCTCACTGACGACCAGGGGCAGCTCCGTAGCTATCTTTTCGAGGCGAACGTCAGAGATTACGAGGGAAATGTTTCAGTCAACAAAGGAATCAGGGAAACGTTGGAGCATCCTAGCGAAGACGATTTCTGGTGGCTCAACAACGGAGTAACGATACTGGCTTCTGAAGCCTATCAAATAGCAGGAGCAGAAGTGAAAATGGAAGAGCCTCGCATCGTTAATGGACTTCAAACGTCATATGAAATATACAAATTTATGGAGTCTCGTACGGAAGACGCCGAAGATTCCAGAAATGTGATGGTAAAAATCCTTGTGCCCGGAAGCGATGAGACCAGAAACAGAGTGATACTGGCGACGAACAACCAAACTCAGGTGAAAAAGACATCGCTTCGCGCTACTGACCAAATCCATATTCAAATCGAACTCTACATGAAAAGAAATGGGTTGTATTACGAAAGGCGGAAGAACTATTACAAAAACCAGGGGAGGAAGAGGGAGGAGATCGTAACCCTCTCCTTTCTTGCACAATGCATGATGTCGATACTTCTCGGCAGACCGGATCAGGCAAGAGCAAGACCGTCGACGCTTTTGTCTGACGAGGCTCAGTATAAGAAAATATTTGGGCAGGATGGCAACCTTGAGGCTTACTACAGAGCCGCTAGCCTTGGAAAACAGGTTTGCTTGAGGTTTCCGCAAATTAAGAGAGACTTAGAAGGGTCCCAAATAAGCGACATACGATTTTACGTGATAATGGGCGTTGCTTCCATCTTGTCCAAAAAAGATAACCTGACGTTCGGTGACATAGAGAAACTCGACCTTGACAAGCTGTCAGATGAAATTATTCAAGAAGTTGCGGACATGGTTTTGGATGTTTATCTGGCCCTTGGCGGAACATCCAAAACCGCTAAGTCCTACGCCATGGCAACCAAAGTCAAGGAAAAGATTTCGCTACAGTTACCTTAAGGTAATCCAAGGCTGCTCTCTAGAATGCTTTCAGCAGAGAGGTCCTTTTTGCAAAGGGCCTCTCTTTTTCCATTCGGTTCCGAACAGTTTGACGCTCACTGATCAGCCCGCATAGTCAGCCGCTTCGCTTTCAGCCCCAACCTTGATGCAAGCGTAGACGACGAGCGTGCACAGCCCCATGCCCATTCCAATCAGGTGCAGCAGGAAGGCCATTCTGCTCGCCTTCCTCTTCGCCTTCATGCGGCTTCTCGGGGGCGAACCCGTCCGGGCGGCGCGCCATGAGCGTGGCGCCGGCCGCCGTCAGGGCGGCACCCATGAGGCAACCGAGGGCATGTACAGGGCACAGGGGCAGTAGACCACTGTATGAATCTCACGTACATAGCACAACGGCAGGCCCGTGCATTGCAGCCCGCTGCTGGCTGCAATGCACGGGGCTTTTGCAGGCCAATGGTTTGTAGTTAGTTTGTTGCTCTTTGGCAGCTTTGGCTCATAGCGGCCTTAAAAAAGCCACCATTGTTTTTGCGATTTCCAGCGTGATTCTGCTGTAGACATGTAGGATGCTTCAGTAGTACAGAGTCGAGCTCATTGACGAGTTCCGGCATCTCGCTTGTGGGCAAAACCCTCTCGAGCGAGTGGAGCATATTGCTTAAATCGCGCCCGCGCGGCCTTGCACAGCAAAGCCGATCGTCGCGCGCAAATGTTTCGAAAATCGACAAGAATCTCAATGACTTCAAGGAGGCTTTGAGGCTCCATTCTGTCCTCCTGCTTGCCAGACAGCTCCTGAATCGTACGGATGGAATGAGACCGCAACATCTTGTGCCTAGCAATGGCTCTAAAAACCACATTTTTAAAGCACGGTTGTTATAATGTCAGACACTAGAACATCTGTTTGGAAAGGCGGTTATATGACAAATAGCGCAGACTTTGAATCATTCTTGAAGGACATCAATCCCAGCAAGAGCACCATTGATGAAGCGAGTCGACTTCACCGAAATCTCAGGGACCATCTCAAGGCAAGTGAGACTTATGGGGCTGTATGCAAGGACACATACCTCTCGGGTTCATACGCCAAGCAGACCTTCATACGACCGAAGAAAGATTCTGACAGCTGCGATATTGACATCATCGTTGAGACAAACCGCTCCATTAACGACTCCCCGTATCGCGTTTTGGTCGAGCTCGAGGATGCGATACGCGAGCGCGAGTGCTACAAGAGCGTCAAAATGCAAACGCATTCCATCGGCATTGACATGGCGAACTTCCATCTCGATGTTGTCCCCTTGGTCAAAGATGAAGACGGTCTTCTCTACATCGGTTCGAAAACCGATGGCGAATGGAGGCAGACGAATCCCAAAGAGCATCTCGCTTGGACGACTGAGGTTAACAAAGGGTTCAACGGGGATTACAAACCTCTAGTGAAGATAATGAAGTGGTGGAGAAGGGAGAACTGCCCAAGTTGTGTGAAGTTCCCAAAGGGCATCACTCTTGAGAAGATGATCGCCGACAATCTACCTGAAGCAGGGTTGTCAATCGAGGACTGCGTCATGCAGGTAATGGCAAACCTTGCAGTTGCATACGCCGATGAACTCGACTCGTACAAGGTGCCCTTCATTGAGGATCCAGCCATAGAGGGAAACAACCTTGCCGGAAAGTACTGCTATAACGATTTCGCCCAGTTCGTGGACAAACTCAACGAGCATCTCTCGCTTCTTGCGGATGAAGGAACCGGCAACAGCGTCTGGAAGCAAATACTTGGAAACAACTTTCCTTCGGGAGTCTCTTCGTACGGAACCACGGCATCAGATAAGTCAATAAGCCAACAGTACGCATTGTCTGTTCCGCACAGGCAGCCGTTAGGCTTTCCCATGCAGGCACGTAAGCCAAATGCAACAATTACGGCGACGGTCAAATTGCCTTCAGGAGAAATGCGAGCACTCGAAAACGACGGCGCGCTCATACCGAAGGGCTCCACTATCGTGTACAGAGTGAACTGTGGGCCGGTAAAAGATGGCAGGGTAAAGTGGCAAGTCACGAATACCGGCGATGAAGCTATGAGGGTTTGCCGTAGGGGTGGTTTCGAGATCCCAAACATAGAAAAGACTTCCCGTCGGGAGGAGACAGCGTATACGGGGAAACACTATGTTCAATGTTTTGTAATCCGAAGGGGCTATTGCGTCCGTTGGAGCAACCCATTCTTCATCAACGTAGAGTAGGTGATAATCGATGGATATCAACAACGTAATTTCAGGCATTCTTTCTGTTGGAGGAAACATATCTCTTGTCCTCGAATTCATGGGATTCCTGTCGTTCGTCGCATTGGCTATCGGAGCCTTCACGCGTCTCGGTAAAGCGGCGTGGCGCTTCGGCCTTGCGCTGTACGGCAAGAAGATACTGATTGTCGCGAGTGACGAGGACTACCATGACCTCGAAGAGGATCTTTCCGACTCTGGGCTGATCAAGAGGAAGAACATACAGCGCGTTTCGGACAAACAGATATCCAAGGCAAAGGATGCGCTCCTGTTGATAGTGGTCTACGGATATTTAGACAAAGAAGGCTTTAGGGAGATTATCAACGGTAAGAGCTCCCGATGCGGACTTATCGTTCACTGTCCGCCGGAAAAGGGCCGAATCGACGATGACGAGAAGAAGCTCCTTGGTAAAACCGCATTTACCACGCTTTGCAATTTACGAGGCAGGTTAGTGAACGACGTTCTGCTCATGATGCTATCCACTTCATTCAAAAAGAGCGACCTGAAATAACCTGGACGACGATGACGGCCGGTTGGCGGTGCTGCTGCGTCAACGGCTGGAACCTGAACATCCCACGCTACGTGGACACGTTCGCGGAAGAGGAGCCGGTGGACCTTGCTGCCGTGCGCGACGACATCAAGCGCATCGAGGCCGAAAAGGCGGCGGCCATCGCCAAGGTCGAGGGCATGCTTTCACAGCTGGGACTATGAGAGGAGAAAGACAATTGAAACGAGATTACGACGCAATTCATTATATTCAGCGACAGCTCTCTGGATTTGAAGACAAGAAAATGGTTTTTGCGATGACCAAGGCATTCAATAAAATGTGCGCGGCCGAAGAGCCGGATGGCTGTCTGTCCACGACGGTCGAGCTGTTTATTGCGCTGAAATATCTTGGTTACAAGCCTCGTATTTGCTACGGGCTGGTCGTGCCTCCAAGCGGCTATGAGTTCTATCATGCGTGGCTCGAGCTGGATGGGAAGATTGTGGACATCGCTATTTACGGCAATGCTAAGTTCTCACCATTTTCGACGTTTGATGTTCGTTTCCCTATCGTGATGGGGTCGTACGAGGCGAACGAACAAGGAATGGAATATCGTCCGTTTACATTTGATGAGGACTGGCGCGACGCTTTGATTAGCAAAGTACAGGGAATGCCGGTAGTCGAATATTGTGATAAATCACCGAAGCGAATCTTGTGGAAGTTCGCTTGCGACCTGTTGGATATGAGCCCGTTGAAAGCAAATGTAGACGCGTTGCGCGACACAGTCAAAGATGATGTGATTTAAGGGAGGTGAATGATATGGAACAGCCTTATTTGCGTTTTAAGACCGACGACGGGTCGGAGTATCCGGCGTGGGAGGAGAAGACGCTTGGGGAGTTTTTTACCGAAATAAAAGAGAAGAATCATCCAGACTTGCCCGTGCTTGAGTAATCGTCTTTCTCCGTACCAACTGTATTCGCGGTACGGAAACGTGCAAATTCTCAGCGCTTTCGCATGGGTTCGCACCCGTTCTTTCGATGCCGCGCGGCTGTCGCCACTCGCTAGAAACCCCGGCCCTGTACCTATCGCACATGCTCACTTCAACCATCCCAATCCGTACGGAGTTGTGCACGATTATGTCGAGCCCAGATTCTTCCTTTCACCGACTGGCAAAACGATTTACACCTAATTGTGGACATTGCTCACGCGATTTGTCTTTGCTCACGCATTGATCTCGCTAAACTAATAACTGCTGTTACCAGGGCATTTTCTGGTGCACATTCTATTGGCTCCTGCGAAGATCGGAGCGGGTATGTTTGCTGCCGAGTCCTACACCAGCCGTCATTACATTGAGATCGTTGCCATAGCCTGCCTATGCGTTTTGCTGGGCGGGCCTTCTTATGCCGCGGGCGCGGAGAGCCTCGTCATCGCGGGCGCGACGTACTACGAGCCGGGCGTGTCGGGCCCCGGCTGGGCCTGGACCGATGCCGGCCACCTGGAGCTTAACGGCTACGCGGGAGAGGCCATCGGCGCTGACGGCGACCTGGTGCTGACACTTGCCGGGCAAAACTCCGTGACGGAGTCGCATGCGCCCGATGCGGACATCACGCAGTGCGGCATGGAGGTGTGGGGCGACCTGACGCTTCGCGGCACCGGGTCCCTGGCGGCATCGGGCTCGCAGTGCGCGATCCACGTCTCGCGGGCGCTCGTGGTGGACGTCTGCACCGTCGATGCCCGGGCGGACGGGGCCGACGTCACGGACGAGGCCGTGGCCGGCGTGATCGCCGGCGACATGGCCGTGCGCGGTGGCGGGCGCGTCGTTGCCGCGAGCACAGGGTCCGGAGCGGGCGTGCGCGCTTATGGCGTGTATCTGCAGGACTTAGGCCTTGGCGATGGGGCGGCCGGCTGTCGGCTTTCCGTCGATGCCTCGTGGCTCGATGCGGCAGGTACCGATGGCGGCGTCGCGTGCTTGGGCGGCTCGCTTGTGTCCGCACGGTTTGTGACGCCTGCCGGCGGGGCCTTTGGTGCTGACGGCGTGGTGAATGCTGCCGGTGCGATGGCACCGCATGTGGTGGTTGAGCCCGATGCCGCCACGCCACCGGCAGGGGAGACCGATGGAGACGACGTGCCTGGATGCGGGGAGGGTAAACCAGATGGTAGTGCCGGCCCTGCTGCAGGGCAGCCCGGTGCGGGGCCGACGACGGATCCAACGGTGAAACCTGCGGCCACGTCGCCCAAAACAAACATAACGATCAAGACGACGGTGACCAAGACCACAGTGCCTGCGTCCTCTAAGCCTAAAGCCACCAGCACGACCGCAACGACACTCCCCAAGACCGCCGACAGCGACTGGATTGCCGCTTCCGTAACGCTTTTCCTTCTGGGAACAACGCTCCTGGCTGCCGCATTTCGCTGCTAAGGCCCCGTTTAAGTGAGACCAGAGAGGGATGAATGCAGCTATTGCAGAAGTCTTTAGCCTACTACTAAATCAATTTCTTAGAGATTGGTGCCGTATCAGCCATCGCTGCGACGGCACTATTTTGTTCAGCTCGACTGCCTCTCGATCCATTACCGATGTTGAGCCTTACACCCCATCTGCCAGAGCGATAAGATAATTGCAATCCAAATGCTACCGTTTATAAAGCTTCATTTGGACCCAATTGCCTATATCACTGGAGTCATAACATGAGGAACTACTATCAAATCAAAACCGTCGCATCGGCCCCTCCAAGGAGGCTCATCCCGATCGGAAAAGTCATCAGCGTTACTGGGCTTGTATTGGCAATTGTCAGTTTCTTTTCCGCTCTGCCATCGAGTGCCAACATATATGGCTCGCTTTCTTTTACTTTCTTACTCCTTGGCTTATTCTTTTTTGTGGACGGGCTCTTTCTTGTTATTACTGCATCAAGGCAACAAGAGAATCTACTAGGGCTACGCCAATCGCTCCTAGAAGATGATCCTCAAATCGCCGCGAGCGCCGAAGAGTTTATGTCTCAGCGAAAGGCCCTGACACAGCAAGGCGAAATTACTGGCATCTTCATTGTCCATAATGCAACCAAAGATCTGTACTACGTAGGCCAAAGCGCAAAGGCAATTGATCGAGCGGCCATACAGTTTCTCGGTAGGGGCAATTGCGATGTGTATGCCGATTACAAGTACGGTGACTCATTCAACGTGCGAATAATCCAGCTGTCGGAAAGCGGCTACGAAAGTCTCAATGAGCTAAAACGCGCAGCGATACAAGCGCTCGAGGCTGCTGGCGAGGAGCTTTATTAAGGGCGACTGTTAGGATTAATGCAATGGCAAGCTCAAATAACACAGGCAACAACGAGGAATTAACGCCGTCCGTCGAAGAAACGCTTCTTAACGAATCCGGCTCGATTGCCAGGGTCAAATCGTTCTCATGGATTTGGTTTATCAATAAGGAGCGAATCCACGACATAAATCCTGTCCAATGCGGCAAATGGATGTTCTTCTTCTCTCCATTCAAAACCGCCCTCATGGACGACATTGTCGGAACCGCAGTTCTTGATGGCGTCGTCGTAGAGGCCAAATACTCGAATCCCGAAACGCTCATCGCGGCGGGCTCGAAACAAGGTGTCTGCTGCTTTTACCTAAACGGAAACGATAGAGAAAGCCATAAGAGGGTACTGAGCTACATGCTGGAAAACGGGCTAATCAGGAAGACAAAGACTGGAAAGCTGTATAACATTTCGTTCAAGTTCGACACTGAGACCTACGCAGGAAAGTACAAGGGGAGCGGCTTCTCCGGAAAGATAAAGCTCGCGGACTTCGTTGACCTGGAGACGGGAGAGTTTATTTAAGGGTGCGTGCCGAGTAGAGAAGTTGAACTTACTTCACCTGTGTCCCCTTTGGGGACAGCCGCCAGTGCAATACCTCAGTGCTATACTCGTTGTCCTAAGGAAGTGGTTCATATGTACTTGAGCGATACTAAGATTCAAGAGCTTATCGACAACAAGGTGCTGCTCAATGCCGATGCTTCGAACATCGGCCAGGTTACGTATGACTTGCGCACCGACGGATTCTACATTAATGAAAGCAAGCAGTTCGAGGTCGAGCTTGGCCCCGGAGACTCGACTTTTGTCTCTTGCGTTGAATGTGTCGCGCTACCCAACAATCTGACCGCTAGCGTACTTCTGCGCAATTCGCGCATTCGCCAAGGGCTTTCTTTGGATGCACCGCTCTATTTCCCTGGCCATGGAACTAGGCTGTTCTATCGTGTTACAAACGTAAGCGGCAGCACCATTACCCTCGATAAGTCTAAGGGCATCGCGCAGGTCGCATTCCAGCACGTCGAAGGCACGGTTGCCCATCCTTACCATGGAGCCTTTTCCGATGAGCTTAACTTTAATGGGCTCGCCGACTATTCCGACGTCTATGCCGGAGAGCTCAAAAAGGTTGAAGACAAAAAGGAAGAAGTTGCCAATATCGAATCTCGTATTTACGGTAATGTGCTGGCACTCTTTGCCGTCTTCGCCGCGATCTTTACGCTCGTGAACGTTAATGCCGGAGGGATCTCTTCCGATATTTCGACCGTCCGTTTCGTTGCGCTTGACCTGCTAATTATCGGCGGATTTCTGGTCCTTGCGTCTGCAATCGAGGCTTTTCTTATTAAGGACAAAAAGAAGAAGGCGCGAC
Source organism: uncultured bacterium (assembly GCA_905216145.1). Taxonomy (GTDB): domain Bacteria; phylum Actinomycetota; class Coriobacteriia; order Coriobacteriales; family Coriobacteriaceae; genus Collinsella. Next base: position 3,519 of record CAJMST010000014.1, on the reverse strand, counting down.
TTCCGCTCGGGATAGGTGTCACGTGCATTGTCTTTGCTGTTGTCCTTGCATTCCTCTAAGTACTTAGAGGATTAGGGGAAAGCAATATAGGTTCTGAGACGGGGTGCCCCGGCGTTTGCCGTGGCACCCCCATTTGTTGATCGGACTTCCATTTTTCAAATTACATGGCCGCCATAGCAGCCCCAAGACATCTGCTATTTAAAAAAGCATGTCTCGAAAGCGTAAAATCGGGGTCTGGTCGACAGATCTCGGTTTTTCCCGCACTACGCCTGGATCCAGGACCTCGTATCCGAAAGCCGCTCCCGCGACGAGCTCGTCAAAGAACTAAGGCGCAATTGCGTTGTGCGTCTCGACGGTGCGTCGCACGTATAGAATCTAAGCATCCGCATGCCGGTTATTGAATGGAATGGACGCCACATGGAACTCCCTAGCACCCTGTGCAGCAATGTGTACGACTTCGCGTTTTGCCCCGAGCCCTGCTACGACCGCCTGGTCGATCTAGCCGACCCCGAGGACTGGGGTCCCAGTAACCGCATCCTCAAAAACTATCTGTCGTTCTCGTTTAGCCGCGCGGTGTTCCTGACCGAGCGCGACGTGGACCAGACCGCGCCGTCCAACCTGCCGTTGGTGTTCGATGACGACCGCTGCCTGTTCAACACCGGCCTGTACACGCGCCGTTACGAGACCATCTATGGCCTGTTTGAGCCCAACACCAAGCCCGACGCGCGCCAGCGCTGGTTTTTGAAGGGCTTCTTTAAGGAGAGCGACCCCATGCTGGTCTCGTTTGAGTACCTGCCGTGCCGCGTGCGCTTTGCCGAGGACCCCTCCGAGCTGGTCTTTGACTACCGCTTGCCCATCCGCTCCAACATCGACCACATTCTGGGCGATGAGGAGAACCTCACGCGTATTCCCGCCAGCCTGATGGGGGAGGGCAACTCGCTACTGCTGCGCCGCGCCTTTGAGGGAGCCGTCGTCGAGGCCGCCCGCCGCGCCGCCGCCAACTACACGCTCGCCGTGCCGCAGTTCTACGGCGGCCGGATCCAGCTGCTGCTGCCGCTGTGCCTAACCGGCGACAAGCCCGAACTGGCACTGACCATCCAACGCGAGGACGGCTTCTACGCCGCACGCACCTGCCTCACGCTCGACATGGCTTACAACAACGCTCGACTTATCTGCCGTCCTGAGACCTCGTGGATAAAGCGGTAAATGGTAGTTTAGCTGCGGTTTTGCCGATTGCTTTGGTTGCTTTGGCTTGACTGGCACTCACGAATTTAAAATCGGGGGCAAAAAGTTCTTGGTAAACCACGCTCGGCTATGATAGTATCTCTTTTGCCGAAAGGCGACGGGCGATTGGCTCAGGGGTAGAGCATATCCTTCACACGGATGGGGTCACAAGTTCGAATCTTGTATCGCCCACCATCAAAAGCGCAGGTCAGAGGTGTTAAGCCTCTGACCTTTTTCCTTTTGACACCAAGGCCGACACCAAAATCGACTCGAAGTCGTATAAGGCGTCTTTTTTTATCGCGCCCTTTTTTGACGCCATTGCATGTTTTGTATAAAACACATCCGTAATTTCAATGAACTCCCCATGTGATTCGAGCGCAAATGTGGAGACAGGGACCGCATGCCCAGAGCGTCTTCCAGCGGATTTCTATCACACGACGGTTTTCGGCAGAACTCGTCAAGCTTTTGGTCAGCGTTTGGTCAGCTTCCGGTACTTACCCGCATGATGCCCCGGTAGATAATCGTCCACGACCACAACCGCATGGTCTACGGCCGATACCAGGGGAGGCGCAAATGGACGAAATCGTCTGCGCAAACACCGCATTCCGTTACTGGCGCTGCCCGCCACAGGTGCGCGATCTCTACCCGCGCCTGCCCAACTCCGAAGAAGGCTGGCGAGCTCTATCCCAAGCCCCATTCGTAACCGACGTCCTCAAGACCCCAGTCATCACAGCAGCATCAACTCGAAGCAACCTACATTCCGAGACAAGACGTACCATCCGATGGAACAGCGCCTATACAGAGAAGGTCTCGATCGACACGGGCATGGGCTTTAGCGTCACAGACCCTCTTCATACGCTATTCACCATGACTCGAAGCGTTTCTTCATGCGACCTGGTTCTGGCCATGTACGAGCTCTGCGGATGGTTTTCGGTTTTTAAACCATCGCCCGCGGTCGACATGGCACTTGAGCAAGCAAAATCAGAAGAAGAGCAGTACACCACAGAAAGTCTTTTTGAACTAGATGAAACCCAAGACGAGGCCCCATGGAAGCGAGTCTATGCTCGTGCGAGCCAGAAGGACAGCGAGAATGATCAAAGTGGGCAGCAGAATGACGGATCCGGAAATAAAGCAAACGGAAAAGGCACATCGCTCTGGATGAGAAAGCCTCTTATTGAAATAGAAGAACTGCACAGATTTGCAGCGAAGGTTAAGGGCGAGATGTGGGGAAAACAATTCTACGAAGCCGCACGGCAGGTAATGGGTATTGCGGCATCCCCGCTAGAAGTTGCTGGAATCATGTTGCTAAGTCTTCCGAGGCGTACTGGCGGAGCGGAGTTTAAAAACATATACGTCAACGACTTAACACCGCTGTCGAATTCAGCTCGAAAAATCGCAGGTCAGAAAATCTGTTACGGCGATATCGTCATCGTAAACCCAATAATAATGAAAGCTGTGCTTATCGAACTTCAGGGAGAGGTTATCCATGGTTCAGGCGCCGTGCTGGACCACGATGCCGCACGAATGACAGCATTACAAAGCATGGGATACGACGTATTTCTTGTAACCCATGACATGCTCAATGATCACGATCAGCTTGATGCCATCATTCACAGTGTGTGTGAGCGATTGGAGTTGCGCTACAAACCAAAAACCGAGGCGATGAGATGCGCTGAGACCAGATTGCGAGCCAACGTTCTGTGCAATTGGCTTGGTATTGGTAAGTAATATTGTTCAAGTGAGCATTATTACTACTTTATATGCTGCCAGTAATTAAGTGCCATTTTAAAACCACGCCGGTTTACTACGTTGGATTGGGGGTAGCTGAGCACACCGAATTCGTCGCTCGTAAAACCGCAGGTAGAATGCCTGCCCGTTTTGCGAATGTAGGCGTGTGGTCGGAAATCCGGGAATCGTCGCAGTAAACCGGTCTGTTTATGAAGCGACCAGCTGGCGCGAGCTGCGCACGGTTCAGTAAATTGACCCGAAGGCGCGGAGAGGGGCTCAGACGAAACCCTCCCGCGGAAGCACCGCGGATTGCTTTGTTCTGGCCGGCGGCACCTGGGGCGACATGCGCGCCCCAGGAAGGAGGGCGGCGGGCTTGCCGCTGCCCGCGGGGCGCGCCCCGCGGGCTATTTCGGGCATCGTGTGTCCCTTCGGCCCCGCGCCGTTCCACGCACCGTAAAATCTTTTCCAAAATTGTCCTTGCATCGGCGGGGGAGTTCCCGTATAGTACTTTCTCGCACGGGGGCGTAGCTCAGCTGGGAGAGCGCTTGACTGGCAGTCAAGAGGTCA
>CAJMST010000013.1 GCA_905216145.1 uncultured bacterium | reverse complement strand
GCAGGCTGCGGTCGCCGGTGTCGGGCATGCCGCTCTTGGAGCCGTCGCCGCCGGAGCCGCTATCGGAACCGCCGCCCGAACCGCCGCCCGGCGTGCCGGGGTTCTCGGGGATGCCGGGGGTCTCCGGGGTGCCGGGCTCCTCGGCGTAGCTGTTGGTGAAGACCGGCGGCAGGTTGGCGTCGCCCTCGTAGGAGACCTTCGCCGACAGGTAGCCCGTCTTGGTGCCGTCTGCTGCCTCGTCGCTCACCGTGACGACGATCTTGTGCACGGCCTTGTCGTAGGTCACATGCGCCTGGCCGTCGTCGATCTCGCTCACCGTGAAGGTGTAGGTGCCGGCTTGCTTGAAGGTCAGCGCGTCGAACGTGACGCTGCCGTCGGCGGCGTTCTTGGCGGTCGACATCACCTTGCCGTCCCGGCTCTTGAGCTCGAAGCTGAACTGCCCCGCCTTGAGCTCGGCGCCCTTGAGCACCTTGGCGGCACCCAGCTTGAGGATGACGGGCGCGGCCTTGTAGCCGTTGGTGAACGTCACCGAGTCATCGCCCGTGGGGTTGCCCTCGGCATCCGTGAGCTCGTGCTTGACGGCGAGCGTGCCGTTGCCGGCGTCGGTGACCGTCGTGCGCACGCGGCGCGTCGCTTTGTCGTAGGTCACGCCGCCCGCCGTGCCGGTGACCTCGCGCAGCTCGTAGCTGTGCGTGCCGGGCGCGGTGTAGGTGACCGGGTTGAGTGCGACTGTGCCGTCGGCGGCGTTCTTGCCCGTCGCCGCGACGCTCTCGCTGCCGTCGGCGTTGATCTCGATCAACTGGAACTCGAACTCGCCCTCGGCCAGGTCGCGGCCTTTGAGCTTCTTGTTCACCTTGATCTGGTCGGTGACGGAGCTCGGGGCGGGGCCGACGCCGTAGGTGTTGGTGAACTCGAACGCGCCCTTGCCCTCGGGCGTGCCCTCGGCGGGCAGGACCTCCGCGAAAAGCGTGCCCGCGCTGGTGTCCTCGACTACTTTGACCGTGAAGGTCCTGGTCGCCGTCGCGTCGTTGACCACGCCGTCGACCGAACCGGACTCGCTCACCCGGTAGGCGAACGTCTTGGTGCGCATGCCGTCACCGTCGATCTTGACGTCGTCGAGGTCGCTCGGCTGCTTAAACGTGACGTGGCCCAGCTCGACGTTGCCGGCGGCGTCGTTGGTCGCCTCGGTTACCGTCTTGCCGGAGGCGTCGACCGGCGCGGGCGCGCCGTCCAGCGGCTCAATCTTAAAGGTGTACTTACCCGCGATGTCGGCCTGCGTCAGGCCAAGGTCGGCCTGGCCGAGCGCCAGCGTCTTGGTGCCCGCGAGGTCGACTGTCGCCTCGTTGGTGCCGTAGCCGTTCACGAACGACAGCGTGCCGTCGGAGCCCTCGGGGTAGACCACGCTAACGTCCAGCCCGCTCTTGCCGTTATCGGTCACCTTGACCGTGATGTCGAAGCTCGAGGCGGTTGCCGTCACGCCCGCGGACAGCCGGTCCGTGCCGTCCTCGGATACGGTATAGGGAATGGCCCAGGAGCCGTCGGCGGCCCTGGTGGCGGTGCCGTCCGCCACCATCCGCTCGAGAGCGTCGGTGGTGTAGGCGATGGGCGAGAACGTAAGTCCCGCGGCCTCGCCGTCGCCGGAGGCCCGGTTGGTCGCGGTCGCGACCACGTTGCCCCGGGCATCGCGGACGGAGAACGAGAACTCGCCCGCCGCCGCGGCGCGGCCCGTCAGCGTCTTGGTGGCGTTGATGGCCGCGTCGCCCTCGCCGCCGAGCGTTCCGGTGGCCTCGTAGGAGTTCTGGAACGCGACCGTCACGGGCGCGGGCGGCGCCATGGCGTCATCCGCTGTGGAGACCTCGCTGCGGGCGACCTCGACACCGTCCTTGGCAACTGTGGTCGTGACCGTGAGCTCGCCCGTCGCGGCGTCGTAGCCGGGCGCGATGGTCACCGTGCGCGGCGCGGTGTCGTTGGTGTAGCCCTCGCCGCCGAGCTTGGTCTCGGTGACGGTGAAGCGGTAGGTCTTGCCCGCGTCGGCGTCGGTGAACTTCACGTCGCTCTTCGCGGCACCGCCGATGAGGTCGACCAGGTCGGCCTTCCCATCGTCAGCCGCGGCCACGGCGTAGGCGTCCTTGTCGGTCTTGAGGCCGAGCTTGGCGGCCGTCTCGGCGTCGGCGGTCACGGTGAAGGCGAACTGCCCCGCCTCCATGGCGCGGCCGGAGAGCGTCTTGGACAGGCGCACGCCCGCGCGGGCCGAGTAGTCGAGCTCGGTCGTGTAGGTGTTGACGAAGTCGCCGCCACTCGCCTGCGCGATCGCGGGCGTCGTGGCCGTGAGGTTGCCGGAGCCGTCGTCGGCCACGGTCACCGTCATCGTGGCGACGTGGCCGTCGTAGTCCACGCCGGCGATGGCAGAACCGTCATCGGGCCTGACCTCGCGCACCTTGTAGGTGAAGGTCTTGGTGCGCACGCGCTTGCCGCCGACCTCGGCGAACCCAGCGTCCTTGATGTCATTGAGCGTGTAGCGAATGGAGCCGAAGTCGAAGGCGACCTTATCGCCCGCCTTGGTGACGGCGGCGGCCGTCACACTGACGGTCTTGGAGCCGTCGGCAGACCCCTCGGGCATGGGGGCGCCGTCCTCGCCCGTAAGCGTGAACTGGAAGCTGTCGCCCTCGGCCCAGTCGCGGCCCTCGAGCGTCTTGGTGAAGAGCCCCGCGGTGGAGACGTCTCTGCCCTCGGTGGCCGTTCCGTACGTGTTGGTGAACGCGACGGTCGCGCCGTCCTCGGTCACGGCGCCTTCGGCCTTGGAGCCGTCAGCCCCGTTGACCGCAGTCGTGTAGCCCTCGGCGGCGTCCTCGGTCACGGTGTAGTGCGCGCCCACGGGCAGGCCGGCGACGGTCTTCTCCCCGCCGTCCCTGAGCGTGAAGGTCGCCTTGCCGCCCGCGAACGTCACGGCGTGCTCGCCCTTGCCGAAGGTGCCGGAGACGGGCTCGCCGTCCCCGTCGGTCAGCGCGACCGTGAAGCCGAACTCGCGCTGGCTGTCGCCGCCGACGACCGTCTTCTTGACGGTGAGGCTGCCCTCGCGGGACACGCTGTTGTGGGTCGTGTTGGTCTGGGCCCGGTTCTCGCCCACCTTGACCGTTGCGGTATTGGCGATGTCATCGACCGTGGCGGCATCGGCGGAGACCTTCACGTCGAAGCTGAGCGTGCCCGTGGCGCCCGCAGCCTGCTCGCCGAGCGACCAGGTAAGGGTGCGCGTCGCGGCGTCGTAGGCGGCGCCGTCGGCAGAGCCCTCGACGTAGCCAACGCCCTTGGGCAGCGCATCGGTCACCGTCACGTCGGCTGCCCGCGCGGCGCCCCTGTCGTCGACGCTGTTGTTGGCCCAGTTAATGGTGTAGGTGAGGGTATCGCCCACACTCACGGGCTTACCGTCCACATCGACCTTGGCGCCCGAGGCGTCCGCCTTGGTGACGGTCTTTGTGTTGTCGTGCGGCGTGAAGGTGTTGGTGAAAGTCTTCTTGCCCCGCTCGTTGGAGATCTCGGCCTTAAGGCCGGCGCCAGCCTGAGCCACTGTGATGTCGAAGGTGTAGACATGCGCATCGTCCTCAATCAGGACATCGCCGCTTGCTTTCTCGGTCACGGTCGCGTGGTAGGTACCCGGATTGGTGAAGCTGAGCTCGCCAAAGGAAACCTTGCCATCCTTGTCATTCTTCGCCTCGATCGGGTAGCCCTCGAGCACAATGCCCGCGCCGTCGGCGAGGGAGAGCTCAAAGGCGAACTCCCCCTCCTGGAGGCCGGGCTTGCGGCCGCCCGCGAGCACCTTGGTGAACTCGGGGACGGACGCCGTGGCGGGGGCGGGGTCGAAGGTGTTGGTGAAGGCGGCGGAGGAGACCTGGTCTGCCGCGATGGAGCCATCGGCCTTGGATCCCTCGGCTCCGTTCACCGCGGCCTTGTAGCCATCGGCGGCACGTTCGGTCACCGTGTAGGCGGTTCCCGCGGGCAGCCCCGTGATCCTCGCCGTCTGGCCATCTTTGAGCCTGAGGGCCGCCTTGCCGTCCTCGAACGTCGCGTCACCGTAGGCGCCGGACACGCCGTGGCCCGCGGCATCGGTGGCCTCGACCGCAAACTCAAATGTCTTGTCCGCATCGACCGCCAGGCCCTCGCGCGCCACGACGGTCTTGGAGACGTCGAGCTCGCCCGTCTTCACGGTGTTGGTGAACGCGACGGTCGCGCCGTCCTCGGTCACGGCGCCTTCGGCCTTGGAGCCGTCAGCCCCGTTGACCGCAGTCGTGTAGCCCTCGGCGGCGTCCTCGGTCACGGTGTAGTGCGCGCCCACGGGCAGGCCGGCGACGGTCTTCTCCCCGCCGTCCCTGAGCGTGAAGGTCGCCTTGCCGCCCGCGAACGTCACGGCGTGCTCGCCCTTGCCGAAGGTGCCGGAGACGGGCTCGCCGTCCCCGTCGGTCAGCGCGACCGTGAAGCCGAACTCGCGCTGGCTGTCGCCGCCGACGACCGTCTTCTTGACGGTGAGGCTGCCGGTCTTGGCGGTGTTGGTAAAGACCGCCGCCTCGACCGTGCGCTCAGCAGCGTCGCCCGCATCGTCGGTCAGCTGTGCAATCTTGGTCTTGGCAAACAGCTTACCGGCGCCATCGTCGGCCACCGTGACGGTGGCACGATAGGTGGCCTTCGAGAAGATGAGCGACGTCTCGTCACCCGACGGCTCGGTAATCACATAGGTATAGGTACCGGGCTTGGTGTACTCGATGGTACCGAAGTTGCCGACCTGGGCATCCTTGTGCAACTCAATCGTCGACACGCCCTCCTTGGCGCCCTTGGGCATGGGTGCCTCACCCTGGGCAGTCAGCATCATGGTAAAGGCATCCGCCTTAGTCCAGTTGCGACCGGAGATCTTCTTTTGAACCTTAAAAGCGTTCTCCACCTTTGTGGACTCCACGCTGTAGACGTTAGTGAAGCCCACCTTCGTCGCCTGTCCGACGGTACCCTTCTGGGGGTTCGCCTTATCGACAACCGCAAAGCCGTCCTCGCTCGTCATGAGCTCACCCTTGGAGTCGAGCTCCTGCACCTCGTAGTGCGCACCTATGGGCAAGGTAACCGTGACGGAGCCGCCGGCCTTAAGCGCGATGGTGTCACCGCTCTTGATCTGTCCGCTTACATAAGTGCCGTTGGTGCCATCGGGGCGACCGGCGTACGCAAAGGTGCCGGCCAGAGGCGTTGTGCCATCGGCCTGGTAGAGCAGCACCTTAAAGGTAAATGCCTTGTTGGGCGCGGTGATGCCTTCGGCGGCCGTGACCGTCTTGCTCAACGTCAGGCGCCCGTCAGAAACCTGATCGGTGGTGGTGTTGGTCTTGACGGCAGGGTTGTTGCCGACCGCCACCGACGCCTGATTGGAGATGTCGCCCGAAGCGCCACCGCTCTTAAACGCGTCCTCGGTCACGCGAACCTTAAACTGAACCGTGCCCTCCTTGCCTGCGGGAACGTCCTTCAACGTCCAGGTAAGGTTGCCGTCATTGCCCTTGGAGCCGGCATCCTTATGGTCGCCGGCGAACTCCACGAACTCGGTTCCCGCGGGAACGGCATCGGTGATCGTTACCGTGGCAGACGCGCCCTCGGTGTTCTTGTAGCCGATGGTGTAGGTGAGTTCGTCGCCCAGCGCCACGCCCGACCCATTCGAATCCTGGACATCGCTCTCGGACTTCTTGGGTACGAAGTTCGTCGTGGTGCCGGTATAACTCTTGCTCTTGTCGCCGACCTTAACGGTGGCAGTATTGTTGATGGTGCCAACAGCGCCTTGGGCACCCTTCACGGCGTCCTCGGTAATCTTGACGTGCACGCGCACCGAACCGTGGCTGCCCGCAGGCTGCTCACCCAGGTTCCAGGTGAGCAACTGACCGCTCGCGGCGCCCTTATCGGCATACTCGCCCTCAAAGGCCTCGAACACGACGCCCGTGGGCAGCTCGTCGGTCACGGTCACGTTGGCCGAAACCAGATTACCGGCGGCGTCGGCCTCGGTATTGGCCCAGTTGATGGTATAGGCGTAGGAGTCGCCCACAGAAAGCAACTGCCCGTCGATGTCCACATCGGGCTTCGCGACCGTGCCAATCGTCTTGACCTTATCACGCGTGTTGTGGAAGACGATCTTACCCTTCTCGGTACCATCGCGATAGGTCACCTTGGACGTCAGATTGCCGTCGTTGTGGTCGGTCACCTCGAGCAGCACTCGGCACGTCGCAGACGTATCCACGGGACGCACACCCTCGGGCAGGTTGGCCATGCGCTCCTTTGCCACCAGGTTAAAGCTGTAGGTGGTGGTGTGGTCGGCATTGTGACGCTTGGTGGCAATGCCATCGTTGACGGCGCCGGCGAGGTCAATCGTCTGCTCATGAGTTCCGCTGGTAGCATCGCCAAGCTTAAAGTTAACCTTACCAAAGTCGACCGTAGCGGTACCGTCCTCGTCCGCCCGAGTCGTGCCCTCATCCATCTTTTCGAGCGAGCCGTCGGCCTTCTCGGCATACAGGTCAAACGTATACTGGCCAGTCTCGATCTTGTCGCCGGAGTCCATCACCTTCTCGGCAGTAAGACCGTCGAATGTTCCGGTCGCAGCGTAGCTGTTGGTAAAGAACACCTGAGCCTTGGCGGTACCGCTCTCGGAGCTGAAGATCTTTTTCTCGTGGGGCTCTTCAGCTTCATTGGCGTCATAGTGCTTGGCCGTGGTCACGGTATAGAGCGAACCATCGCGGCGATTATTAACCGCAATCTCTACCATCCAATAGGTGGAGTCGTATGTATAGCCGCCCTTGCCGCCGCCATTCTCGACAACCTTGTAAGTAAACGTCTTACCCGCATCTTCCGTCGCAAAGGTCAGGCCACCCAAAATGCCGGTATGGGACGTGCCATCGGCCTGCGGCTCATCGTTTGTCACGGTGAGCTTGCCCTCATCTGCGCGCAGCAGCTTGTTGAGCTTATCGGTCGAGGCGGCGTCTTCGCCCGTTACCGTAAAGCCAAACATGCCGGCATGCAGGTCGTGCCCGTTGAGCGTCTTGACGATCTCCAGACCGCCCTGGAGCTCGTAGCTCGTCGAGGTGCGATACCTATTGGTGAAGATGAAGCCTTCCGAGCCGGTCGCGCCATCGGCGCGGGCCACAAGCTTGCCGCCCTCATCGGTTGCGGTAATGGTCAAGGTATAGATGTGCGCGTCATACGTCCACTCGCCGAGGCCGCCATTCGGGGCCAGCTCGTTAATAGCAAACTTATACGTGCCCGGCTTGTTAAAGGTGAGCTTCGAGAAGTCGAGCTTATAGTGCTCCCCGTCCTTGAGGGCCGCCGTCGTTTGCTTCTCCTCAGCGTAGCCGTTCTCCGCGCTCATCGAAGAGCCGGTGATGAGCTTGCCATCGATGGCAGTCTTAGTAGCATCGTCAGCCGCGGTCATAGCAAAGGTGAACTTGCCCGGAGCATCGGCACCGGCAACCACCTTCGTCACGGACGGGGTGTAGGTTGCCGCCTCGGTGACCGTATAGGTGTTCTTGAATTTGACCGTCGCGACACCGGTGGACGTTGCACCCGACGGATAGATCCACTGGCCCTCGAGCTCGTCCTTGCCATCGACCTGCTTGCTTACCGCTGTCGTGACTCTAAGCGTACCGTCGCCGTTATCCGCTACGACGGCCCTAACCGTATGGATCGTCTTGTCGTACGTATAGCCCGTCGCCTTGTCGTCAATCTCACTCACCGTATAGGTGAACGTCTTGCCGGCATCATCCTGAGTGAAGGTCAACCCACCCGCAGGTATCAAACTCACGGTCTTGGGGGCGTCGGCCTCGACATTTGCGGTCTCAAAGACTTTGCCGTCCGTGGAAATGCCAACCTTGCTGGCAGATGTCTCGTCAGCAGGCTTGACGATATAACGGAACGTGCTCTTAGGCGAGCCAAAAATGGTCGCATCCTTGGGATACGTCAACGTCTTCTCGATCTGCAAACCGCCAGCGGCGCCATAGTCGAGGCTTGCCGTGTAACGGTTCACAAACGAGACAGTAGGCGTCGTAGCGCCGGCCTCACTTGCATCGTACTGCTGCACGTAAGTATTCGAATCTTGCTTGAGCTGGACGATCTTTTCGTCCGTCAGCGCGCTCGCGTCGGCACCGTCGCCCAGCAGTTCCGTCACACCCGCGCCCTTGAGCACGGTCGTCACGGCGTAGAGCTTAGCGGGGTCGTCCTTGCGTGCTAGAACCTTGACGAGCACAATAGCGTCACCAGTGTAGCCGGTGTCATAGGCGTAGCCGGCAGCCGCAGGCTGGTTCTCGCGGATGCGATAGGCAAACGTATGGCCCAGATCCTGCTCCGTGAGTGTACGAGCAAAGAGCTTCTCTTGCCCGCTTGCGCCCACCACGGCACCGGACACGCCGGCCCCCGCAGCCTTATTGGACAGGCTAGCCTCGGCGCCGTCGACCGACGTCTGAACGCCGTTGTACCAAAGGCCCGTCACGGCAAAGGTAAACTGGCCCGCGGCAGAAGCGCGACCCTCAAGGGTCTTGCTGACCGTCACGCCATCAAAGGTGCCCGACGCATGGTATGCGTTGGTAAAGGCGGCCTTGTCAGCTACGGCCTTGTCCGCATCGGAGGCGCCGGTGTTGGCGTAGGTCACGCTCGACACGCGCAGCTTGCCCGTGTGGTTGCCCGACTCGTCCAGATCGGTCACCACGACGGTCGCGCGTGCGGTGTGCTTGTCCATGGACATGCCCGCCTGGCCATCCTGCGCAGCTTTCTCGGTGATGTTGAAGCTAAAGGTGCCTGCGCGGTTGAACGTCACGGTCGGGGCGGCTTCGGTGCCAAAGGCGAACGAGGCCACGCGCCCCGTCGCGGGCGCACTGGCGACAGCCCGGTTGACGCCGATGGCAACAGCCCCATCCGTTACCGCCTGCTTTGTGGTCTTGCCCAAACCGGTCGCACCGGCATCGTCCGTAGCGGCAGCAAGGTTAAAGGCATAGCTCTCGCCCTGATTCCAGTCACGACCGCTCACGGTCTTTTGGCCCTGCAGGGTCACGCTCGTGGGCTCCACGCTATATATATTGGTAAAGGAGGGCGTGACATTCTCGTCCAGCTGCTTTACCGAGTTGTTTTCTGCGGCCTTGTAGTACTCGACCGAGGTCTGGATGCCGGCACCCTTCTTGTCGTTGCGCACCACGGCGTAATAGACCGATCCATCGTAGGTCATGCCCGTAACGCTGCCGCGATTCTCGGCGAACTTGTAAACGTAGGCGCGTCCCGCATCCGCCTTGGCGGTATAGGAGATTTCTGGCCACGTCACCGTGCCGTCGGCGTTGTTGCCCACGGTTGCGATGTTGCCCTCGGCGCCCTGGGGCATGGGAGCCTCGATGCTCGTGTCGACCTTATCGGGATCGAACGCTGCATTGTCGTCCGCATAGCCGCCCACACGCTCGAGTTTAAAGCTAAAGGCGTTCTGGGAAAGCGGGAAACTCCCGGCGTTGTCGGTCAGGTTCTTTTGGGCATGGATGATGATGCTATGTTCGTGCGTATCGTAACGGTTGGTGAAGGTTGCGATCTTATCGGCAACCTCTGCGGTAGCCGGTTTGCCCGCGTCGTCACGCACCTGCTTCACCTTTACGCTCTTAACGACCAGTGCACCGGCGTGGTTATCATCCACCTTGACCGTCGCGGTATAGACAGCAGCGGAGTAGCTTATTCCATCCGCCTTGGCATTGGAGCCGGGAATATCCTCCGAGATGGTATAGGCGTAGGTACCCGGCTTGGTATAGGTAATATCGCCAAACGTCGCCGGCTGGTCGTTGGTGAGCTCAACCGTAGCCACCTTGCTCTTGGCGCCGCTGGGCATGGGGACGCCGTCGTCGGCTGTAAGCTGCACGGTAAAGGTATCGCCATCGGCCCAATTGCGGCCCTCGAGCACCTTCTTGGCGCTTAGGCCATTCTTTACGGGGCTGACACTGTATTTGTTGATGAACTCGAGCGTGTTGCTCGCGGGAATCTTTCCGTCCACGAGCGCAGCGATTGAACCCGTTATGGTGTTGCCGGTTCCCGACTGCTTCTCGCCGCCGACCATGCGTCTCACGAGGCTAAAGCCAGCCGGAAGCACCGACTCGTCGGCAGAGCCGGTTACGGCGTTGACGATGCTCGCCAGCACATTGCCACTGGACACCTCGCCCTTGGTGGTGAGCTCGCTCACACTGTAGTTGTCACCCTTCTTGAGGTCGTATACGCGAATGGTCTCGCCGGCCTTGATGGAATGGGTGTCGCCGTTCTTGAGCCTAAAGGAATTGCCCACAGCGTTGCCGCTCGCATCGAACACATGCGCCTCGTAGCCCTCCTGGGACTCCGGCAGGGTGAACTTAAACGTAAAGGTCAGATCGTTGTCGTCCGCATCCTTGGTGGGCGCAGTAAGACCAGCATCCGCCGTCACGGTCTTAGTCACTTGCAGGCGTGCCACGCGACGATCGGTATACTGCACGGCCGTTGCCGTGGTAAAGAGATGGTTGAGCTGAAGCGTGCCCAGATTAGTACGAGTCTTGGAGGCATCGTCTATATATGCTGAATCGTCTTCTTGATAAAGAGCCATGCGGTTTACGCCCGTATCGGCAAAGATCGTCGCCAGCTGACCGTCGCGATCGCCACCATCCTCGACATAGCGCAGAATGGTCTTGGTGCCCTGCGCCGTCTTGTCATAGCGCATATGCATCAAGTTGCCCGCAAGAGAAGGCGTCACGCCTTGGGCTGTGCACGTCTGGCCCCATGTCAGGTTTCCGTTGGCGTCAACGGCCGCACTCTGCAGCTTGCCCTTGATGTGCGTAAGCGTATTGTCAATCGAGTCGGGGGAGCCAAACTGCGCCAGGGAGGCGATCAGCGAACCCGGGCCGCTCATGCTGAGCACGCCATCGTTCTCTTCGCCGGCGTCCACATATACGCCCGAGTCGTCCACGATTACCTTGGTGATGGTGTTGTTGATCTCATGGCCATCTGGACTTACAGACTCACGCAGGTAGTACGTACCCTTGATAAGGGGCGCATGCTTCGCCGAATCGAGCGGGAAGCATGCAGCACCCTTAATGTCATACGGATAGGTCATGCCGTTTGCCTGCACGGTGTCATACGGCTCGGCGCCCGATTTAATGGCATACGTTCTAGGACTATCGCCGGTAACGTCCTTGGCCTGGTACAGCTCAAACGTTGCGCCGTTCACGGGCTTGCCCAGGTCGTCGACCTTCTGCACAAACAGACGGTTCTGAACGTTGGTGAGGTGGATCACCGTAGAGAACTGCCTGTTTATCGTTTGATATTTGACCATAGAGGTGTTGCCGATGGTTGCCCCCGCCAGAGACGATGCCGTGGTGTGATACACCGCCACGGTATATTCCGCCTTCGGCTTGTCTTCATCTTGCAGCATGGCGGCGTACGTCTCGATATCGCCAGGCAGCGACCTAACCGTTACCTCGTAGTCGCCCTTGGTGTTGACGCCAAAGACGCTCGTGTCCGCCGATTTGGCAGCCTCGACGGCGCCAGGGATGCCATGTGCGGAGCACAGCATGTAGCCATCGAGCGGATTGCCCGTGACTGCCGTCCATGCATTTTCGTCCGTGTCCGCCTTGCTTTTATCGGTGCGCTTGAGCACGACAGCAAATGTCGTACCCGAGCTAATGGGTTTGTCCTTATTGTCTTTTGTTTCTTTGCTAAGGGAAATGGTCTCCTTGGCAGCCAGATAACCACCGTTGAGCCACATGCGGCTGCCCGTCCATTGCGTTACGCCATCGGCCATGGTGACCGTCGTTTGCGGCGCGACCACCACGCCGCCCGAACCGCTCGCCGCAGCCTCTTTGTACTGCAGATGCAGCTCACCTGACATTGCGGTAGTCGATGAGGTCAGACTCGAGCGATATCCCGCGGGCAGGTCTGTCTCTTTGAGTACAAAGTAGT
Source organism: uncultured bacterium (assembly GCA_905216145.1). Taxonomy (GTDB): domain Bacteria; phylum Actinomycetota; class Coriobacteriia; order Coriobacteriales; family Coriobacteriaceae; genus Collinsella. The sequence goes on along the minus strand of CAJMST010000013.1, from coordinate 47,779 downwards.
TATGTCCATCAGCATGCTGGTTATCAAATGAAAGGACGGAGCCGTCGTCCGACTTCAGAAGCACTAGCCGACCCTTATCGTCCGTCGTACCTTGAGCGATGGGATCGCCCTGCGTCTTCCAGCTGGCATCCGACTGATACAGCGCAAACTTGGCGTCCTGGACTGCCTCGCCGTTCTGATCGACCTTCTCGACCTCGGACGACGGCAGCGTGGTGAGATTGAACTTAAGCGACATATTCGATGCGCCCGCGCCGCGCTCCAGATAGAAGAAGCTCAGCGTGTGCTTGGAGCTGTTGAGGAAGGTGTTGCCGGAGAATCTTCTGTTTGAAGTATCTGCGCCGGCAGCTTGGAACATCGCCTTAATGGTGGTGTCTTGAATTGTCTTTTCGGGATCATTTGCATTGTCAACATGACCGACATGTACGGCACCGGTGGCGAAGTTGATCTTGAGCGTCGCCTTCTCGTGGATGCCACCAAGATCGCCCACGAGCACGCCGTCGATATAGACCCAGACGTCGTCGTCACCCGAGAACTCAAAGATCATGTCGTTGCCATCGGTGGTCTTGCCGTTCGTCGGCTGGACGAACTCCGTAGTCATGGACATGCCAAAGTGATGGTTGAGGCTCGTGCTTCCATCAATGATCTGCTTAGGGGAGAGGCTGTTGCCCTTCTCATCAAAAACCTTGTCAGCCGAGTCGAAGGGGAAGAACTGGCCCAGATTTGCATCTGATACGCCGCCCTTATATACACCAGCCTTATTGTAGACGTCAAAGGAGTTAGTCGTGTAGTTATACACAGCATAGTTGCCGCGAGAACCATACGAGTCGTAAACGTAATAGCCCTTCTGGAGCTGGAAGAGGCCTTTCACGTCGTTGTAGACAGCCTTACCCTTTTGCCTGCCGTTTGCTTGGCTGTCGTTATTAAAGAGATAGGCCAGCGATTCATCGGTGCAATCGCCTTTCGTGCCGTATGAGGTATAAGTGCCGGCGTTGATCGCCGGATAGCCATTTACCAGCGTGTTCTTTACAAAAGAAAGGCGTCCAAAGCCATCAATGACGCTTCTGCCCGTCCACTTGTTAATGCCCGTGCCGCCACCACCATTGAACTTGAGCTGATGGTCTTTATTGATGCCGGTGTTGTCATTGCCATTATTGTTGTTTATGTTCTTCGAGCTGTCGTTATCGCCATCCACGACCCAGTAGTCGAACAGATTGACCGTGGTGCCGGTGGGATTCACCGTCTGCACGGTGTGGTTGCTCAAGGGAACTGTCTGGTCGGCCGACGCGCTCGTCGCACCGAACATGAGCGCACATGCCGCCAGCGGGACGGCCAAAACCCTCAGGACACGCTTTGCGGTATTGGTTTTCTTGCCAAAAGGCTTTAGCATTTCTCGAGCTCTCGCACACGCGCGATTCATGAAGGCCCTCCCCAAATCCATGAGGACGGCAAGCAGCGGCTCATTATATATGTGTCGTCGTCCCCATCGATGCAAATATACGCCCCCCCCGCGCAGAAACGCAAGGCAGGACATCGCAATATACTTAAAATTGTAGCAATTCGGGTGACCCGAAATTTCGCCTCGGGTTGCCACTCAGGCTCAAAATCGAACCACTCGCGCCATCGACATGCCCCAGTAGGACAAAACGACCGGCAATCTTTATCCCCCACAAACCACAAAGTAGCTAATTTGGGACGGGGCTATTTTGACTACCCGGGCAAACCGGGCTCCCGAGGGAATTAGTTCTAGAGGCGGGCGAGGTCGTAGGATTGGGCGGCTGCCTCGCCGGCACAGATGAGGTTGGTTGTGGCTTCTTGCGGATCGAGTGCCTGTTCCAGGTCCATGGGCTTGCGGCAAATCGGAAGCACCAAGTCGATGCCCTGCTCGTACACCGCATCCAGGTTGTCGGCACGACCGCCCACGACGGCAACAACCGGCTTGCCACACCGCTTGGCACGGCGTGCCACGCCCACCGGCGCCTTACCGGCGGCGGACTGCTCGTCCATATTGCCCTCGCCCGTTATGACCAGGTCGACATCACGCATGCGTTCGTCAAACCCAATCAGATCGAGCACCGTCTCCACGCCCGAGCGTAGCTCCACACCGAGCGCCAGTAACGCCGCGCCCAAGCCACCGGCAGCGCCCGCGCCGGGCACGCCGAGCACCGAGCCAAACGTCCGTGTGCCCTCGGGTGTGCGCAACAACCCCTGGGCTCGAGCTCCGGCAATCGCAGCGTCGAGCAAGCGGCCGTAGCCGACCATCCAGCTGTCGTACTTGCCCAGCGCCTCGGCATCATCCGTCGGCAGGCCCTTCTGCCCGCCAAACACCGCCAGTGCGCCTCGACGCCCCACGAGCGGATTCTCGACATCCGAAAGCACAACGATACGAGAGCCACCCAAAGCCTGCAGCGCTGGCGCCAAATCAACGCTCGCCACCTGCTCAAGGCCGGCAAGACCGGGGGCGACATCGCAGCCCCGATCATCGACCACGCGCGCGCCCAGCGCCTGCAGCATGCCGGCGCCACCGTCGTTGGTGGCACTGCCGCCCAGACCAATATAGAGTGTCCTTGCGCCCGTGCGAACTGCGCGAAGCATAAGCTCGCCCACGCCATAGGTTGTAGCAGCCTGCGCCGACGACTCCGTGCAAGGCGAATACCCAATGCCGGCCGCCTCGGCCATCTCGATGACCGCGGACTCGCGCTCGACATCAACCAGCATCCGGGCAGACACGAGGTCGCCCAAGGGGCCTGCAACCTCGCAGGTCACAAGCTCGCCACCACGCGCGGCGATGGCGTCGAGCGTTCCCTCGCCACCATCTGCCAGCGGCAAAGCGTTCAGCTCGGCATCGGGCCAAACGCGGCGCACGCCTTCGGCAACCGCCGCCTCCGCCTGCGCGCTCGAAACGCTGCCCTTAAAGGAGTCGATCGCCAACAGCACACGGCGGGGTCGGCGGCACGCAGGACCAAAGTCAACCGCCGTGCCAGCATCCTCACCGGCACCTGCAAGCGCTGCGGCGTGAGCGGCGTGTGCTTCAAGATCGGCCCCACAACCGCAATCAGCGCCGCCCGCTCCGCGCAGACCGCCAAAATAGCTACTCAGCAGCTCGCGGCATTCAGCCGCCAGGACCCCAGCCGTCACGTTAAACCGATGATTCAGGCGCGAGTCGGCATTCAAATCGTATAGGGATCCCAACGCGCCCGCCTTGGCGTCGCTCGCGCCATACACGCAGCGCCCCACGCGCGCGTTAACCATAAGGCCTGCGCACATGCAGCAGGGTTCCAACGTCACATAGACCGTACAGTCGGAAAGGCGCCAGCGGCCAAGCGCCTGGGCAGCGGCGCACACGGCCGCAAACTCGGCATGAGCCGAAGGGTCCTGGTCGAGTTCGCGACGATTATGCGCCCGCGCGACGATCTCACCGTCGCGCACCACTACGGCTCCGATGGGCACCTCGCCCACCGCCGCGGCGGCGCGCGCCTCGGCCAGTGCCTCGCGCATGAACTTCTCGTCGATTTCGGTGATCGTCATCGTTCGCCTTCCCTGTTGCAAATTCAAAACGATGCTATCATTACGACTCACGGAGAGATGGCAGAGCGGTTGAATGCGGCGGTCTTGAAAACCGTTGAGCGCGAGAGCGTTCCGGGGGTTCGAATCCCCCTCTCTCCGCCACTTTAGTGATTCACCGGTGTCATGGTCCGCTCAAACAGCGCATCGACCACGTCGGCTATCTCAGGTCGACGCTCAAGATCGTGGCCCGATTCCCACCATATCGTGAAAAGACGAATAATACCGCCGGCGACAAACTCAGACGTCGTCTCGAGTGACACGGGGGCCAGGGCGTCCTCGGCAAGCACGTTCATCACACGCTCGCGGATGGAGCGGGCAATGCGGTCGCAAATAACGTTGGTCAACATGCCCGACATGCTGCTTGCCAAAATGTTATCCATGAGCCGCTCGTGCGTCAGAATCAAATCCATGGCATCGTCCAAAATCGCGTGCCGAAGCGCGCGCACGTCCTCGACAGACACTGCGCCGGCCTCATCGGGCTGTTTTTGCGGCAAGCCCGACATGAGCTCATCGATATAAAAGGCAAAGTAATCGTTCTTGTCGCGAAAGTGCTTGTAGAACGTCGTGCGGCGAATCATGGCGCGGTCGCACAGCATGGCAACCGTCAGGTCCTCAAAACGATGCTCCTCGAGAAGCTCGGTAAAGGCATCGAACAGGGCGCGGTAGGTTTTCTTGATGCGAAGGTCCACTGGTATCGCCATCCTCAGGGCAAAGACAACACTCGTCAATCTGTCGCATATCTTACACCTGTACCTCGCGCGCTTTGCCCCGGTGCCAACCCCGCCGAAAACACAACGCTTACCGGAAAGTTCGGCACGGTAAAACGTTGCGGGTATACTAGTAGCGTTATACCAACGGCAGCTGGCGCATGCCGCCGCGGCCATTCGAAACGGAGACATCATGATTACCGTCATCATCGGCATCGTTGTTGTCATTGTGATTGTCTGCGCCATCGCCGGCATCTACAACAACATGGTCACCAAGCGTAACCGCATCGATAACGCCTGGCAGAACATCGATACGCAGCTGCAGCGCCGTAACGACCTGATCCCCAACCTGGTCGAGACCGTCAAGGGCTACGCCAAGCACGAGCAGGAGACGCTCTCCGCCGTGATCAGCGCGCGTAACACCGCCGTCAAGGCCACCACGCCCGAGGCCAAGATGGAAGCCGACAACGTGCTGACCGGCGCACTGCGCCAGCTCTTTGCCGTGGCCGAGGCCTATCCCGATCTTAAGGCAAACACCAACTTTACGCAGCTGCAGGCATCGCTCGAGGATACCGAGAACAAGATTAGCTATGCACGCCAGAGCTACAACGACTGCGTGCTCAGCTACAACAACGCCATTCAGACGTTCCCGGCTGTCATCTTTGCCGGCATCTTCCAGTTTAAGGAGCGCCAGGGCTTCGAGGCCGCCGAAGCAGCCCGCCAGGCCCCGACCGTCAAGTTCTAGTAGTTTGACAGCGTATCCTTAATCGGCCAAATGTATAAACCGCCCCGTCGAATGCATACTTCGACGGGGCGGTTTCCTTTTTCGCGAAGGTCCCCCTCTAAGCGCCGTGCATTTTTAGGAGTATTCAACATAACCAAGAGCTTCGGGCGCCACGATAAATGCCAAAGACCGCGAATGTCCCTGCAAATCAAACGCTGTCAGCTCATAACCCCGCCCATCATCCGTAGAAAACATCGAGAAATCCCGATTTTTTGCCCGAGGTCGGTATGCAGGGGCCTTCGATTGCAGAATACTCGCAAAAATGCACGTCGCCGCCACCCCCACATGGCGCGAACCAAAACAAAAGCGCGGCCTTCCTTTCCGGCGCACTCCGCAGGACGAAAGAACCTCCGCCGCACGAAGTGCGCAGCGGAGGTTCTTTCATGTCCGAGGTCGCGCCGGAAAGGAAGGCCGCGCTCGGGCCGGACAGCTAAGACAGCTTACGCGACGGTGTAAACCCAGTTGTGCTTGTCCTCGACAGCACCAGACTGGATGCCGGTCAGAGTCTCGCGGAGCTTCTTCATCACGGGACCGATCTCGGTGTAGCCAGCCGGGAAGGTCACGGTCTCGTCGGCGCCATAGACCTTGTTGTCAATCTCGCCCACCGGGGAGATGACGGCAGCGGTGCCGCACAGGCCGCACTCCACAAAGGTGCCGGCCTTGACCTCGGCCCACTCGACGGGGCGCTGATCGACGGTCATACCCAGGTCCTGAGCGACCTGAACGAGCGAACGACGGGTGATGGAGGGCAGGATGGAGTCGGTGTGCGACTGCGGAACGACGAGCGTGCCATCCTCTTTCACGAACAGGACGTTGGCGCCACCGGTCTCCTCGACATAGGTGCGGGACTCGGAGTCGAGATACAGGTTCTCGGCATAGCCCTCGCGATGGGCCTCCATCGTGGGCTTGAGGGACATGGCGTAGTTCAGGCCAGCCTTGATGTTGCCGGTGCCGTGCGGTGCGGCACGGTCATACTCGGAAACGCGCAGCTTGACGGGCTTAAGGCCACCCTTAAAGTACGGACCGACCGGGGTCACGAGAATACGGAACGTGTACTCAGGAGCGGGAGCCACGCCGATCACGTCACCGGAGCCGATCATAAACGGACGCACGTACAGGGTCGCGCCAGAACCGAAGGGCGGAACCCAGGCGGCGTTGGCAGAGACGACCTGCTTGACGGCCTCAACGAACTTATCCTTGGGGAACGGGGGCATCTCGAGGCGCTGCGCAGAGTTGTACATGCGCTCGGCGTTCATGTCGGGACGGAAGCAGACGATGCTGCCGTCCTCGGCGGTGTAGGCCTTCAGGCCCTCAAAGACCTCCTGACAGTAATGGAAGATGCCGCCGCACTCGGAGACATGCAGGGTGTGGTCGGTGGTCAGGCCGCCCTCGTCCCACTCGCCATCCTTCCAATGAGCCTCGTAGCTGTAATCGGTCTTCATGTAGCCAAAGCCGAGGCTACCCCAATCGATATCCTTTTTCTCGACAGTCATATGTCGCTCCTTACATACACAGTTGCAAACTCGCGAACCCGCACGCAAGGACCGAGGCCGACCGCGTCGCAACGTCGCACGCCCGGAGCGTAGAGCCGGACGGGACACGCGAACAGCATCAAAGCCGATGGTACGTCGATTCGCATGCACGAGATTGTACTCCCCGTACGCGTCTGATAAAACGCTTTTCTTTAACTAAGTAAAGTATTTTCATTTGACCGAAGCAAAAAGGCCCGCCACCGTAAGCGGTGACGGGCCTCAACTGTACGGTCTGCGCGCTGGCTCGAGCTAGGCGTTCTATTTACCCAGCTTGGCCTTAACCAGACCGACCACGGTCGGGATGATCGACACGGCAACGATGCCGATAATCAGCAGCTCAAAGTGCTCCTGCACAAAGGGAATGCCGCCAAAGAAGTAGCCCAGCAGCGTAAAGACCGTCGACCAGGTAATGCCGCCCAGCACGTTAAAGACGACAAAGTTGCGCCAGTGCATGCCGCCCATGCCAGCGATAAAGGGCACAAAGGTGCGGATAAACGGGAAGAAGCGACCCAGGAAGATGGCCAGGTGACCCCACTTGTCCAAGAAGTCCTCGGACTTTTTAATGCGCTCGGGCGTCATGGCCTTGACCTTGCCCGAAGCGATGATCTTTTTGCCAAAGAAGTGACCGATCATAAAGTTGCACTGATCACCCAAGATGGCAGCCGCCCATGCGACGGCCAGCAGGGCCACGATGTTAAAGCCACCGTTGTGGGCAAAGAAGCCCGAAGCAAACAGCAGTGAATCGCCAGGAAGGAACGGGAAGAACACCACGCCCGTCTCGATAAAGATGATCAGGAACACGCAGCCGTAGGCCATAAGCGGGCCGGCGGCGATCCAGCTGGCGATCGCGGTGCGCGGATCCTTAAGCAGCTCGGCGATAAAATTGATGAAACCCATGAAGTAAAACCTCTCAGTTGTGGGCGCGGATACGTCCAAGTTGACCAGTATACGGTTGCGGCGCCCCCTCGTGCGCCACCCCACAAAAGCATGACCCCATTACCAGCAAGTTTGCATAACTGACACCTGTCGCGCAAAGCCGCCAAGATTGTTCTTCCTAATCCCTAGCGAATCGCTATACTTTATTGAATCGCATTGTCACGGCGCTAAGGGAGGGCGGCCGGTGAGCTTTATCAATACCATTCGCGAGGACATCAAGACCGTCCAAGCGCAGGATCCCGCCGCGCAAAACGGTCTGGTCATTTTCCTTTCGTACCCCGGCCTGCACGCCAAGTGGAACCACGTGCCCGAGCACTGGCTCTGGGAGCACGGACATCGCTCGCTCGCCCGCGTGCTCTCGCAAATCACGCGCCATATTACCGGCGTCGAAATTCACCCTGCCGCACAGATCGGCAAGCACTTCTTTATCGACCATGCCATGGGCGTCGTCATCGGCGAGACCACCATTGTGGGCGACAACTGCGTGCTCTACCAGGGCGTCACGCTCGGCGGCACCGGCAACGAGACCGGCAAACGCCACCCAACGCTCGGCAACAACGTCACCGTGGGCACGGGCGCCAAGGTGCTCGGCAACATCCGCATCGGCAACAACGTCAAGATCGGCGGCAACTCGGTCGTCGTTAAGGACGTGCCCGACAACTGCACCGTCGTGGGCGTGCCGGGACGCATCATCAAGCGCAACGGCTGCCGCGTGTTCGAGGAGAGTTTCGACGCCAAGCAGCATCGCGAGTACATGCCCGATGACGCTGCCGAGCAGAGTGCCCTCAACCGCCAAGGCATCACCGAGAACGCCCGCCGCGTCAAAGAACTCGAGCGAGAGGTGGCCGAGCTCAAAGCCCTCGTCGCCAAGCTCGTGGACGAACGCTAGAGGCGGACGACCACCGACAACATTGACGCCAACGCAAAGGCGCGCCAGAGGATTCACCCCCGGCGCGCCTTATTTGTGATGTGGCAAAGAGACTGTCCCTTTGTCACATTATGCGAACTGACTCAAGTAGAGGTCGGCATAGGCACCCTCGGCAGCCAACAGTTCCTTATGCGTGCCCTGCTCGATAATGTTGCCGTGATCCATGACCAGAATCAGGTCGGCATCCACGATCGTCGACAGGCGATGCGCGATCACAAAGCTCGTGCGCCCGCGCATGAGCGCGTCCATGGCACGACCGATAGCAAGCTCGGTGCGCGTATCCACGCTTGAGGTCGCCTCGTCCAGGATGAGAATCGCCGGGTTGTTGAGCAGCACGCGTGCGATGGTCAGCAGCTGACGCTGGCCCTGGCTGATGCTCTCGGCATCGTTGGCCACGCGCGTGTCGTAGCCCTGCGGCATAGTGCGCACAAAGAAGTCGACCTGCGCAGCGCGAGCGGCCGCAACAATCTCCTCGCGCGTCGCCTCGGGACAGCCATAGGCGATATTCTCGGCAATCGTGCCGTCGAACAGCCAGGCGTCTTGCAGAACCATGCCAAACTGCTGACGTAACTCGCCGCGATCCATGCGGCTCGTATCCACGCCGTCGAGCGTAATACGCCCGCCGTCGATCTCGTAGAAGCGCATGAGCAGGTTGATGAGCGTCGTCTTGCCTGCGCCCGTGGTTCCCACCACGGCAATCTTCTGGCCCGGCTCGGCGGTAAACGACACGTCGTGCATAAGCGGCTTGTCGGGCGAATAACCAAAGCGCACGTGCTCAAAGGAGACGCGGCCCTCCACGCGACCCGGCAGCTTGGCGGCCTCGTCCGGCAGCGGATCGGCCTCCATCTCGGGCTCATCGAGCAGGTCGAACACGCGCTCCGCACTCGCCAACGCGCTCTGCAGCGAGTTGAAGGTAAACGACAGCTGCGTCATGGGTTCGGACGCCTCGTAGATAAACTGGAAGAACGCCTGGAACACGCCGACGGTCATGTGACCGGCAACCAGCATGCTGCAGCCCACCAGCGCGATCACAATCTGCGCCAAACGGCCGATAAAGCGCACCGCAGGGCCGACGGCATTGATCATAAAGTCGGCCTTGGTACTCACGCGCGCTAGCTCCCTCGAGGCCTCATGCACTTCGGCAGAACTCTGACGCTCGCGGTTGAATGCGCGAATCACCAAACGGCCCGAATAGCCTTCCTCGACCGCGCTCGTGATTTTGGACACCCACTCCTGACGCTCGCCGGTCACGGCATGCGTGCGGGCCGAGACCACCTTGGTCACCAGCAGCGACAACGCCATAAAGAACAAAAAGACGAGCGTGAGCGGCACGCTAAACACGAACATCATGATGATGGCACCCGTCACGGTACCGATCGATACCAGCAGCTGCAGCAATCCGCGCTGCATACTCTCGGACATCTTGTCCAGGTCGTTGGTCGCGCGGCTGACGACCTCGCCGGGACGATGCGCGTCAAAATAGGCGAGCGGCAGACGGTTGAGCTTTTGCGCGATGCGGTTGCGCAGGCGCAGGTTGAGGCGTTCGGCCACGCTCGACATCAAAAAGCTCTGGAGCGCGTAGAACGAAGCGGCGGCCGTCCAAATCAAAAAGTAGATGAAGATAGTCCTGCCGCAGTTCTCCCAGGTGATGCTGAAGGTGGCGTTGTTGACAAACGCTACCTGAATGTGGCCCCACAGCTCATCGATCACGCGGGCGCTATATGCCGGCGCGGCAGTGTTAAAGATGACATAGAACACAATGCTCGCGAACACGATATAGAAGCGCCAATGGTCGCCGGCAGCCTCGCTCCACAGGCGGCGCACCGTCGCCCAGGTGTCGCGGGGCGTCTCGTCCTCGTCCTCGTCGTCAACGTCGCGCATGCGCTCCGCCTCGGCGCGGGCGCGCTCGTCCTCGGCGCGCTCGTTTTCCTCGTAGAGCGCCTGGCGGCGAGCCTCGCGCTCCGCCGCCTTGGCGGCTTCGTCCAGGCCGGGCGTGGCGCCCGTCTCCTCAGCTGTCTCTGCAACCGCGGCATCATCGACGATGCCCTGCTTTTTGAGCTCCTCGGTCATGCTACTCACCTCCCTTCATCTGTGATTCCGCGATGGCGCGGTATACCTCGCAGGTTTCCATCAACTCGTCGTGCGCGCCCAAGCCCACGACCTCGCCATCCTTGAGCACCACGATCTGGTCGGCATGCAAAATAGTCGAGATGCGCTGGGCGATGATGAGCACCGCGGCATCGCGCGTCTCGTCCTGCAGCGCATGGCGCAGTGCCGCATCGGTCTTAAAGTCCAGAGCCGAAAAACTGTCGTCGAAGATATACAGATCGGCATGCTTCATGAGTGCGCGGGCAATCGCCAGGCGCTGGCGCTGACCACCCGAGAAGTTCGTGCCGCCCTGGGCCACCGGCGTATCGAGCCCCTGGGGCTGGTCGAGCACAAAGGTGCTCTGGGCAACCTCCAGCGCATGGAGCATGTCAGCCTCGGTCGCACCCTCGTTACCAAAGCGCAGGTTGCTCGCCACCGTACCCGAGAACAGCCACGCCTTCTGCGGCACGTAAGCGATATGCCCGCGAATCTCACCTTGCGAAAGGTCGCGCAGATCGACGCCGTTCAGGCGAATGGTGCCCTTCGTGGCATCGTGGAAACGCAACAAGAGCTTGGCCACCGTTGACTTGCCCGAGCCCGTTGAGCCCACGATCGCGGTCGTCTGTCCGCGGCGGCAGGTAAAACTCAGGTTGCACAGGGTGTCCTCGTCGGCATCGTCAAAACGGAACGACATGTGGTCGAACACGGCCACCACGTCGGCCCCATCTGCGGACTCAGGCGCCCCGTCGCCCAGCGTAGCCTTGCCGTCTACAATGCTCGGCTTGATTTCGAGCACCTGTTGTGCACGGTTCAGGCATGCGGCGGCGCGCGGGAGCGTCAGAATCACCATCTGCGCCATCATCACAAAGAACAGGATCAGGATCGCGTACTCCAGCACGGCCGAGATGCTACCGATTTGCATGGCGTGGACGCCCACGCGGTTGCCGCCCACCCACAGCACCGCCACCTCGGCGATGTTCATCAAAAAGAAGCTGGAACTGTCGAGACCCACAAACAGGTGGTTGACCTTGATGGCGTTGGCCGCGTAATCGCTAAACACCTCGTCCAGGCGCTGCTCCTCGTGGCGCTCCTTGTTAAATGCGCGGATGACGCGCACGCCCACGATGTTCTCGCGCAGCACCACGTTCATGCTGTCGATGAAGCTCTGCAGGCGCATAAAGATCGGCGCCGCATTGGCCACGGTAAAGACCGCCGCCACCAGCACGATCGCGACCACCACGGCCAAAAGCGTGCCCATGGCGGGATCGATGAACCAAGCAAAAATGATGCCTGCCACGGCCAAGAACGGCACCGGCAGCACCAACTGAATCGTCTGCAGGATCGCTTGCTGAATCACGTTGATGTCGTTGAGCGAGCGCGTGATCATCGAACCCGTGCCAAAGCGCTCAAAGTCGCTGGCCGCGAGTTCGAGCGACTTGTCGTACACGGCATTGCGGATATCGCAGGCTACGTTGGCGGCCAGGCGCGCCGAAAGATAGCAGCCCAACACCGTGCCGCCGCTGGCCATGCCGGTCGCGATAAGCATATACAGGCCGTTGCGTAAAATATAGTCGACATCGCCCGTGGTAATACCGGTGTTGACCATGTTCGCCAGCATCGTGGGAACCAACAGCGTACCGACGTTATCTATCAGCACCGCAAACAGCGTCACCGCAATCAGACCGCGGTACGGCCTCATAAACCTCATTAAGAGTCGCATGTGTCCCCCTCGCCCTTATCGTCAGCCTCGTTCTCGGCGGTCACTTGCCGTTTAAATGCCTCGCACTCTTCGTTAAGAACATGGGAGAACTTACCGACCAAGCGCATAATCTCGCGCTGCTCCCACAGCTCGAGCGCCTCGAATGCCTGTTGCTCGGCTTTTTGCGCCGGCAACGCGTAGCGCTTGGCAAACCGCACGCCTTCTTCGGTCAGTCGCACAACCTTGTTCTTACGACTGCCCTCGGCAAACTCCAACGTCGCAAGCCCTCGCGCCCTAAGCGTCTTAATCGCCGAATTGATGGTCTGTTTGCTGTAGAACCATTCACTCGTCAGCCGACTCACGGCAACGCTTCCGCCCGCCGCACTCGTGTCGACGAGCATCCAGTAGGCGCAGTCCGAAAGACCGCAGGCGCGCGCGAACTCCGAATAGACACGGTCAAGCCCGTTGAGCATCCGGTCGAAATCGACCAGGCTAACTGCACTATTCATCTCTCCCACCATTCGATAGTCCGAGTTTTGACCAATTTATATCTCTACATTAGTCCGAGTTTTGACTATCGTCAATAAGCTCGTTGTTTATGGTCGTCCCTACATAAGCATATCGACAAAAAAGACCGCCGGCGCGGGGGCGGCGCCGGCGGTTGCGAGAGAATATCGATTGTTGGCTGTTACGCAGCGACGGCCTCATAGACCGTAGCGCCCGAGAAGCTGTCATGCAGGCTCTTGCCGGCAATCCACGGCAGCTCGACGACCTCGCAGACCGTGTTGACCAGCTCGGAGCAGTCAGTAAAGTGGCCCTTATCGTTGAGGGCCTCGCAATCCTGAACACGCCAATAGCCATCGGTGTGCGTGATGTAGTACTCGTGATCGTTGATCGACACGAAAGCGCGCGTCTTGGAACGCAGCAGCTTCAGAAATCCTTCGAAATCGGTCTCGACGACATCTCCAGCCTGGAACATGATGTTACCTCCTGGCCCGGCGCCACCACGGCGCATTGATAAACGTTGGTGCTCCTTTAGTAAAACCTTTATCAGAGGTTATGCGTTCGTCATTTAGGCAAGTGGTAAAAAACCGCAGGGTAGACGGGATAAAACGTTTAACCATCCCATTTGTTTGTCACATTCTGAAGGTACTTTTATGCAAACCTACTTTCCCAATTGGAATCTATCCTTTTGGCCGGGCAATTGACCGTCTATCGTTTAAGCCCGACGGGTATGAACGGGGCATCTGCAACGCCACCGCGAGGAGACACCATGGAGACTATCGAAGCACTCATTCACCGCCGCAGCTGCCGCAACTACAGCGATCGTCCCGTCGAGGCCGAAAAGCTTGCACGTATTATCGAAGCCGGCCAATATGCACCGAGCGGCATGGGCCGCCAGCCGGTGACGTTTGTCGCCGTCACCGACCCCGCGACCGTCGAGCGTCTCTCACAGCTCAACGCCCAGGTCATGGGCAGCAACAGCGACCCCTTCTATGGCGCCAATACCGTTGTGGTGGTGCTGGTTGACCGCAGCGTGCCCACACATCTGGAAGACGGCTCGCTCGCCATGGGCAACCTGCTCAACGCCGCCTATGCGCTGGGCGTTGATTCGTGCTGGATTCATCGCGCCCACGAGGTTTTCGATTCGCCCGAGGGCCTGGAGCTGCTGGCCAGTTGGGGCCTGCCCGCCGACGGCAGTCTGCGCGGTGTCGGTCACTGCATTCTGGGCTACGCCGAGGACACGCTACCCGAGGCAAAGCCGCGCCGCGACAACGTGGTGTACGTAAGGTAATTAGTTCTGCCGTTCTAACGAACGGCGGACCCGCTGAAAGGCCCCGTCCAAAATTTGCTGTCCCGCTCGCAACTTATATTGACGTCGCCGTTGTCGTCGTTTCGTTCGTGTGAGTCGTTTCGGCTTCGCTGCCTTGTTCGTCCTCGTCCTTTTGCGCATCGGCGATGGTGGAGGCCGCCGCGACGATGCCGCGCTGGGGCGCAACGCCCGTCTGGGTCTGAGCGCCCTCGACAACTTCTGTGCCTGCATGCGCGAGCTCGGGCGATTTAAACACTGCGTCCAAGTTGGCGCCACCGCCGGCATATCCGAGCGCTGCGAGCGCGATGACGATCACCGCAACGACGGCCACGATCGGCACATAACGATGCCAACCAGCCGGATTGAGCCCGCTGCGGCGAGCCGCCCCGCGGCTGATGTAACCGAGCGTTCCGTCGTGCTTGAGCTTTGAGCCCACCACGCGTCTGCGGCCCCACAACGAGGACTCTGCCTGCATGGCCAAGCGGGCGCTTGCCGATGGATAGCCATATTTAGTGCGCTTGAACGAGCCATCAAACCCCGAGGCGTGTTTGCCCCACGTCACCGATGTCGTGCGTCGGTTGACCGGCGCGGCACTCCGCCTTCTGCGGCTCGGTTTTGAAGTCTCAGCCATATGCCCTCGCACGCCGTAACCAAATCGAAACAATAACGCTTTGGACTGTAGCACACGCGTCGCGCGCGGTCACGGGCGCCTCGCTCAACGGTCATCGTCCTTCAGCAAGCGCCACAGCGTTGTACGGCTTATGCCCAGCACCTCCGCCGCACGGGTTCGGTTACCGTGGAGATGGTCTACAACCAGATGCGCGATATCTCGCTCGGTATCGGCCAGCGGTCGCAGAATATACAGGTCGCTTTCGAGTGTCGGGGCGCCAAAGGTTGCGGTCTTAATCACGTCCTCTTGGGCGAGCACTTCCTCCGCCACAGCGCGGTCCACCGTGCCCGCCCCCACCAATATATACAGTCGTTCCGAGACCTCGCGGAGCTGCAGATAATTGCGCGGCCAGCGGTAAGCATCGAGCGTCTTCGTCGCCGTGGCAGACAGCGTGGGCACTGCCGTCCCAAATGCATCAGCGAGATATTCCAAATAGCGCGCGACCTTCGTCGACGCGGCTCCCTGCTCGGCGATTGCCGGCGCCACGCTCACCGCACAGGCGAAGCGCTCGGTCACAAAGGCGGCTTGATCACTTTCGCTGCCACCCGGCATGTCATTCGCCGTCAGCACCACATGGCAGCGCGTCGCCAACGCGGTGTCAGCCATCGTGGAAACGAGCTCGCGAAGGCGCTGGGGACCAACCGCATTCCAGCCCTCAATGCAAAGTGTCAGCCCCATTTGGAACAACGGCGATTCGGCGCTTTTGAGCACATGGCGCCAACCGCGCTCGGTGAGCTCATCGAGCGCAACGGAAACAAAGGGCTGATCGGCAAAAGGACCGTCCAGATAGAGGCGCTTGGCGATCTCGATCTGGCCCGCGCCCAGCTCGCCCTCGAGCATAAGGGGCACGCCGCGCGCATAGCTCTCGGAAACCGGTGCAGCTACCGCAGCGGCACCCTCAACGATGCCGTACGCGCTCGATTCATAGCGGGCCTCAACTTCGTCGGCGTTGAGCCACTCGATGCCCGCATGCGCCGCGGCACCGCGCACCTCGCGGACCACGACGACCCAAAGTCCCCCGCCCTCTTTGTCGGTGGGGCGAACGGTCAGGCTCAGGCGCGTACCCGCACGCCCCATAACCAGACGCGCGCCGTCTCCTATACGGTCGAGGCGCTCGGCGACAAAAGCCGCCACATCCCGCTCAAGCGCCGCGTCATTCACGGTCGAGATCGCGACGTCCCCACGCGCATCGATTGCCAATGCCGAGGCCCCGGCAGCAGCCAGGGCCCCAGTCAAGATGTTCAGCTTGGCATCGCTATCCATGATTTGCCCCTGTCCGCGGCGACATGCAACCGCCGACGGTCATACGACCGAGTGTTTCAAAATTGAACGATATTGCTCACCAAACACTATAGGGCAGAAAGCGCCGTCCTGCGAGTATAGATGTTGCCCCGCATCGCCATCCTGGCGGGGCGATAAGAGCTCTTCGGGACTTATAAACCTGCGGACAAGCCATACCCGCAAGAGCTCCTATCGCTCCACCGCAGGCTTGCGCTCACCAGCAACCAGCACACAAACAAGCTACTTCTCTACCAGATTCCCAGTACGTGTTGCATTCCCAAACTCATGCACGCAATGCCAATCCAGCAGCAAAAGCCCAATGCGATGGGCTTGCCGCCCTTTTTGACCAGCTCGACGATATCGGTATTAAAACCAATAGCCGCCATGGCCATCACGATAAAGAACTTCGACAGCTCCTTGATGGGCGCCGTAAAGGACGCGGGAAGCTGAAGCACCGTAGTGATCACGCTCGCCAGCACAAAGAACAGCACAAACATGGGAAACGCGCGTTTGAGGGAGAACGTGCTTTTGGCGTCGCCGCCGGCCTTGCGCGCCAGATGCATCTGCCAGCAAGCAAGCGCCAGCGTGATGGGAATGATGGCCAGCGTCCTGGTGAGCTTGACCACCGTGGCGCTCTCGAGCACATTGGCGCCGGGATGCATGCTGTCCCAGGCGCTCGCCGCAGCCGTTACCGATGAGGTGTCGTTGATGGCGGTGCCGGCAAACAGGCCAAAGCCCTCGTTGGTCAGCCCGAGCATACCGCCGAGCGTTGGAAACACGAGCGCCGCGATAACGTTAAACAGGAAGATGACCGAAATAGCCTGGGCAATCTCGCGATCGTCGGCATCGATGACGGGTGCGGTCGCGGCGATGGCCGAACCGCCGCAAATCGACGAACCCACACCCACAAGCGTCGCGATCTTGCCCGGCACGTTCATAACGCGGCAGAGCACAAAGGCGATGACAAGCGAGGTCGAGATCGTCGCCACGATAATCGGCAGCGACTGAGCGCCCTTGGACAGAATCTGCGAGAGGTTCATGCCAAAGCCAAGCAGGATAACCGCGTACTGCAAGATCTTTTTGGATGTATAGGTGACACCGGCAGCGAGCGGTTCGCGACGATTCTTGGGAAAGACGAGCGCCAGGACCATGCCAAAGAGGATGGCAAACACCGGACCGCCGACCACTTCAATTTGTTTGCCGAGCAACGTCGCGGGAATGGCGATGATCAGGCAGAACAAGACGCCTTTCCAGCGCTCGCGTACGATATTTGCCAGTTGCATATGGGATTCCTTCTTTCTATTTCACGTTTGCGACGGCTTATGATACGGCAACATTGAGCACAGCCTTGCGCAAACACAGACTAAGATGCCGCAATAGTTCTCAGGCAACAGCCGAATTACCCACCGCGGAGAGCTGATTCGCGGCATAATTAACAACTGACATATGAGTTTGATAGAACAGTTGCGAGGCGCTATGGAAGAATCGATGCACGTCGGCGAGCAGGAAACGAGCCTACAGGACCAGTCCTATCACACCATCCGACGCAAAATCGTCTACCTGGACTACAAGCCGGGCGAAAAGCTGGGCGTCAAGCAACTTTGCGACGACCTGGATATGGGGCGCACCCCTGTGCGCGAGGCACTGGTGCGTCTGGCGCAAGAGGGCCTGGTGCGCACCGTGCCCCAGAGCGGCACCTACGTCTCACCCATCAACCTCACCCTTGCCGAGAGTGCCTGTTACATCCGCGAGCATCTGGAAAAGCAGGTGATTGTGGAGTGCTGTGCGCGCGCCACGTCGGCCGGCATCGAGCAGCTCGACCGCGCCATCGCGCTGCAGGAAAAGGCCATGGCCGAAGAGGATCGCATCGGCTTCTTTTTGAGCGACAACCTCATGCATCACATGATTTTTAGCATCGCATGTCGCAGCACCGTGTGGTCGTGGCTCGAGGAGACCAATGCCGACCTGGAGCGCTTCCGCTGGCTGCGCGCCGCCACGCAGGTTCTCGACAATCAGGACATCGTGAACGAGCACAAGCAGATTCGTCGCGCTATCGCCGGTCGCGACCCCATCGAAGCGAGCTTTTTGGTCAGCAAGCACCTGCACATGATGTTCCGCAACCAAACCGAGGTTCTGGACCAGTTCCCCGAGTACTTCGAGACCAGCAAGCTCCGCTAACCTGCCAAAAAGGGACAGGTTCATTTTGGCAGGTTTTATCTGGTCAAATGCAAAAAAGGCCCGGATCCGTCTTGATGCGGAGCCGGGCCTTAGTCGCTAGAACGGCGGAACCAATTACTCTACCGTGACGCTTTTCGCCAGGTTACGGGGCTGGTCAACGTCGCAGCCGCGCAGGATGGCAACCTCGCGGGCGAGCAGCTGCAGCGGGACGCTCGCCGTGATGGGGCTGAACACGTCGCGGACCGCCGGCACGCGGATGATGCAGTCGGCGATCTTGTTGATCTCCTCGTCGCCCTCGGTGGCAACGACGATGACCTTGGCGCCGCGCGCCTTGCACTCCATAAGGTTCGACACGGTCTTGTCGTAGGTGGCACTCTTGGTGGCCACAGCGATGACAGGGAAGCCCGGGTCGATCAGGGCAATGGGGCCATGCTTCATCTCACCGGCGGCATATGCCTCGGCGTGCAGGTAGCTGACTTCCTTGAGCTTGAGCGCACCCTCGTAGGAAATAGCGGCACCCATGCCACGGCCCACGAACAGCGCCGACTGCGCATCCTTGCACAGCAGGGCGGCCTCATGCACGGCCTCGGTTTGGGTATCCAAAATCCACTGGATCTGCTCGGCCGTATCGGAAAGCTCGCGGAACAGCATGCGCGCCTGCTTGGTGGTCAAGCGGTACTTGACCTGCGCCAGCAGCAGGGCCAAAAGCGTAAGGCTCACGACCTGGCCGATGAAACTCTTGGTCGAGGCGACCGCGATCTCCTTGTTGGCCTTGGTGTAGATGACGCCGTCGCTCTCACGCGCCACGGGGCTGCCCACCACGTTGGTGATGCCGAAGACCTTGGCACCCTTGATGCGCGCGTCGCGAATGGCGGCAAGGGTATCGGCCGTCTCGCCCGACTGGGACACGGCAACGACAAGCGTCGTCGGCGTAATGATGGGGTTGCGATAACGGAACTCGCTGGCCGCCTCCACCTCGGTGGGGATGCGAGCCCAGCCCTCAATGAGATTCTTGGCAATGAGGCCAGCGTGATAGCTGGTGCCGCAAGCGATCACGTAGACGCGGTCGATGTCGTTGAGCTCCTCGAGCGAAAGGCCCAGCTCGTCGATGTCGAGCTCGCCGGCCGGCGTCATACGACCGACCAGCGTGTCGCGCACGACGCGCGGCTGCTCGTGGATTTCCTTGAGCATAAAGTCGGGATAACCGCCCTTTTCGGCCATGTCCAGGTCCCAGTCGATGTGGGTGACCTTGGGCTCGATAACGTTGCCGGCCTCGTCGGTGTACTCGACGCCTGCGGGCGTGAGCTTGGCAAACTGACCGTCCTCGAGCACCACGACATCGCGGGTGGCGTCGATGAGCGCGATGACATCGGAGGCGACATAGGCGCCGGTCTCGCCCACGCCGACCACGATCGGGGAATCCTTGCGGGCCACGGCGATCACGCCGGGCTCGTCAGCGCACACGGCGGCCAAGCCATAGGCACCGACCACGTGGGTGCAAGCCTCGCGCACGGAGGCCATCAGGTCGTGCGTCTCGGCATAAGCCTCTTCGATCAGATGCGCGAAGACCTCGGTATCGGTCTCGCTCTTAAAGTGGTGGCCGCGACCCTCCAGCTCTTCGCGCAGCTCGGCGAAGTTCTCGATGATGCCGTTGTGGACGATGGCGATACGACCGTCGCAGCTGGTGTGGGGGTGAGCGTTAACGACGGAGGGCTTGCCGTGGGTGGCCCAACGGGTGTGGCCGATACCGCAGGTAGCGTCGCTGTCAATGTTGGAAAGCTCGCTCTCCAGGCCCGCGACCTTGCCCACGCGGCGGATGACATCGAGGTGCGCCGCGGCGCCCTCGCCCACCTCGAGCGCGACGCCCGAGGAGTCATAGCCGCGATACTCCATACGCTTGAGGCCCGTGACCAGGATGTTCTTTGCAATATCAGAGCCGGTGTAGCCGACGATTCCGCACATAGGATAAATCCCTTCGTTCGCGTGACTGCAAGACGTCCACGCACAGGGGGCGCTGAGACGTACAACGTTCGAGTATTGTACTCACGCAAGCGCAAGCTGATATACCAGAAGTGGTATCTCAACTTAGATACCACCCGATGCACACATGCCCAGCCGGTCCAAACCACCGCAAAGGTACCTGTCCCCTTCGTGGTGGTCGCGTTGGCAACAGCGTTTCCCCAGATAAAACCTGCCAAAATAAACCTGTCCCTTTTTGGTAGGTTTGGGATGCTACAATCTGCCTTGTACTTGAAACGCATCAAAGGGGCCGCTATGGCAAAGGTAAAAATCAGCGACGTCGCGCGCGAGGCTGGGGTTTCGTTGGGCACGGTTTCCAACGCGCTCAACCACCCCGAAAAGCTGCGCCCCGAGACCCTCAAGCTCATCAACGAGACCATCAATCGCCTTGGCTACCTGCCCAATCAAAGCGCCCGTCAGCTCGCGGGCGGCGCCACCAAGTCCTTTGGCCTGGTGCTCCCCCGTCTCGATCACGGCTTTTCGCTCCAAATCGCCAGCGGCGCCCACAACGAGGCCCGCAAGCACGGCTACGACTTGCTCATCGCCAACGCCGATAACGACGACATTCTCGAGGACCATTACCTGCGCTACTTTATGGGCACCCAGATGTCCGGCGTCATGGTTCAGCCCATGGCATCCCCCGACTGGCACCCCGCCATGACCAAGATGCCCGTGCCGATCGTCCATCTGGACATCCATTGCTCCGAGCCCGGCTACTACGTAGCGGCCGACAACGAGGCCCAGGGTCGCATCATTGCCGAACTTGCCATCGCCCGCGGCGCGCACCATATTGTCGTCGTCGGCCGAGCAGCATTTATGCAACTCACCCTGCGCGTCCTTGGCATTCATAAAGCGCTCGCTCTACACCCCGATATCAAGATCGAAGTCATCGACGCCGGCGAATGGAATACCGCTGCCGACGGCTACGGCATCGGTGCTCAAATCGCCGAGCGCCCCGCGGACGAACGTCCCGATTTTGTCGTCGGTCTGACCGACGTGCTGGCCTCGGGCGTCATCTCGGCGCTGGTCGACAAAGGCATCGCCGTCCCCGGGCAAGTACGCGTAGCAGGTTGCGATGGCAACCCACTCGCTTGGAGCGGATCGGTCCCGCTCACTACGGTAGCGCCCCCGGGCTACGAGATTGGCCGCAAGGGCGTTCAATTGCTCATGGAGCAAATTGAGAACAAGGCCCCGGCAAAGACCAAGCATATCCACGTCGGCTCTGCAGCGCGCACCGTCACCGCGGTCACGGCCATCGAGGACATCAACCGCCAAGAACTCGTGCGGCCGTTCCTGCTGGAACGAGCCAGCACCCAGGCAAGCAGCCAGACCGACGCCACGGCCATCAACCTCGGTGCGTATCTATAGCACGCCCGCGAGTATGCTAAGTCGCCGCTTAAGCAAAAGGGGCCCGACCATTGCCGGGCCCCTTTTGCTTAAGCGCAAACGTGAGCAATCGCTCGTTTTAACGCCGCAATTTTCTAGCGCACAGCCTTGATTGCCGCCGCCAGATCGAACAACGTATCGAGCACGGCCTCGCAGCCATCCACCACGTCCTGCGGCAGCGGCACGATATCGGGGACGGCAAAGACATGGCAGCCGGCCGTAATGCTCGAGACGCAGCCGTTGCGCGAATCCTCGACCACGGCACATTCCTCGGGAGCAAAGCCCGCGCGCTCGCAGGCGAGCAGATACATCTCGGGGTCGGGCTTGCCGTGCACGACGTCCTCGCCACACGTTACCGTTTCAAACTTGTCAAAGAGGCCAACCATCTTAAGGTTGCGCTCGGCCGTAACGAGGCGCGACGACGTCGCTAGACCAACGTGATAGCCCGCAGCCAGCAGCTCGTCTAGGCACTCGGCGGCGCCGGCCTTAAGTTCCAGTTCGGTCTTGACCATCTCGTCGCGAATCTCCTTGTGGCGACGATAGATCGCCTCGGTGGTTTCGTGGCTGCCATAATGCTTATCGAGGATATCCATAACATCGGGCAGCGTGCGGCCGATAAACTGATGGATCAGCGCTTCATCAATCGCGAGCCCCAGCTCAGCGGCGCCTGCCTTCCAGGCCTTAATCCCCAAACGCTCGGTATCGACCAGCGTTCCATCCATGTCAAAAATAACAGCCTTGATCATATCGGTCCCCCATCGACTCTCGCTGTCACGTTGCTGCAACTCTACCGCATTTGGCAACTTGTATATAACGTATATACCATATTGCACTTTCGTTACACAGATAGAAGTCTTATGGCAAGTAACGCATTAGGATTATAGTTTTCGATCGAGTACTCAACGATAAGGATCGTTTCATGATTTTAGACACCACGGCACCCGCAGAGGAGCTTCAAGACAAGCTATCGGCGCTCGAACAGCTGCTTTTGGCATACGGACGCGTGGCTATCGGGTTTTCCGGCGGCGTTGACAGCAGCTTTTTGGCCGCCGTATGCGCCCGCATCATGCCTACCAATACCCTCCTCGTCCATCTCACCACGCCGCTCATCGGCACGCCCGAGCAGGCTTCGTTTGAGCAGTCCGTTGATGGGCAGGCCAATGAGGGGCCGCATTTTAAGCTCCCCGTGCTCAATCTTTCGGTGGATCAGTTGCAGCTCCCCCAAGTAGCCTGCAACGATGCCAATCGCTGCTACCACTGCAAGCACGCCGGCTTTACCGCCATCGTCAACCACGCCAAGTCGCTCGGCTTTCCCACCGTCATCGATGGCAGCAATGCAAGCGATCGCGGTGACTACCGCCCCGGCATGCGTGCGGCAGAAGAGCTCGGCGTACGCTCACCCCTTATGGAGGTCGGCTTTACCAAGGACGAAGAGCGCGAGCTGCTGCGCGCATGGGGCTATCCCGTTTGGAACCTACCGGCGGGAGCATGTCTTGCCACCCGCGTCCCCACGGGCGAGGAGCTTACGCGCGAGAAAGTCGATTTAATCCGCGCCTGCGAGGATTACCTGCACGATCTTGATCTGGCACAGGTACGCGCACGCCTGGTCGGCGGCTGCATGCATATCGAGGCCGCACCCGCAGATGTTGCCAAGATTGCCACCCTCGGCGGTGCCGCCGTCGACGACAAGGGCAAGACCCCGCTGCCCGCCATTATCGAGTCCGCGCTGCGCGAGCTGGGCTGCGGCCATATCTCCCCCGAGGTCACCCCCTACATCCACGGCAACATGAACCTTTAGGTTACGCCGTTTTACAAACGGCGTAACTGCTCGGCGCTGCGCGGGCTCCGGGCACGGCAATCTGACGTTCAACTTCACGGGCGCGACCAAAAGGTCAGCGCCCGCTTGTTTCACGTCACCTTACCGCACCCGGAGCCCGCTCGCTCGCATATGCTCAACCTGGACTGCGTTAACTGACCTGTCAATAAGGGACAGGTTTATTTTGGCAGGTTTTATCTGGGGAAACGCAAATAGTTGGAGAAGGATCAATTGATTGAACGGGATGACCGTTCTAGTCTTCGAGTCCGCTATTGATGAGCTCCGCAATCTCAACGGGATCGGTGCTCGCGCGCACCTTGTCACGGAAGCCGGCGTCCATCAGCATCACGGCAGCCTTGGAGAGCAGACGCAGGTGCGTAGTTCCGGCCTCGCCGGCGGGCACGTACAGCGCGAGCGCAACATCGACGGGCACCCCATCGAAGCTCGGCCATTCAACGGGTTCGGTCAGTTTAAGCACGGCAACGCCCGGCGTGTGGATCGCGTCGCTTTTGGCATGCGGAACGGCAAAACCGGCGACAAGGCCGGTTTCGGCCTCGTTCTCGCGAGCAATGAAGGCGGCCTCTACGGCAGATGCGTCATCGGCAAAGCCGAGCTCGATGGCCTGCTCGGACAAATAATGCAGGGCGTCCTCGCGCGAGGCGGCGGTATACCCGATTGTCACTTGGTTGGCAGATACAAATCCCATGGAAACCTTCCTTACAACACGGACCTGACCGCAGCTTCGATGCCGTCGGCGTCCAAACCGTACTTGTGCAGCAAATCGACCGCAGGGCCGGACTCGCCATACACATCGCGCACGCCGACGCGACGCATCGGCACCGGATGCTGCTCCGCGAGCACCGAGGCCACGGCCTCGCCAAGACCACCGATAATCGAATGCTCCTCAGCAGTGACCACACGACCAGTCTTCTTGGCGCTGGCAACCACCAGGCGCTCATCAAGCGGCTTGATCGTGTGCATATTGATGACCTCGGCATCGATACCATCGGCAGCGAGCGCCTCGGCAGCCTCAAGCGCCTCAGCGACCATAAGGCCACAAGCGATGATGGTCACATCGGACCCCTCGCGCACGACCACGCCGCGACCAATCTTGAACTCATAGTCCTCGCAGTCGTTGATGACCGGTGTTGCCAGGCGTCCGAAACGCATGTAGACCGGCCCCTCAAACTCATAGGCGGCGCGCACGCATGCGCGAGCCTCGATGTCATCGGCGGGAACAATCACCGTCATACCCGGGATCGTGCGCATGAGCGCGATGTCCTCGCAGCACTGATGCGTGGCACCGTCTTCACCGACCGATATGCCCGCATGCGTGGCACCGATTTTGACGTTGAGGTGCGGATAGCCGATGGAATTACGCACTTGCTCGTACGCGCGGCCGGCAGCGAACATGGCAAAGGTGCTCGCAAAGGCGACGTGACCCGTGGTCGCAATGCCGGCGGCAAGCCCCATCAGGTTGCTCTCGGCAATGCCGGCGTCGTAGAAGCGCTCAGGGTGCGCAGCCTTAAACTTACCGGTCTGCGTGGCGGCGGCCAGGTCGGCATCGAGAACCACAAAGTCATCGCGCTCATTGCCCAGCTCGACAAGTGCCTCGCCATAGCTAACGCGCGTGGCGACTTTCTTGACGTCTGCCATTAGAGCTCCTCCCCTGCTGCTGCGAGCTCGGCCATGGCCTGCTCAAACTGTTCATCGTTGGGTGCCTTGCCGTGCCAGCCCACCTGGTTTTCCATAAAGGAGACGCCCTTGCCCTTCACCGTCTCGGCGATAATGGCCACGGGCGAGTCGCTCACTTTGCGGGCCTCGGCAAAGGCGGCGGCAATCTGCGCCATGTCGTTACCGTCGGCGAGCTCGATCACATGCCACTTAAAGGCGCGGAACTTGTCAGCGAGCGGCATGGCCGAGTTGACCTCATCGATCGTGCCGTCAATCTGCAAGCCGTTGTGGTCGACGACGGCAACAAGATTGTCGAGCGCATGGTTGCCGGCAAACATGGCCGCCTCCCACACCTGGCCCTCCTCGCACTCACCGTCGCCCAGCAACGTGTAGACACGGTAGCCGTCGCCCCAGTGCTTAGCGGCAAGCGCCATTCCAACTGCAGCAGAGATGCCCTGACCGAGCGATCCGGTGGACATATCGATGCCCGGGGTGTCGTTCATGTTGGGATGGCCCTGCAGTCGGCTGCCAATATGGCGGAGCGTCTCGAGCTCTTCGACGGGAAAATAGCCGCGATTTGCCAACACCGAATACAGGCCCGGCGCCGCGTGACCCTTGGAGAGCACAAAGCGATCGCGATCGGCCTTGTAAGGGTCGGCAGGATCGATATTCATTTCCTCAAAGTACAGATACGTCATGATGTCGGCAGCACCAAGCGATCCACCCGGATGTCCCGACTTGGCCGCGTGAACCGCAGTCACGACACCCTTCCTGACCTCATTGGCGACCTTCGCCAGCTCCTGGTTGGTCATACGAATTCCTCTCTTGAGAACAACCCCGGCACCGGATGACGCGATGCCGGGGCAATCCACTCGTTAAGCCTGAGCGACGACCTTCTGCCAGTCAGCCTCGAACGAGGCAAGGCCCTGGTCGGTCAGCGGGTGATGCAGGCACTTCTTGAGAGCGGCCATGGGCACGGTCGCGATGTCGGCGCCAAGAAGAGCCGCCTGGGTCACGTGGTTGGGCGTGCGGACCGAAGCGGTGATGATCTCGACGGTGTCGTCGACGTTCTTGCCCGTCCAGTCGTAGTTCTTAATGCAGGTCACGACGTTGTCGAGCTGCGAGATACCGTCCTCGGCGATGTCGTCGAAACGACCGACAAACGGGCTGATGTAGCGAGCACCGGCGTTGGCGGCCATAAGGGCCTGCGTCGGCGAGAAGACGAGCGTCATGTTGACGCGCACGCCAGCATCGGCCAGCGCACGGCAGGCGGCAAGGCCGGCCTCGCACACGGGAAGCTTGACCACGATGTTGGGGGCGAGGGCGGCAAGGCGCTTGCCCTCCTCGATCATACCCTCGGCAGTGGTCGCGGTAGACTCGGCGGACACGGGCAGGCCCTCGCAGAGCTCGGCAATCTTGAGCATATGCGGCTCAAAGTCGGCAAGCTTGCCGCCGGTCTTGGCGTACAGGGACGGGTTGGTGGTAACACCGGCCAGGCAGCCCCAGCTCTTGGCCTCGGCAATCTCGTCCAGATTGGCGGTATCGATAAAGAACTTCATGGTGAACCCCTTCAAAGGAAGCTAAAACTCAAAAGAATGGGACAAAGGGACTGTCCCTTTGTCCCATGTGCCGGGCCTGCAGCTGGGACATGCCCCAGGCCCGGCGTCGCGTAGGAAAAGCTACTTACTCGGCAAGAGCGGCCTCGATGCGGGTCGTGACGCCCTTGAGGTTAAGACCGACGACGTACTGCTTGATCGGGCGCTTGATGTGCTCGATGACAAAGCGCTTGCCGTCGATGTCCTGAGCGGCGAGGTTGCGGTAGAGCTTCTCGACCTGCTCCTTGACCTCAGGATCGTTGAACGCATAGTGACCGGAGACATCCAGGATCTTCAGGCTGAGCTCATCGTCGGCAAGAATGTCGTCGACCTGCAGGTTGACGTCGTCGCCAGTCATCCACTTGCGCCAGCGCTCGGTCTTGATAGCCTTGACCAGCAGGGTGTGATACAGGTCGGAGGGGTCATCGCACAGACCGTTGTCGACCAGGATCTGCTCGGTGGCGCAGAGCTTGAGGTAGGCGCGGGTCTCCTCGGTGCCATACTGCGGAGCAACGTTGGAGGCGGTCACGTGTGCCGGGATGTGCTCGAGCAGCGTCGCGTCATCCAGATAGTCGGCGTTGTGCTCCTTCAGGCCCACGCCGTAGCGCTTAGCCATGTCGGCGAGCTCGCGGGCATTCTTGAAGTTGTAATGGCCGACCTGCTCGGTCCAACGGGTGAGCGTACCGGTCTGGCCGACGATAAAGGTGGGCATGGGGCAGCCGCGCTTCTCGAGCTCGGGCTGCAGCTGAGAAATGAACTCCTCGTACTTATCGGTAGAGGTCAAGCCGCCATTGGTCTCCTCGGTACCGACCTCATAGGCGACCTCGGGCAGGTTATGCTCGCGACGGTACTGCTCAAGGTAGTCGATAAGATCAATCGTGCGGCGAAGCACCACGTCGAGCGGAATAACCTTGCCGATCTGATAGGGGTCCTTGGTGGGGTCGACCATCAGCAGGTCAAAGCCCGCCTCCATGTCGGCGACGAAGGACTTGCGGGCGAGCTCCATGGCCTCGTCCTCGGGCAGGTGGGCGTTACGCTCCTCGTCGCGCTGCCACGGACCGCCGTGATCGCGGCACAGGTAGTACGGACCGGTGTAACCCACCTCGTCGGCAACCTTCTTGATGTCGGCGGCAAAGCGCGTCTGGTCCCAACCGTTGACGTAGCCGGCGCCCATCTCGTCCATATCGACCTGGTTGCGGCTGGCGATAAACATGGGCGGGAAATCCTCGTCCTTGGCAAGCTCGAACACGGCCTGAATCAGGTTGGGGCTCATGGGGCCAATGCCGACCATGGTTGCGTGATCGCCGCTATCCTGCAGCTTGAGCATGCCCTGAACGGCCTGACGGATGGTGAGGTTGGACATTTTGTTCTCCTTCTCCAGAGGATTTTTGACAAAAGTTCCCTGGGACCCAGATGTGGGCCCTATCAGTACGGATGGATTTTGTTGTGTAGGGGCGGTTGTGCGGAGTCAAATCCATCCCTCCGCACAACCGGAGTCCTTAAAGGTTTACTTGGCCTGCTTATCGAGCGTGGGCTTCATGGCAATCAGGATTGCAGCGGCGACCACGGCGCCAATCACGATGTCCAGGCAGAACAGCGCGACGTTGTTGGTGGCAAGGGCGACGATAAAGCCACCGTGCGGGACGTAGCAGTCGATGCCCTGGAAGGCGGCAAGTGCCGCACCCACGGCAGAGCCGATGCAAATGCCGGGCAGGGTGTGACCGAGGTCCTTGACCGCGAAGGGGATAGCGCCCTCGGTAATACCGATGCAGCCCATGAACAGCGCGGAGATGCCCATCTGGCGGTCAGCGTCATCGAACTTGTTCTTGGCGATGAGCGCAGCGAGGCCACAGGCGATCGGGGGAACGGCGACGGCGACGCGGAACATACCGTTAGGACCGTAGATACCGGAGGCCATGATGGCCATGGTGAAGGTCGAGGCGGTCTTGTTGATGGGGCCACCCATATCGAAGGCGGTCATAACGCCAATGACCAGACCCAGGACAACTGCGGAACCGCCCTGCAGGCTGCCGAGCACGCCGGTGAGCCAGTCCATCACAAAGCCAAGCGGCGTGGCCAGGATGTAGATATAGGCCATGCCCAGGACAAGCGAGGTCAGAATCGGGATGATCAGGATGGGCATGATGGTCTGGATGGTGTTGTTGACCTTCCAGGTCTTCATCCAGCGGACAAAGTAGCCGCAGATGACCGCCATGATCATGGCGCCCAAGAAGCCGGTCGAAACGCTGTTGCCGTTAGGGGTAACGACAGCGTTGTTGACCAGGTAGCCCAGGACAAAACCGGGGGCGAGCGCGGGCTTGCCGGCCATCGAGTAGGAGATGTATGCCGCAAGCACCGGGATCATCATGGAGATGCCGGCCATGCCGATGGTGTTAAGGCTCACCATCAGCGGGTTCGTAACCTCCATGCCGTTGGCGCCGGCGGTACCGGATGCCAGCGAGAAGGCAAGAAACACGCCGCCGATAACGACGATGGGGATAAAATAGGAAACGCCGGTATTGAATGCATTGAGCAGCGTCTTGCCAGGATCGGCAAAGATAGACTGCTTGGACGCCGGTGTCGGGGCCTGCGGGGCAGCGGAGACGGCCTTCTTCTCTGCCTTGGCCTCGGCCTTGGGCGCGTCAACGGCGCCACCCGTCGCCTTGATGATCTCAATGGCCTGGTCGATGATCTTTACCGGATCGGCGATTACATCCGAGGTGCCGACCTTCAGGAACTTGCCCTCGGCCATCTTCTGCTCAAAACGGTCCTCGTTCTCGACACCCACGTCGACGGACTCCAGGACCAGGTCGGCGGAGTCCACGTCTTCCTGCGTGAGCTCATTCTCGATACCCAGGCCACCCTGAGCCTCGACCTTGCACTCGATGCCACGGGCGGCGCATTCATCCTGAATCGCCTTCTGGGCCATATACGTGTGGGCGATACCCACAGTACAGGCGGCAACGCCTACGATCTTCATTGCTTCCCTCTTTTCATAGAGTTGCGTGCGCAAGACACCGTTTGCGGAGGCCTCCGGAGCATCCCCTGCCGTTTGGACTTGCTGTCTTTTCGACAAGACCAATATAGGTGCTCGTTTTTCTTAATGCCAGCTTATTTCGGTAAACGCGCAGGTCAGAGCGTTGGTCATGCGATTTAGTTATGCGTTTAACCAAAAATGAATCCTGCGATTTTGCCCTCGATTTCAAAAGTCAAGAAGTATTTGATTTTCTCGGTAGACGGCAGATGCGCATGCCGGTCACAAATTTCGACCCCACCCGTATGCCGCATTTGTTGCATACTCATATGAAAGGAAAAAGCCGCTCACCGAAGCGTATCCTTCACCAAGACTCAAAGTCATCATGTTGGAAAATGCTCATCTGTCGGAAGGAGTCGCTGTGGCAAAACAGCGCGTTACGATCGCAGACGTCGCTCGAGAGGCGGGAACCTCGACGGCAAGCGTCTCGTATTACCTCAACGACAAACGAGAAAAGCTTAGCGAGAAGACGCAGAACAAAATCGCGCGCGTCATTAAGGAACTCGGATACGTTCCCAACGCCCAAGCGCAGACGCTCACCGGCAAGCAAACCCACGTCATTGCCATCATCATTTTGGATAACACCAACAAATGGGCGGGGCTCGTTCTCAATGGCATGGAGCAGGTCATGCTCCCCGCGGGCTACCAGACGGTCGTTTGCACGAGCAACTTTAACCCCGAGACCGAGCTCATGTACGTCGACAAGATGCTCTCGCTGGGCGTCGATGGCTTTATCATCCAGCCCACGGCAAACTTCAAAGCCGTGCATGACCGCATTAGACGCGCCGGCAAGCCGGTCGTCTTTTTCGATGCGGCCATCTATAGCCCAGGTACCAGCTGGATCAAAACCAACCTTTACGACGGCGTGTACAACGCCACACAGGCACTCCTCGACGCCGGCTACGAAGATTTCTTTTCCATTGCCGCCAACATGACCGAAATGCGCACCCGCATGGAGCGTTTTCAGGGGTATGCCGAGGCGCTGGCAGCGAACGGGCAGCTCTACAAAGCGATTCCCATCGATCACAACAAGCCGTCAATCAACGAGCTCACCGAATACTTTAAATTCAAGTTCAATCCCGCCAAGCGAACCCTTATCTTCGTGCAAAATCAGTGGGCACTTCCCCGTGTCTACAAGGCCCTCCAGCCAATGGCCCATCTGCTTCCGCAGCAAATCGGCCTTTTGGGACTCAACTGCGAAGACTGGACTAATCTCACCACACCGACCGTCTCCACCATCATCGAACCCGTCGACCAAGAAGGTCGCGAAGCAGCCGAGATGCTGCTCGCCCTACTTGACGGAAGCAGCGAACCCGGCGAGCAGCGCATTCTCGAGTGCAAGCTCAACTGGCTCGGCTCCACCTCGATCTAGGCTGCGGGACAAATGAATCAGTAGCGTCTATCCCAAATCTTGAGTATTTGTTCGATAGAACGACCCCTGCCGGCTCCTGCTAGACTGGTAGATTCCCAACCGTCCATCCAGGAGCCTCAATGTCGCGCAAGTCCACCTACAAGCAAGTACTTTCCATCGGCACCGCCGTGGTGCTGGGGTTTGCGCTGTTTACGGGATCACTCGACGGAGCGCCCAAGCTGCTGTCGCCGCAAAGCGATGAACAGGCGGTGGCTCTGGCCGAGAAGCAAAACGAGAGTCCCAGCCGCACCGACGACGAGGCGGACCTGGTCGCCCGGCTCGAATCGGGAACAGCGAGTTCCTCGGACTCTCAAAATAGCCAAGACTCTGGCGATGGCTCCGATTCCGCCGCAACCGACACCGGCGACGGCGCTTCCGCGGACAGCGCCGCCACCCCCATCGACGAGGTCGAAAACCCCGACCTCAACCGCGCCCGCGGTGTTTATCTCAGCAGCATTCCCGACTATGCCGGCAACCCCTACGTTGCCCTTCGCGCCGACAGCACGCACCCGCTCGGCACACCATCATTCACGCTCGATGAATACGAGCGCGCTACAGAAGAGGGCTGCTTTAAGAAGTTCTCCAAGCTCGACAGCCTGGGCCGCACCCGCAAAGCACTCGCCTGCGTGGGCCCCGAATCACTCGGTCAAGGCGAGCGCGGCGATATCTCGCGTATCCATCCTGCCGGTTGGCACCAGCAGCGCTACGACTTTATTCCGGGCCAGAGCCTCTACAACCGCTGCCACCTTATCGCCTGGTCGCTCTGCGGCGAAAACGCCAACCGCAAAAATCTCCTCACCGGCACGCGCTATCTCAACGAAACGAGCATGCTGCCGTTTGAGGAGCAGATTCTCGGCTACATCCGCGACACGGGCAACCATGTGCTCTACCGCGTCACGCCCATGTATAACGAAGAGGAACTTGTCTGCCGCGGTGTGCGCCTTGAGGCGCAATCGGTCGAGGACCACGGCAAGACCCTGTGCTTCCACGTGTACTGCTATAACCTACAGCCGCACGTTCAGATCGACTACGTCACCGGCCGCAACCAGGCCTCGGGGAACTAGCCCCAAGCCACGACAAGAACCGATTTGCAACCCCACCGGGGACCAAAAAGGGCCGCCCTGGATTGCCCAGAGCAGCCCTTGCATCGGCATGCATGTTGCAGGCAAAGTCCCACGCTACTTGGCGCGGCCCTCCTCATAGCGCTCGACCAGCTTGGCCTGAACGTCATAAGGCACCTGCTCGTAGCCGGCGGGCTTCATGGTAAAGTCGCCTGTGCCGCGCGTGATAGAGCGCAGGCGCGTCGAGTAATCCGTCAGCTCGGCGAGAGGTGCCTGGGCGATGACCACGGTGTCGCCGCGCTCATCGGTCTCCATGCCCGTCACGCGACCGCGCGATGCCGAGATGTCGCCCATCACGGCGCCGGCGTAGCTCTCGGGGATAGTCACCGTGATTTCCTCGATGGGCTCCAGCACCACCGGGTCGGCATCGGCGCATGCCTTGCGCAGGCCGATGCGAGCCGCCGCGCGGAACGCCATCTCGTTGGAGTCGACGCTGTGATACGAGCCGTCGTACACAGCCACGCGAATGCCCGTGAGCGGATAGCCGGCAATAATACCGTCCTTCATGGTCTCCTGGACACCCTTGTCCACGGCGGGAATCAGCGAGCGCGGAATGCGGCCGCCCACGACCTCATCCACAAACTCGTAGCCGTCGCTCGTGCCGTCGGGCCCAATGAGCGGCTCAACGCGCAGCCAGCAGTCGCCATACTGACCGGCACCTCCGGTCTGCTTCTTGTGGCGGCCCTGGGCACTCGCCGTGCGGCGGATGGTCTCGCGATACGGAATGCGGATCGGCACGCTTTTGGCCACGACCTTGGTGCGATCTTCCAAACGGTTGAGCAGCACCGAAACCTGTGCCTCACCCACGGCGGAGATGATAGTCTGGCCCGTCTCCTCGTCACGATCGATGCTCATGGTCGGATCAGCCTTGCAGGCCTTCTCGATAAACGTGTAGAGCTTCTCTTCGTCGCCGCGATTCTCGGCCTCGATGGCAATGCGGTACTGCGAGTTGGGGAACTTAAACGCCGCAGCCTCGACCTTGCCGGTAATCGAGAGCGTATCGCCCGTCTCAGCCGCCAGCTTGGGCGCCACAATAATGTCGCCGGCATAGGCGTGACCGACCTCGGTCATGTCGCGGCCGCACATCACATACAGGTGGGCCAGACGATCGCTCTTGCGGGTACGCGCGTTGATCAGCTCAAGACCCGGCTCAAGCGTACCCGTCAGCACCTTGATAAAGCTGATGCGACCCTGCTGCGGATCAGCCAACGTCTTAAACACAAACGCCACCGGACGGTCATCGTCGCTCGAAATCTTGAGCGAATCACCGTCGATGAGCGGCATCTCGCCGTAGTCCGTCGGCGCCGGGAAGTATGTGGCGATGTCGTCCATCAGCGAGTTGACGCCCTGCTCCTTGATGCAATCGCCCGCAAAGACCGGCACAAAGATGCGCTCGGCGATCGCCTTCGACAGCAGGCCTTCAAGCTCCTCCTGCGTCAGCGTCTCCTCGCCTTCCAAGTACTTCATCATCAGTTCGTCGTCAGCCTCGGCCACCAGCTCGCACAGATGGTCATGGGCCTCCTCGGCCTGGGCACGATACTCCTCGGGAATCTCCGACTCAACGGCTTCGGTGCCGTTGCAATGGCGCGCCTTCATGCGCACCAGGTCGATGATGCCGTCAAAGTCCTCGCCCTCGCCCCAGGGAAGGGTCACGGCGCCCAGGCGCGTGCCAAAGCGCTCTTGCAGCAGGTCCATCGTGGTCGCAAAGCTGGCCTCGGAGCGCGACAGGCGGTTTACGAACACCGCGCGCGCCAGACGCAGGTCCTCGGCGGCATACCAGAGTTTAACCGTCGTAGGCTGTGGGCCGGCCTCGGCGTCGACCACAAACAGAGCCGTCTCGCAGACGCTCATCGCGGCAAAGGCGTCGCCGATAAAATCGGGGTAGCACGGGGCATCGAGCACATTGATGCGCGCGCCCTTCCAGTCGATCGGCGCAATGGTCGTCGAGATGGAAAACGCACGCTTGACCTCTTCGGGGTCATAGTCGAGCGTAGGCTTGGTGCCGTCGTGGCCGCCCAGGCGGGCAGTCTTGCCGGAAAGGTGGAGCATGGCTTCGGCGAGTGAAGTCTTGCCCACCCCGCCTTGGCCTACGAGCACCACGTTCCTTACGTTACCGGTCTTGGGAGCACCCATGATGACCTCCTTGCAGGGCCGCGCGCAATGCGCGACGCCAACGGGGAGAGTTCGCGGTCGGTGCCATCCCGGGAGCAGCATGGTCGGCAGCCGAGCCGACTCACCCTCCAAATGTCCTATGCCACCACCCTACCCTCACAGGCGGCTGTCCATGCATACCTTTCGGCGCACGTATGAATACAGGCGGCGAGAGGAAGAGACAAGCTTGTGAGGCGATTATTGAACCCCGTCGATGCAAACAAAAAGCCGCCACAGACCGTAAGACCTGCGGCGGCTTCGCCTCAATTAATAGTTGAGTAAATACCTGAGCCTATCCCTCGATACGGCTCAAGAACTCACGGGTGCGCTGCTCACGCGGATGGTCGATGACCTGCTCGGCAGGACCCTCCTCGACAATGCGGCCGCCATCCATAAAGACCACGCGGTCGGCAACATCGCGCGCAAACTGCATTGCGTGGGTCACAATCACCATCGTCATATTCTGCGCGGCAAGGTCTTTAATGACACGCAGCACCTCGGCCGTCAGCTCGGGATCGAGTGCCGAGGTCGGCTCGTCAAAGAACAGGATCTCCGGATCGAGCGCCAAGGCGCGGGCGATACTCACACGCTGTTGTTGACCGCCCGAAAGCTCACATGGCACCTTGTTCTCGTTGCCCGTAAGCCCCATCTGCGCGATCAACTCACGCGCACGTGCTTCAGCCTGCTCGCGCGGGCGCTTGAGCACGCGAATCGGAGCATCGATGATGTTTTTCATCACGGTATAGTGCGGGAACAGGTTGTAATTTTGGAACACCAGGCCGAATCGCGAGCGTGCCCGCTTGGGCACATCGCCCTTCGCATAGACCGCGCCCGAACCCGCATCCGTCGCAACGGCAAGGTCACCAAACGAGAGCGAGCCACCGTCGAGCGTCTCGAGCAGTGTGGCGCAGCGCAGCAGCGTGGACTTACCGCCGCCTGAAGGCCCGATAATCGCCACGACCTCGCCACGCTTGACCTCGAGCGAGATATCCTTGAGCACCTCATTGCCGCCAAACGCCTTACGCGCGTTTTCGATTTTCATCACTGAGTTAGTCATGGTAATAGTCCAGCTTCTTTTCGGCGGCTCCCAGCAGCATCTCGACCACAAAGTTAAAGACCCAGTAGATCAGCGCCGCAATCGCAAACGGCACCATGCTCACTTGCGAGGCGACCAGCGCCTTGGCCGTCGAGAACATCTCGCCCACACCAATGGCAAACGCCAGCGACGTGTCCTTGACCAGCGTGATGATCTCGTTGCCCATCGCAGGCAGAATACGCTTGGCGACCTGCGGCATTACGATATACAGAAACGTCTGCATGCGCGAATAGCCCAGCACCTCGGCTGCCTCGTATTGACCGCGCGGAATGGACTGCAGGCCCGAGCGATAGATCTCGGCAAAGTAACCGGCGTAGTTGATGATGAACGCCACGACGCACGCCGTCCACTTGGAATCGGGCGTGAGCGAAATGCCGAACACGTAGTACGGGGCAAAGTAGATGGCAAACATCTGCAGCATGAGCGGCGTACCGCGCATGACTGAAATGTAGATGCGCGCGATCCAGCGCAGCGGCGCGACCTTGCTCATGCGCATAAACGCCACGGGGATTCCCAACGGAATCGACCCCAGTAGCGTCAGCACAAACAGCTGCAAACTGACCAAGAATCCCTGGCTAAGCATCTGCATCATGACCTGAATAGACATTACTTGAGCACCCAATTATCGAAAGACAGACCGTAATCTGCATATTTATCGCAGAGGTCCTTGACCGTGCCATCCTCGTAGAGTGCCTCGAGCGATTCGGTCACGGCATCGGCGGACTTGGTGTCGCCCTTCTTAAAGCCGACGGCATAGTGCTCGCTGGACAGCGGCTTGTCGAGCTGCGTATAGGCATCGGGCTTGGCGGCAAGCTGATACTGGGCGATCGAGAGGTCACAGGCAACGGCATCGACTGCACCACTCTCGAGCTGCATAAACGCCGTGTTGTACTCACCGATGGTATCGAGCGTGGCAAACGTCGCGGCCAGATCCTTCTGGTCGCCCTCGAGCACATCCTGTGCGGCGGAATCAGTCTGGGTAATCACGGTCTTGCCGGCAAGATCGTCCCAGCTCTTGATACCCGCATCCTTCTTGACCACGAGCACCTGCTCGTTGAGCATGTACGGCTCGGAGAACGTGTAGTCGTCCTCGCGGCCCTCCATGGTAAAGCCGTTCCAGATGCAGTTGATAGCACCCGAGTTGAGCAGCGTGTCCTTGGCATCCCAGTCGATGGCCTCGTAATCGACTTCCCAGCCCTGCTTATCGGCAACGGCCTTGGCAAGGTCGAGGTCAAAGCCGGTGTACTCGCCATCGTCGCCCACAAAGCCATACGGAGGATAGGACTTGTCAAAGCCCACCACGAGCTTCTTGGACTCCGCGGCGCCCTTCACGTCCTTGGCTGCAGCAGAACCGGCGGCGGAGCCCTTATCGGCACCACCGCCGCAGCCTACCAGGCCGAGGCCAAGCACCGTGGCAAGCGAACCGGCTAGACCAACAAACTGACGACGAGACATATCGGCATTCATGGTATCCCCCTTGGTAGCACTTTAGTTAGGTAAAGTGAGTCATGTAACGTTCAGAATCATACACTTTAGTGAGATGGAGTACAAGGGAGGGTTTGCCCGCTGGGCTCCGGGGCGGGGGTTAAGTTTCCTGCTCTACAGTCCTGCTCACGACGGAGGCCACATTAAGTGGCCTCCTGTTCGTGCGGAACTCGCGATAAACTTAACCCCCGCCCCGGAGCCCAGCGGGCAATCATCGTTGTACCTATCACTGATACCAATAAACCGCTTGCATATCGTCTGTTGGCTTGGCACGGTACAATGCTTGTGGCTTTAAATTTATAAATTAGTGGGGTTAATTCATGGCAGAATCTCGTGCGGAGCGTAGGGCTCGTCGTGCTTTGGTGGAGGCGGCTGAGGGGTTGAAAGAGGAGAAATCTTCTAAGAAATCAAAGTCGTCTCAGGATGCGAAGGGCAAGTCGGTCAAGGGCAAGGCTAAGGCTAAGCGCCCCGGCTCTCGTCGGAGCGAGGACAAGGCATCTCAGACTCGTTCCAAGCGCCCGCATAAAGATCCGGTTTCGTCTGCGCGTAAGGCTGTGGACCCCAAGTCTCCCTGTTCGATCATGAAATCTTGCGGTGGGTGCACGGCGCTCAATCGTCCTTATAAAAAGCAGTTGGCAGCTAAGCAGGCTGCCATGGAGGAGCTTTTTGCTTCGCTTTGTGAGCGCGAGGGTATCGCCGTTGACCCTATTCGCGGTATGGGCGTCACCCTGGGCGACCCGGGTAAATATCCTGCGCCGCGTGGCTTTCGTCATAAGGCTGCCACTCCCTTTGCTCCCGGCAAGGAGGGCGCTGTCCGCTGCGGTTTCTTTGAGCGCGGCACGCACAAGATCGTTGCCGTGCCCGAATGTCCTGTCGAGGCGCCGGGTGCCCGTCAGATTCTCAACGGCATCGCACGCGAAGCTGAGCGGCTGCATATTCCCGCCTTTAATGAGGACAAGCATCTTGGTTTGCTTCGCTATGCCGTCGTCCGCTGCGGTTGGCGTACAGACCAGGTCATGGTTACGCTCGTGACCGCCCAGCGTGACTTACCGCATGCGCAGGAGTTCTTTGAGGCCGTCGCGGCGCTCGATCCGCATATCGTCACCGTTGCCCAAAATATCAATGGCCGTCCCGGTAACGCCATCTTGGGTGAGGAGACCCGCATTGTATATGGCGCCGAATGCATGCGCGACCAGCTGCTCGGCTGCGAGTTCGATATCTCCCCCACCGCGTTCTACCAGACCAACCCGCAGCAGACCGAGCTGCTCTATCAGCTCGCGATTGACGGCATGGACCTGCAGCAGGGCGACGTACTCATGGATGCCTATTGCGGTAGCGGAACTATCGGCCTGTGCGCAGCCAAAGCCGCCCAGGACAAGGGCGTCGGCATTATGCTGCTTGGCGTGGAGCGCAACCCGGCGGGCATTGCCGACGCACGTCGCAATGCCGAGCTCAACGGCCTCACCCGCAGCGCTTGGTTTATGGCCGACGATGCCACCGACTACATCCTAGATGCCGCCGACAACAACGAGCGGGTCGATGTCCTTTCCATCGATCCGCCGCGCGCCGGCTCTACCCCCGAGTTCCTCGAAGCTGCCTGCGCGCTTAAGCCGCGCCGCATCACCTATATCAGCTGCAACCCCGTGACTCAAGAGCGTGACCTGCATCAGCTCCTCGACGGAGGCTATCGCCTGCTCAAGATCACGCCCGTCGACATGTTCCCTCACACCGACCACACCGAAACCGTAGCGGTCCTCGAACGCCGCTAACCAACCTCAGTAGATTTTTGGGACAAGAAAGGGGGCGACCCGCCTGGGCCGCCCCCTTCGCTTGGTTTATAAACTCCGCTACATCCCATTGCGCAGATCGCACACGCCGGCTGCCGCCATCTCGCGCAGCAGCGTCTCGCGGTCGCGCGTCACGATCAGATCCAGCGGGAAGTGAATCTCGTCGAGCATCTTGCGCGCGTGATCGAGCTTGCCAATGGCCATGCCAATGTGGGCATCGGTCGACACGCCAATGCCCACGCCCAGCTCGGCGCAGCGCTCGGCAATCTTGCGGCATACGGCCCAGTGCTCAGTGTCGACACCGTGTTCAAGACTATGGTTGTTGATCTCGATAATCTTGTGCTTGGCCTTAGCTGCCAACAGCACCTCGTCGATATCGAACGGCACACCCGAACGCCCCGTGTGACCCAGCATGAACACCTTGGGGTGCTCCAGGGCATTGATATACATCTCGGTCGTCTGGGCCAGCGTCGCGCCCTCAGCAATCTGCGGATTATGCACGCTTGCAACCAAATAATCCAAATTACGCGTAACCAAATCGAACAGCGAATGCTGACGGCTGTACGAATCGCCGGCAATATCGAGCGTGACAGGAGTGTCCTCGCCAAACAGGCTTCCGTCCAGCGAAACGATATCGGCCTCGGCACCACGCAGCACCAGCACGCCGCTCCAAATGCGCGGCCAGATATCCTGGTTGATAAAGAACTGGTAACTGCGCAGGTCATTGGGGCAAGCCGTAACCATAGAGCTCAAATGGTCGGCAGATCCGAGCACCTGCAGACCACGCTCTGCCGCCCAGTACACATTCTCCTCAATGGTCGAATATGCATGCGCAGAGAACATCGTATGGGTATGAATGTCACAAGAAAGCAGGTAGGGCATCAGGTCTCCTTATCTGGCACGGCCGTCGCTTATATTCATTGTACGCATAGCCTTCGATAGTCGTAAAACCACTCCATCCCAAAGACACAACGTCCATGACAACGGGGTCCGGCTTAACACCAAACCCCGTTTCACGTAAAACATTGTAGGCAAAGCGCTTTACTTTCAACGATACTCGTCCGCCAACTGTTTCCAAGCGGGTAGCGAATTGACAATCGTTTCGTAGCTCACGCAATAGCCCAGGCGAAACCAACCCGGCATACCAAAGCTGTCCGAGGGAACCGCAAGCAACTCATACTTCTTTGCGCGCTCGCAAAACGCATTCGCATCGGGCTCCAACGCTTTCACCCATAGGTAGAACGCGCCATCCGGCTCAACATAGGTGTAGCCATACTCCGCCAGTGCGTCGGTAAGCGCCGTGCGGTTGCGTGCATAGGCCTCAACGTCACTCGGCTCATCGATGCAATCAATGATCACGCGCTGGAAGAGTGCCGGTGCGCATACAAAACCCAGCGTACGGGCAGCACCCGCAACAGCCGGCATCAGACGGGCAGCCTGCGGATTGGTGTTGGGAACCAAGATCCACCCCACGCGCTCACCCGGCAGCGACAGCGACTTGGAATACGAGTAGCACACAATGGTGTGCTCGTAGATCGAGGGCACCCAAGGCACCTCGGCACCGTACACGATCTCGCGGTACGGCTCATCCGAGATGAGCATAATCGGATTCTCGGGATCGCGTTGAGCGTTGGCCTCGCGCAGAACATTGGCCAGTCGCGTCAGCGTGTCGCGCGTATATACGGCACCGGTCGGGTTGTTGGGCGAGTCGATAATGACGGCTGCCGTCTTGTCGGTGATCGCCTTGAGCACGTTGTCCACGCTCAGCTGGAACGTGTCTTCATCGGCGAGCGCCTCAACACACGTACAGCCGGCCTTCTCAATCCAAACGCGATACTCCGGAAAGTACGGGGCGATAACAATAACCTCGTCACCCGGGTTCGTAACGGCGTTGAGCGTGCAGGTGAGCGAAGCCGCGGCACCCACCGTCATAAAGACGTCCTTACCCTCATAGCTCGTGCCAAAGCGGCGGTTGAGCGATTCGGCGACGGCTACTCGACATTGCGGCAGGCCCGGAGCGGGGGTGTAGCCGTGCAACTGGTCACTCGGCAGCTCCATGGCCTTCTTAATCGACTCAGCCACGGCAGCGGGCGCCGGAACGCTCGGATTGCCCAGCGAAAAATCGAATACGTTTTCCGCACCGATCTGCGCCTTGCGCTCAAGGCCATAGCTAAAAATCTCACGGATGATGGAGCTTTCCGCACCGCGAGCATACATAGTTTCGTTGATCATCTGTTCCCCTTTCGCATAGGCGCTATTGTACGCTTTAGCCGAGCAAAGTGCCGCAGCAATGTTGATTGGGGACAGACTTAAATGCGTGAAAACGCTCATTTAAGTCTGTCCCCAATCAACAGACGGCCCCATATCGCTCAAAAGAAAAAGCCTCCGCAGGTTTCCCCGCGGAGGCTTTCGCCACAAAGACTATTTGCCGGCATCGGCATCGGCATCGACGACGGCATGGTCATCGTCAGCACCATCGGATGCGGCTTCGGCATCCTCCTGCATGGCCGCCTGCGCAAAGGCCGCGGCATCAGCCGCCAGCTCCTCCTCGCTCATACGAGGCGCGCGCTTCTTGGTCGGCATGCCGGCCGCCTTGGCATTGCGCTCCTCCTTGGCCGCCAGGATATCGCCCTCGCGCTCAAGGTAGGCGTCCCACTCGTTGTCGAGCAGGGCGTTCACGGCGTCGCCTTCGACGGTCTCGCGCTCAAGCAGCACCTTCGCCATCAAATCGAGCTGATCGCGACGGGCGTCCAGGATCTCGACCGCACGACGATGGGCCTCACGCATAATGCGCTGAACCTCGATATCGATGCGGCGCGCCGTCTCCTCGGAGTAATCCTGGTGATCGGCGTAATCGCGACCAAGGAACACCTGATGTTGCGCCTCGCCAAACACTTGCGTGCCCAGCTCCTCGCTCATGCCCAGACGCGTAACCATCTCGCGTGCCATCTTGGTCGCACGCTCCAGGTCGTTGCTCGCGCCCGACGTGATGTCATCGCACATGAGCTCCTCGGCAACGCGACCGCCCAAGAACACGGCAAGCTCGTCGAGCATCTCGTTCTTGGTCTTGAGGAAGTGGTCCTCCTGCGGAAGCTGCAGCGTGTAGCCCAGGGCCTGACCGCGGCTGACGATCGAGATCTTATGAACCGGATCGGAGTGCTCCAGGATGTGGCCCACCAAAGCGTGACCGCTCTCGTGGTAGGCAATCGTGGTGCGCTCGGCCTCGGTCATCACGCGACCCTTGCGTTGCGGTCCGGCAATCACGCGCTCCATCGACTCCTCGACCTCGTCCATCGAGATCACGGAACGATGACGGCGAGCGGCCAGCAGCGCAGACTCGTTGAGCAAGTTCGCCAAATCGGCACCGGTGAAGCCAACGGTCATCTGGGCGAGCTTCTCAAACTTAACGTCCTCGTCCATCGGCTTATTCTCGGCATGCACGCGCAAGATCTGCTCGCGGCCCTTTACGTCCGGACGATCGACCGTGACCTGGCGGTCAAAGCGACCGGGGCGCAGCAATGCCGGGTCCAGAATATCGGGGCGATTGGTCGCGGCGATCAGGATGACCGACTCGCTTTCCTCGAAACCGTCCATCTCGACCAGCAGCTGGTTGAGCGTCTGCTCGCGCTCGTCGTGACCGCCGCCCAAGCCAGCTCCGCGCTGACGTCCCACAGCATCGATCTCATCGATGAAGATGATTGACGGGGCCTGGGACTTGGCCTCCTTAAAGAGGTCACGCACACGGCTGGCGCCGACACCTACGAACATCTCGACAAAGTCGGAACCCGAGATGCTAAAGAACGGCACGCCCGCCTCGCCGGCAACGGCCTTGGCCAGCAGCGTTTTACCGGTGCCCGGAGGGCCAACCAGCAACACGCCACGCGGGATCTTGGCGCCCAGCTTGCGATAGCGATCCGGATCGCTCAAAAAGTCACGGATCTCCTCGAGCTCCTCGACCGCCTCGTCCACGCCGGCAACGTCTTCAAACTTGACCTTGGGGCGTGTGGCCTCGTTGGTCTTGGCGTTGGTCTTGCCAAACTGCATGTTCCTGTTGTTGGCGCCCATCATCTGGCGCATAAAGTAGAACATGATGGCGATAAGGGCGATTGTCGGAAGCACACTCATCGCCAAGTCACCCCAAAAATCGGGATCGTTGGTGTTGACGATGTACTTGGTATCGGGGTGCTCCGCCATGAGCTCGACAAGCGAATCGGAGCCGACATAGGTCGAGGAGAAGCTCTTGAGCTCGCTCGTATCGCCCTTGTCCTTCTTCGTCTTCCAGTAATGACCCGTCACGCTTCCGTCTTGAACCGTATAGGTCAGATCTTCGACGCGATCCTGCTTGATGGCGCTCACCATCTCGCTCGTCGCGAGCTTAACGGTATTGCTGGAATTGGCAAAGCCGGAGCCCATGTTAAAGAAGGCGTAGCCCAGAAGCGCGCAAGCCAAAATAAAATACAGCCAGCCCGTACGCGTGGGCTTCTTGCCTCCGGGCATCCCCGGGATCTTAGGCTCCCGGGGAGTCTGGGAATTGTTCTCGTTACGGTCGTCGGGCATCTTACGAATAAACCTCCGGTTTCAAAATGCCCAGATATGGAAGGTTACGATAGCGCTCGGCATAGTCGAGGCCGTAGCCCACCACAAAGGCATCGGGGCAATGGGTTCCAACATACTTGGGCGTGATGGCCGAGACGCGGTCCTCAACGTCCTTCCACAGGAAGGCGGCGACCTCCAGAGAAGCGGGCTTGCGGCTCTCGAGGTTCTTCATCAGATACTTGAGCGTCAGGCCCGAGTCCAGAATGTCCTCGACGATCAGCACGTCGCGATCGCGGATGTCGATATCCAGGTCCTTAATGATACGCACGATACCCGAGGACTTCACACCGTCACCGTAGCTCGAAACAGCCATGAAATCGATGTTGGTCGGCAGCTCGATCTTACGCATCAGGTCGCCCATAAAGACCACGGCGCCGCGCAGGACCGCAATCAGCACCAGATCCTTACCCGCGTAGTCGCGAGTAATCTGCTCGCCTAGGCGAGAGACGATACCGTCGATATCCTCCTGCGTGAACAGAACCTTCTCGATATCCGGATGTTGAGAAGCCATGACAACCCTTTCTTGTGCTTATCGCCCACACACCGCCGTATGGACGCGAACTACACATT
Organism: uncultured bacterium; assembly: GCA_905216145.1. GTDB lineage: Bacteria > Actinomycetota > Coriobacteriia > Coriobacteriales > Coriobacteriaceae > Collinsella. Next base: position 3,858 of record CAJMST010000013.1, on the reverse strand, counting down.
CTAGCAGCGCACGGGGTAAATTTACCAGCCCGTGCGCCATCAGCGCGGGAATACCGTCAACGTCGCACAGAATAGCAGGCGTGGGACGCTATTCCGCATCGACCACGCGGAGCAGATATGCCACGCGCGTTGCGGCCGTGCACTTAAAACGCTCGTCCGCGCGAACTCCGGCGACCCACACCACGGCACCCCCCGGCGCCGTCCTCACCATGGGCACGCCGGCGCGCTCGGAAACGGGAATGCGAGCCTCACCTAGCAAGTCGGATACTTTCTTGCTTCGACCACTCATCCCTAACGGGCACATCACGTCTCCCGGTGCGGGACCGTCCACCCACAGGCGTGCCAATCGCGCCTCGGCAGGGATCTCGCCACGCGAGCCCGCCAGAATCCGCTCACTATCGCTGTCGGCAAAACCCAGGGCAGCCGCGTCTACCAAAGCTGTCACTTCCCCGGCAGCCGCAAGCTCACGGGCGCGGCGCACGATATCGCATCCCGGCTCAACGGCCATCGGTTCTGTGACCAGCATACGTCCCCCGCCCAACGGCAAACGACCGGGTACGGTAACCCAGTCTGCGACCAGGCCCTCGCGAGCCGCCGGCGCCTTAAACGCCAGCATGCCAAACTCAATGCGCGCGTCAATCCCCGCCGGAAGCGTGACCGAGCCGGCGCCCTCGGCAACGCAGGAAAGGACTCGCTCCACATGTCGCATCTCTGGACGAGCGTCCGGATCGATGCGCTTAATCGCCAGTCGCACGATGCGCCGCGCGATTACCACCTCGGCCGCAGCAAGGCGCCTGGCATCGAGCACCAGCGCGCCCGCCGTCTCCTTACGCAGGCAGCTTCGAAACGCCTGTGCCGAAAGCTGAGACAAAAACGCGTCCTCATCGCCTAAGATCTCGCAGGCGGCGCCAATCGTCTTGCAGACGCTCGCGTTGCGCTGCGCCACCACCGGCATCACTCGATGGCGCACGTAGTTTCGCAGATACGAGATATCCTCATTGCTCTCGTCTTCACGCCACGGCTGACCATGTACCTGTAGATAGCCCACGAGCTCGCCATGAGTTAGGTCGAGCAAGGGACGCACCACGATATTCCTCCGGCGAGGAATGCTCGATAGGCCAGCGGGCCCCGAACCCTTAATCGCGTTCATCAAAAACGTTTCCGCGCGATCCGAAGACGTGTGCGCGGTGCAGATACGAGCCGCCGTTCGCGGTGCCCCCGTCTGGGCGCAGAGCTCGCGAACATACCTCCGCGCCGCGGCATAGCGCACCTCGCGGGCCGCGGCCTCAATATTGCCCGACTCCCCATCAAAATAAGCGTGCTCCACGCACAGCGGTAAACCATATTTCGCGCAGAGCTCACGCACAAAGGCCTCGTCGCCATCGGACGCCTTGCCGCGCAGATGATGGTTTACATGCAGCACATGCAAGCGCTCGCGAGCAATGGGGGCAACACCGCGTCCGTCTTGGATATCCAACTTTGATGTGCACGCCATAAGAAGCAGTGCCGTCGAGTCCGCGCCGCCTGATACCATGAGCACAACAGGAGCAGCCTGCTGCCTCGTCCGGGTCTCATCGACTGCCCCAGGCACGGCATGGTGTCCATAATGCTGAGATACCGTAGGCATTTGCTTCCTCCTCTATTCGTCCGCACCCATTGTATCCTTTGGAATCTTATGTCTCGTCTGCACCTTCATATCCTCGGCAGTGGCTCTAAAGGCAACTGCGCACTCATCGAGGGCCCGCAGGGGCTCATTATGGTCGATGACGGACTGTCTCGCCGCGAGACATTAAAGCGCATGGCAGAACTGGGGCTCTCGACAGACAACGTCTCGGCTCTTCTCATTACTCATGAGCATAGCGATCACATCAAGGGCCTCGATGTCTGGTGCAAGCACTGGCACGGCCCCCTCTTTGCCAGCAGGGGCACTCTTTCGAGCAAAGAAAATCTTTCGCATCTGCCTGTCGAGGAATTCGATCCCGGCGACGCCCTATCCATTGCCGGCATCCACGTGCAAACCTACTCAACATCACACGATGTCATCAATCCAGTCGGTTATCGATTCGACGCCCTCGATGATTCCATCGGCTTTGCCACCGACACCGGAGAGCTATCGAGCCAAGCCATGAACACCCTCAAAGATTGTCGAGTCCTCGCGCTCGAAAGCAACCATGATGTGACCATGCTGCGCGAGGGAGAATATCCCCGCTTTCTTCAGGAGCGCATCCTGTCTGCAAGGGGACACCTCTCCAATGGCCAAGCCGCCGAAGCCGCGCGCGCACTTGTTACCGATCGCACCGAACAGCTCATTGCCATGCATATCAGCCAAGATAACAATCGTCCGAGCCTTACCGTCAAAAGCTATGCCAAAGCTCTGGCCGCAACCCTGGATGACGAGGTCGGCAGCTCCGCAACCCTTCTCCAAGGATCGCGAAAACTCTCGATACGCCCTGCGAGTCAGTATCAGCCGGCAACCATTCAATAGACTGTCCTAGACAGCAAAAGGGGCCGAGAATCGCTTCCCAGCCCCTTTTGCTGTCTTTTAATAGCGCAGAACACCAACGAAGTTAGTCGATGGAGATCTTCGTAACGTTCTTCTTTTCGACGATCTTGGGAACCGTAACGGTCAGGATGCCGTCAGCGTACTTAGCCGAGAGGCCCTCGCTCGAAGCGTCCTTTAGATACACGCCACGCGTCGCGCTGTACGAGCTGAACTCCTTCTGCAGGAAGTTCTTGCCCTCGTTCTCCTCGTCTTCCTCGACATTCACGCTAATGGACAGACGGCCCTCATTGAGCTCGACATCGATATCGTCCTTGGCGACACCGGTCAGATAGGCCTTGACCTCATAGCCGTCGCCCTTATCCTCAACGTCAACGGGAAACGCCTTGGAGGCAATCGAGTTGTTTGCAAGGTCGGTCATATCATCAAACAGATCGAACAGCGAGCTAGCAGAAGGACGAACGCCAAAAACCGAACGATAAGGAACCATGCTTGCCATGTTTACCACTCCTTTTAGGACTGCCGAGCCATCTTCTAGGTGACTGGGACTTCTTTTGACGCTCTTATATATGCCCACACAGTGCTTATATATACATCGACTATAAAGTTTTTTGAGTCCAGTACTATAAGCATATCTAAGTGTGTATGACTCAGGTTTTAGTAAGGTTAAGGTTCTTTGAACCAGAGCTTAAATACCGAGTATGTCCCCAGCTACAAATAACAAGGGGCTTACAATGAGCGCGTACACGTTGTTGGTAACGAGCTAAAGGGCATCATGGACGACCAAAACCAGAACAAAATGTTTATGCCGACGCAGGGGGAAGATACTTCCACGCAGCCGCCACGGTTCCATCGCCCCCACATCTCGCAAGAGCCCATTAATGATCCGGAGCCCGAGTATGTGACGAGAAATCGATATCAAACGCTCGAGGATGCCCAAACGGGACGTAAACATATGGGCGTCGCCTCGGGAGACCCTGTATATCTGAAAGACGCACCATTATCTAAAAACAGCGCAGCTAGTGATGAGCCACTGAAAGCATCCGCCGCTCATCAACAAAGAGGTCCTCGACCAAAGCAAACCTTAACGCATTCGGCTCGTTATCTCGAGACGCCAAAACAAGGAAAATCAATCTTCGTTTCGTCAAGTAAACGACGCAAGCAACATCGACTGGCAATCCTGCTTTTGATCATTGCGGTCATAGCAGTTGCCCTTGTTATACGATTTATTTTCTTTAATTAAAAGCTCAATACCAAAAAGAATTAAATCGTCTGGCGTAAATGAGTCATTTATGCCCCGCAAACGCAAAAAGGGGGAGGCCGCGAGGCCTCCCCCTTCTCAGTTCGATGACGGCTCG
>CAJMST010000012.1 GCA_905216145.1 uncultured bacterium | reverse complement strand
CTGGTGATCTCCGCCTTGAGAGGGCGGCGTCCTAAACCGCTAGACGAACGGGCCACATGACATCTGCACTGCCGTGCTGCGAAGAAATATATTACGGGACAAAAAACGTCAGCGCAAGAAGAAATTCCAAATTGCCGAAAAATTGTCGGCAGGTTATGGAACACGCAGGTAAACTGGGTAGCTAATTCAAGTTGAGATGGACCAAAAGAGCTTCGCGATCGTTGGGAATGTTGTCTTCGATCACGGCGTCGAGGGCGGCGTTGAGTAGCTGGCCTAGCTCGGGTCCCGGTTTAACGCCGGCACGGATCAAGTCGCCGCCGTTGATGGGGAGCATCTTGAGCGTATAGGGCTCCCCCGCCTTCAGCAGCTCGTGCGCCAGCGCGCGCATCTCCTCGATCGTCTCGACGTAATAGAAGCAAGACGGGGCCTTGCCAAGTGTGTCAGCACGCTTGAGGTCCATGAGCTCGTCAATCAGGCGGGCCGTGTCGACGCCCTCGCCCGAAAGCGCGCGCATCATATTGAGCAGGCAGGAGCGCTCGGGGCGCAGCGGCTTGTCGTGATATTTGATGAGCAGGCACACGTCGCGCACCAGGTCGTGCGAGAGCGCCAGGCGATCCATAATGACACGCGCTTTCTTGGCGCCGAGCTCGGGATGACCGTAGAAGTGTCCGCTGCCGGCGTGATCGACCGTGAAACACTCGGGCTTGGACACATCGTGCAAAAACGCCGCCCACATAAGGCTCGACGAGGGCGCGACGCCGTCGCACAGCGCGAGCTCCCCCGCAACCGTCAGCACACGGGCGATATGCTCGTAGACGTTAAACGCATGATAGACGCTGCGCTGATCAAACCCGCGACCCGCTGCCAGCTCGGGCACGGCGGCGCAGATGAGCTCGGGATAGCGGAGCATCGCGTCTCCCCCATGACCGGTCGAAAGAATGCCCTCGAGCTCAATACCCACACGCTCACGCGCTACGGCATCGAGCAGCGGCGCGCACTCGGCAAGCGCGCGCTTAGTCTCGGGCTCAATCATAAAGTCCAGGCGGCAGGCAAAGCGTACCGCACGCAGCATGCGCAGGGCGTCCTCGTTAAAGCGACGCTTGGGATCGCCGACAGCGCGAATCAGCTTGCGCTCCAAATCACCCTGGCCGTCGTAGCGGTCGACAAGCCCACGCTCGGGATGCCAGGCCATGGCATTGACGGTAAAGTCGCGACGCGCTAGATCGTCCTCGAGCGAGGCGGCACGCTCGACACTCTGAGGATGGCGCCCATCGGTATAGAAGCCATCCAGACGGTACGTGGTGACCTCGATACGCTCGCCATCGGAAATAGCCGTGATTCCGCCAAATTTAATACCCGACTCCACGACCGCGATACCAGAGGCCTCGAGCGCCGCCTTGGACTCCTGCCACAGGCCGCTACAGCACATATCAACATCATGGCTGGGGCACCCCATCAGGGCGTCGCGCACCCAGCCGCCCACGTACCAAGCTTCAAGACCACCAGCCTCAAGCGCGCGCAGGACGCGCAGGGAGGCATCGGACGGTTGAGTACCGTTGAGCGAAACATTGCACATGCCTATGGCCTCCTGCACTTGTGAGCGTTAATCGATGGTTCTCAAGAAGTCTAACAAGAAACGAGAAAGCGCGCACACGCAATCGCGTCGTCAATTCGATAAAACGAGACAGCAGACGCCAGATACGTTCAGCGCACAAAAAACACCCGCCTTGGTAATCCAAAGCGGGTGTTCGGCAACGACTTATCGATGCTGCTAGCAGACCTGGCGAACCTCGATGTGCTTCTTATATTCGTCCACCTTGGCAAAATCGCCCAGGCCGGGGCACTCGACCACGTTGGCGCCGGTGGCCATCGAAAGACGCAAGGCATCCTCAACACGCTCAGGGGCGTCGTGCCACACGGACAGGAAGGCAGCGAGCGAGGAATCGCCGGCGCACACCGTCGACAGCAGCTTGACGTCGAAGGTGCGGTTGGCAAACCAGATATGCTCGCCGTTGGAGAAGTACGCACCGGCGCCACCAAGGGTCAGGAGCACGTTCTTGGCGCCCTTGGCGTGCAGCTCGGCCATAGCGCCCTTGACGGACTCGTCGTCGCCACCGCTCACCTTGATGCCAAAGATGTCAAGCAGCTCGTCGTCATTGGGCTTGATCAGCAGTGGCTCCAGAGCAATGAGGTCTGCCAGCTGATGGCTCGAGATGTCGAGGACGAACTCGGCCCCCTTGGCCTTGACACGGCGCAGGACCTCGGCCAAGAAGCCCTCGGAAGTGTTGGGAGGCAGCGAGCCGCTGATGACCAGGCAGGTCATGTCATCGAGCGAATCGATAAGTTCAAACATCTCCTGCTCGTTGGCCTCATTGATGGCGGCACCGGCATTGACCATGTTGTACTCGGTGTCGGGACCGGCGTTGAGGAACACATTGACGCGCGTAATACCGTCGGTCCACACGGGCTTGACGGGCACGCCCAGGGCCTCGGCGCCCTTAACGATAAACTCACCCGAGAAGCCGGCGAAGAAACCCAGGATCGTGGTGTCGACACCATAGTGGTCAAGCGTAAACGAGACGTTGAGGCCCTTGCCGTTGGGCGTGTAGACGGCATTGCGGGTACGCGTGACGGTATTGGCAGTAAGGCCGTCGCAGGCGATGTTGTAGTCAATGGCGGGATTTGCAGTGAGCGTGTAAATCATGAATGTTCCTTTCACGAAGCAACGTGTTAATGAAAGTATATTCCACGCATCGGTAAAAGGCTAGGACAACTCGGTGAACGGTGTGGAAGCGATGAAGTACGGCGGGACACCTCTCCCCCGTGGCGGAACAAAAAGGCGCCCCAGCCGAAACCGGGGCGCCACATGCGCACGAATATGTCGCGTTTCGATTACTGACGATCGAGCTTGCGGACAGCAACGCGCTTGCTGTACTCGTCGACGTGACCAAAGTCGCCAATGCCGACGGACTCGGCAACGTTGGCGCCGGTGGCCATAGCGAGCTTCATGGCCTCCTCGACGTTGTCGCGATCCCTGTACCACTTGTGCAGGAACGCAGCGAGGGTGCAGTCGCCGGCGCAGACGGAAGAGACCAGCTTAATGTTGAACTCACGCTTGGCGTACCAGATGTCCTCGCCGTTGGAGAAGTAAGCGTCGCCGCGGCTACCACGGGTGAGCAGCACGTTCTGAACGCCGGCGTCGTGAGCCATCTTCATGGCAACGCGGACCTCGTCGTCGGTGTCGACCGGCACGCCGAAGATGGCCTTCATCTCGTGATGGTTCGGCTTGATGAGCAGCGGCTTCTTGTGAGCGAGCTCCTTGAGCTTGTCGGAGGACAGGTCCAAGACGACATCGGCGCCACGAGCCTGAGCGTGCTCCATGACCTTAGCCAGGAAGTCAGGCGTAGCTTTGGGAGGCACGGAGCCGGAAACGATCAGGCACTCGAGATCGCCCGCGGTGTCCAGGATGTTGTAGAGCTCCTCCTGGTGCTGCGGCGTGATCGGAGCACCCGGGTTCAGGATGCCGTACTCGTGCTGGCCATCGTTGACATAGGTGTTAATGCGCGTGATACCGTCGGTCCAGACCGGGCGGCAGAGGCAACCCAGGTTCATGACCTCCTCGACGATGAACTTGCCCGTGAAGCCGGCGAAGAAGCCGAGCGCGACGGTGTCGACGCCCATCTTCTTAAAGGCGAAGGACACGTCGAGGCCCTTGCCGTTAGCCGTGTAGCTGGCCGAGCCGGTGCGGACGTTCTCGTCGGGCTCAAGCGGAGAGCTCGAAACCGTCATGTCGACAGCCGGGTTAGCGGTTAGCGTGTAGAACATTTACAGTACCCCCTGTATATGTGAGGGCCGCGTGGCCGGCCCATTCCAACCACGCGGTTACCTCTGATACCAAATTAGCGAGCTGCGGACTCGAGCAGTGCCTTGACCTCGGCGGCGGTGTTGCAGGCGAGTGCCTTCTCGGCGAGCTCGTCGCACTCGGCCTTGGTCCACTGGCTGATGGTCTTGCGGGCGCGCAGGATCGACGGAGCGCTCATCGAGAACTCCTCCAGGCCCCAGCTGATCAGCAGCGGCTCGAGCAGCGGATCGGCAGCGGCCTCGCCGCACATACCGACCATGATGCCGGCCTTCACGCCGCTCTCGATGATGTTCTTGAGCGAGCGGAGCACGGCGGGATAGTAAACCTGGTACAGGTTGGAGATGGTGTCGTTACCACGGTCGGCGCACATGGTGTAGCCGATCAGGTCGTTGGTGCCGATGGAGAAGAAGTCGGCAACCTCGGCAAGACGGTCTGCGAGCAGCGAAGCGGCGGGTGTCTCGACCATGATGCCGACCTCGATGTTCTCGTTGAACTTGCGACCCTCTTCGGTCAGCTCGGCCTTGCACTGCTCGACGAGCTGCTTGACAGCCAAGACCTCCTCGACGCAGGTGACGAGCGGGATCATGATCTTGACGTCACCGAAGGCGCTAGCGCGCAGCAGAGCGCGGAGCTGGACCTTGTACTGGTCGGGATTGGCCAGGCAGTAACGCACGGCGCGGAAGCCCATGAAGGGGTTGTCTTCCTTGACCATATGCAGATACGGAATCTCCTTGTCGCCACCCACATCGAGCGTACGGATGATGACCGGAGCACCCTTGAGCGCGCTGGCGACCTTACGGTAGGCGTTGAACTGCTCCTCCTCGGAAGGAAGCTCGGCAGAGTCCATGAACAGGAACTCGGAGCGGAACAGACCGATGGCCTCGGCATCGTGATCGAGCGCGTTGGGCACGTCATCAGGGTTACCGATGTTGCAGGCGATGATCTTCTTGATGCCATCGGCAGTCACGGACGGCTTGCCACGGAAGGCCTCGAGGGCTGCCTTCTCGGCAGCGAAGGCCTCGGCCTTGGCGGTGTAGGCAGCGAGCGTCTCCTCGTCGGGATCGGCCTCAACGATACCCTTGCCACCGTCGACGACAACGGTCATACCGTTGCGCAGCGCGGTGCAGCTGTTGGAAACCGAAAGGACAGCCGGGATCTCGAGGGCACGCGCGATGATCGCGGAGTGCGACGTGCGGCCACCGGTCTCGGTGACGATACCGGCAACGTGGGCCTTATCGATCGTGGCGGTCATGGACGGCGTGAGGTCATGCACGACAACGACGGTGTTCTCGGGCAGGACGGAGAGGTCGACGACCTCCTTGCCCAGCAGCTCGGCCAGAATACCGGTGCGGATGTCGGCGATGTCGGCCGCGCGCAGACGGAACATCTCGTCGTCCATGGACAGGAACATGTTCTCGAACATGGTCGAGGTGTCCATGAGCGCCTGCTCGGCGCAGGTACCGCCGTCAATGGCGGCGTTGATGGCGTCGGTCATACCCGGATCCTGAGCCAGGACAATATGTCCGCTCATGATCTCGGCCTCGGCCTCGCCCACCGTCTCCTTCATGTGGTCGGCCTGAGCCTGGGTCTTCTCGCAGAAGACCGAAAGAGCGGACTGATAGCGCTCCTTCTCTGCTGCCGAATCAGCAACCTCATGCGGCTCAAACGTCAAGTCGGGATCGACGGCGACCATGACGGTGCCGATACCGATGCCCTCGGAAGCGTTGACTCCCTGATACATTCCCATTCCTCTCTCCGTGTCATGTGATAAAGCGTTTTGCCATATCCATGACAAAAGAGCGCAGTTACCTTACAACAGGTCACTGCGCCCCCAAATATGAACTTAGTTGTTCAACATGCGACCCGTTTGAGTTCTACTCGCCAAGACCGCTCTTGATGAGCTCGATGGCAGCAGCCAGAGCCTCGGCCTCGTCAGCGCCGTCACACTTGACCTCGACCTCGGTGCCGCAGGGGATACCAGCAGCCATGAGGGCCATCGGGGACTTGCCGTTGACCTCCTTCTCGGGGGTGACGACCGTCACGTCACAGGCGTACTTGCCCATGGTGGAGGCGAACAGACCAGCCGGACGCATGTGCAGACCCTGAGGATTAACGAGGGTAGCCTTCTCAGAAACCATAGTTGACTCCTTTTTTGTGTTTAACCCCTGTCATGTATGTGGCAGGAGTCAGATTCACGACGTTGTTTATATTAACTCACATCAAACGGTTTTTCATTATGTTTCGGACGAATTGTTGGACAGATGTGTTTGTCGTCCGCTTGCTCGCCCACAGGGGGCCGGGTGCGGCCAGTGAGATTTCCTGCTCTACAGTCCTGCTCGCACGAAGAGCACATTAAGTGCTCTTCGGCTCGTGCGGAACTCGCGATAAATCTCACTGGCCGCGCCCGGCCCCCTGTGGGCGAGCAAGCTGCAGAAACTCGGTCGGTCCAGAGCAATATCGTGCGAACGGAATTCTGGCTAATGATCTGTTCGCGACAAAGACTCGATAGGTAGCCCCCTCTATGCCCTTTTGTAAGTTGCGGTGAAATAGGGACTGCATTTGGAGTTGAATCGTTTAAACAGTCCCTATTTCACCGCAACTTATGGGAGGGATAGAAAAAAGGCGGAGGCCCTGGGGAGGGACTCCGCCTTATATACAGGGGGCGATGTTATTCGCGGGCTGGGGGATTAGACCAGGCGGGCGTTGATCGTCTTGGCGATCTCGGCGGCGTCGGTGGAACCCTTGACGGTGGCACGGAAGTCCTCGTCCATGAGCGCCTCGGCGACCTTGGACAGGATCTTGAGGTGCGTGGTGCCAGCCTGGGCACCCGGGATGAGCAGGGCGATAGCCACGTTAACGGGAGCGCCGTCCATGGTGTCCCAACCGGTCACGCCGGACTCGTCCTTAACGACGATGACGGCAGCCTCGGTAATGGCGTCGGACTTGGCATGCGGGATGGCGAAGCCCTCCATCATGCCCGTGGTGCCCTCGGCCTCGCGAGCCAGGAAGGCGTTCATCACGGCGTCGGCGTCGCTGGCGATACCTGCCTTGACGGCCTGGTTGGAAACGAAGCTCAGAGCCTCGTCACGAGAAGCGAAGTCCTCGGCGACAAAGACATTCTCGACCTTCACGAAGTCGGCAGCCTCGGCCTTGGGGGCCTCGACGGCAGCGGCCTTGGGGGCCTCAACGGGCTTGGCTACAGGAGCGGCCTTCTGATTCTTCTCGAAGTCGTACTTCTTGAAGGCCACGAACAGGATGCCACCGACCACAGCGCCGATGAGGATCGCGAGGACCCACAGCGGACCGTTCTCGACAACAGGCAGGACCAGGAAGCCGCCGTGAGGCGCCGGATCGTGAACGTTGAAGAAGATGGTCAAGATGGAAGCGATGGAAGAACCGAGCATCATGATGGGCATGACGGGCCAGATGTTCTTGGTCATGAACGGAATGGCGCCCTCGGTGATGTGGGTGCAACCAAGGATGAGGTTGACGATACCGGCGTCATGATCCTCCTGGCTGAAGTACTTCTTGCCGACAACGACGGCGAAGGTGGTGATCAGCGGCGGAACGATGCAAGCGGCGGAGACGGCAGCCATGAAGTTGGTGCCGAAGTTGTAGGTCTCGGTGCCGACGCCAGCTTCGAGAGCGGTACCGAGCAGGAAGGTGCCAGTAGCGTAAGCAGCCTTGTTGACCGGGCCGCCCATATCAAAGGCGCACATGCAGCCGATGGCCAGGCCAAGAATCACCGGACCGGAGTTACCGAGGCTCTGCAGGAAATCCATCATACCCTGGTTAATGGCAGCCATGGGGCCGGAAATACCGAGCATGACCAGGCCGACGATGGCGGTAGAGCACAGCGGATACAGGAAGATTGCCTTCAGGCCATTAAGGCTCGCGGGAATTTTAGAGAAAACCTTCTCGAGCAGCAGGATGACATAGCCGGCGAGGAAGCCGCCGACGATGCCGCCCAGGAAGCCGAAGCCCACGCCGGCGCCACCGGCGTCGATCATGCCGGTCTCGGCGTTAACAGGCAGGCCCTGGATGGCAATCATACCGGCAACGAAACCGGGGACGAGCGCCGGGCGCTTGCCGATGGATTCGGCGATGTAGGCGGAAAGCACCGGAACCATAAGGTTCATGGCGATGCCGCCGATGATCTTGAGCATCGCAGCAAAGCTGTTGTAGTCGGCAGCCGTCGAATCAAAGGACGTGATGCCCCACAGGAACGAAATGGCGGTCAGAACACCACCGGCAACGACGAAGACCAGCATGTGGCTGACGCCGTTCATGAGGTGCTTGTAGATGACGTGGCCGATGGACTCCTTCTCCTCGACCTCGTCCTCGACATCGGCGGCAGCGGCAACCGTGTCGTCGCCCTTGGCGGCGAGCGCGCGGTCGATCAGCTTACCAGCAGCCTCGACAGACAGGGCCTTGGAAACACCAACGGAAACCATGGGCTTACCGGCGAAACGCTCAGCCTGGACATCCTTATCGGCTGCGACGACGACGGCCTTGGCACCGGCGATCTCGCTCTTGGTGAGCTCGTTCTCGACACCGACCTGGCCATGAGTCTCGACCTTAATGGTCAGACCGCGCTCGGCAGCTGCCTTCTCCAGCGCCTCCTTCGCCATGAAGGTGTGCGCAATGCCGGTCGGGCAACCGGTCGCGGCGATGATGTCAAACTTAGCCATGTGTCCCTCCTTCTTGAGTACAGCGCCCTCGGGCGCTCCCCTACACGCGCTTCGATGCGCGTTTTTCCACAACTGAAAGATACCAACCTACCGTCCGCGTGAGAAGAGACAAGGCGCAATTCTCCGGTGAAAGGTTCTTTCATAACCGTAAACGGCAAGTGAAAGTTTACCATCAACACTTGAAACGGCAAGGTGTATCTTGTAATTGAAAATGCCCGTATACTATGGCATTGCAAATCAAGTTAGATTTTCATGCCAACCAGGAGCCATCCATGACCGATAGTAGCAAAAGCGCACTTTCCCTCATTAGTACCCACCAGGGATACAGCGAGTCCGAGCAGCGCATTGTCGACTATATATTGGAGCACCAGTCCGAGGCGCCACGCCTCACGGCGGCTCAGCTCTCGCGCGCTGCCGCCACGTCCGAGGCGACCGTTTCGCGTTTCTGCCGCAAGCTGGGCTTTGGCAGCTTCCGCAGCTTTCAGTTTTCGTTGGCGCGCGACTTAGAGAGTCAGCGCAACGAGGGCCTGACCGACGAGGTCTCGCTCGACAACATGGAGCAGAGCCTTAAAAATATCCTCGCCGCCAAGGTGAGTGAGCTTAATGCGACCATCGACGGCATTGATCACGACACGTTGGCCGCAGTTGTACACGCGCTTAAGAACGCCGGCGTTATTGAGTTTGCGGCCGTAGGCAACACCAACGCCGTCGCGCTCGACGCGACGTTCAAGTTCTCGCAGCTGGGCCTGCGCTGCATGGCGAGCACCATTAGCGAGACATCAATCGGCTTTGCGCTCACGTTACGCCCGGGTGACGTCATCGTGCTAATCTCAAACTCTGGCAAATCGCGCCGACTGAATCGCATGGCAAAAGCGGCTCGCAACTGCGGCGCAACCGTAGTCGTCATCAGCAGCGATAGCAAGTCTCCACTTGCGCGCCTCGCCGACTACACCTTTAATACCGTCAATCACGAAGCGCTGCTGACAACGGGTGACTTCGCATTCTCCAAGATGAGCGCCACGATGATCATAGAGGTCATCTACAACTTCCTGCTGCCCGAAATCGAGGACGCCCGAGAGCATATCAGCTACTACGAAGAGCTCATCCAACCGGATAAGGTCGTGGAGTAAAACGCGAAGTGGGACAAAAAATTCAGTCTATTTTGTCCCACCAACACCGCTGATACGACCTAACCTCGAGCTTCTTCGAGCATCTGCTTTGCGTGCGCCAGGCTAGCCTCGGACTGATCGCCGCTCAACATGCGGGCGATCTCGGCGGTACGCGCTTCGCCGGTTACCTCGTCCAAATGCGTCTGGGGAACATCGCCTGGTTCCTTGCTGACAACATAATGCTTGTCGGCCATGACGGCGACCTGCGCCAAGTGGGTTACGACAATCACCTGATGCGTAGAGGCGAGATCTGCCAGCACGCCCGCGAGTGCACGCGCCGTGGAGCCACCGACACCGGCATCGACCTCGTCAAACACCAGCGTATCGACACCGTCCGCGTTACCGAGGACAACCTTGCTTGCAAGCATGACGCGGCTGAGCTCGCCGCCCGACGCAATGCGGCGCAGGGGACGTGGCGTCAAGCCGGCACCGCTGCGGTATAGCAGCTCGTAGCTCGAAGGACCAACGGGCGTCCACTCAGCACGGGGAAGATCGCGCGACTCCCAGACGAGCTCGGCACTACCCATCTCCAAGCGCGCCATCTGGCGGCCAACCTCGTGGCAGAAGCGCGGGGCCGCCGTATTGCGTGCGCGCTTAAGTGCCTTGGCAGCGGCAAACAACTCGCGCTCGGCGCTCCCGAGTGCCTCACGCGCCTTTTTGATCTGCTCATCGCCATCATCGACCAGGGACAGCAGCTCTTGCGAGCGATCGCGCATGGCAAAAACATCGTCCATGGTGGGACCCCACTGACGCAACAGGCCCTTGAGGTCGGAATATCGCTCACGCATGCGTGCGAGCTCGCGCGGGTCGAAGGCGACGCCATCGCGATAGGTACGAAGCTCGTTCGCGCAATCCTCAAGGGAGATACAGGCATCCGAAAGCGCATCGGCAATGTCGCCCAGTTTGCGATCGACGGTAGCCATTCGGGAAAGTTCTGCCACGGCGCTGTTCACGGCGTCGAGCGCTCCCCCTTCGGAGGCAAGCGATGCATGGGCATCGTTAGCTGTGGCAACCAGTACCTCGGCATGTTCGGAGCGCGGCAGCAGTTCCTCGAGTTCCTCATACTCGCCCGGTTTGGGGTCGACCTCGCCGATGCGCTCGAGCGCAAAGCGCGCTTCCTCGACGCGACTCCCCCGCGCACGTGAGGCCTCCTCGACGCGACGGACCTCCTTGGCAGCCGCGCGCGAGGCTTTAAAGCAAGCACGGTAGTGCTCGAGCGCCTCGAGCGCAGAGCGTCCCGCCCAGGCATCGACCATCGCAACGTGATGCGCCGGATCGAGCAAGCGCTGGTGCTCGTGCTGGCCGCACAGATCCATCATCACGCCGACGCGCTCCGAAAGCTCGCGCACACTGGCAATGCGACCGTCAATCTTCACGCGGCTGCGGCCCTCGGCAGAAAGGCTGCGCTGTACGGTGAACCCCTCCGTGTCGTGAGGCCCGTCGAAGAGTCGCGCCTCGACGCTCGCCAGTGCCTCGCCCTCGCGCACCGTCGACGAATCCGCACGCTCGCCCAAAATTAGCTTGAGGGCCGAGAGCAGCGCGGTCTTGCCGGCGCCAGTCTCGCCAGTCAGGACAGTCAGGCCGGCACTCGGCACCAGCGTCGCCTCGCGAATGAGTGCAATGTTATAAACCTGCAGCTCATCGATCATGACGGACTCCGTAGAATACGCGGCTCACCGAGTTATAGAAGCTCTCGGGGCCGTAATCCAGCAGCAACACATCTCCGGGCCCGCGGCGCACCGCCACGCTCTCAACGGTGCCATCGCAGGTAATAAACTGTCCATCGATAGCGATCGCCGGAACGCTCGGGCGATCATCGGACATAAAGATTTCGACGACATCACTCGGCGAGGTCAAAAAGGCACGAGCCTGAATGGTGTGCGGCGCAATGGGTACGCAGACCATGCCCGTATAGTCGGGGCTCACGATGGGGCCACCGGCACTGAGCGCGTAACCCGTAGAACCAGTCGCCGTGGACACGACCACGCCGTCGCCACGCAGACGGTCGATATGATGGCCGGACACCGTGATGTCGAACTCGACCATATCGGACAGCGGACCGCGGGTAAGCGCCATGTCGTTGAGGGCGAAGGTGCGCACGACATCCTTCGTACCGTCTTCGCGCACGGACACGATATCCGCGGCGATGGTGGCGCGACGGCTCACGTGCAGCTCACCGGACAGGGCGTCGCTCACGACCTGCAGGATGTCGCGCTCCTCGGGGCTCGCAGCAGTTAGAAAGCCCAGGTGACCATAGGAAAGACCGAGGATAGGAATCTCACGATGGTTGAGGATGCGGGCAGCGCGCAGCAACGTACCGTCGCCGCCGAGCGTAATGACCAGATCGGAGCCGTCAATATCAGGCGTGCTCTGAATCTTGGATCGCTGGTCGGCAGCCCATGCGACCTCATAGCCCTGGCGAGTCAGCCAAAGCTCGAGCATCAGGCCGCTCTCGACCGCCTCTTGCTTGTAGTAATTGGGAACCAGAAAGACCTTCATAGCGTTGCAGCTTTCTCGCTCATAACCGATACCTGGGATTGCAGCTCGTCTTGCGAGCGATCGCCGGGGTCAAATCTCGTGCCGTACAGGAAAAACTCAACGTTGCCCTTGGCACCATGAATGGGCGACACGCACACATCGACCGGGAACAGGCCCTTGGCAGCAAAGAGTTCAACCGCCGCCACGAGTGTATCGCGGCGCACGGCGGGATCGGTCACAATGCCGCCCTCGCCCACCAGCGCCGCCGGAGCCTCAAACTGCGGCTTTACGAGCGTGCAGAATGCACCCGTAGGCGCCAGGCACGCCAGTACCGCATCGATAATGTTCGCGATGCTGGTAAACGAGACATCACACACAGCCAGGTCGATAGTGCCGGCATAGCCAAGCTCAGGCAGCTGCGTCACGTTTGTGCGCTCATGCAGCGTCACGCGATCGTCCTGGCGCAACGACCAATCGAACTGGGCGCGACCCACGTCCACCGAGACAACGGTCGCAGCTCCGCGCTTGAGCAGACAATCGGTAAAGCCGCCGGTAGAGCAGCCCACATCCAGACAGGCAAGGCCCGTCGGATTGATGCCAAACGCATCAAGCGCGCCTTCGAGCTTAAGACCGCCGCGGCCAACATAGGGAATGCGCCCCTTCACATGCAGCGGCAGCCCCGGGATCACCTTAAGGCCCGGCGAAGTCAAGCGCTCACCGCCACTCGAGACCAAGCCGGCCATAAGAGTGCGAAGGGCATCCGCGCGATCGGCGCAGATGCCCTGTGAAATCAGTTCGTCATCAAGACGCACGCGTTTCATGAATGCCATCAACCATTCGTATCCGGAGATGCGGCCTAGCTATCCTGGGATTCGTTTGCCGCATCCTCATCGTATTCCTGCTCGAGCTTGTCGGCCTCACGCGGCGTCAACTCAAACTTGTCGACCATATCGACCGCGCGGGAGCCCAGCTCAATCGCTTCGTCAAACAAATCGAGCGAACGCTCCAAGGAGGTATCCTTGGAGCGAACGGTAGCGATGATCTGATCCAGACGGTCCGAAATCTCATCAAAGTTACGGACAGAACCCTCTGGCATGGCTACTCCTCGACGGAGTCGGCCTCGACGGCCTCAGCAGCGTCCGCATCCTCGGCCAACACACCAGCCTCAGCCTGGGCAACCGCAACCTTAGCGGCAGCCTCGGCAGCCTGTGCCTCCTCGCGAGCGCGATCCTCGGCCAGCAGCTCCTGGTATAGGTCCTCGCCCGGCAGCTCCTCGCTGCGAGCGATCTTGCCCAGCACGCCGTTGACGAACGACGCGGACTGGTCGGTGCCATAGGCCTTGGCAAGCTCGACGGCCTCGTTGATCACGATGGCGTCCGAGACCTCCTCGTCGGTGAGGAAACGCATCTCGTAAACGGCGATACGCAGCAGATTGCGGTCGGCACCGGGCATGCGCATAAGATCCCAGTTCTTGGCAACGGAGCGCAGAGCGCAGTCGATGCGGTCGATATGCTCGTAGGCACCGCGGCACAGCTCCAGCGCATAGGGGTCGAGGGGACCCTTCGAGATCAGGAAATCACCCTCGAGGACGCGCTCGAGCGGGCTGTCCGTGGCCTCGGCCTGGAACAGCAGCTGCAGCGCCTGACTGCGGGCAAGCGTACGCCCGCGATAAACCTTAAGGCTCAAAGGTTACTCCTTGGGGAAAACGAGGCCGTCGATGCAAACGTCAACACGCTCAACCTCAACGCCAACCTGGGCATCGATGGCAGCGACCACGGCAGCGCGAACGGCCTCGGCGAGTTTCTTGAACGGATAGCCAAAGAACGCCACGACACGCACGGTGAGTGCGAGCTTGTCGCCAACGACCTCGGCCTCGACAGCCGGCTCGGAAGCCGGGGCCTTGGACGAGAGCATCATGGAGACAAGATTAGTGGCAAGGTCCTTGACGCCAACGGAGGCGATGCCCTCGACATCGGACACGGCGCGCGAGACGATGGCGGTCAGAACATCGGGCGAAATGCCGATGCCGTCAATCTTGATTTCTTGGGGCATGAGTCCTCCTAGAAGAGTTGGTTGCTAAACGCGGGAGACGAACTTGCCGTCGCGGGTGTCAACCTTGATGACCTCGCCCTCGTTGAGGTACATGGGGACCTGGATGACAGCGCCGGTGTCGATCGTGGCCGGCTTGGTGGAACCCTGGACGGTATCGCCCTTAAAGCCCGGGTCGGTCTGGACGATGGTGGTCTCGATGAACATCGGCGGGGTCACGCCCATGAGCTCATCGTCGGCGAAGAGCAGCTGGCAGATGTCATTCTCGCGCAGCCACTTGGAGTTCTCGCCCACCATGTCCTCGGGAACGGGAACCTGCTCATAGGACTCATTGTCCATGAAGATGTAGTCGGTACCATCGTTGTAGAGGTACTGGAACTCACGGGTGGTGAGCATGACGCTCTCGAACTTGGTGCCGGCGTTGCAGGTGTTCTCGACGACGCGGCCGCTCTTGATGTCGCGGGTCTTGTAGCGCACAAACGCGCCGCCCTTGCCCGGCTTGACATGCTGGAACTCGACGATGGTGTAGACCTTGTCCTTAATGCGGAGACCGAGGCCGTTCTTGAAGTCGGCGGTAGAAATGGTAGGCATAGCGACCTTTCTTGTTATGGGCAGAACGCACAAGCGTCCAAATTACATACGACCGAAATTATACACTTGCAGACGGCGCCTGCAGCGAGCGCATAAAAAGAGAACGCGGGGCGCCCGAATCATTTCGGACGCCCCGCCCCAAAAATCTATCGAAATGGGCTAGCAATCGATGACGTGCAGGTCGTGCGGGGTCTTGGTGAAGGGCTCATATCCGTTCTCGGTGACGACGCCGTAGTCCTCCAGGCGCACGCCGCCCACACCGGGCAGGTACACGCCGGGCTCCATGGTGATAACTGAGCCGATCGCGATGGTGTTCTTGCTGCGGTTAAAGTTGGGCAGCTCGTGGATGTCGATACCGACGCCGTGACCCAGACCATGGTTGTAGTAATCGCCATAGCCGGCATCGCCGATGATCTTCTTGGAAAGCTTGAAAATGTCGTTGCCCTCAACGCCCGGATGGATGGCGGCGACGCACTCCTCGTGCGTACGGCGCACGAGTGCGTACAGGTCGAGCTGCTCCTGGGTGGGCTCGCCCATCACGACAGTGCGCGTCATGTCGGAGCGGTAATCGCAATAACCCGCGCCATAATCCATGAGAACGAAATCGCCCTTCTCGATCACGCGGTCGCTCGGCACGGCATGCGGGTTGGCGGTGTTGGGACCGCTCGCCACGATGGAGCCGAAGGCAAGGCTATCGGCGCCGTTGGCGAACATAAAGTTCTCGAGCTCGTTGCGAACCTGCTTCTCGGTCATACCAGGCTTAATAAAGCCGAGCATGTGCTGGAAGGCGGCGTCGGTGATCGACTGCGCATGGCGCATGAGCTCGATCTCCTCGGCGTCCTTGATGGCGCGCATCTTGCGAATGTCGGCATGCATCAGCGGCAGCATGCAGGCGACGGAACGATCCTCCAGACCACGCTGAATACCCTGATAGAAGTTGATCTGCATGTCGTCCTCGACAGCGCAGACGCGGCACTTGTTGGCCGCGATTTTGCCGGCGACCCAACCGGGGATGGTGCCCTCGTCCATGTCGTAGACCCAGGGGCTGCCGGCGGGCGTGTTCTCCTCAAAGCTGTTGAGGTAGCGCGAGTCGGTATGGAACAGGCACTGGTCAGCCGTAATAAACGCCGCGTGCGGGAACTCGAAGGTGTAGTCGAAGACGCCCTTCACGCCCGTGAGCCAACGAAGATTGGCCTCGTCGCGTACCACGATAGCGTCGTAGCCGCGCTCGACCATCAGGGCACGGACACGTTCGATACGACCGGCAGGACCGGCAGCAATCTCAGACATGCAGATTCCTTTCTTATTGTCTCTATAAAGACGGGACGGGTCTCAACCGAACGTCGGAATCGCATGCGATCCGCAACCGATTGGAAACCCGTCCCACAACATGATACGAAAGACGATGGATGTCAATAAATCTTAGAGAAGTTCTTTGCGAGAAGCCAAGTAGGCGTGAGCATGGCGCTCAAGAACCTCGTCCTCAACGCTCGTTAGACGAATGGCGCCGAGTGCCGCGGGCAGCGGCAACATGCTGCGGTTCGAGCGAGCGAACTGCTGCTTGCGGAACTCCTCGATATATACGGCAGGCTCCAGATCGAAGGCAAGTTCCTCGATACCAAAGTCCTCCAGGCAGTCATCGACCTCAAAGACGTAATCGATATCGAAGTCGCAGGCATCATGTGCTAGGCGCGCCTCAAAGCGCATGCCCTCGGATAACAGCTGATAGGCAGGAACCTGCGAAGCAGCATCGCCCAAGCAAGCGCGCAGAGTACGCTCCCCCGTCTTGCCAAAATCGAGCGCATGGCGGGCGCTCGGGTTCGTGGCCATCAGTACGTCCTTACGGGCAGTCTGAGACCATTGAACTGCATTGACGAGCGCGACCTCCTCGCCCGCGAGAATCTCGGGAACGGTCTCAGTAAACTGATTCCAGCGGGACTTGCTGCTCGAAAGCATGGTACCAACAAGTACCACATAGCCGAGCTTGAGGTACTCGGGGTCCGCCTCGCGAACAAGGTCGAGGTCACACACGACCAAGCCCGGCTCAGGACGGAACGCGATAGCGGGAAGCGCATTGGCCGACGAAGCGACGAGCGGCTTCATGGTCGTCGCGACCGTGAGCATGGCGTCGAAGGTCGTCGGCAGCAACGCGCACTCGGTGCGGCCGCACCACTGATTGGCACACCAGCTAACAACCGAGCAGGTTGCGGCATCGCCAACGGCGACAACCAGATCGTCACAGGTAATGCCATTGGCAGTCAGGGCGCCAAAGATAGCATCGGCATCAGCAAGCGTGGCACCAGCAGGCGAAACCTCGAGGACTAGCGGCGACACGGCAAAACCGGCGTCGACCAGCGCATGCTCGACGACTTCACCAAAACGCTCGGATGTGGCGGTGTTCCAAACGACCATCGCGCGCTTAGGCTTGCCCACGGCCGAGGCAAACATACGCGACAGTTCATCGAACGCACCCAATCCGACACGGACATCGACGCTGCGGTTTTGGAAATTGATCAGTTGACGGCGAATCATAGCAGCCCACGCTCCAAAAGCATCTCGGCACAAAGGTAGGAAACGTCCTCGAAGGACTTGTTGCGAATATCAAGGGTAAGGTCGGCGGCCTGGCGATACAGCGGACGGCGATGCTCAAACAAGCGCGCGGCATGCTCGGGCGAGCGGAAATCGGGGCGCGTGTCGGACCGACGAATCTGGCGAATCGAATCCTCAAAGTCGCCCTCGAGGTACACGCACGTACCCATTTCGTGCATCAGCTCAATATTCACCGGCGTCTCGACAATGCCGCCCCCGCACGAAACCAACAGGCTGCGCTCACTTTGGAGCGAACGGAGCGCCGAGGTCTCGAGCTCGCGAAAACGATCCTCGCCCTCGGTCTCAAAAATCTCGGTTACCGACTTACCGCAACGGCGCACGACCAGTCGGTCGGTATCGATAAAACGCCGCTTGAACATAGTGCCGACGTTGCGCGCGAGCGTCGATTTGCCCGCGCCCAAAAAGCCGATAAAGAAGATATGGTCGCAGCCGTGTTTGGTGTGCTGGGACATGACGAGACCTATTCCTCGCAGGGAAGGTCGCGCAGGGCCCGGCGCTCAAAGATACGGAAGATCTGCGTATACCACAGGTCCTGCGTGGCCTGCGGCTTTACCAGGATGGTATCGACGCCGGCGAAGTTGCCGCTCCACACGTCCGTGTAGAGCTGATCACCGATCAGCACCGCCTCGTCGGCCGTGGCGCCGAGGCGCTTAAGACCCGCCTTGAGGGCAAACGGCGCCGGCTTCATGGCGTGGCTGATGGCCTCGAGTCCCAGCTCGCGTGCCGATGCCATGACCTGGTCGCGATGCCAGTTATTGGACACCATGCACAGCTTAAAGCCTTTGGCGCGGGCGGCGTCGAGCCAAGCGGAAATCGCGGCGGGGACCTGCTCGGTGTCGCGCGGCACCAGGGTGTTATCGCGATCGAGCAGAATGGCGCGTTTGCCGTCGGCCCACAGGGTATTAAGGTCGATGCGATCGACCGAGGCAACGTATCGTTTGGGGCTAAAAATCCTCATGCTAATTCCAAGACTGTTGATGCTCTTCGTAGGTTTGCGAGAAGTACTCCTCGTCCTGCGTAATGTAGAAATACAGGTCATCGGAGTCGGTCGGCTCAAGCGTGGCCTTGAGTGCCTCGAGCGACGGAGAGCAGATGGGCGTGGGCGGTAGGCCCTCGTGCTTATAGGTGTTATACGGACTATCGCTCTGCAGGTCGTCGGCGGTAACCTCGCCACCGGTGACATACATCATGGTCGCATCGCTGTTGAGATAGCGCAGACCGTCGAGTTTGCCGGCAAGGCGGTTGTAGAAGACCGAGGCCACGTGCGCACGTTGATCGGCGTTGAGGCCCTCGCGCTCAACGATAGAGGCCAAGTTGACGATGTCGTAGTCGGACATCTCCACGCCGTAGCGTTCCTTGATCTTGGCTTCGCAGCTCGCAAAGTCAAGCGACTTGTACTCGGTCTTAAACTGATCGAGCATGGCGCGAATCACGTCATCGGCCGTCGGCGAATCGCCCAGCGAATAGGTCTTGGGGAACAAGAAACCCTCGAGCGAATCGTTGGCGGCGCCCTTAAGGAAGCTATAGTCGTCAACGTAGTTGGAGGCCTTGGCCTGGTTGAGGAAGTCTTCCTTAGAGATGCTGTCGTAGGCCTGGGCCACACGGTCGGCGACTTGATCGACCGTTAGGCCCTCAGGGATAGTCTGCGCATTGGAGCCCGCGTTGGGGCCTTCCATGAGCTGCTGAACAACCTTGGTCGCATCCATGAGTGTGGTGAACGAATAATCACCAGGCTTGAGCGACATATCGGCGTTGAGCTTTTTCACCGCCGCATAGTAATCCTTGGGATTTTCGACGATATGGTTCTCAGAGAGAATCGAGGCGATAGTATCGCCCGAGGCACCGTCGGGAATCGTGATAGTAACTTGCTGGCCAGCAGCGACTTTCGCATCCTCACCGCCAAAGAAGCCCTTGACGGCTGGCACGACAAAGAAAACGATCGCGACAAGCGCAAGCACGGCGACGACGCCACCGATAATCATAGGCACCGGGGAGCTTTTCTTTTGAGCACCGCGACGAGCATGCGTGTTGTAGCTCGAGCGGGTCGCCGGAGCAACGCCATGCGAACCACGAGCGTGATGCGAATGCGATTGGGGGGCCTGCGTTCGCTGGGTAGGTGCCTGCTGCTTAAAGCGGGTGCCGCCTGCAGGCTGGGCCGTACGAGCAGTGGGCTGCTGAGCCGCGTGAGAAGCCGAATGCTGAACCGAACGAGCAGAAGGCTGCTGACCCGTCCGTTGAACAGGTTGGGCCGAACGAGAGAAGGACTGCGCCGGGCGCGCGGCAGGCTGAGCTGCGTGCTGCGTCGGCTGTGCCGGACGCTGGCCAGGCTGGGCAGGGCGCGACGCCGGCTGCTGTGTACGATTCGGCTGGCGCGGATCGGAAGCACTAGGCATGCGAAACCTCCTCGTTTTTACGATCGAGCCACGTCTGCAAAAACAGGCTGGCGGCAATCATGTCGATCTTGCCCCTCATCTGCTTTTCGTTGAGTCCCTGCTCGCGCAGGATACGCTTGGCCTCTTGCGAGGACAGACGCTCGTCCTCAAACTCCAACGGAAGATCGAGCTCGTCGGCAATCTTTTGCGCCACAGCGGCAACGCGCTCGGCCTGAGGGCCGGGCTCACCGGCCATGGTCAGGGGACGTCCGCTTACCAGGATGTCGGGCTCATAGTCCTCAACCAGGTAGCGGAACGTCTTGGCCACACCGGTGACCTCGGCAGCCGGAAGCACCTTGACAGGCATCGCCATCTTGCCATCACGGCTCGAGACGGCGATGCCAATCCTGGTCTCCCCTATGTCCAGCGCGAGCGCAACCACAGCGACTTCTTAGATTCTTAGGCGCCGAGCGCGGTCTTAGCGGCCGCGAGGGCATCGGCGATGCCGGCAGCATTCTTGCCACCGGCCTGGGCCATGTTGGGACGACCGCCACCGCGACCGTCGACCAGACCCGCGATCTGCTTGATCACGTTACCGGCGTGGAAACCGGCCTTGACGGCGTCATCGGAGCCGGCAGCGAGCAGGGCCGGAGTGCCCTTCTCAGTCACACTGGCGACGACACAAGCGACAGGGCCGGCGACCTTCTGATGCACGGTATCCCATACGTTGCGCAGGTCGGCAGCCTCAAGGCCCTGGAGCTCAGCGACAACGAGCTTATAGCCGTCAAGCTCGACGGCGTCCTCGATGGCGCTGGAGATGGCGTCGGAGGAGCCACCGGTCAGAGCCTTCTTGAGCTTATTGGACGTCTCGCGCAGCTCGGCCTGCAGGTTCTCCACGCGGGCGGGAACCTCGTCTACGCGGCACTTGAGCGCAGCGGCGGCGGCGTCAACGAGTGCCAGGCGGTCGGCCATATAGTCGAGGGCACCCTTAGAGGTCACGGCCTCGATACGGCGGACATTGGAGCCCGTGGAGGACTCGGAAATGATCTTGAACAGGCCGATCTCGGCGGTGTTGGCAGCGTGTGTGCCACCGCAGAGTTCGCGGGAGAACGGCTGGTCCTCAGCGCCCACGGAGACGACGCGGACGACGTCGCCATACTTCTCGCCAAACAGGGCAACAGCGCCGGCAGCCTTAGCCTCGTCGATGCCCATGACACGGGTCACGACCGGCTTGGAAGCGAAGATCTGCTGGTTGACCAGGTCCTCAACAGCCTTGAGCTGCTCGGAGGACAGGGCCTCGAAGTGCGTAAAGTCAAAGCGCAGGTGCTCGGGCGTCACCAGCGAGCCGGCCTGGGAGACATGCTCGCCCAGGACCTGCTTAAGGGCAGCGTCGAGCAGGTGGGTGGCGGTGTGGTTGCGGCGCAGGAAACCACGGCGCTCGGCGTCGAGCGCGGCGGTCACGGTAGCACCGACGGTCAGCGTGCCCTCGGCAACGTGTGCGACATGGGCATACAGGCCGTTGTGGTTCTTGGTATCGGCAACGGTCAGAACAACGCCCTCGGCGGAAAGCTCGCCGGCGTCACCCTGCTGGCCGCCCATCTCGGCGTAGAACGGGGTGCGGTCGAGCACGACCTCGACGTCCTCGCCGGCGGCAGCGGACTCGACGGACTCGCCGTTGCGAACGATGGCGACAACCTTGGCACCCTCGATCGCATCGTTGTCATAGCCGTCGAACTCGGTCGCGGCGACCTTGTCGGAAAGCTCGACCCACACGTCGTTGAAGCTGCCCCAGGCATCGCCCTTGGCGTTGGCACGAGCGCGGGCCTTCTGGTCCTCCATGCAGGCGGTGAAGCCGTCCATGTCGACGTCGTGGCCAGCAGCGCCGGCGATCTCGACAGTCAGGTCAATGGGGAAACCAAAGGTGTCGTGCAGCTTAAAGGCAACGTCGCCCGGAAGGACGGAGCCGTCGGCAAGCGCTGCCAGGGCCTCATCCAGGTAGACGCGACCGTTGTCGAGCGTCGTGGAGAAGCGCTCCTCCTCGGAGGCGACGATACCCTTGACGAGCGCGACGTTCTTGAGCAGCTCAGGATAGGCCTCGCCCATCTGAGCGTTGACCTCGTCGATAAACTTGGTCAGGAAGGCGCCCTCGATGCCCAGCAGGCGACCGTGGAACACGGCGCGCCGGAGCAGGCGGCGAAGGACGTACTCGCGGCCCTCGTTACCGGGGAGGATGCCGTCGGAAATCATAAAGTCGACGGCACGGGAGTGATCGGCGATGATACGCAGCGAGCGGCTGGCACCGGAGTAATCGTCGGCGTCATAGGTCTTGCCGCTGATCTCCTCGCCCAGCTTGATGAGGTGCTGCATCAGATCGCCGTCGTAGTTGGCGGTCTTGTGCTGCATGATAGCGGCCATGCGCTCCAGGCCCATGCCCGTATCGAGGTTGCGGTGCGGCAGCTCCGGCATGGAGCCGTCCTCCTGGCGGTCGTACTGGGTAAAGACGAGGTTCCAGAACTCCAGGAAGCGGTCGCAGTCGCAGCCGGGCTTACAGTCGGGGCTGCCGCAGCCGACCTCCTCGCCCATGTCAAAGTAGATCTCGGAGCACGGACCGCAGGGGCCGGTGGGGCCGGCGGCCCAGAAGTTGTCGTCCTCCCCCAGACGCGAGATGTGGTCCTCGGCAACGCCCAGGGAACGCCACACGTCGTGGGTCTCGTCGTCCTCGGTAAAGACGGTGAAGTACAGGCGGTCGAGCGGCAGCTTGAACTCCTTGGTGATGAGCTCAAAGGCCCAGGCGCAGGCCTGCTGCTTGGAGACGCCGCCAAAGGAGAAGTCGCCGAGCATCTCAAAGAAGGACAGGTGACGGCCGTCCTCGCCGATGCAGTCGATGTCGTTGGTGCGGACGCACTTCTGGCAGGAGATCGCGCCGATCTCCTTCATGGTCTTCTTGCCCTGGTAATACTCCTTAAACTGGTTCATGCCGGCGTTGGCAAGCAGCAGCGAAGGATCGTCGGGGACGAGGGACGAAGAAGGATAGAGCTTAAGACCGCGCTCCTCAAAGAAGTTGAGGAACTTGGAGCGAATCTCAGCCGTAGTCATTGACGGGTAGTCAGCACTCATAGAGGGAATCTCCTCGGTTTCACATCGAAACAGTTCAAACGTAACGATATTACCATCCCACCGCGCCCATGCAAAAAAGAGGGCCGCCAAACAGCGACCCTCCAGCGAAAGTGCACGTTATTTGGGACCGAGCAAGCCTTTGAAAAAAGGCTGCTGTAGAATTACATATAAGAGTCACCCGGAAGGAGCGATCGATGAAAAGTAAACGATTTGTCCTGAATGCACTTCTGGTTGTAGCACTTTTAGCGCTCTTGGCCTTCTCATGCTGGTACGCAAACCAACCAGCATTTGGCTACTTATTGTATGCAGTAATGTCCGGCGATAAGGCTTACTACACTCTACGCGCAATTGACGTTCTCTTTTTCTATGTAGCCGGCCCCTTATCAATCGCTTTGCTCGCGTTTCTTGTCATTTACAACTTCAAGAAACGTTAATAGGACCTATTTAGAATCCGAATCGTCCATGGAACCGTCGATGCCGGTTTTGGTGTCGTCGTCCGTATTGGAATCATCATCCTTGGCGAAGGGGTTCTTGAAGAAGCCCGTCGCATCGGGCTGCAGACCCGAGAGCTTGATCCAGGGATTATCGAGCTCGGGCTTGGGCATGGCCTGGGCCTCGGGCGCAGTCTCGTTACCGATGAGCTCGGACTCATAAATGAAGGTGTCGTCGCCGAGCGCGTCGTAGGCGGCGACCGGGTTGCCATCGGCATCGCGGTACGGTGTGCCCTTAAAAACGGCGCCGTCATAGGCCACAAGCTGTCGGCCGGTCTCATTCTCGAAGTAGTACACGAAGATACCCTTGAGGGCCGCACACAGCGGGATGGCAATAATCATGCCGATGGGACCCATGAGTGCCGAGCCAATAACGAGCGCCGTGAGGCTCATGATGGGATGCACCTGCACTGAGCTCTGCATGACCTTAGGAGAAATCACGTTGTCTGTGACGTTTTGCGCGACCATCGTCACGATGAGCGTCCATAACGCCAACATGGGGCTGAACATGAAACCGAGCACCGTGGCGATTGCTGCGCTCACCCAAGGACCAACGACCGGAACCAAATGCATGATGCCGGTAAAGATAGCCATGAGCGCCGCATACGGATGGCCGATGATCATAAAACCGATAAAGGCGAGGAAACCACCGCAGATGGACGTCACGACCATACCGCGCATGTAGCCGCCGACAGAGCGAGAAAGGATGGCGACCATAAAGCGGTACGAGGTCTCCTTCTCCTGACCGATGATGGTGCAAATCTCGTGGTGCATGCGAGGGTAGTCGCAGGCCATCCAGTACGCAAGCACCAGACCAAGGAAGATCACGAACAACTGCGAGGCCGTATTGGTGATGAGCGGGAACACACCGCGGCCAAGCTCGGCAGCGATCTGAGACACGTACTTCGATGCCACGGTAACAAGCGACGAAAGATTATCGTCCAAATACTCCTTGAGCGGCGTGTTGTTGAGCGTCTTGGCATGCGAGATCATCTCGTTGAGATCGCCACCAGCAACACGAAGCTGCTCGGGCAGGCGGCTCAGGACTTCCATGATCTGGCCAAAGAGAATCGGCGACAAGATGCAAACGACACCGACGAGCACGGCAACAACAACAATAAGCGCGATAAGCGAACCGATGCCGCGATTCACGCCATGGTGCTCGAGCCAGTTGGTGATCGGGGACATCACAAAGGCAATGATGGAACCAACAGCGAGAAACTCGATAACCGGTGCCAGGATGCCCATAAGGTTAAAGATGACAGCAGCAATAACAATGCAGCCGACAACAGCCCAAATGCGCAGCGTCAGAATGCGGGTGTCGCGCAGCACGCGATCGGTTTGTTGGGGGTGCTCACTCATGAACGAATCATCACTCCGTCGGGGTCGATCTTGTCCTGAATCTTCTTAAGCGTGCGGCGCAGCAGACGCGAAACCTGCACCTGAGAAATACCAAGCTTCTTGGCGATCTCGATCTGGGTCATGCCCTTCACAAAGCGCAGCTCGATCACCTCGCGCTCGCGCGGCGAGAAATCACGGATGGCTTCCTCGATCACTAGACGGTCATCGGTAAAGTCGAGCTCGTTGTCGTCGTCGGCGTAACGGTCGAGAATCGAGGGGGCATCGTCGGAATCGGACGCACCAGGAGCCTCGATGGGCACCGAGGTATAGGCCGAAGACGATTCCATAGCCTCCAGCACCTCATCGACCGTCACGTCCAAGTACTCAGCGATTTCCTCAACCTTAGGCGAGCGCTGTAGCTCGTTGGTGAGCTTATCGGTAGCCTGGTTGACCTTGGCCGAGAGCTCCTGCAAGCGACGGGGCACGCGCACGCTCCAGCCCTTGTCGCGGAAGTGACGCTTAATCTCGCCCAAGATGGTAGGCGTGGCAAACGTGGTGAACTCGAGTCCGCGCTCAGGGTCAAAGCGGTCGATAGCCTTGAGCAGGCCCAAATAACCAACCTGCATCAGGTCATCGAGCGGCTCGCCGCGGTTCTTAAACTTGTTGGCAAGAAACCTTACCAGGTTCATGTGGGACATGACGAGCTGCTCGCGTGCGTCCGGGTCACCGGTCTCTTTATAGCGACGAAACAGCTCGCGGGTTTTCTCCTTGTCCCAAGCGGTCTTACCGCTCCGGGAACGTTCGGTCATATTAGATATCCGCCTTGAGGTCGAGGGAAAGCGTCAGGGGCGCCGTAGTCTTTTCGTAGGAGTCGCACACGCTCGCGAGGATGAGCTCGGCATACACCGCAGCCTGGTCGTCTTCATCGACCGTAGCCTGGTCCCCAAAGGTAATAGTCATGCCAACGTGGGTCTCATCGACATCGAATTTGATGGTGATGTCATCGCAGTCGACCGCGGTGCAACCAAAGATGAAAGCCTCCTCAGCAGCCATGCGGATGTCCTCGATGCGATCGACAGACATAGAGCACAGGGCACCAACGTTGGCTGCCGTCATGCGCACAAGGCGAGCGAGACGCGGGTCACCGGCAACGGTCAGCGTGATAGGGCAGTTTGCTTCGCTACTCATCGCAGGACTCCTCAGAGGTCTCGGCGGGCGTATAGGTGTAATACTGAGCCGGCTTGGATACAGACTTCTGACCATCATCGTCGCCCGCGGCGGCCTCGTCCTCGCCAATTAGGACGCGCTCGGTAGGCTGCTCGGCCTCCGCAGCGGCAGCGGCGAGCTTGCGATCGGCGTCGGCTGCAGGAGCCTTCACCTTATTGAAGAGCTTCTGCACAGCACCGGCGGCAGAGTCGGTCACGCTCGACACAGCATTGCTGGCCTCGGCCATGCTGCCCGTAACCTCGGAAATGTCGCGAACCACGGCTTCGACCTCTACGAGATTGGAGGTAAGGGCATCAACTGCCGTCTTGCTCGACTTAAGCAGCGGCTCCATCTGGGCAAGCGTCGGCGTAAGCTCATCGACAGCGCCATCGAGCTTTGCCACCACAGGCTGAGCCTCGGCGATGGTGTTGTTGAGGTCGTTCACGGTCTTATCGAGCGAGTCGACAACATTGCGGGTCTTGCGCAGGGTAAGCGCGAGCTCAGCGATGGCCCACACGCCGGCAACGGCGAGCAGCAGCAGGGCGATTTGAATGGGACTCATACAAGCCTCCCGGAAGAATCGAAATACAGACGCTTTTCATGGTACCCCAAAGGGGACCGAACATGCCAAGAGCAGCAACGTGGGACAAAATTATCAGCAGCTACTTCGGTGCATTCCCGCTGCGGTCGCGTTCGCTTTGCTCTACGCGCCATTCTTCCCAACCGCGGCCGGCAGGCTGCCAGAACACGCCGCGCTCCAGTCCCTCGGGCAAATAGCGCTGATCGACCCAGCCTTCGGGATAATCATGTGGATACTTATACACACCGTATTCATCGCTGCCCGGGCGATGGCGATCGCGCAGATAACTCGGCACCTCGCGAAGCCCACTAGAATGGATATCGGCCAGCGCCGCATCGATCGAAGCCTCACACGCGTTGGATTTTGGCGCCAAGCACACATAGAGTGCAGCCTGAGCCAGGTTAATGCGGCACTCGGGATAGCCAATGACCTCGGCAGACTTAAACGCGGCATGCGCCACCAAAAGCGCCTGCGGGTCGGCGTTGCCAACATCCTCAGAAGCGTGAATCATAATGCGGCGAGCGATAAACTTAGGATCCTCCCCAGCATCGATCATGCGCGCGAGCCAATAGATCGTGGCATCGGGGTCACTACCGCGCATGGACTTGATGAACGCACTGATGATGTCGTAGTGCATGTCGCCGTTTTTGTCATACGTAAAGCCGCGACGCGGGTTGGCAATCTTCACGTCATCCACGGTGATGGGATAGCGCTCCCCCGCCGCAGGCGCTGGCGTTCCCTCGGTATCGGGACGCGTGACGGCAATCTCGCTCGCAAGCTCGAGCGTCGTGAGCGCCGAGCGAGCGTCACCCGCTGCCAGCGTGCAAATGGTCTTGACCGTATCCTCATCGGCCGAGAACTTTCCGTTCAAGCCCTGTGGTGCCTCGAGCGCACGCTCAATAAGCGTGGCGATAGCCTCATCCTTCAGATGTTCAAGCTCCACCACGCGCCCGCGCGACAACAGTGCCGAGTTGACCTCAAAGTACGGGTTCTCTGTCGTAGCGCCAATCATAATGACGGTACGGTTCTCAACTGCATGCAGCAGGGCATCCTGCTGCGACTTAGAGAAGCGGTGAATCTCATCGATGAATAGAATGGTGCGGCGGTCGTAGGTATTCAGGCGCGTCTTGGCCTCGTCAATCACGCGACGCAGGTCCTTCACAGTACCCGTGACGGCGCTGACCTCGACAAACTCGCTCTTGGTATGGTTGGCGATAATGTGGGCCAGCGTCGTCTTACCCGTACCGGCCGGCCCGTACAGAATCACGCTCGAAAGCACGTCGTGCTCGATCGCGGCACGCAACCATGAGCCCTTACCGACGGCCTTTTGCTGGCCCACATACTCGTCGAGCGAATTGGGGCGCATGCGCACCGCAAGCGGCGCATTTTTAAAGGAACGCTCGCGCGTCGAGGCAGAAAAAAGGTCGTCCATAGCCATCCCGTGCATCCATCAAAATCGTTGTTCCTCAACAGTATACCGAAAATATACGAACTACCGTTCGTTAATATAGGTACGATGCGGAAACTTCAGCCCCGGGAACAGCTTGCTCGTCAGCTCACAGAAATAGCCGTCCGTCATGCTCGAAATGTAATCCACTACGGTCTGATCTTTATCATCCTGCCATGCATAGGTGCGATTGTAGTAGGAAAGCTGCCGCTCAATGCGCGAAATGTGATGCTTAAAGATATACGAAGACTCGTCGCCTTCGTTTATATCCTGCAGGCAACGGTCATAGAGCTTTTCGAACGCCTCGCGCAGCTCCGTTTCGGAGTCGCCCTCGATGCCGCCCTTGCTATAGATCTTCTCGTAGTTCTCGCGCTTAGCGCGGCGGATTTCCTCGAACAGGTCCTCGCTCATCTCGATGCGCGGCTTGCCATAGCTGTGCTCGACGATATCGATAGAGGCATGCGTGAGAATCCAGCTGTTGTATGCTCCGCCAAGCCCATCGTCAAAAGCGTCGGGTGACAGCAGGCCCGCCGCAATGGCGTCTTGGCGATCACGCCCCGCATAGGCAAGAATATCCGAGATGCGAACGACACAGCCCTCAAGCGTCATGGGGCGCAAGTGCTCAATTGCGCTATAGCCTGTGGCAATGCAATCCTCGACGGTTCGATCGAACTGGTCAAAGGAACCCATGTCCGAGAGCTCGAACACACGCTGCTCGTACTCGCCGTTGTGGCAGAGCACGCCATCGAGCGTCTGAAGCGACACGTTGCGACCGTACAGCGCATCGAGCACGCGAACCGACTGCACGTTATGGAAAAAATAACGACCCGTGCGCTCGTGATAGATATCGTTGAGGAATCGCTCGCCGGCATGGCCGAAAGGCGTGTGCCCCAAGTCGTGACCCAGACCGATCGCTTCAATCAGATCGCAGTTGAGCCCGAGGGCGCGACCGATATCGCGCGCAATGCGCGAGACGAGCTGCACGTGTAGACCACGACGCGACAAGTCGTCGTTGCTTCGAAAGCTAAAAACCTGCGTTTTGCCTGCATAACGGGTGTACGCCGGTAGATGGAGGATTTTTTCGGTATCGCGCATAAACGCCGGACGCATAAGCGTGCCTTTGTCCGCATCGCGATCGACACGACGAATGACCTGGTCGTCGTTGCAACGATACGGATTGACAGTGCCCGAAGCACGATTGGCGGCAATGCGCTCGACGAGCTCGGGCGACAACGCCGAAGGAATACGGTCCATACGCGCCTTGATGGCGGCCGTTTCTTGATTAGTTGCCATGGCATGCTCCTTAAGAACGATGCGCAATCGGTTACAGAGTGCAGCCCACGACCTCGATTATGGCAAAAATCGGCACTAAAAACGGGAGCAATGGCAGGGAGCGCGATTTTGTGAAGAGGCAGGAGAGGGCCAGGGCCAGGAGTGCGACGGCAAATGCCACGATGCCACCCATAGGGTCGAGCGTGCAAAGCGCGAAGAGTGCTTTGGCGTCCCCCATGCCAATCCCCGGGGCTTGACGAAGGCGCCGCCAGAGCGACTCAGTAAGCATAAGGGCAAGGTAGACGATGACCGCAAGACCGGCATGATCAAGTGCAGTGTTAACGCCCCTGTCGAGCCAAACGCCTGCTAACGCCGCCACGGCACATGCGCCGGCAAGCTCATTGGGAAACCGCCGCTCACGGGCATCAATCCACGCGCCGGCAAAGATGCAAATCCAAAACGGGATATAGATCATCGAAAACCTCCTTGAGCAGCTGCTCAAAAGCAAAAACCACCACAAAGGTGCCTGTCCCCTTTGCGGTGGTTTTGGTGGTGGTTATTTGGCGCCTTGCATGACCTCGTCAAGGGTAACGCTGACGGCGTGCTGCGTCGGGACCCAGTCGACCTTCAGGAACAGCGCGGCCACCGTGATGGGGATATAGCTGAACATAAAGATCGGGAAGGTAAACAGGTTAGTCACCAGACGCCACTTTTGCGGGCAGTGAATGTGCTTGTACTCAAAGATAGTCGTGAGCAGCGCCAGGATAAAGAAAGTCAGATACATCATGGCGAAGGTCATAATGAGCGAAGCGGCACAGGCCTGCATCTCGACTTCGGTAGCCAAAAAGCCGTGCGAGAGTCCACCCACGATCAGGAACGTCGCATTGGCGAGCATCAAGATGAGCGACAGCAGCATACCCGGGGCGATCGTCATGAACATGTCGTAGGCGGCAAAGCGATGGTAGCGGAAGGTCGACTTGACCAGGTGCTTACCGTAAGTAAAGAACACCTGGTAGAAGCCCTTGGTCCAACGCATGCGCTGTTTCCAGGACGCCTTAAACGTCACGGGTTGTTCGTCAAAGAACTCCGCCGGCGCATAGCCAATGCGAATGCCGTGAATGGCGCAGAACGTGGTGAACTGAATGTCCTCGGTCAGCGTGTGGAACTGCCAACCGTGCATGCCCTCGATAACGCTGGCGGAGATGAGGTAGCCCGAACCCGAGACAGCGCAAGAAGTCTTGCAGATATTGCGCGCGTTGTTGAGAAAGCGCGCCTCACGCAGGTACCAAGTGGCATTAGCTGCCGAGATCCACGAGCTGCCGAAGTTCTTGGAGTTACGATAGCTCGTGACCACGTGGAATCCCTGGTCAAAGGCATCGTTCATCTTGGACACGTAATCGCGGGAGATGACGTTATCGGCATCGAAGATAAAGTAGCCCTCAAACGTGTCGGGATACTCGTTAAGGATGCGATCAAAACCAAAGTCCATGACCCAGCTCTTACCCTTGCGGGCCAGGTCGTTGCGCTCATAAACGATGGCGCCCGCCTCGCGCGCGAGCTGCGCCGTGTTGTCGGTGCAGGCATCGGCGACCACGAAGACCTCGATAAGCTCGGACGGATAATCCTGATCCTTGATGGAGCGAACGAGGTTGGCGATCACGGCCTCCTCGTTATGCGCCGCGATAAAGAAGGCATAGCGGTGAAGTTTTTTGGCCTTGGGAGGCGCGACCTCGCCACGAAGAGCGCCAATGACAAAGAAGACCACCTGGTACAGAAAGCAGACCGTGAGCAGCGTAACCACAATCTGGTTAAAGATCACGATGGGCGTGTTAGTTTGTAAAAAGGCGAGCATGCAGGCTCCCGAGAACGCGTTACGTAAACAACCGTATATCATACCGCAGGCTTACCGAGTTCAAGAAACCACCTAATACCGGCTAGGCTTCGAGAAGGCCAAGCTGCGGGACGATGTCGTCGCCGGCGGCGGTGCGGCCAAGCGAGCGCGGGGCCAGGTCGTCAAGAACCGCAGCAAGATCCCAAGGCAGCTCGTCGCGGCATTCGATGCGCTCACCCGTCACGGGATGGTCGAATGCGACGCGCCAGGAATGAAGGAATTGCCTGGTCAGACCCTGATCGGCACGCGCATCGCACTTACCGTAGAGCGGATCGCCCACGCAGGCGTGGTTGATATGGCGCATATGCACGCGAATCTGATGTGTGCGGCCCGTAAACAGGTGGCACTCGACGAGCGTATAGCCGTCGTCGAAACGCGTGGAATCGAAGCGCTCGAGGACTTTAAAGGTCGTAATGGCCTGACGGGCAAAGGGGTCGTCCGAAACCGCCATCTTGACGCGGTCGCGCGTAGAACGGGCGATACCGGTATTGATGGTGCCCTCGTCCATGGCGATGTGCCCGTGAACGAGCGTGATATAGCGACGATCGAGCGTGCGCGTGCGAATGAGATTTTGAAGCGCGCGCTGCGTGTCGTCGTCCTTTGCCGCAAGCATGAGACCCGAGGTATCGCGATCCAAACGATGCACGATCCCGGGGCGGTCCTCACCCTGTACGGTACCAAGATGGTCGATGCCGCAGTGGTAGACCAGAGCGTTCGCAAGGGTGCCGCTCTCGTGGCCATGGGCGGGATGGCACACCAGGCCCCGCTGCTTGGAGAGCACGATAAGGTAGTCGTCCTCGTAGCGGATATCGAGGGGAATGGCCTCGGGAATCACGTCGGTCGGGTCGTGCGGCTCGGGCAAGTCGACCGAGATGCGATCGCCGGCGCGTACGGCGCACTTTTTAGAGAGACAAGTCTCACCGTTGACGGCAACGGCGCCTCCCTCGATCAGATGCGCGCAGGCAGAGCGCGTGGGACAGCCATCGTTGGCGCCCAAATAGGCGTCAAGACGCTGACCAGCGGAATCGTCGGCAACAAGAATATGGATGTCGGCCATTAACGCTCATTCCTTTCGCGAATCTTGCGGGCACGCTCCCCACGCTGCTTGGCCTTGCGCTTAGCGCGGGCCTCATCACGGGCATTGAGCTCGGCAGTCGCATCAACCTCGCGGGCCGCGGGGCTCAAGAACATGTATCCGAAGAGGGCGAGCACGACGCCCAAGGTAATGCCGATATCGGCCACATTGAAGACGGGGAAGTCGATGAAGGTGGTGGCAATAAAATCGGTCACGAAGCCAAAGGCCAAACGATCGATAGCGTTGCCGATAGCACCGCCCGCAACCATCGCCATGCCCACAACCTCAAGATGGGCGAGCTGGGGTGCACGAATGAGGTACGCGGCAATAGCGACAATGACCGCCAGCGCCAGCACGGCAAACGCGATGCCATGCCCCTCGCCCATGCTAAAGGCAGCGCCGATATTGCGGACAAACAGGAAGTCGATCACGCCGGGGATAACAGTCACATGCAAAGCGTCGCCCACGGCACGAACCGCAAGCTTGGTCAACTGGTCAACAAGCAGCACAACGAGCGCCACCCCACCAGCAACACCCAACCGCCAACGCAAAGGCGGCGTCATATCCCCAGCACGACCCAAATCAATCCCCTACCCTCAAGAACATCGAATTACGTTTAATACAAAGAACTATCTTATATTGCCATACGCAGAACGCACGACATATCCACCAACGCAAGCGAAATAACCAGCTAAAAACGAAAGCGACATTCCGAATAACGGAATGTCGCTTAATAGCTTTCGACTAAAAACGCAAGTCGAAAGAAAGCCTCTAGCTCCAGCAATGGAAATGCCGCGTTATCGTCACCAACAGCGAAAACGTCCCTAAGCGAGCAAGGTGACGTGAAAGAGGAGGGAAGCGTACTTTGGTACGCGACCGACGATTGAACGTCAGATTGCCGCTTAGGGGCGTTTGCAGCGTCGGTAGGTTACGGCGTTCTACGAACGCCGTAACTTACAGCGCGTCAGCGCAGCGCTTGCAGATATGCGCGTGGCCGTTGTACTCGCCGACGGTGGTGCGGTAGTTCCAGCAACGATCGCAGCACTCGCCCTCGGCAGCCTCGATAGCGACGGAAAGCTCCTCGCCCTGGTTCAGCTCAACATCGGAGACGATGTAGAACTCGGCCAGGTCGACGGCCTTGTCGCCGGTCAGCAGCGCGTACATCTCGGCAGGAACGAACGCCTTAACGCGGACCTGCTGGCTCTTGGTGAAGGTGCCGGCGGAGCGGGCATCCTCGAGGGCCTTGGTCACGGCGCTACGAAGCTCGAGCGAAGCCTCGAGCACGCCCTCGAACTCATTGGCCTCGTCGATTGTGATGGGCGACTTGTACCAATCGAGCAGCGCGGCGTACTTCTGGTGATCGACGCAGCCGGCGGGCGCATAGGCCATGGCCTCGTCGACCGTGTAGGACAGGATCGGCTGCAGGTCGCGCATGAGCATCGAGAAGAGCTCGGCAAGCACGGTCTGGGCGCTGCGGCGCTCGAGCGAGCCGGGCTTGTCGCAGTACAGGCGGTCCTTCAGGGCGTCGAGATACACGTTGGAAAGCTCGGTAACCACGAAGTCATAAAGCGCACGGTAAGCGCGCGGGAACTCGTAGCAAGAGTAAGCGTCGTCGACCTCGGCCTGAACCTGGGTCAGACGGGCAACCATGAGCTTGTCGAGCGGCAGCAGGTCGGCAAAGGCGACACCGTCGGTCTCAGGCTCAAACTGGCCCTCGAGCTCGGAAAGCAGGAAGCGCAGCGTGTTGCGGAAACGACGGTAGGCATCGGACGTACGGGCAAGAATCTCGTGGTCGATGGACACGTCGGAGCTGGTGTCAACGGAAGCAACCCACAGGCGGATGATGTCGGCGCCCATCTCGTCACAGACCTTATTGGGGTCGATGACGTTGCCGAGCGACTTGGACATCTTGCGGCCCTGGCCGTCGAGCGTGAAGCCCTGCGAGACGACCGCCTTGTAGGGAGCATGGCCGTTGGCGCCCACCGAAGTGAGCAGCGAGCTCTGGAACCAACCGCGATGCTGGTCGGAGCCCTCGAGATACACGTCAGCCGGGTACTCAAGCTCGGGGCGATACTCGCAGACGGCCTTCCAGGACACGCCGGAATCCCACCACACGTCGAGGATGTCCTTATCGGCCTTGAGGTGATGGCCGCCACACTTGGGGCAGACGCAGGCCTCACCCAGGTAGCTCTCGGGAGCGTCGGTGAACCAGGCGTCGGAGCCCTTCTCGTGGAAGAGCTTGATGACGGCGTCGAGCGTGGCGTCGTTCATGACCTTCTCGCCGCAGTCGGCGCAGGTGTAGCTGGGGATAGGCACGCCCCAGTTGCGCTGACGGCTGATGCACCAGTCGGGACGCTGCTCGACCATGGCGCCAATGCGGTTGGCGGCGTGAGCCGGATACCACTTGACGTTCTCGCGAACCTCCTTGCCAGCCTGCTCACGCAAACCGGTCTTGTCCATAGAGACAAACCACTGGTCGGTAGCACGGAAGAGCACCGGGTGCTTGCAGCGCCAGCAGTGCGGATAGCTGTGCGTGATCTTCTTCTCGAGGACCAGGGTGCCGCGCTCGCGCAGGAACTCGATGATGTGCGGGTTGGCCTCATCGGTATCCATACCGCTGAAGGGGCCACCGGTGCCAAACTCCTCGCCGGTGTAGAACTTGCCGTCGTCATCGACCGGCATGCAGATGTCGGTAATGCCCTCCTTGAGGCAGGCAAAGTAGTCGTCGACGCCGTGGCCGGGCGAGTTGTGGACGATACCGGTACCGTCATCGACACCGACGTAATCGGCCAGCAGCGCCACGCCCTCAACACCATCAAAGATCGGCTGCTTGTAGTGGATGTGGTGGAAGGTCTCGGCGGGAACCACATAGGGCTTACCGTCGACCATAACCGGGGTGTACTCCCAACCAAACTCCTCGCAGCACTTGGGAGCCAGGTCCTCGAGCATGACCTCGGCACGACCCTCGTGCTCAACGGCGACATAGGCGGCGCCGGGCTTGAGAGAAACTGCCTGGTCGGAGGGGATGGTCCACGGCGTGGTCGTCCAGATGATAAAGTCGACCGGGCCGTCGAAGTTCTCGAGGCCTGCGGGCTTGGAGGTCATCTCAAAGCGCACGAAGATGGACGGGCTCGTCTCGTCGGAGTACTCAATCTCGGCCTCAGCGAGTGCGGTGTGGCAGTGCTTGCACCAATGGACGGGCTTGTGACCGCGATAGATCATACCCTTATCGAACATGGC
Organism: uncultured bacterium; assembly: GCA_905216145.1. GTDB lineage: Bacteria > Actinomycetota > Coriobacteriia > Coriobacteriales > Coriobacteriaceae > Collinsella. The sequence continues at coordinate 25,091 of CAJMST010000012.1, read as the reverse complement.
CTTGAAGACCTCGATGTCGGCAGCGTCATGCTGGTGATAGAGCGTCAGGTAGGGGTTATCCCAGTCGCCGAGCACGCCCAGGCGACGGAAGCCGGCCTTCTGCAGCTCGATGTTCTCGACGGCGAACTTGTTGCAAAGCTCGCGGATCTTAGCCGTGGAGGTCTGGTTGAACTTCTCGGTGCCGAGCTTCTCCTCGACCTTATGCTCGATCGGCTGGCCATGGCAGTCCCAACCGGGGACATAGGGAACCTCATAGCCCTGCATCATCCAGTAACGGTTGATCATGTCCTTGGAGATCTTGTTCATGGCGTGGCCGATGTGAATCGGGCCGTTGGCGTACGGAGGGCCGTCGTGCAGCACGAACTTCTTGTGACCCTCGTTCTTCTTCAGAACCTGCTCGTAGACCTTGTTGTCCTGCCAGTCCTTGAGTCGCTTGGGCTCGGACTTGGAAAGACCGGCACGCATGGGAAAACCGGTCTTGGGCAGATTCATCGTCTGCTTGTACTCGTTTGCCACGGTACCCCTTTCATGTCGTGGGCGCGCACGCCCGTTGGGCACCAAAAAAGCGCCCGTCCCTACAAGCTGGGACGAAGCGCCACAAAACGGGCTATACGCCCGTAAAAGCTCTTCGTTTAACCACCCAGCTTAGATGCCCTCGCCCGCGTATTCGCGCGCTCGCATCCGTTACTCGGCTGGCCTGTATCGACGACCATCTCGGCGATATCTACTAAGACGTGCCTGCGCGGCACGTCCGTTGGGACCGCAGCTCCGGGGTGATTTTCATCGGTCGCATGCACGGGTTCTCAGCGCTCCCCGCTCTCTGTGGCATGCGGACGGCCGACTACTCGTCCCCATCAACGCTTATGCGGAGTATGCTAGCACGTTCCGCGCCGGCGAAAAACCCTCAACACTGGTTTCATACGTAAGAAATTTCTCGTGGTCGTTAGCCTTCTCTAGGAGCAAAATACCTGAAAGCACTTTAACTAACGAAAGAAGGCTGCCATGCGCACAATCGGAATGAGCGACTACACCGTCGGCGAGGATTGCTTTACCGAGCTGCCCGCCGCACTGGCGGAGTACGGCGCGAAGAAAGTCGCCATCATTGGTGGCAAGCGAGCCCTAGCTGCGGCGCTGCCGGGCATCGAGGCGGCGCTTGAAGGTACCGACGTCGAGATTCTGGAGACGCGCGTCTACGGCACCAACAGTACGCGCGCCAATATCGCCAAGGTCGTGAACTCCCCCGCTTGCCAGCAGGCAGACGTGCTTATCGCCTGTGGCGGCGGCAAGGCACTCGACACCGTCAAGACAGCGGCAATCGAGCTCAAGAAGATTGTCTTTACGGTGCCGACGATTTGCTCTAACTGTTCCGCCGCGACCGCCATTGCCGTCGTCTACAACGACGATGGATCGCTCGAGGGCTATTCGTACCCCAACCGACCGGCGCACATCTTCATCAATCCCAAGATCATCGCCGAGGCTCCGGCGGAGTACTTCTGGGCCGGCGTGGGCGACGCCCTGTCCAAGCAGCCCGAAGTCGAGTACGCCACGAGCGCCGGCGACCTGGAGCACACCGCCGGCCTTGGCCTGGCTCTTGCCCACACCTGTTCCGAGCCGCTGTTTACCTACGGTGTTCAGGGTCTTGAGGACGTTCGTCAGAATCTGTCGAGCGAGGCCGTCAAGCAGATCGCGCTCGACATCGTGGTCAACACGGGCTATGTCTCGAACCTGACCAACCAGAACGATTACTACTACAACTCGAGCGTGGCGCACGCGTTCTACAACGCCGCCTGCAGCATTCCGCGTGAGGGCACCTACCTGCACGGCGAAGTCGTAAGCCTGGGCGTGCTGGTGTTGTTCGCCTACACGGGCGACACCGAGAACCTTAAGCGCTATGCTGACTTCAACAAGCAGATGGGGCTGCCCGTAACGCTTGAGCAGGTCGGGCTTTCCGAGACCGATATCCCTGCCCTGTGCGAGCACGCGCACGCCACCAACGAGTGGAAGCAAGGCAACCCGGAGCCCTTCACCGACGAAAAATTCGCCGCCGCCATCAAGGCCGCCAACGCCTACGGCCACACGCTCTAGACCCAGGCCAAAACCACCACAAGGGAGCAGCACCTTTGTGGTGGTTTTTTATTGCTCCAGCATGCTGGGGTCGAACTCGCTAGCCGGGATCACGCGATAACCGTGGCGGAGCAGTAAATCAACGAAGACGCCGTTGCCCGCCGTAAGGGTGCCGCTGAATGTTCCGTCGTAGATGCGACCCGCGCCGCACGAGGGACTACGGTCCTGCAGGATGCACGCGGCGATCTCTTCCGGCCCGCCCGCCTGCTCGCACATATCGAGCGCTCGTTGGGCACCCAGGCGAAATTCGCGATCGACCGATATGCCCTCGCAGGTACGAACCTCTCCGTTCACAATCTCGGACGGCTTGCGCGGCGTGGGCAGGCCCCCAAAGACCTCAGGGCACACCAAGAGGACCTCGGTCCCTGTACGCTCGCAGGCCTCGACCAACTCGCGATGGTAGTTGTCGAGCCCGTTATACTTGCAGCTCTCGCCCATCAAGCAGGCGCTCACCACGATCTTCATTTCCATCCCTCTCAAGCAAAACGCCCCATTTGAGAAAGCTGCTCAAATGGGGCGTCGGCGTTTACTGGCTCGGCCGCGGCTTTACTGCTGCTTGGGCATCAGCGGATTCTCGCGCGTGAGGAGGTTCATGAACTCCTCGCCCGTGATGGTCTCCTTCTTATACAGATAACGAGCCAGCTCGTGGAGCTTAAACTTGTTCTCCTTCAGAATCTGCAAAGCGCGGTCGTGCGCATCCTCGATCAGCTTGGCGACAATCGCGTCCACGCGCTCGGCCGTACCGGGGGCGCAGGTGAGCGACGTGTCCTGATTGAGATACGCGTTCTGCACGGTACCGAGCGCCATCATGCCAAACTCGTCGGACATACCAAAGCGCGTCACCATATTACGGGCGAGCTTGGTGGCCTGCTCGATGTCGTTGGCGGCGCCGGTCGTCATCTCTCCAAAGATGAGCTCCTCGGCTGCGCGGCCACCGCAATAGACAGCGAGCTTGTCCAAGACCTCCTGGCGCGTCGTCAGGAAGCGCTCGTCCTCCTCGACCTGCATGGTATAACCAAGAGCACCGCTCGTGCGCGGCACGATGGTGATCTTCGTGACCGGCGCAGAGCCCTTCTGGCGAGCGGCAACGATGGCATGGCCGATCTCGTGATAAGAAACGACCTGCTTCTCGTGGTCGGACAGCACCGTGGACTTACGCTGTTGGCCGGCAATGACGACCTCCACCGACTCCTCGAAGTCGTCCTGGGTTGCACGCTTGCGACCCTCGCGAACGGCGCGCAGGGCGCCCTCGTTGATGATATTGGCCAGGTCGGCGCCCGAGGCACCGGGCGTGGCGCGGGCAATCGCGGTCAGGTCGATCGGCGGCTCGGTCTTCACGCTCTTGGCATGCAGCTCGAGGATGTTCTTGCGGCCGGTCAGATCGGGCAGCTCGACGGGGATGCGGCGGTCAAAACGACCGGGGCGCAGTAGAGCGGGATCGAGACTGTCGGGGCGGTTGGTTGCGGCAAGGACAACGATACCCTTATGGTTATCGAAGCCATCCATCTCGGTCAGCAACTGATTGAGCGTCTGCTCGCGCTCGTCGTTGCCGCTAAAGCCGCCGCCATCGCGCTTCTTACCGATGGTATCGATCTCATCGATAAAGACGATACACGGTGCCTTTTCCTTGGCCTGCTTAAACAGGTCACGAACCTTAGCAGCGCCGCGACCGACAAACATCTCAACGAACTCAGAGCCCGAAATGCTAAAGAACGGAACACCGGCCTCGCCGGCAACAGCCTTGGCAAGCAGGGTCTTACCGGTACCCGGAGGGCCAACAAGGAGAGCACCACGCGGCAGCTTGGCGCCGATCTCCTCGTAGCGCTGCGGCTTCTCCAGAAAGTCGACGACCTCCTTGAGAGACTCCTTGGCCTCTTCCTGACCGGCGACGTCCTTAAAGGTCACGCCCACGTCCTTGGAGGCGATCACGCGCGCGCCGGACTTACCCAGTCCGCCGCCGCCAAAACCGCCGCCGCCAAAGTTCATCGACGGGCCGTCATCACCCATGGCCTTCTTCATGCGGCGGTTGAGCCACCAGCCGATCAGGAAGAAAATCGCCATGGGAAGGATGAGCGTAAGCAGGTAGTAGGTCATCAAACCCGAGTTTTTATCGGGAACGACCGACTCCAGCGAAGCGCCAGACTCAAGCACGCGATCGGTAAAGCCCGCATCGTTCGGCACACCGGTCGTCTTATAGGCGATGTTCTCGTCCTCGCCCTTCTTGGTGTAATAAATCGAGTAATCGTCCGTGTTGTACTCGACCTTGTCGACACTCTTCTTATCGAGCGCTTTGACAAACGTCGAGTAATCGGTCTTCGTAATCTGCTGCGTGTGACCGATGTTGGGGAACAGAACGGTCGAGAGCACGAGGTAGACGACGAAGGCGATGAGCACGTAGAGAATCATATTCCGTCTACGTTTGTTGTCATCCATCTCCATCTGCTTGAACTCCATCTACTGGGGTTGATAATGCTTTCTAGAATACCCAACCCGGACGGCGATAAACCGACGCCGGGCACGAAAGGACAGAGATGGCATCACTGTAAGTCGGCAAGGTTCAAATCTATACAGGCGACGGCAAGGGCAAGACGACGGCTGCTTCGTGACGCGCGAGGATGTCGAAGCGCTGATCGCGATAAAGCCCGCCACCACGGAGCTCGTGCTCACCGGCCGGGGCTTGCTGCCCCTCGCGAACCTCGCCGACCTGGTCACCGAAATGCGCCCCGTCAAACACTACTTCGACGAAGGCCTCCTAGCCCGCCAAGGCATCGAATACTAATTGATCCGAAGGGGACGAAGAGAAACGGATCGTCGACATCACGACGGAGAGCAATGATCCGTTTTCCTCCACCCCAAGGGATCATTAGGCGGTGGCGCGGCCTAGCCAGTTGCCGCTGTGGTGGTAGATGGTGAACATGGTTGCGGTGATGAGCCAGGTTACGGGGTAAACCAGCAGTAGATGCTCGAGCGACGGATCGAAGGGCATGATCGCAAACACCCAGATCACCCTCAAGACAACGGTGCCAAAGATGGTGAGCATCATAGGCTGCAAACTCACGCCGGCGCCGCGGATGGAACCCGAGGCGTTCTCGATAATCGAGAAAATCGCATAGAACGGCGCAATGAAATGGAGGATAGTCGTGGTGTACGCCGAAATCGAAGCATCGTCGACAAACAAACGCGACAGCGGGCCCGAGAACACCAGCAGCACGGCAGACAGGCCACCAATGAGCATAAACGACAGCACGAGCGACGTATGGTAGCCCTTGCGCATGCGCTCGTAGTTGCGCGCGCCAAAGTTCTGCGCCGAGAACGTAGTGATCGATACGCCGAGCGCCTCGGTCACCATCCAGATAATGCCATCCAGGCGCCCAGATAGACCCCAAGCAGTCGTGACATCGGCGCCAAACGAATTAACCGACACCTGGATCAGCACGTTCGAGATCGAATAGGCAGCCGATTGAAAACCGAGTGGCAGACCACACGAGATCATACTCTTGCAAATACCGCGATCGATACCGAGCTTAGACAGCGAAAGACGCCATGCACCCGGAGCGCGCATCATGCGCAACACGATCATCGTTGCATTGGAGCAAATGGTCAGCGCCACCGCGATGCCGCAGCCCAGCGCCTCCATATGCAACACAGCGACAAAAATGATATCCAGCACCACGTTAACCAGGCAGCCAGAGGCAATGATCACGGCGGGGCCGCGCGTGTCGCCCACGGCACGCAGCAGTGCGGTTCCCATATTAAGCAGCAGTGCCGCAACCATCGCGGCAAAATAACAGCGAGCATAGGCCACGCCCTCGGCCAATAGTTCATGCGGCGTGTTCATAAGCACCAGCATGGGCTCAACGAACACTATGCCAAGAATCGAGAAAGCGATACCGCCCACCAGCGCGAGCGTCATGGCTGTATGGACCGAACGACTCAGTCGCTCATCATCGTGCTGACCAAAATACTGACCGGTAATGACCGCGCAGCCGGCGCCGGCGCCAACGCAAAAGCCAATGCAGAGCTCGGTGAGCACCATCGTAGCTTGAATGCCACCTAGCGCGAGCTTGCCGCCAAACTGACCGACGATATAGGTACCGATAAGCGTGTAGGCCTGCTGAAAAAACGAACTAAAAAAGATGGGAACGCACAGCGAAAGCAGCTGCTGCCAAATAACACCCTGCGTTACATCGATAGCCGTAGATTTCTTAGCCACACGCCCTCCCCAAAAGCGTACGTCAACCGACAAAACAGTAATTAAAGACCTAAGCTAATAGCAGCTTAGCACCGACCGACGTCGACCGAAACACCCCGAGTCAGAGCCCGGTGCAAACTATCTGCCTAGTGATACAGCCCCGGCTGGTAGTGATACTCGTTGCTCACGTGCGGGCACAGCTGCCAAAAGGCGACGGCACTCGCCGCGGCCACGTTGAGCGAATCGACCCCGTGCGCCATCGGAATGCGCACGGCTCGGTCGCAGCCCGCGATAGTCTTGGCGCCCAGGCCGGCACCCTCGGTGCCCATAAAGATCGCCAGGCGATCAACCTCCTGCAGCGCAGGATCGTCCAGCGAAACGGAGTCGTCCGTCAGCGCCATCGCAGCGCACGAAAAACCGGCTTCGTGCAGTGCCGCCAGGCCATCGTGCGGCCACACACGAGCCTCGCTGCCAATACGCGTCCACGGCACCTGAAACACCGTGCCCATGCTCACGCGGGCCGAGCGACGGTACAGCGGGTCGCAGCACGTCGGACTGACCAAAATACCGTCGACATTGAGCGCGGCGGCCGAGCGGAAAATCGCACCCACGTTCGTGTGGTCGACAATACCCTCGAGCACGCACACGCGCACCGGGCGCTCCCCCGCCGCCTCGACGACGCCACCCAAGAACTCATCAACCGGAATCTGCCGCGGGCGACGAAACGCCGCGAGCGCACCGCGCGTCACGTTAAAGCCCGTCAGCTGCTCCATGAGTTCCATGGAAGCCACGAACACAGGAACCGGACCTGCACCCTCGCGCACAACCAGGCGCTCAAACAGCGGCATCATCTGGTCGAGCCAGCGTTCGCCCAAAAGAAAGCTCACCGGCTCGTATCCGGCACGCACCGCGCGCTCAATAACCTTGGCACTCTCGGCGATAAAGATGCCCTTTTGCGGCTCTAGCACGCAGCGCAGCTCACGCTCGGTCAGTCGCACGTAGGCATCGAGCCGCTCGTCCTCGAGCGAATCAATTCGCAGAACCTCAACGGCATCAGTCATAGCAGCCTGCCCGCACCCTTCTTTACAGCACATCTATACCAAACGAGGCGACGCTAAGCGCCGCCCCATACATTCAATCAACCCGATAATACCGTTCACGCCAGGCGATTTACGCCTCAACGCGACGATACGTCACGAACTCATAATCGACACCCTCGTCGCCCTCGCCCGAGGCAATCGTGGCAACACCGCCACGCCACGCAATCTCCCACGCGGGATCGGCGTCCAAGTCGGGAAAGTACGTGTCCACGACATGCACGCAGTGGTTATGCGTGACCTCGGCCTCGACGCAATACGGCAAAAACTGCCGATACACATCGCCGCCACCGATCACCCATGCAACAGGCTCATAGGCAACCGCGGCGAGCGCTTCGTCAATGCTATGCACCACGTCGACGCCCTCGGGCGCAAAATCCTCGTCGCGCGTGAGTACGATATTGCGGCGGTTCTTGAGCGGACGCCCACCGGGAAAACTCAACAGGGTCTTGCGCCCCATAATAACCGGGCAACCTTTGGTGCACGCCACAAAATGGCGCATGTCGGCGCGATTGGACACCACCATGTCGCCCTCGCACCCAATGCCCCAATCCTCACACACGGCGACGATAGCAGATAGCTTACACGTCATGAGCACCACCTACACCGCAATGGGAATGTTCTTGACCTGCGGGCCGTGCTCATAGCCCTCGACGATCAGGTCATCGGTCGTAAACGCATAGAAGTCATGCACATCGGGGTTGAGCGTTACCTTGGGTGCCGCAAACTGCGGACGCTCGATAAGCTCGCGGACGATATCGACATGACGATCATAGATATGGGCGTCGGCGATCACGTGCAGCAGCTCACCGGGAATCATATCGACCGACTGCGCGACCATCATCAGCAAAATGGCGTACTGGCACACGTTCCAGTTGTTCGCGGCCAAAATGTCCTGGCTGCGCTGGTTGAGAATCATGTTGAGCGTCGGCTTGTCGTCCTGAGGACGCTGCGTCACGTTATAGGTCACGCTATAGGCGCACGGATAAAGGTGCATCTCGGACAGATCGCTAAACACGTACGTATTGGTCATAATGCGGCGACTATACGGCGTGTGCTTAAGGTCGTACAGCACACGGTCCATCTGGTCGAAGTCGCCCTCGGCGTAATGGCTCTTCTGACCAATCTGATAGCCGTAGGCTTTACCGATGGAACCGGTCTCATCGGCCCACTCATCCCAGATATGGCTGTTGAGATCATGCACGTTATTGGACTTCTTTTGATAGATCCACAGAATCTCGTCCATGGCAGACTTAAGCGCCGTACGACGCAGGGTGAGCGCGGGGAACTCCTCGCGCAGATCATAGCGCGCCGTGACACCAAAGTTTTTAATGGTATAGGCAGGGGTGCCGTCCTCCCACACCGGACGGACCTTTTGGCCCTCGGTGGTGGTGCCATGATCCAAGATATCGCGGCACATGGTTACAAACTGCTGATCAGCTTTGCTCATTGACCCTCCTGTCAGTCGCCTATAAGCGAGATTTATTGTAGCCCAGGCGCGCGAGTGTCGAATTGGACACTTAGTCCGGCACACGCAATGCACGGCAGCGCGGCTCCGCAAGCGGCAACGAGGCATCTTAGCCTTTTTCTGACATATGCCAGAAATGCCTTGCGCCCAACGACTAACGCGTTATCCTATTGTTGACATATGTCAGATAAGGAGTGTGCATGGCAGGAAGACGCGAAAAACTGCGCCGCGTCGGGATCATCCCCGAATACCGCGGCTTCACCCCCGATGGCCTGGCCAGCGGTGATGCCATCGACATGACCGTCGACGAGCTTGAGGTGCTGCGCATGTGCGACCTGGAAGGTCTCAACCAAGAGGCGGTCGCCCAGCAGATGGGCATCGCCCGTGCAACGGTGGCGGCCATTTGTAGCCGCGCGCATCGCAAGGTGGCCGATGCGCTGGTCAACGGACGAGCGCTCGTCATCGAGGGCGGCAATATCGCGTACTCCCCCATCGCCTCGACGACGGCCGCATGGCCAGCAAAGGAGGTCGGCACCATGAGGGTGGCAACGACGTACGACAACGGCAACATCTTTATGCACTTTGGCCGCAGCGAGCAGTTCAAGATCTACGACATTCAGGACGGCAAGGTGCTCAACGAGCAGGTCGTGGGCACCGGCGGCACCGGCCACGGCGCCCTGGCGGGCCTGCTCGCCAACGGCGGTGTGGACACGCTCATCTGCGGCGGCATCGGCGGTGGCGCCATCAACGCGCTTGCCCAAGCCGGCATCACGGTATACGCAGGTGCCCAGGGCAGCTGCGACGCTTGCGTCGAAGCCCTTATTGCCGGCACGCTCGCACAGAACGGCGAGGCCACATGCGGCTGCCACGGCCATGACCACGGCCACGCCCACGAACACGGCGAGTCCTGCAGCTGCCACGACCATCACGAGCACGAGGGCCACGAGGGCTGTGGCTGCCACTAACGGCAAGCATCTCAACGTCAACACGCTTCCGCGCGTGCGACAACCTGCGAACGAACGGCGAAGGCCGCCTGGAATACGATCCAGGCGGCCTTCGCCATACACGACTCAATCAGTCGTTATTTCTTATTGCGCATCTGCGCTTCCATCTGGCGCAGCAGGTCCATATCGGACTTGGGGCCGCCCGTACCCAGGCCGCCCATGCCGCCCAGACCCATAGCGTCCAGGCCAGGGATATTGGGCATGCGCATCTTCTTGCCCTTCTTGCCCTTTTTGCCCTTCTTGCCGCCGGCCTGAGCCTGATTGGCCATCGTGCGCATGCGGCCCATCATCTTGTTCATCTCGCCCCACTGCTTCATAAGGCTATTGACCTCTGTGGGAGTCACGCCGGCGCCCTTGGCAATGCGGGCACGGCGCTGGCCGTTAATGATGGAAGGACGCAGACGCTCCTCCTTGGTCATCGACATGATGATGGCCTCGTTCTTGTCGAAGATGCCCTCGTCCAGGTTGCCGCCCATCTGGTTGAGCGCACGCTGGCCGCCGGGGAGCATGCCCAGGATGCCCTTCATGCCGCCCATCTTCTTGACGGCCTTCATCTGGTCGAGCATGTCATTCATGGTGAAGCCCTCGCGCAGCATGCGCTCGGCGGCCTCGAGCTGCTCGGCATCGGCGGCCTCCTGGGCCTTCTCGATAATGCCGACAACGTCGCCCATACCCAGAATGCGCTTGGCCATACGATCGGGGTAGAACGGCTCAAGCGAATCGGGTTTCTCGCCCATGCTCACGAACTTGATGGGCTTGCCGGTCACCTGGCGCACGGAAAGCGCGCCGCCGCCACGAGCGTCGCCATCGAGCTTGGAGATGATCACGCCGTCAAAGTCGGTGCGCTCGGCGAAGGTCGAGACGACGTTGACGATATCCTGGCCGGTCATGGCATCGACGACCATCAGCACCTGATCGGGCTTGACAGCCTTCTTGATATCCACGGCCTCCTGCATCATCTGCTCGTCGATCTGCAGACGACCGGCGGTATCGACGATGACCACATCGCGCAGGTGGTCGACGGCCTCCTGGATGGCACCCTTGGCAATGTCGACCGGGTGCGCGCCGTCACCGCGGAAGACTGGCACGCCGATCTCGCCACCGAGCGTGGCCAGCTGGTCGGCAGCGGCGGGACGATAGACGTCGCACGCGGCGAGCAGCGGCGAGCGGCCCTGCTTCTTGAGCAGGTAGGCCAGCTTTACGGCCGCCGTGGTCTTACCGGAGCCCTGCAGGCCCACGAGCATGATGACATTGGGAATGCGATTGCTAAAGACGAGCTTGCTCTCGGTTGAGCCAAGCATCTCGGTGAGCTCGTCGAGCACGATCTTGACGACGTTTTGCGCCGGCGACAGCGACTCCATGACCTCAGCGGTCATGCAGCGCTCCTTGGTCTTGGCGACGAACTCCTTAACGACCTTAAAGTTAACGTCGGCCTCGAGCAGTGCCATGCGAATATCGCGCATGGCCGAAGTAATATCGGCCTCGGTCAGCTTGCCCTTGCCGCGCAGGCGGTCAAATGTGTCGTTGAGGCGATCGCTCAGGGAATCAAACACTAGTCACTCCTTAATTGGACTCGCCCACCAGGGCGCGGCAGAAATCTTTGGCATTGAACTCCTGCAGGTCATCGACCTGCTCGCCCACGCCCACGCGCAGGATCGGGAGCTTGAGTTTCTCGGCCACGGCCATGGCGATACCGCCCTTAGCCGTGCCGTCGAGCTTAGTCATGATAATACCGTCCAGGCCCAGCGCCTCGTTAAACTCGAGCGCCTGGTTCAGACCGTTTTGACCCGTCGCGGCGTCGATCACAAGCACGACCGAAACCGGCATGGGACCGGCGGCCATATTGGCGGCGCGCTTACGGGTCACATTGACCACCTTGGCAAGCTCGCGCATGAGCTCAGGGCTCGTGTGCAGACGGCCGGCGGTATCGATGAGCACCAGGTCACTGCCGCGCTTATCGGCCTCGTCGAGCACGTCATAGCACACGCTCGCCGGATCGGAGCCGCGGTCACGCTTGATAACCGGTACGCCGGCACGCTGCCCCCACACATCGAGCTGCTCGATGGCGGCGGCGCGGAAGGTGTCGGCCGAACCGATCACCACGTTCTTGCCGCGGGCAGCCATGGCGCTCGCGATCTTACCGACCGTCGTGGTCTTGCCGGCACCGTTAATGCCCACAAACAGCACGCAGCTCGGCGTATCGGAAAACGGATCTCGCTCGATGGGCACAAAGTGCTGCTCAAGCTGCTCGGCCAGGGCACGGCGAAGCTGCGGAGCGGTCTTGAGGTTCTTCTTGGCCGCGGCATCGCGCAGGTCATCGGAGACCTTGATAGCGACCTCGGCGCCCATGTCACCCATGACGAGGGTGTCCTCCAGGTCCTCCCAAAAATCCTCGTCGACCTCGCCGCCAAAGTAGAAGACCTCGTTGAGGGCCTCGCGGCTGCGCTCAAGTCCGCGCGAGAGAGCATCGAAGAATCCCATTATGCATTCACGACCTTTCCGGTTTCGCGATCGAGTTTTTGCGAGACGACGCGACTGACGCCGTCGGCTTGCATCGAGACGCCGTAGAGGACGTCAGCGTCCTCCATAGTACGGCGTTGATGCGAGATAACCAAGAGCTGCGTATCGGAACGCAACACGTCGAGTGCGCCGATGAGCTTGGACAGGTTGGCGTCATCGAGTGCCGCCTCGACCTCGTCCAGCACATAGAACGGCACCGTGCGCGTGCGGTACACAGCAAAGAGCAGGGCGAGCGCCGTCAGGCTCTTCTCGCCGCCCGACATGAGCATCATCTTGGTGATGCGCTTGCCGCGCGGCTGCGCCACGACCTCGATACCCGTCTCGGCAGGATGCTCGGGATCGGTCATCTCCAGATGAGCCTGGCCGCCCGGGAAGAGCATAGCGAAGATCTCGCGGAAGTTCGCGTCGACCTTCTCAAACGTCACCAGGAAGGCCTTCCGCATCTTGCGATCAATGGCCACCGTGATCTTGGTGAGCGCCTTGCGCGCGCTCTCCAGATCGGCCAGCTGCTCCTCGATGTAGTCGGCACGGCGCTTGAGCTGCTCGTACTCCTCCATGGCAACTTGGTTAACGGGACCAAGGTTGTTGATCTGGCGCACAAGCTGGTTGAGTTCGCGCTCGGCGGCATCGCGGTCCGTGGGCGCCGGAAGCATGAGCGCTTCCTCGAGCACCGTCGTGCCATCGGCGGTAATGGCCTTGATGGCAGCCTCGACCTGCACCTCGAGCTTGCCACGCGCGACCTTGAACTCGTTTTGCGTGGCAGAGGCGGTATCGACTCGCTCCTTAGCGCGGGCAACCTCTGCCTTGGCATCCTCGATGGTCTTCTTGAGCGAAGCGGAGTCCGCCTCCTCCAGAGAGGCCTGGTCACGCAGGCGCGCTGCCCAATCCGACGCGCGTTCCAACAGGGCAGAATAGCGTTCGTGCATGGGGTCGACGCGCAGGCGCAGCAGCTCGAGCGAGCGCGAAGCCTGGCGTGTTCCGCGGATACGACGGTCGATGCCCTCAAGACGATGCTCAAGGTCGGGCACGCGGCCCTTCAGCGAACGCAGGCGCTCGCTCGTCTGAGCCAGGCGGACCTTGGCATCGGCGAGCTTACCGGCTGCCTCGGAGTCGTCACGACGCACGCGATCGAGCTCGTCGTTGGCTTCGGCAATCTGAAGAACCAGGTCGCTTGCCTGCGCACGGGCCTCGTCGCGCGAACGGGTGAGCTCGTCAACGCGCGGGCACGCAGCGCGAACAGCCTCGGCGGCCTGCTCGCGGCGCTTGGAGATGCGCACGCGCTCGACCTCGGCATTGTTGGCGCTTTGCTCCAGACGGCCGATCTCGGACAACAGGGAGCGGCGCTCGCCTTCAAGACGGGCGATCTCGCCGGCGGCATCGCCCTCAGCGGCACGCGCCTCTTCGACGGCCGCATTGGCCTCGACGACCTGATCCGACACATGCTCAAACACGGCAGCCAGATCGGGCTCAAGCCCCTCCAGCTCGCGAATGCGACGCTTACGCTCCAGAGCACCCGAGGCCTCGCCAGCATCGAGGCCCACGCGCACCAGGCCGCCACAGCTTACGCGGGCGCCATCGGGAGTCACATAGGTCACACCGTCAACGACCGGCGCCAACAGCGCGGCAGCCAAGTCATCGACCACGTAATAGCCGCCGAGCAGCGCCTCGACGACGGGTCCGTAGCCTGCGCGCACGGACAGACGATCAACCAGGCGGATACCGGCAGCGCCCTCAGCGGCGGTAGAGCCGCTCACGTCGCGCGCCACCAGCAGTGCTTCGCCCGAGGCCTTCTTTTGGTCCAGAGCCGCACGACCGGCACGCTCAAGCGCGGACGTATCGTCGAACAGAAGCGCATCGATATCGCCGGCGAGCAATTGCTCAACCAGGCCCTCAAGCTCGCGCGGGGCTTCGAGCACATCGCCCAGGCGACCCGTTACGTCATCGCCCAGCGCACCCACCAGACGGCTCACGAGCGGCGAGCTGTCGGCCATGCGCGCATCAAGCTTCTTTTGGCTGGCAAGCTCCGAGCGCACCTCGGATAACTTGTTGCGCGCCTCGCTCTCACGATTACGCAAGTCCTTCAGGGCCGCACGGGCGACCTCGGTGGCCTCACGCGCATCGACCTGAGCCTGGCGCGCCTCCTCAAGAGCGCCCTCAAGCTCCTCGGCGCGGTCGCGACGGGTCTCGAGCGAGGCCGTGACCTCCTCGAGCTGTTCATCGATCTGCTCCAGGCGCGAGGCATACATGTTGTCCTCGACCTCGGCATTGGAAAGCGAATCCTTCACCTTGGCGAGCTCGAGCGCAGCATTATCGGCAACGCGCTGCACATCGCGCTGCTCGCGCGTAAGCTGCGAAATCTGATTGTCGAGCGCAACGCGCCGCTCGTGGAGCTCGGCGGCGGCAGGACCAGCGGCGTCAACGTCCTCCTGGACCTGCATATGCGCGCCGGTCACTTCCTCGAGCTGAGCACGTGCGTCCTCGAGCTCCTCGACCACACGACGACGCTGATGCTCGGAGCTCGAAATCTGCCCGCGCATGTCGGACAGGCGCGACACCATGTTATGGCCCTTTTCCTCGAGCAGACGCATGTCTGAGTTAATGCGACCGACCACATCTTGCATATGGCGGCGTTGCTCGCCCAGATCGCCCACAAACAGGCCTTTTTCCTCGAGCATAACTTGGAGCTTCTCGAGCTCGCGCTCCTTTTCGCCCAAGCGGTACTGCGCAAGCTCAAGTTCGGCGGCGCCCTCCTTAGAGCGGCTCTCCAGGTCGTTCCACTGCGACTGCAGCGAACGAAGCTCGTCGACGGCCAGCATCTGCGTAAGTTCGTTCGCGCGCGAGGACAGCTCTTTGTACTTGCGCGCGCGATCGACCTGACGCTCCAGTGGCCGCAGCTGACGGGCGATTTCCTTATTGATGTCGCGGGCACGCGTCAGATGCTCGTCCATCGACTTAATCTTTTTGAGCGCACGCTCCTTGCGGCGCTTGTGCTTGGAGATGCCGGCGGCCTCCTCGATGAGGGCGCGGCGCTCCTCGGGGCGGCTCTGCAAAATGGCGTCGAGCTTGCCCTGGCTGATGATGGAATGCGTATCCTTGCCCAGGCCCGAATCGTGCAGGATGTCCTGAATGTCCATCAGGCGGCACGGACTCGAGTTGATGAGGTACTCGCTTTCGCCCGAGCGATACATGCGACGGGTGATGGCGACCTCGTCAAAGTCGACGGGCAACATATGGTCCGAGTTATCGAGCACCAGCGTGACCTCGGCGACACCCACCGGCTTGCGCGCCGACGAGCCCGAGAAGATGACATCCTCCATGGCCTGGCCGCGCAACTGCTTGGCGCTCTGCTCGCCCAGGACCCACAGGATGGAGTCGGAGATGTTCGATTTTCCCGAGCCGTTGGGACCGACGATGACGGTCAGGCCCGGCTCAAACGTCATATGGGCGCGGTCGGCAAACGACTTGAACCCTTTGAGCGTGAGGGACTTGAGATACACGGTTCCTCGCTTACACGTGCTTCTTATTCAGAATCACGCCGTTGGTGGTGTAACCCATGCGGTCGAGCGCTTCGAGCGCGGCGGCTCCCTCGGCTTCCTTCTTTGAGGAGCCGGAGCCGCGACCCTGACGAATACCATCGATCAACACCACGGCGGTAAAGGTGGGCGCATGCGCCGGGCCCTCGGAGCCAACGAGCTTATACGCCGGGGGCTCGTGACCGTCGGCTTGCACGCACTCCTGCAAAAACGACTTGGGGTTCGCGGGATGCTCGGCGCGCTCGGAAGCCAAATGCGGCTTAAGCGTACGATGGATAAACTCCGCTGCGGCATCCCAGCCGGCATCCAGGTACAGTGCGCCCACGAGCGACTCGTAGACGTTCTCGAGGGCCGAATGCAGGCCGCGCGCACCGGTACCGGTCTCGGAGGCACCAAAGATGATGATGTCGTCGATGCCCAGCTCGTGAGAAACCTCGGACAGCGTAGCGCCCGAGACAAGCGACACCTTCAGGCGTGTGAGCTTGCCCTCGTCAAACTCCGGATAGGACTCAAACAGGGAGCGTGCGACCACAGCGCCCAAAATGGAATCGCCCAAGAACTCAAGGCGCTCATAGCTGGCAGAAACCGGCTGGCCCTCGACTGCCGAGGGATGCGTAAGCGCCGCGCGCAGCAGCACCTTATTGTTGAACTCGTGGCCCAAGATTTCCTGGGCGCGCGTAAGTCGGTCGGATAAAGCCAAGACTTAGGCCTCCTTGGCAGCTTCGATAGCGTCGACGGCGTCGGCGACAGAGTTGAGCGAGAGAAGGGTCTCGTCATCGATCTCGAGGTTGAACTCGTCCTCGATAGCCGTAACCAGCTGCAGGCGCTCGAGCGAGTTGGCATCGAGGTCGTCAAAGGTGGTCTCATCGCTAATTTCGGCAACATCGACGCCCAGAACGTCAGCAGCGACCTCGGCGATCTTGTCGAAGATTTCGGAGCGGTCCATAGCGCTTCCTCTCATAGTGCATGAATACCAAAAGAATGGTACCGCCCGGGCGGTACCAAGACACGGTTCTGATTCTACCCCACGACGTGCGCCGCGAAGCACATAACAGCACTCTAACTCGCTCTTATAAAACGATACCGTCCATAGAGTTGGCGACATTCTCGACCAGCCCGGCGCGCACGGCTTCGGCCGCCGCAAGCGTACCGTTTTTAACAGCCTCGACCGAGGTGGCACCATGGCCGATCAGGACCACGCCGCGCAGGCCCAAAAGAATCGCGCCGCCCTTGGCGTCGCCCGAAAGCTTGGCTTTAATCTCGCGCATCTGCTTTTTAATGAGCAGCGCGGCGATCTTGGTGCCGAGCGAGGCCATAAAGGCACCCTTGAGTTCCTGCAGCAAAAACTTGGCAGCGCCCTCGGTGGCCTTGAGCGCGATGTTGCCCGACATGCCGTCGGCGACCACGACGTCAAAATTGCCCGACGTAAGATCGGTGCCCTCGCAGTTACCAACAAAGCCGGGAACGGCGGCTTTCATGGCCGGGAAGCAGGCCTTGGTAAAGTTGGAACCCTTCTCGTCCTCGGTGCCATTGGCAAGCAGGCCCACGCGGGGATGCTCGATGCCCAGGACGACGCGGGCATAGGCGCTACCCATCTGGGCAAAACGCACCATGTCATCGACCTCGACATCGGGGTTGGCGCCCATATCGCACAGCACCGTCAGACCGCCGGCGCGATTGGGCAGCGCATTGGTCAGACAGGGACGCACCGGCTGCTTCTTGCCTTCGGCCATATATCTAAACGGCGTCACATAGGCGGTGGCGGCAGCGGTCATGGCACCGGTCGAGCCGGCGGAGAAGAACGCGTCCGCGTTGCCCTTTTTGATGGCGCGGCAGGCAAGCACGATCGACGATTTACGCTTGGTCATCACGGCGCGAATGGGATCGTCATCCATGGCGATAACGTCGGGTGCCTCAAGAGCCTCAACACGTGCATGGGAAGCAGCAAAGGGATTGACGATTTCAGCGGGGCCAGCTGCCAAGACCTCGATATCGGGATCGGCGGCAAGCGCAGCCTCGATACCATCGAGAACAACCTGAGGTTTCTCGTCTCCGCCCACAACGTCTACACAAACGCGAACGTTACTCATATACATGCTCCTTATACAAAAATGGCCGACTCATTGAGCCGGCCATTGTGGTTCCATTTGGAACGGCATCGCATCCAGAGTATACCGTTACTCGGTAACGATAACCTCGCGGTCCTTGTAGAAACCGCAGCTGGGGCACACGTGGTGCGGAAGCTTGACAGCGCCGCAACGGGGGCACGTGGACTGAGCCGCAGCCGAAATCTTCATGTTGGCGGAACGACGGGTGTGAGTGCGGATACGACCCTGCTTTTGTTTAGGTACGGGCATAGTGACCTTCCTTATGAACTATCCAGTGTGGCGATTACGCGCAAGTAGCGATACTACCACAGTTTTACTCATCGAGCTTGAGATTCTTCAATGCTGCAAATGGATTTTCCGTGGCAGCGGCCCATTCTGTCTCTGCCTGTGCGGCGCATTCGCATTGCTCGACGTTGAGATTGCAACCGCAAGTGGGACACAGACCGCGGCAATCGGGCTTGCAGAGCACCACAAACGGCGTGTCCATTACGACCGCGTCGTTGATGGGCTCACCCAGATCGACGATGCGGTCCTCACCCAGGAGCTCGTAGCCGTCCTCGAAGGCCTCGGGATCCTCGGGCTCCTCGAAGAGGTAGAACTCCTCGATCTCGCCGGCGATATCAAACGAAGCGGGCTCCAGGCAACGGTCGCACTCGCCGGCGGCGTGCGCGCGGACCATGCCCGTGAGCAAGACACCGGTACCGGCATTGGTAAAGACAACGTCGTAGTCGATGCCGTCCTGTAGCTGGTACTCCTTCTCGCCCACCGTGTAGGTGGCGACATCGACCTTGCCGGTCAGCGGATACGAATCTCCGGGAAACTCAAGCTGCTCGGAAAGATCGACGGTAACGCTCGGGAACTCAGCCATTACCACTGACCATTCTGTTGGGCGGCACCCTCGTTGAGCTGCTGACGGCAACGGGTAACGGTGCCAGTCAGGCTCTTGAGGTTCTCCTCCAGATGCGTAAAGACCTGCTCTGCATAGTCCTCGGCAGCATAACGCGTCTCGCGCTCGTACTGCTGGGCACGATCGCGGATGTCGTCGGCCTGCTGCTGCGCAAGGCGGACAATCTCCTGCTCACCGGCAATGGTGAGGGCCTGCTGCTGAGCGTCGGCGATGATGGAATCGGCCTGGGCGGCGGCGGAAGCCATAAGCTCCTCGCGCTCCTTAAGGATACGGCGGGACTTCTGCCACTCCTCGGGATAGCTCATGCGGATCTCGTCGAGGATGTTGAAGAACACGTCGGCGTCGATGACCTTGAACTGAGCGTTCTTGCCGAAAGGCGGCTTGGCTTCCTCGATCAGCCCTTCGAGCTCATCGACCAAGCTGACGATCCTATCGCCAGGAAAATTCTCGCCCGGCATCCGGTCTCCTTTCATAGGTAACATATCATCGTGCTAGTTTACCACATGCCACCAGGCAATAAAAAACGTCACGAAAAGCGATGTCTGAGCGCTTCGACCACGTTGGGCGGGACAAACGTCGATACATCGCTGCCGAGTGAGGCGATCTGGCGAACGACCGAGCTCGAGATATAGCCGTACTGCGGCGCACTCATGACAAAGATGGACTCCAGCTCGTTATCCAAGCGATAGTTGAGATCTGCCTGCTGCAGCTCGTACTCAAAGTCGGTCATGGCGCGCAGGCCCTTGACCACGGCCCCCGCCCCCTGCTCGCGAGCGAAGTCGACCAAGAGGCCGGTAAAGGGCAGGACGTCGACGCCGTCGATATCACCGAGCGCCTCGCGGGCCAGCGCCACGCGCTCATCGAGCATAAACGTGGTACCCACACCGTTTTTACCCTGCGACTCGGCAACAGCGACGATCACGCTGGGAAAGATGCGGCGGGCGCGGCGGATCACATCGATATGGCCAAACGTGATGGGATCGAAGGTGCCCGGGACGATCACGCGATTAATAGTGTCACTCATGGGCGTCCTCCGGGGATACTGCCTCGTCATTTTCGTTAGCATCAGTGCCGCCGTCCTTGCTATCGCCGACCCAACGGAGCAGGTCGACCGAGGTAATGCCGTAGCGCTTCTCACGTACAGTCTCAAAGTCTGCCGGATGCGCGCCCGCATCGGCGGCGGCATGCTCAAACAGGGCGTAAGCGCCAGACGCAAGCAGACCCTGCTGGGCCAGATTCTGCAGCAGTTCCTCGACCGGCTCGGCACCAAAAGCATAGGGCGGGTCGAGCAGGACCAGATCAAAGGGGCCGCCCGGTACACGACCGCGTGAGGCACTCGTCAGCATGTCGCCCGTGACCACGCGCCAACGCGCACGGTCACGGCAGAGCGACTCGATATTCTTGGTAATGAGCCGCGCGGCGTTGCGATCGATCTCAAACGTCGTGAGCGAGCGGGCCCCACGAGAGAGCATCTCTAACCCTAAGGCACCGGAGCCGCCAAAGGCGTCCAGCACACGAACCTCGTCCAAATCGAAATCGAATGCCGACATGACCATAGATGCGCACGCCTCGCGCACGCGATCAGTCGTGGGGCGGGTGACACCGCGACCACGGGGCTCCTCGATTTTACGACCGCGCCATTCGCCGCCGATGATTCTCATCCTCCGCTGACCTCCTTAAAGATATGTCGATAACGCATGGCGACCGCGTCGCGCAAGGGACGCGTCGCCACAGAGTAAAGGTTGCAAGCATACCGCAAGAGCTCGACCGCATCCAAATGGGCCCATTCGATAAGGTCCTCATCGGCGTCCAGGTCCACAAAGCGCAAGGTCACGCCGCCATGCTGGCGGTACCCCAGGATTTCGCCCTCGTGGCGCAGACGCAGGTCCATCTGGGCGAGCGTAAAGCCATCCGAGGTTTTTTCGAGCGATTGCAGACGATCTTGCGCCGCCGACGCGCCGCCGTTGCCCTTGGAGTGCGTCATGACCAGGCACGTGCCCGACACGCTGCCGCGGCCCACGCGACCGCGTAGCTGATGCAGCGCCGCCAAGCCAAAGCGCTCACCGTTCTCGATGACCATGACGGTGGCGTTGGGCACGTCGACGCCCACCTCAACCACCGTAGTCGAGACGAGCACATCGATCTCGCCACGCTTAAAGGCATCGATAACCTGGTCCTTCTCCCCCGCTGGCATACGGCCGTGAAGGCGCTCGATGGCAAGACTCGGCAACGCCAGACGCAGGCGATCGAGCTCGGTCGCCGTATCGTGCAGCGGCACGGGGACGGTCACGCGGCCCTCATCATCGCGGGCAATACCGGGCACGTCTTCCAGTTCATCGGCCGAGTCACTCGGCTCCACGAGCGGGCAAATCACGTAGGCCTGCTGCCCCTTCTCGTGCGCCTCGCGAATGGCGCCATAGGCGAGGTCACGACTCGACTCGGTGAGCACGCGTGTCGTCACGCCAGCGCCAGGGACTGGCCGATGGCGGATGATACTCGTGTCCAGATCGCCGTAGACCGAAAGCGCCAGCGTACGCGGGATGGGCGTTGCCGTCATAACAAGCAGATCGGCACCGGGGCCCTTCGCGCGTAGGGCGCTGCGCTGGCCTACGCCAAAGCGGTGCTGCTCGTCGATGACAACAAGTGACAGATGCTTGAACGTGACATTGTCCGAAAGAACCGCGTGGGTGCCAAAGAGGACATCGAGCTCGCCGGACTGCAGCTGCTCATGGATACGCTCGCGCTCGGCCGCCGGCGTGGCACCCGTCAGAAGCGCCCAGGACATGCCAGCCTGCGAGAGCAGAGGGCCGGTCTTATCGGCATACTGACGCGCCAGCACGCCCGTGGGCGCCATGACACAGGCCTGGGTACCGCTATCGGCCGCAACCGCCAGCGCGCAGGCGGCAACGGCCGTCTTACCGGTACCGACATCACCCAGCAGCAGGCGGTTCATCACGCGCCCGCCATCGCACATATCGCGCAGGATATCTTGGAACGCGGCCTCTTGCTCGTCGCTCAGCGAAAACGGCAGGGCTTGCTTGAGCGCGGCCAGGTGCTCGCCCGCGGTGTGGGCATAAGGCACCACATCGACCAGGCCGCCGTCGTTGCGCAGGCGCAGCGCCAGCTGCAGGCAGAGGCACTCCTCGTAGGCAAGACGCCGGCGTGCGATGTCGCGCTCAGCCATGCTCGAGGGAAAGTGGATCGAACGCAACGCGCGGGCATTGCTCATGAGCTTCCGCTTTGCGCGCAGCGGCGCGGGAATCGGATCGAACGGATTGGCGACCACTTCGAGCGCACCGCTTACGATGCGGCGCATCCACGCCTGGCTCACGCCGTCACTTACGTAGTGAACCGGCAGGATGGTGCCGGCGGCGCGCCCGTCCTCGAGCTTTTCAAAGTGGGGCGAGGCCATCTGCTTAAAGCCGTAGGCAAACTCGACCTTGCCCATCACGGCCAGGCGGTCGCCCTGCTTAAGCTGCTGGGCAATCCAGGGCTGGCGGAAAAAGGCGACCTGCAGCACGCCCGTCTCGTCAACAAGTGAGACCTCAGTCACCTGCATGCGCGGACGCGGCTGCTTTTGGACGATACGGTCGACCGTGGCGATGATGGTGCACACGGTACCGATGGGCGCCATCTCAATGGACCACGAACGGGTAAAGTCGAGGTATCGATGAGGAATATGGAGAAGGAGGTCCCCCACCGTCCGAATTCCCAGACGGCGAAGGGCCTCCTCACGTTTACCCGAAACATATTTGAGTCGCGCGATATCCTCGTCGAGCGCATTGCTCTGGGCAAAACGCTCCGAGACGCGCGGCACGGAGCACAGCTCGGACATAGGCAGAGCCTACTCGATCGAGAAGATCACGGGATAGAGCGGCTGCTCGCCACGATGGGCGTCAATCTCCAGATCGGGCTGAGCCTCCTCGATGGCGTCGACGATCTCCTGGAAGGCCTCATCGGACAGCTCCTCGCCGGCCAGAATCGTCAGCGCGTCACCCTCTTCTTCCTCCTGCATGCGGTTGATGCAGTCGAGCGTGACCTGCTTCACGTCGGAGCCGACCACGTCGATGGAGCCGGCAATGATACCCATGACGTCACCGGAGTGAATAGGCGAGCCGTCGGAGGCGCTGGAATCGCGCACGGCACGGGTGACCTCGCCATCGCGGACCTCGCTGATGGCGTCGACCATAGCGGCGACGGCATCCTCGAGCTCGGAATCGGGCAGGACCGCAAACAGCGCGGAGAAGGCCTGCGGAACGGTCTTGGTGGGAACGACGGCGACCTTCTTGTCGGTGCAGGCAGAAGCTGCGGCCTCGGCAGCCATGCGGATGTTACCGTTATTGGGCAGGATGATGACTGAGGTCGCGTTGACCTGGTCCACCGCGCCCAGCAGGTCGGCGGTCGAGGGGTTCATGGTCTGGCCACCGGAGACGACCACGTCGACGCCAAGGGACTTGAGGATGTCGGCCTCGCCGGAACCGGCGGCAACGGCGACAAAGCCCAGCGCCTTGGCGGGCTCGGCGGCCTTTTCCTGATCCTCGTGGATCTTGGCGGTACGGTCGTGGGCCTCCATCTCCATGTTGTGGATAAAGACCTCATAGATCTGACCGAGCTGCAGCATGTGCTCGAGCACCAGGTTGGGGGTGTTGGAGTGCACATGGATCTTGTAGTCGGGATAGGCGCCCACGAGCAGCTCACAGTCGCCCATGGAGCCTAGGAACTTAAGGCACTCGTCCTCGTCAAACGGGGCGTCGGCCTTAAAGAGGAACTCGTTGCAGTAGCGGAACTCCGAGCCCTCCCAGTCGTCGTTAGCCTCGATCTCAACGCGACCAAGGGCCGCATCGCGGGCAGAGCCAGCGGAATCAAACGTGGCGGAGAAATCCTCGACAACGGTGCTGCGGCCAAGCGCGGCGGCAACAAAGTTCTCCAGGAAGATGGCAAAGCCAAAGGCGCCGGAGTCGACCACGCCGTTCTCCTTCAGAACGGGCAGCAGGTCGGGCGTGCGAGCAACGGACTGGTACGCCTCGACGACGATAGCATCGAGCGCATCCTCGGCCGAGAACTTCTTCTTCTCGCACTCATCGGCCTTGGTCGAGACATCGCGCAGGACCGTGAGGATCGTGCCCTCGATGGGCTTGCGGACAGCCTGGAAGGCAACCTTGACGGCGCGACGGAAGGCGAAGGCAATGTTGGCGGACGTAATAGGCTCGTCGGCAGAGACAAGACCCTCGGCCACGCCGCGAAGAATCTGCGAGGTAATAACGCCGGAGTTACCGCGAGCGCCCATGAGAGAGCCGTGGGTGATGGCACCGGCGATGGCCTCCATATCGGCATCGGCGGGAAGGGCAGAGAGCTCCTTGGTCACCGAGGCGAGCGTGAGCGACATGTTGGTGCCGGTATCGCCATCGGGTACGGGGAAGACGTTGAGCTTGTTGATCTCCTCGGCCTTGTCGGAAACGGCAGCCGCAGCGATCGGAAAACAGGTGCGAATGGTCTTTGCAATCATGGGTATTTGAATCTCCGTTTTCGGATGCTAGTTCAGACGGCTCTTGAGCGCGTCGATATGGATGCCGATCTTAAGGCTGGCGGGATCGATCTGGGCGATCTCCTGCAGGGTGAAGGCAACGGAGCTCGAAAGATTGTGGCAGACGGACTTCATGTTGACGCCGTTCTCGAGCACGACGTGAAGATCGACCGTAAGGCCGTTCTCGTCGGCGGAGACAAGCACGCCCTTGCGGAGGCGCTGACCGGCAAGCAGGCGCACGCTCTCGGCGCCTTGGAGCTGCTCAGCCATACCGACGACGCCATAGCACGTCATCGCGGCATAACCGGCAATATCGGCAATAACGTCGTTCGAGACGCTCAGGCTGCCGTTAATGGTCTCAGACACAAGAATCTCCTTATCTGGTGCTCGCGGCACCATGTCGTGGGAGCAATCATTGCAATATTCTACAACGACCGCGCCATGTTGAGGTGGTGGGTCGCGGGATTACATCCTCGACACGAAATGTTGATATGGCAACGTTCGAGTCAAGTGGTCGCGGCATGAAAAAACCCGCCGCATAAGCGACGGGTTTTACAACCTGGCTCCCCGGGTAGGACTCGAACCTACAACAGCGCGGTTAACAGCCGCGTGCT
>CAJMST010000011.1 GCA_905216145.1 uncultured bacterium | reverse complement strand
TATGCCTATGCGAATGCTCTTGATAAGTTGGTAAAGGCGCGCGAGGGTGCCGCACCGCGCGACGGCGCTGCGGCACCCGCCGATCCTGCGCGCGTGCTCGTGGTGTCCGCCCGGGCGCCCCAGTTGTTCGGCGAGCTTGCTGCCCGTTTGGCGGCGCGCCACATTGCGGCCGAGACGACCGAGTTCACGGCGTTTTCCCAATCCATCGCGGGCAGGCAGTTCACGGCACTTGCTAACCTGATCGAGCGCATGAAGGCCGCCGATGAGGGCAGCGCCTCCAAGACCGAGTGGTGGCCCGCCCCGGAGCTTACCGACTGGATCTACAGTCCGCTTTCGGGCGCCGATGCCGCCAGCGCGCGAGCCTTCGATAAGAACATGCGCCTGTCACGCAGCAAGACCACCGCGGGCGTCAAGAGCCTGCTGCAGAGCGTACAGGGTCAGGTGAGGGGTGCGCGCAAGGCGGCCGGCGACCAGAACTGGTTTAAGAACGTGCCGTGCGTGGTCTCGGACGTGTTCCAAGCGCTATGGCGTGACAAGCCCGTGACGGCGCTCAAGGCCATGCTCGCGGTTGCCGAGGCGCTGCCCGATCGCGCGTTTGGCGGTCTCGACGGCCAGGCCCGTCGCCAGGCTGAGACTGCCCTGCTGCGCCATGCTATCGACATCCTTATGAACGACGCCCGCGCGCTCGACGTGTCGCAGGCGGCTACCGTGCCCGTGCTCGACGGCGTCCGCACTAAGGTGGATAAGCGCAGCACCGCCTACGATTACGAGACCTACGAGGTCGACCGCACACCGCGTGCCCAGGTGCACTTTGTTTCGCTTGCCGATGCGGCGGCGCTGCGTCCCAACAGCTACGATGCGGTGCTGTTTGCCGATGTCGACCTGGACAGTTATCCGCTCTCACATGAGGAGGGCCCGTTGGCCACGTTGACGGAAGAGCTGGATCGCGGCGGCGTGACGCTTGAGCCCGCCGCCCTGCTGCGCGTGCGCTTTGGGCGTGCGATGCAGGCTGCGCGCGGCTCCGTTGTGCTTGCCCGCGTGACCCACGACCGTCAGGCGCGCGAGTGCTATCCGGCTGCCGTGTGGACCGAGTTGCGCGCGCACGCCAAGGCCGCTGACGCCGACAAGGTCATCGGCGCCGCCAAGGCCGCTGGCACCGACAAAGCCGCTGACGCCGACAAGGTCACCGGCGCCGCTAAGGCGACGTGCGTGGGCGAGGGCGATATCGTAAGGGACTTCGACCCCGCCGCCGGCGAAGGGCTCGAGCGCAAGCGGGTCGCATGCGAAGCCCCTCAGCATCTGAGCGCCGAGGCCGTGCCGTATCTGGTTTTGCGCCGCCGCGATGGTGAGGGCGAGGATGCGCCGCTCGTGCCGCGTTTAACGTCCGCCTCGCAGATCGAGGCCTATTCCACCTGTCCGCTGTGCTGGTTTGTGTCCTATCGCGTAAAACCCCAGTCTATCGATGCGGGCTTTGGCAACATGGAGAAGGGCAACTTTGTACACGACGTGTTGGAGCACCTGCATGCTCGCCTGCCGCAGGAAGGTATGGAGCGCGTGACGCCCATGAACTTTCCGCGCGCACAGGAGCTGCTGCGCGAGGTCTTCGACGAGACCCTGGCCGAGCACGCCGGCAAGCGCGGTACCGAGGGCCCGCTCGTGCCGCTCTCTCCGGTGGAGGAGCGCCAGGTGGCCGAGATCTTGCCGCAGCTGGAGGGCGTGCTTGCCTATGAAGCCGAGGCGCTGACTCCTTTTGCTCCGCGCTACCTTGAGTTTGCCTTTAACGATCTTAACGTTGAGTATGCCGGCTGGCCGCTCGGCGGGCGCATCGACCGCGTGGATGTGGATGCCGAGAACCGCGCCGTCGTGATCGACTACAAGCACCGCACGGGCGTTGAGGAGTTTAAGCTCGCCGACCCCACGGTGTTCGACGAGAAGACGGGCGCGGTGCCCGCCGACGACCCGCGTTGGTTGCCGTCGCATACCCAGACGCTCATCTACGCGCAGGCCATGCGGCGGGCGCTGGACTTGAACACGCGCGCGGCGCTCTACTTTTCGACCAAGGGCGGCAAGCCGGCGCTGCGCGGCGCCGCGAGTGACGAGCTGCTCGAGGAGGAGCGCGGCGACGGTCGTATTCCGGGCCTTAAGAAGGGCTTCCCGGGCGAGGGCGGCAACATGGACTTCGATGCGCTGCTCGACCGCGTGGAGGCCGGAATTGCCGAGCGCCTGCGCGAGCTCGAGGCGGGCGTCGTGGCTGCCGTCGATCCGACGTCGGCTCAGGCCGCGCATGCGCGCTGCTCGTATAACCACGAAGGAACGTTTGTAAGGAGGGACGTGTAGACCATGGATCTTTCGACTTTGATGCCGCAACAGCTGCAAGTCGTCAAAACGCTCGACCGCCCGCTGTTTGTCTCGGCGGGCGCCGGTTCGGGCAAGACCTTCACCCTTACGCGCCGCATCGTCTACGCACTCTCGCCCGAATCCGGTCCGTTCGTTGAACATCTGGACCAGGTGCTCGCCATTACCTTTACCAAGGACGCCGCGGCCGAGATCCGCGACCGTGTGCGCCGTGCGCTTATCGAAGAGGGCATGGACGAGGAAGCCCTGACGGTTGACGACGCCTGGATTTCGACCATCCACGGCATGTGCTCGCGCATCCTGCGTGCGCATGCGCTGGAGCTGGGCATCGACCCCGAATTTACGGTGCTCACCGATACCGATGAGCTCATGGACCAGGCTGTCGAGCATGTGCTGGGCCGTGCGACGGCGCCCGATGCCGCCCCCGAGCTTGCCGCTTCGCTCAAAGCCCTCTATGCCTGGTATCCCATGGCGGGCGAGGGCGGTCCCTTTGGCGGCGGCACCACCATCAAGGGCTTGGTGCGCGACCTGCTGGAGCTGTCCAGCCAGCTGCCGGGGGGTATGGACGACGTGTGCGTGCTTCGCGGCTGCTCCGATACCTCGGCCCTGGCTGATGCCTATCGTGCGGCGCTCGGCGCGAGCAAGGCCGCGACCGAGAAGGCGCAGGTGGCACTCGAGGCGATCGACACGTTCGAGGCGAGCGACAAGACCATGGCGGATGTGGCGCGGCTCATGATGTCGTGCGGCATGCCGCGTGCGAGCAAGATGTTCCCTAAGGAGAACGTCGAGCTGCTCAAGGCAGAAGCTGCCGACACGTTTGTCAACATTGTGCTGGCTTGCGGCGACCCGGCGCTCGATGCGCTGACAGGGCTCGCCCGTGCCGTAGAGGCGGAGTACCGCGCGCTCAAGGCCGACCAGTCCGCGCTCGATAATAACGATCTGCTGCGCATGGCATACGAGGCGCTGCGTGATTACCCCGCCATCCGAGCCGCCTACGAGGGCCGTTTTAAGATGGTCATGATCGATGAGTTCCAGGACACCGACCAGATGCAGGTCGATCTGATTCGCTACCTGACGGGTGCGGGCGAGCGTGCGCTGTGCACGGTGGGCGACGCGCAGCAGTCGATCTATCGCTTCCGTGGTGCCGAGGTCGAGGTCTTCCGCCGCCAGGAGCGCAAGGTGGGCTCCTCTGCTGCGCCCGAGACGGCTGTCGCATCCGATGCCCCCACCGGCGAGCTCGTCAAGCTCGTGCGCAACTTCCGCAGTCACGACGAGGTCCTGCGCTACGTGGCGCGTGTCTTCGACGGCGATACCGGTGGCCTTATGCAGGGCTTTTTGGATCTTGAGCCGAGCGATGAGCGCGAAGACAAGCTCAGGGCAAAGGCTTCGCGCCGCCAGGCGCTGCTCGTTGCCGGCGGCAGCACCCAGGAGCGAACGCAGGCGAAAGCTCGTGCGATTGCCGAGCGTTTCCGTGCGCTTGCCGATAAAAAACAGCCTCAGGGCGATATGGTGTTGCTGCTGGGCCGTATGACCAATGCCGACGTCTATGCCCAAGCGTTCCGCGACCAGGGACTCGACTGCGTCATCGCGGGCGGTTCGGTCTTTGCCCAGGCTGCCGAGGTGCAGACGATTCGCGCACTGGTGTGCGCGCTTGCCAACCCGGCGGACACGGCGCAGGGCCTTATGCCCCTGCTGGCCTCGCCGATGTTTGCGCTCGGTGCCCAGGAGTTCTTGGCGCTGGCGACCAAGCTCGACGACCAGACGGGGGAGACCTCGCGCCGCAATATCGATGCGGGCATTATGAGTGACTGCGACGTGCCCGGCCTGCGTGATCTGCCGCTGCTGACGCGCGCCCGCGAGGTGCTGCGCTATGCGTTCCGTCGCGTGGGGCGCGATTCGTTTGCCGCTATCGTTCGCGATGTGGTCAACGCCTCGGGCTGGTTTGTGCGCCTGGCGCAGCGTGGCCCCGAGGGCAAGGCCATCGCCGCTAACGTGCTCAAGGCGCTCGATGCCGTGGCCGAGGCAGAGGCCGAGTTCGGCAACTCGCCGCGCTCCATTGCGCTCGCCTTCGATCGCTTCTTGGCGGGCAAGGAGGCGCCGGGCGCGCTCAACGAGGAGGGCAACGGCGCGGTGCGCATCATGACGGTGCATGCGTCCAAGGGCCTGGAGTATCCGGTCGTGGCGGTTTCCGAGTGCTTTGGCGTACGTAAGTCGACCGGAGCTGCCCAAATGGGGCGTGTTGACGGCGGGGCGCAGGTTGTGGCACTACCGGCACGCTTTGATGGCGTTAAGCTCGCCGATGGGACCTTCGTCAAGGGTGACGACGTCAAAAAGCAGTTTGAGCACGCATTTAAGGGCAAGGGCACGTCGCTGTGGCTTTCGCCGGAACTTATGGACGACGTCTGTGCAACGGGTTCTCCCGCCGAGGCATTTGTGAGCCTGCGCAACGACGACCTGCAGCTCTCGCTCGAGGAGCGGGCCCGCTTGCTCTACGTCGCCATGACGCGTGCGCGCGAGCTCGTGATTCTGGCGATGGACGTCGCCGTAAGCCGCGGTAAGGTGCCGGCGCCGTCTTTCGACGTCGAATCCGACCTGACCTATGACGTGCTGCACCGCATTCTGCCTGGCCGGGGCCTGGGTATGCCGCAGCTCGATGCCGACCACTTGGTGTTCGACAATTCCCAGCCGGGCGACTACGAGCTTATTTCGCTGACAAGCTTTACCTTTGGCGAGCAGACGTTTGAGGCTAACGCTTCGCTGGATGCCGAGGGCAGGCTTGTCCGCGGTGATACGGACGCGGAGGTTGTTGATGCTGGTACTCGCGCAGCCGCGCCCGGTCCTGCCGACCCCGAGCCCGATGCGTTTGAGCTTGTGTATCCCCAGGCCGTGGGCGTGCGTATGGGTACCTGCCCGTATCCGGCGCGCGATTCGTACAGTTATTCGTCGATTGCCGCGGCGCTGCATGCCGAGGCCGAGGACCATGCGGCCGAGGCCCGCGTGCCCATGGACGAGGCCGGCGATGATGCGGAGTCGGATGGCTCCGAGATGACGGATGCGGATGTGGCCACCGTTGAGCCTGTCGGCAATCCTATGGCGTTGGGTTCGGCCTTCCATGCCGCCTGCCAGTGGCTGATCGAGATGGGCGCCGACGAACTGCCCGCCGAGCGCGCCGATGCGCTGACGCGCCTGTGGCGCCTGACGCCGGATCAGCGCGAGCGTTTTGACGTTGCCCTGAATCGCTGGCTCAAGTCGGCGGTTCGTGCCGACCTGCTCTCGTGGCCGTGCGTCCGTGCCGAGGTTCCGTTCTTCTCGCTGGGTTGCGAGGATAAGGACATCGCTCGCTACGGTGCGTATGCCGAGGGCGCTATCGACGCTTTGGCGACGAACCCGGCCGATCCGTCGCGTGCGCTGGTCATCGACTACAAGACAGGTGGCACGCCGGACGAGACGCCAGACCAGTTGCTCGAGAAGCATGCCCTGCAGGCGCGCGTCTATTCGGACGTTCTGCACAAGGCGGGCTATGAGACGGTGACCGTCAAGTTCGTCCGCGTGGAGCAGCCGGATCCGACCCTCTTCGTCGAACCCGCCGAGCCTCAGGTAGTCACCTACAACCTCTAGCCCTCAATAACTTGCGGTGGAATACGGACTGTTTTGGCCAGAAAAGCCGCCAATCAGTCCGTATTTCACCGCAACTGCAAGAGGAGCCGTGTGGGTTTGGCTAGGTTCGGGTGGCGTCCGCGCCGTGCGGTAAAATCGTTCAGTCAGAACACGAACCCGCATCGGAGCTCATCACATGGCATTCGTCCATCTGCACAACCACACTGTTTTCTCCATGCTCGACGGCGCAACCCGTATCCAGGATATGGTCAACCGTGCCGTTGAGCTGGGCATGCCTGCCGTGGCCATCACCGACCACGGCTACATGTACGGCGTGCCCGATCTGGCGCTGGCCTGCGACGCCGTCAACCACAACACGCCCGAGTACAAGACGTGGAGCCACGACAAAGCCTTCTTGGAAAAGGACCGCCGCGACGAGCTGGTGGAGCCCGACGCCGAGGCAAATCCGCGCGAGCATGCCCAGTATGTGAAGGACATGGCCATGTGGGACGAGAAAGGCAACATCGACGAGCTCAAGCCGCCCCTGGTCATCAAGCCCATCTTTGGCTGCGAGGTCTACTTTACGCCGGACGAGACGCTCGCCCGCGACCACAAGCCCGAGCTCTACCACATGATCCTTTTGGCCAAGGACCAGGAGGGTTACGTCAACCTGATGCAGACGGTCTCCGAGGCCGCCGTGCAGGGCTTTTACTACAAGCCCCGTGTGACGCTCGACAACCTGCGCCGCCACGCCAAGGGCATGATCTGCACGAGCGCCTGCATCGCCGGCATCATCCCCAAGTACATCGACCGCGGTGACATGGAAGGCGCCATCAAGTGGGCCGAGACCTTCCGTGACACCTTCGACCCCGGCGACTTTTATATCGAGATCCAGGAACACGGCATTACCACCGACAACGGCCTGACCGACGAGCAGATGGACCGCACGCTCATCGATATCGCCAAGCAGGTGGGCGTCAAGGTCATCGCCACCAACGACTTCCACTACCTGCGCCGCGAGGACGCGCCCGTGCAGGACGTCATCATGTGCATCGGCATGAACGCTAAGGTCGACGACCCCAACCGCATGCGCATGACCGGCTCGGAGTTTTACATGAAGACCGAGGAGGAGATGCGGGCGATGTTCCCGTATTGCCCTGAGGCCTGCGACAACACGCTCGAGATCGCCGACAAGTGCTACGTGGAGCTGGACTGGGACTCCATCATCCTGCCGCGCTTCCCGCTGCTCGATCCCGGCGAGACGCACGAGAGCCAGTTCCGCCGCGAGTGCGAGAAGGGCCTGCGCCAGCACTATGGTGACGACTGGGCCACGCGCGAGATCGGTGGCGTCAACATCAAAGAGCGCTTTGAGTACGAATACAAGGTCATTTGCGACAAGGGCTTTGCCGCCTACTTCTTGATCGTTGCCGAGTACGTGCAATGGGCCAAGGACAACGGCATCGGCGTCGGCCCCGGCCGTGGCTCGGCCGCCGGCGCTATCGTCGCCTACGCCATGAACATCACCGCGTTCGACCCGCTCGAGAACGGCCTGATGTTCGAGAGGTTCCTGTCCCCGCAGCGTACCGAGATGCCCGATATCGATATGGACTTCGACGATGAGCGGCGCCTCGAGGTCGTGGAGCACGTTCGCCAGCTCTACGGTCCCGAGAAGGTCACCCACGTCATCACCTACTCGACCATTAAGGCCAAGCAGGCCATTAACGACGCCGCGCGCGTCCTAGACTACCCGGTCTACATGGGCCAGCGCCTGTCCAAGATGGTCTCGAGCGACCCCAAGGTCAAGCTCAAGCAGGTGCTCGACAAACAACCCGGCAAAGAAGATCTGTTTAACCCCGATTTTGCCGAGGCCTATAAAAAGGACGACGACGCCCGCCGCATCATCGACACGGCGCTTTCGATCGAGGGCCTCACCCGTGGCGAGGGCGTGCACGCGTGCGCCGTTCTGATCTGCCGTGACCCCGTCAACGAGCACGTGCCCACTAAGCTCGACACCAAGGGCGGCGTCGAGATTACCCAGTACGAGGGCCATACCGTTGCCGACATGGGCCTGCTCAAGATGGACTTCCTGGGCCTGCGTACGCTGACGGTTATCTCCAAGGCCAAAGCAAACATCAAAAAGAACTTCGGCATCGACATCAAAGAGGAAGAGATTCCCTTTGACGACCCCGAGATCTTTAAGCTCATGGGCTCCGGCCACACCGCCGGCGTCTTCCAGGTCGAGTCCGCCGGCATGACGGCCACAATCAAGAACATGAAGCCCACCGAGTACAAGCACGTCGTGGCATTGATCGCCCTGTACCGCCCGGGCCCGCTGGGCGCCGGCATGGTTTCGTCCTACATCAACCGTATGAACGGCAAGGAGCCGGCCGTCTCCTACGACGACCGCCTGGACGACATCCTGGGCGAAACCTACGGCACCATGGTCTACCAGGAGCAGGTTATGCTCATCTCCGTCGAGATGTGCGGCTTCTCCAAGGGCGAATCGGACTCGCGTATCCGTAAGCCCGTGGCTAAGAAAAAGATCAAGCTGCTCACGTCGACGGTGCTCCACTGGGAGGATGGCTCGGACGAGACCACCTACGACCACTGGATGAACGGCGCTATCAAGAACAACTACACGCGCGAGGTCGCCCAGAAGATTTGGGACGATGTTCTCGAGTTCGCATCTTACGCCTTCAACAAGTCGCACTCCGCCGGCTACGCCATTCTGGTTATGCAGACGGCGTGGCTCAAGGCGCACTATCCGCACGAGTACATGGCGGCCGTTCTGACGTCCTATACGGGCAAGACCGACAAGATCGTGCACTACGTCTCGGCGTGCCGTCATGACGGCATCCCCGTGCTTTCGCCAGATGTCAACGAGTCCGGTACCGAGTTCACGGCTACCAAGGAGGGCGTGCGCTTTGGCCTGGCCGGCATCCGCGGCGTGGGTACCGGCGTAGCGCAGGCGATTATCGCCGAGCGCGAGGCGGGCGGCCCGTTTAAGACGCTGCACGACTTTGTCGAGCGCGTGGACTCGAGCCAGGCCAACCGCCGCGTGATCGAATCGCTGATCAAGGCAGGTGCCTTCGACTCCACGGGCTATCCGCGCCGCCAGATGATGCACTTTGTGGACAAGAACAACCCCGAGAACATCATCGACGCCGCGATAAAGCGCCAGAAGGACCGCGCGAGCGGCCAGACCTCGTTCTTCGACATGTTTGGTGATGTTGAGGGCTCGGGTTTCGAGGTCAGCGTGCCCGATCCGGACGGCCAGGAATGGGACCGCCACCTCAAGCTGAGCCAGGAGAAGGAGGTTCTGGGCATCTATGTCTCGGACCACCCGCTGCGCCCGTTTGAGTATGCGCTCAGCAAAGCGCGCGACTTTTCGTTCTCGCAGATCGACACCGGCTACGAAGTTCAGAATCCTACGGGCGGCACCATCAACCAGGAGATTCCCGAGGGCAAAGCGCTGTGGTGGGCCGGCATGGTCTCGAGCGTGTCCAAGCGCGTGACCAAAAACGGCGACCCCATGGGCATCGTGCAGCTCGAGGACATGGAAGGCGAGGCCACCGTCGTCGTGTTTCCCAAGACCTATAAAGAGGCTGAGGGATACCTGTACGGCGAGGTCGATCCCGAGACCGGCGCGCAGCTGTCCGACGCCTTTGTGCGCATCAAGGGCAAGCTCGAGCGCTCGGACCGCGGCGACCAGATCATCGCGCAGGAGATCGTGCCGCTGGAGCTCAACGAGGAGAACAACAAGCCCAAGGTGTTTGAGGTCATGGTGCCCAACAGCCGCTTTAGCCAGGGCAATATGGCGCGCCTGGCCACGGTGCTCACCGCTAACCCGGGCGGCGACCGCGTGGAGATCTTTATCGAGCAGGTGGACGGGCGCGTGCTGCGCGCCGAGGTGCCTGCCAAGGTCAACGCGCGCTCGATTCCGCTGCTGGCCGAGGCCAAGGCCATTGTGGGTAACCAGGGCAGAGTGACGGTGATCTAGGGACGGCGTTGCTGAGGGGTAGCTAATTTGGGACGGGGCTATTTTAGCTACCCTTTGACTGACGGCGAATGAGTCGGGGTCGGAATACATCTCAACCGACATATGGGGGTAGCTAAAATAGCCCCGTCCCAAATTAGCTACCCTGTGTGGATTGGAGGAAGTGATGGCACAGGGGACGTTTGTGCAGGCGCTCCGGAAAGAGGCGGCGCTGAGCGGCACCTTTATGAAGGGGCGTTCGCTCATGCTCAACGGCGCCGTGCTGTCGATTGAGGACAGCGGCTCGCGCTTCTCCAAAAACGTGACGGTCGAGGGCTCGGTGCGCGGCTCGCGCGGCGACCTGTACAAGACACACGTGGTGCTCGACATGGACGAGCACGAGGTGATCGACTACGACTGCGATTGCCCCGCTGCCTATCGCTACCCCGGCATGTGCAAGCACGCCATCGCCACGGCGCTGGCGTACCTGGACGCCAGCGGCATTGAGCCCGTTGAGGGGCTGCGCACACCGGTTCGCACGTTTACGGCGGCGCCCAAGCAAGCCGTGCGTCCCGCGTCCGCCGCACCGGCGGTCAACCCTAACTTTCCCTTCCCGGCGCCCGTCCCCACGAGCCCGAGCCTCATGAAGGCGCTCTCCGATCTTTCGGACGCGCGCATGGATGAGTTGGCGGGCATGCGCCGCAAGCTCGCCGGCGCTGTCGACCCCGATGCCCCCAAGGCGGTGTTGGAGCCCTCGCTGGTGCCGTACTACAATCCGCTGTTCGCCGACCGCTTTAGCTGGGCGCTCGAGCTTCGCATCCGCTGCGGCTCGGTGTCCTACGTGGTCAAGGACATCGACGGCATGGCCGCCGCCTACGTGCGCGGCGGTACGTTCTCGTACGGCAAGAAGCTCACATTTCTCCATGCGCCCGAGGCCTTCGACGAGGTTTCGGTGCGCCTGCTCGACCTTGTTGTGGCAACGGTTGTGTATCTGAGCGACATCACGAGTTCGCGTTCGGCGTCGTACGATTTTGCACGCAGCGGCTTTGTCGCCGAGCGCCAGCTGCCGCTGTCCGAGCATGACGTCGTATACATGCTGGACTTGCTGCGTGGCCGGACCATTTCCTTTGAGCCCGCCTGGTCGCGGGGAACGACGACGCATCGTTCCTACGAGGTAGCGGTTGAGTTGTCGCCGGTGGGGGAGGACGAGGCCTCGGCAAAACAACCACCGCTCCTCGCCGCCAAGATCGCGCCGGCGGCCGGTGGCAGCTACGACCTGCGTCTGCCCGCCGATATGTACTGCTTTGTCTCGGGCGACGTTGCCTATCTGGTCGACACGCACCGCGCGCGCCGCGCCGATGCGGCGTTTGCCCAGCATGCCGCACCGTTTCTGTCGCGTCTGCTGCCCTGTCGCACGCCGGTCCATATCGCCGCCGAGCAGGTGGGCGAATTCTGCCGCATGGCGCTGCCCGTGCTGCGCGAATGCACCGACCTCACCGCTCCCGCCGTGCTCGACACCGTGGCGCCCGAGCCGAGCTTTGCCATGGCAATCGGTGTCGACGATGGGCTTGTGACCTGCAAGATTACGGTTGCCTATGGTGATTGGTCGGCAGACCTCTTTAGCTTGGGCGCTCCGGGCAGCCCCTTCGAAGAGCGGCGTCCGGGCGTGCCGCCGCGCGACGAGGTGGCAGAGTTTCGCGTTATGGACACGGCGGCCCTGTATTTCGACTTTTACGAGGGCGGCCTGGCGTTTGAGGAGCGCGACGACGAGAGCCTGTTCTGCCTGCTCACCGAGGGCCTGTCTGCTCTGTCCGAGCTGGGCGAGGTCATGCTCAGCGACCGCCTACGCCAGATCTCGGTCCGCCCTGCGCCCAAGCTTTCGGTGCGTGCAACCGTCAAGAGTAACCTGCTCGACGTCGAACTGGGCGCGAGCGGCCTTTCGGCGGCAGACCTTGCCACCTACCTCGACTCCTACAAGCGTCACCAGACATTCGCGCGCCTTACGTCCGGCGACATCGTTCGCCTGGACGAGGGCGCCCGAGCCGCGTTTGGTCTTGCCGAGGACCTGGGGGTCGATGCTGTCGACCTGCTCGACGGCGTGTCGCTTCCCGCGTCGAGTACCCTGTTCGTCGACAGCATGCTCGCGCGCACTCCCGCGCTCGAGGCCGATCGCGACGCCGCGTTCCGCCGCACCGTCGAGCGCCTGGACACGCTCGGCAAGATGGACTTTACGGTGCCGGCATCTCTCAAGGCCACGCTACGTGGCTACCAGGTCGATGGCTACCAGTGGCTCGGCTCGCTCGAGCATCTGGGCCTCGGCGGTATTTTGGCCGACGATATGGGCCTGGGCAAAACGCTGCAGATGATCGCGCATATCCTGGCGCGCGTGGAAGCGGGGGACACTAAGCCCACGCTCGTGGTGTGCCCTGCGTCGCTCGTGTATAACTGGACTGCCGAGCTGGAGCGCTTTGCGCCTTCGCTCGACGTGTGCGCCATTGTGGGCGCCAAGGCGCAGCGCCGCGTGCAGATCGCCGGCGTGGCCGAGCATAACGTGGTCGTGACGTCGTATGACCTCATGCGCCGCGATATCGACGAGTATGCCGAGCAGGACTTTGGCCGCGTGGTGCTCGACGAGGCCCAGTACATTAAAAACCCGCTCACGCAGGTAGCGCGCGCCGCCAAGCGCCTGCCGGCCGGTGTGCGCTTTGCCCTGACGGGCACGCCCATCGAAAACCGCCTGTCCGAGCTCTGGAGCATCTTCGACTTTTTGATGCCGGGCCTTTTGGGGACGCGCGAGTCGTTTGCCAAGCGCTTCGAAAGCCCGGTCGAGCACGCCGAGGGCGATAGCGCCGCTCGCCTGCAGGCGCTCGTGTCGCCGTTTGTGCTGCGCCGTGTCAAGGAAGACGTGGTGGCCGATCTGCCCGAGAAGATCGAGGACACGGTGATGGCGCAGCTTACCGGCGAGCAGCGTAAGCTGTACCTGGCAAACCAGGACCGCATCGCCCAGCAGGTGCAGCACCGCGAGGCATCCGAGTTTAAGAAAGACAAGCTCAAGGTACTCGCCGAGCTCACCAAGCTGCGCCAGATCTGCTGCGACCCGCATCTACACTACGAGGACTACAAGGCGGGGAGTGCCAAGCTCGACGCTTGCATGGAGCTCGTGCACGGTGCGCTCGACGGCGGGCACCGCATTCTGCTGTTCAGCCAGTTCACGGGCATGCTCGATATCATTGGCAAGCGCCTGGCCAAGGAGGACATCGGCTTTCTTAAACTCACGGGCGCTTCGTCCAAGGAGAGCCGCGCCAAGATGGTCGCGCAGTTCCAGGCGGGCGAGGTGCCGGTGTTTCTGATCTCGCTCAAGGCGGGCGGCGTGGGCCTCAACCTGACGGCGGCCGACGTGGTCATTCACTACGATCCGTGGTGGAACGTGGCCGCACAGGACCAGGCGACCGACCGAGCGCACCGTATTGGCCAGCAACATACCGTGACCGTGTACAAGCTCATCGCCAAGGACACGATTGAGGAGCGCATCATGCAGATGCAGGAGTCCAAACGCGACCTGGTCAACAGTGTGCTCGGCGGCGACGGCATCTCCTCGGCGCTGTTTACCCGCGAGGATGTTCTGGCGCTGCTCGGCGGCGACGGGCGCTAACCCGCTCAGGTGGGGCCGCCAGGGCGGATAGGCCGCGCTGTCCCATCGTCCCCGCTCGTTATGTGTTCATTTGCAATGCCGTGGATGGTTCGTCTGCCTTTGGGCATAAGAACCATCAAGAACATCGGCACATCAGCAAAGGAGAACATCATGGCGAAATTCTTTAAGGACCCCGACGGTAAGCTCATCGCCGCTCTTAGCAACGACGTTGCAACCCCTGCCGGCTGCACGGAGCTGACCACGAACACCGAGGACGCGGCGCACGAGAAGCACGTTCCTGTTGTCGAGACCGAGCGCGACGGTCACGTGATTCGCGGACGCGTTGGCTCGGTCGAGCACCCCAGCCTGCCCGAGCACTATATCGAGTGGATTGCCCTTGAGGCCGAGGGCCGTTTGGAGGTCCATTACCTCCAGCCCGGCATGAAGCCCTCGACGTTTTTTGCCGGCGGCTCCAAGACCGGTACCGTCTATGCCTATTGCAACCTGCACGGGCTGTGGTCCGCGACGTTCTAGGAGCGCGCCCCCGCTCGGGGTATCATAGCTAGCATATGCACATGCAAGCGCCGACTGCATCTTGCGGCCGGCGCTTTTACTGCGATAGCGACGGTTTACGACGGAAAGGGCTGAGCCATGAAGCTCGCACTTGCACAGATCGATATACGCCTGGGTGATATTGAGGGTATCTGCGGTCGCATCGAGGACCAGGCGCGTCTGGCCCACGAGCGCGGTGCGCGCGTGCTGTGCGTGCCGGCTCCGCTCTTTATGGGTGCCCTGCCCGGCGGCCTGGTGGGCGCTGCCGATTTTGAGCACGACATGCTTGCCGGCTTGACCGGCGTCGCCGAGCGTATCCAAGAGCTCGATATGATCTGCATCGTGCCCGCAGCGGTTTCGTTTGAGGGCCAGCCCCTGCTCGACTATATGATGCTCAAAGACGGTCGTGTGGTACCCGCGCGTGCGAGCATTGCCCTGCAGCGTGGCGAGAACAACGACGCGCGTTGGGCGCCGCCGGTGTTCGATGTGGACGGCGTGCGCATCGCGGTGATCTTCGACTTGGACCGCGAGCTCGAGATGCTGCCGACCGGCGTCGACCTCATTGCCTATTTCCAGTTCAACGCATTCGATATGACCGACCGCGAGACCGCTGCGATTGCCGCCGTGCGCAGCGGAGCCTACCGCAAGATCGCATCCAAGCGCAGCGTGTGGTTTGCCTGCATGGCGCCGGTCGGTGCGTACGACGAGTCGGTGTATACCGGCGGCTCGTTTGTGCTCGACGACTGCGGCCGCGTGGTGGCCCAGGCGCCGTGTTTTGAGGAGAGCCTACTGGTTCAGGAGATCCAGCGCGGCGTGATGCTCGATGCCTTGGAGGACCACGAGCTGCCCGAGTTTCGCTCCGAGGAATGGCTGTGGCAGGCGCTGGTGCTCGCCGTTCGCGATAACGCCCGCGCCCATGGTACGTCGCGCGCCGTGGTGGCGCTCGAGGGCGATTTGCCGTCGTCCCTGCTGGCGGCGCTTGCCGTCGACGCCCTGGGTCCGCGAAACGTGATCGGCCTGGTACTGGGACGCAACCGCATCTTTACGCCGGCGCAGGAGGAGGCCGAGGCTGCTCGCTGTGCCGCCGTTCGCGCCATTGCCGAGCGCCTGCATATTCGCACGGTTGAGCGCGATGCGCCGGATGCCGCGCGTGTGCTCGACCGCGATGTGTCGGCGGGCGACGCCGAGCGCCTGCGCTCTCGTACGCTGGGCCTCATGCTGGAGGATTCGGCGCTCGAGCTGGGTGCGATGGCGTTGAGCCCGCTGTCCAAAACTGAGTACGCGCTGGCGGCGCCCGCGCTTTGCGGTGGCTACCAGGGCGATTATGCGCCCTTTGGCGACGTATACCTGTCGACGCTCGAGTTTGTGGCGCGCGTACGCAACCGTACGTCTGCCGTGGTGCCGCAGGAGCTCGTGACGCTCAACGCGGTGGAGGATTGCATGGAGCGCGTGCTGGCGCAAGCGCTCTCGACGCTTGACGGTCCGGTCGACATGCTCGACCGCGCGGCGCAGCTGCTCGGCGGGCTCGAGCCGGGCGAGGTCGATGGCACGCTCGAGTCGCACGTGGACCGCAACCGTCCCTTCGACGACATTCCGATGGCCACCGGCAAGCCCGAGGCATGTTCGTTGCTGCTGATGCTCGTGCGCCAGGGAGAGGCGGCTCGCCGCCAGCTGCCGACGGCGCCAATCGTCTCGGCCCGTTCGTTTGCCGAGCGCGCCTGGCCGTACATGCTTGCATGGTCCGACCTGGGGCTGAGCGGCAAGGAACGCATGACGGTCGATTCGCTGGCACGCGCTGAGGTGCGTCGTTTTGCCGACGAGGATACAAGCGAGCGCATGCGTGGCGAGATGATGGGCATACTGGGTGATCTATTGGGTATTTCGCCCGAGCAGATGGAGGAGCTGCGCTCCGAGGACGGCCAGCGCCGCCTGCACGAGGGCATGAAGAAGTTTGAGGGCGAGGTCCAGGACGCCATCGATAAGATGATGGGCGGCCAGGGTGGCCCGCAGGGTGGGCCCCAGGG
This sequence comes from uncultured bacterium, assembly GCA_905216145.1. GTDB lineage: Bacteria > Actinomycetota > Coriobacteriia > Coriobacteriales > Coriobacteriaceae > Collinsella. The sequence goes on along the minus strand of CAJMST010000011.1, from coordinate 46,329 downwards.
CACGCCGATGCCGCATCCGCCGGTTGATCCGAGGCAGTTCCCGTTCTTCTCGCAGAACTAAAAAGGTTACGCGGTTTTACCAAACCGCGTAACGAGCCGACGCTGCGCGAGCCCCTGCCGGGCAATCTGCCGCTCAAACCGTCGCTTGCGTACAGAAGTACGCGGCGCTCCTCTTTCGCGGCACCTTGCCACGGCAGGGACTCGCTCGCTGACTTATGCTCAACCTATGGTTCAACCTTGCTTGCTAGATACGGTCGCCGTTGTGTTATTCTAGAACAGACGTTCGTGAATAGTGCGCGGGGCCTTGTCTCGCGCCGTGCTAGTGGCGAGGGGAGGTTGGCTTGGTTATCTTGGGCATCGACCCCGGTTTGGCCCATACGGGTTGGGGGATTATCGAGGAGCGGCGCGGCGAGGTTCGCTGCCGTGCCTACGGTTGTATCGAGACCAGCGCGGGCAGTCCGCTCGCGGTGCGTCTGTCGCATATCGCCCGCGACCTCAAGGGCGTCGTGGAGCGTTATCGACCCGATACCGCTGCTATCGAGAGCATCTACTTTGGCGCTAATGTCCGCTCGGCCATCCCCACGGCACATGCCCGCGGTGCTGCACTCGTGGCGCTTTCGGAGTGCGCGCTCGAGATTGGCGAGTACACGCCTATGCAGATCAAGCAGGCTGTGGTGGGCACCGGTGCCGCAGATAAGCGGCAGGTCGCCTACATGGTGCGTACGCTCACACAGCTCGATCACGACCCGCATCCCGACCATGCCGCCGATGCCCTAGCCTGCGCCATCTGCCACGTTAACCTCAGCCGCACCCGGGCGCTTACCGGCGGCGAGTTCTATCAACAGAGAGGAACCGGATACTGATGATCTCCCAGCTCCATGGAACGCTTGTCGAGGCCACGATGAGCTCGGCCGTCGTCGATGTGTCGGGCGTGGGCTTTGAGCTCGGCATCTCGGGCAGCACCGCCGCCACTTTGCCGACGCCCGGCGGCGAGGTTCGCCTCTATACCCGCATGCAGGTGCGCGAGGATGCCATGACGCTCTTTGGTTTTGCCTCCAAGGACGAGCGCACGATGTTCGATCGGCTCGTGTCCGTGTCGGGCGTTGGTCCGCGCCTGGCGCTTGCCGTGCTCTCCACCTATACCGTGGGTCAGCTGTATTCCCTGGTAATGGCCGAGGACGACAAAGGCATGGCCAAGGTGCCCGGTGTGGGCAAAAAGACAGCGCAGCGTCTGATCCTGGAACTCAAGAGCACCTTTGCCAAGGACAAGGGCTTTGTGCCGGTCGACGTGATTCCCGGGCAGGTTGCGATGCCCGTGCCCGCTGCCGCTCCCTCGGCCATCGACGATGCTCGCGCGGCGCTCCTTTCCATGGGCTTTAGCCCGCAGGAGACCGATGTCGCCCTGAGCGGGTATGATGGGCAGGATATGCGTGTCGAGGATCTGCTCGGCGCGGCGCTTAAGCGACTCGGAATGGATGCGTGATGTGGGAAGCCGATGACTCTCAGGACCTGTGGGCGACGCCCGGTAACTCGCCGGCGGCATCCATGGCGCACGGCGAGCGCATGGTGGGCTCGGAGTTGACCGCCGAGGACCTCGATGTCGACCGCACTTTGCGCCCCCAGCGCCTGGACGACTACTGCGGTCAGGAGCACATCAAGCAGAGCCTGCGCGTGCTGATTGAGGCCGCGCAGAGCCGTGGCGAGACGCTCGACCACGTGATCTTCTCGGGCCCTCCGGGTCTGGGCAAGACCACGCTGGCCACGGTTATCGCCAACGAGCTGGGCGCTCAGATCAAGACTACGAGCGGCCCGGCCATTGCACGCACCGGCGACCTGGCTGCCATCCTTACCAACCTGCAACCGGGCGACGTGCTGTTTATCGACGAGATCCAACGCCTCAACCGCTCGGTCGAGGAGGTCCTGTACCCTGCGATGGAGGACTTTGCCCTCGATATCGTGATCGGCAAGGGTCCGGCTGCGCGCTCGATTCGCCTGGATATCCCCAAGTTCACGCTGGTGGCGGCAACGACTCGCTCGGGCATGTTGACCGGCCCGCTACGCGACCGTTTTGGCATTTCGTATCGCCTGGATTACTACACCGTTGAGGAGCTCGCCCAGATTGTGACACGCTCGGCGACCATTCTGGGTGTGACGATCGACCATCCCAGCGCACTCGAGATCGGCTCGCGTTCGCGCGGTACGCCGCGTCTTGCCAACCGTCTGCTCAAGCGCGTGCGCGACTACGCGCAGGTGCGCGGCAACGGTCCTATCGAGCTCGATATCTGCCGTCAGGCGCTCGAGTTTTTCGAGATCGATGAGCTTGGTCTGGACTGGATGGACATTCGAATCTTGGAGACGCTTGCCAAGACGTTCTCCGGTCGTGCCGTGGGCCTGACGACGCTTGCTAGCGCGGTGGGCGAGGACCCGGGAACGCTCGAAGATGTTTATGAGCCTTATCTGCTGCAGTGCGGCTTGATGATTCGCACACCGCAGGGTCGCCAGGCAACGCTTCGCACCTTTGAGCATTTGGGTATTGAACCGACCCTGTAGGAATTGGCTTGTTTTAGCGCATCTGTAGGCTATCGCTGGGCATCGGGTAAACATATCGCCGTTCGTCGGTTACGGGTGTTTTACTATTGCGCGCCCGTGCTATGCTGGATTGGTCTTTTTCTCATCCGGTAACGAAAGGACCGCCCATGCCTACTGACATCGAAATCGCACGTTCTGTTACGCCGCTGCCTATTACCGAGGTGGCCAAGAACGCCGGCGTCGACGTTAAGCATCTGATTCCGTACGGCTTTGACAAGGCAAAGGTCGACTATTCCCTGCTCAACGAGCCAACTGATCACCAGGCCAAGCTTGTCCTCGTGACCGCTATCAATCCCACGCCCGCAGGCGAGGGCAAGACCACTACGACCATCGGCCTGGCCGACGGCCTGCGTCGTCGCGGCGTCAAGAGCGCCGTGGCCCTGCGCGAGCCTTCGCTCGGCCCCGTGTTTGGCGTGAAGGGTGGTGCCGCCGGCGGCGGTTGGGCGCAGGTCATCCCCATGGAGGACATCAACCTGCACTTTACCGGCGACTTCCATGCCATCGGTGCCGCCAACAACCTGCTGGCAGCCATGCTTGACAACCATATTCAGCAGGGCAACCAGCTCGGCATCGACGTTAAGCGAATCACCTGGAAGCGCGTTGTCGACATGAACGATCGTCAGCTGCGCCATGTTATCGACGGCATTGGCGGCAAGGCCCAGGGTGTGCCGCGCGAGGATGGCTTCGACATCACTGTCGCCTCCGAGGTCATGGCAATCCTGTGTCTGTCCACGAGCATCAATGACCTCAAGGAGCGCCTAGGCGAGATTGTTGTCGGCTACAGCTATGCCGGCGAGCCCGTCCGCGCCCGTGACCTTAAGGCCCAGGGTGCCATGGCGGCCCTGCTCAAGGACGCGCTCAAACCCAACCTGGTTCAGACACTCGAGGGCACGCCTGCGTTTGTCCACGGCGGTCCCTTCGCCAATATTGCCCACGGCTGCAACTCCATCATGGCCACCCGCATGGCCATGCGCTTTGGCGACGTCGCGATTACCGAGGCCGGTTTCGGCGCCGACCTGGGTGCCGAGAAGTTCCTCGACATCAAGTGCCGCATGACGGGCGTTCGCCCCAGCGCTGTCGTGGTCGTCGCCACCGCCCGCGCGCTTAAGTACAACGGCGGTGTCGCCAAGGCCGACCTCAACGAGGAAAACCTCGAGGCCCTTAAGGCCGGCATGCCCAACCTGCTGCGCCACGTCGACAACATTCAGAATGTCTACGGTCTGCCCTGCGTGGTCGCCATCAACCGCTTCCCGACGGACACCGAGGCCGAACTCGAGCTCATCGAGTCCGAGTGCCAGAAGCTCGGTGTCAACGTTAAGCTGTCCGAGGTTTGGGCTAAGGGCGGCGAGGGCGCGCTCGACCTGGCCGATGAGGTCATGCGCCTGATCGAGCAGCCGAGCGAGCTCAAGTTTGCCTATGAGGACGGTGCCGATGTGGCCGACGCCCTCGAGGCCGTTGCCACCAAGGTCTACCGCGCCGATGGCGTCGACTTTACGCCGGCTGCCAAGCGCCAGCTCGCCGAGCTGCGCGAGAACGGCTTTGGCAACCTGCCGGTGTGCGTGGCCAAGACGCAGTACAGCTTTAGCGACAACGCCAAGGCGCTGGGCGCTCCCGAGGGTTTCCGCATCACCGTGCGCGAGCTCAAGGTTTCCGCCGGTGCCCACTTTGTGGTCGCGCTGACCGGCAGCGTTCTGACCATGCCTGGCTTGCCCAAGGTTCCCGCGGCCGAGAACATCGACGTCGACAACAACGGCAACATCACCGGTCTGTTCTAAGCCCGCTGCTCATAGCCGCTTGCCCGCCCCGCCGCGCCTACCAAGGCCCGGCGGGGCTTTTTCCTCCGTCCCCAAGGGATCTTTTTTTGCGGCGGTAATGTTGCGCAACAAGAATGGGGATTTCTCCCGTACGGTGTAGTTGGAAGAACTGCGCGGGCGCATTGCGGCTGCGGCGAGAGACGGGAGATGCGATGTATTGCACCAAGTGCGGAGCTCAGATACCCGATGGCTCCATGTTTTGCACGATCTGCGGCGCTCGCGTGGGCGGCGTTGAGGACCAAGCAGAGCCTGCGGCGTTTCCGTTAGGAGATGTGCCGGTGGACGACCCTGCGGGACGGCGCGCTCTTCAGGATGTCCCGTCTCCTGTGATCTGGGAACGTTTTCGTGAGCCTCCTTTGATTGTGGGACGTTTTTGTGGGTCTCCTATGACCGAGCCTGCTGAGGCCGCTCAGCCGTTTGTTCCGACGCCGCAGCCCAAGAAGCCCAAGCACAGGGGCCGTATCGTCGCTGCCGTTATCGGCGGTGTTGCCGTTGTCGCCATCGTAGCGGCAATCGTCGTTGTGCCGCGCATCGGCTCGTCGTCCGAGGTGACTTCGGGTGGCAAGGGCTACGTTGTCTGCGCATGCGAGACTAAAGTGCTGCCCAAGAACAGCAAAGGAAAAAAGCTCAAGAGCTATACCGTCGAGCTGGCGCCGGTGTCCGGCAAGGGCAAGAGCTACACCATCAAGGTCGACGGCGAGGACGGCTTTGCCATGGAGGACTTTGGCGAGCTGCCCGACCAGAAGTACCAGATGACCATCACCTCAGGCAAGGGCAAAAAGAAGAGCACGACCACCATGAAGGTGGACTATACCAAGGAAGGTTCGGACGCCCCTAAGAGCGTTGAGCTCACGCAGTCCAAGAAGGAGGCCAAAGCCTCTGCCAAGGCGGCGGTCAAGACGGCAGATGAGCTATTTACCGACAAGATTCTCGAGTACCAAAAGAAGTACGGCGAGGGCGAGGCTGTTGAGATTGATGATTCTTCGATGTTTGGAACACGGGGCGTTGCCTACGCTAGGCTCATCGATTTTGACGGCGATGGCCAGGACGAACTGTTGATTGAGTACTCTGACGAGCCGATTGAAAACGACAATGGCGCCACTGCTGCCAAGGTAGAGGTCTGGGCTTATCGCGATGGTGAGATCGAGAAGGTATACGAGCCCGACACTCAGGTTTACACCATGTGCGCTGGCGTCTCGCTTTACGTATACGAATATGATGGTACCTATGGATTCAAACGGTATCTGCATGATGGGGAGACAATTAATTTCAAAGAAGTCCCCGATGGCTTTAACCAATCCCATGATGGCTACGAGTGCGAATTCAACGCCTATGACGGCAAGTCATTTAGCGCCATTGTTGGCCCTGTGTCGATTGACGATTCGAAGGTGGAAGACATCAATGAAGTGCGTGAGTTTGACGCTGAGTTGTTCAGCAGCGAGGAAGTTGTAGCAAAAAGCATCGCAACGGTTGCCACGACGCTGGAGCAGCTGAAGTCGAAGGACGCTGACGACGCGCAGGTGGGCTACGAAGCCGTTTCCGCCACGCAGGATGTTAACTTTACGGCTGCAGTTGGCGAAGGACCGCTGGATCCGTCTCCCGATGACACATGCCAGATTACGGCTACGTGGACCTATCCCCAGGTGAAGGGCCAGGGCGCGGGCGTCGCCAAGTTCAACAAGGACATGGCTCAGCTCGTTGCGGACACGCTCGACGCAAGCAAGCAGGCCTCGATGGATGACGAGGACAGCCGCGTGACCATGGTGTACACAGCCGAAATCGTCTCGATTGACGGCGATATCGCCTGCGTGCGTACGTTTACACGCAGCTATCAACCTCCGTATCGATCGGTGCAAATGACGAGGTCGGCGTACTACAACCTCAAGACGGGCGAGCAGGTCGCTCTCGAAGACTCGCTTGAACAGCACGGCCTTTCATTCGACACGCTCAAGAGCGAGGCCAAGCAGGCGATCAAAACGGCAAAGTCGGATATGGACTCCGCATATAACGATGGTCTCGACGATGACGACAACTTTACCGAGGACCATTTCTACTACGACGGCAAGGGCTACATCGTTGTCCTCGATACCGGCGTATTTGACTGCATGGCGTGGGATACGCACGACCTGGTGGCACATGCCTTCGATTCGAGTTATTCCTGTGGTCAGGACGTAACGCCCGAGCGAGCCAAGGCCACGTACGTACCCAATGAGTAAGGTGGACCGCGAGGGATAAATTGAACTGTCCCCGGTGGCGCAAAACGCAGTGCCACCGGGGACTTCTTGATGCAAGTTGGCTCCGAGACAAGCTGTCTGGGCCAGCCGCGCCACGAAAAGCGCCCATCTACTACGTTTGCCAGGGTTGGACCGACCATGGAGCGTTTTTTAACAATGCGGCAAGACGTTTACCTGCGGTTTTGTTAACACAAATATGGCTATGGTTGGCACCCTTGGGTTAAACGTAGTAGATGGACGCATTTTTTGGTTCACAGCCCAAGAAGAGATCGTTAGCCGCGCTGGAGGCCGAAGAGTTTGGCGTTGCGCTCGGCGACCATCATGTTGATATCGGCGATTTCCATCTCGCCGTCAATGTAGGGCTGGTAGGTGCCGTACGGGTCGCCTGCTCCCAAGCTGCAACTGCCGCAGTTGTCGCAGCTGCCGTTGCCGCAACCCGCGAGTGCCAGCTTAATGATCTCCTCGCGCTCGGCGCGCGTTGTGTCTTTGATGAGCTTGCTTTTTGCCATGACGTTCCTCGATTCGCTTGTGACTGTCGGCCGCGCATGTCTTGTAGATACCGGCGGGCTTTGCCCATCATAGGCTTTTGCGCGGGTAGAATGCATGGATAACTTGATGCTTACGGGCGACGGAAAGGAATCGTTGCATGGACCAGGATAAGACGACCGTAATGGGTGGCTACGGCTCCCCGCGGACGGGCAATGGCGCCGATGAGACCCGCGTCGTGCCGAATCCCGGCTACGCTGCCCCCGATACGACGCAGGCGTCGGCCGATCCCACGCGCGTTGTGAATTACGGAAACGCAGCGCAGGACCCGTATGGTGCCTCGTCGCAGAGCCCCTACGGCAACGCGGCGGCAGACCCTTATGATGACTTGCTGCAAAATCCCATTCCGCAACCTCAGCAGACGACATATATGCCGCGCACGGCACAGCCGCGCTACGAGTCGCGCGACCGATATGCGCGTGAGCCGTATCGTGAGTATCCCAAGTCCATCCCTCAGTATGGCGAGGACGAGGAGAAGAAGCCTTCGCGTTCGTCGAGTGTGATCAAGAAGATCCTCATTGTGCTGGCGATCTTCTTTGCCTTGTCGGTTGTGTTCGCCATTGTGTCGGGCATGCTCAACAAGCGGGGCGCCACGACTGATACCACGGCCGAGCAGACCGAGACTACCCAGTCCGGCACCGTCGACCTGAGCGATATCCCGGGTCAGTACTGGTCCAACGCCAAGAAGCTCCTCAAGTCGCGTGGGGCCGATCTTTCGAATGCCGTGATTCTGACCGACGACGGCTCGACGCCCGTTGTTGATGCCAACTGGGTCGTGACGTCTGCCTACTATAACGACAACGGTAACCTCGAGATTCAGCTTACGCGCAAGGACGGCTCGTCGGGCAATGCGTCCGGCGACCAGGGCGGCGCGGACAGCTCGAGCTCCAACACGCTGGAGGACCTGAGCAACAAGGCACAGGAGCTGGGAGATAAGGCCCAAGAGCTGGGCGACACGGCTCAGAATCTCGGCGATACCGCACAGAACCTGGGCGATATGGCAACGAACGCCTGGGATGCCCTGCAAAACGGCATTTCGGGCGCGCAGGGGAATTAGCGGAGCGGCTAGAGCCTTAGCAGTGCAAACAAAAACGGGACGCAGGATCGCGTGACCGGGCGCGTGGGCGCGTTGGTCGGCGGTCCTGCGTCCCGTTTCGCTGTCGATTACAGCTGCTCGGCCGGACGGTCGGGCGAGCTGAAGCCCGAGTCAAATGTGACGACGCACGAGACATCGGGCCGGCGCTCGTGCACGATGCGCGTGACGAGCTCCAGCAGCTCCTCGTCGGATATGTCAAAGCCGTCGGGGCGCACCAGGTCAAACGAAACAAAGCCGTCATGCTCGTGCAGGTCGTGGATGGAGAGCGCGGGATCGATCTGCATGACGCCGCGCTTGACCCAGCCGCGCAGGTCGTCGCCGGTGGTGGCGATGGGGTCGCAGTGCAGCGTGATACCGATGCCCATCTGCCGTTTGATGTCGTGTTCGATGGTGTCCAGAATCTCGTGGTGCTCAAACGCATCGCCCTCGCCGGGCATTTCCACGTGTGCGCTGGCAAACTGGCGGCCGGGGCCGTAGTCGTGCACCATGAGGTCGTGCGTGCCTAGGACCTGCGGATACGACATGATCTTGTCGCGTATTGCCTGGACGAGCTTGGGGTCGGGCGCTTGCCCCAACAGCGGGCTGATGGCGTCGCGCACCAGGCCCATGCCGCTGATGCAGATGAAGATGCCCACGCCCAGGCCTGCCCAGCCATCGAGGTCAAAGCCGGTCGTCTGCGAAATAAGCACTGCGGTCAGGACCGAAGCCGAGGCAATGACGTCGTTTTTGGAATCCTGCGCCGTGGCGATGAGCGTCTCGGAACCGATGCGGTTGCCCAGCGTGCGGTTGAACGCCGCCATCCAAAACTTGACGAGCATGGACAGGACAAGGGCCGCCATGGAGAGCGCCGAATACGCGGTGGGGGAGGGCTTGACGATCTTGGTGACCGACTCCAGGATCAGGTTGATGCCGACGGCGCAAACGAGAACGGCGACAAACAACCCCGCCAGGTACTCGTAACGGCCGTGGCCATAGGGGTGCCCCTCGTCGGCCGGGCGGCTGGCAAGGCGGAATCCGAGCAGGCTCACGATGTTGCTCGAGGCGTCGGAAAGGTTGTTGAAGGCATCGGCGATAAGCGAGACGGAGCCCGCGAGCAGACCAGCTATGCCCTTGGCCAGGCACAGCGTGATGTTGAGGCCGATGCAGATGAGGCTTGCGGCAAAACCCGCGTTGGTGCGGCGGGAGGTATCGACCGGCTCGCTTTCGCTGCCGGGAACAAGCGTATATACCAGCCGATTTACAAATAGCATAACGATCGTCCTCACAATCATGTTTAAGGGGATAGTGTAGCTCGCATGGGCGCGCTGTTTGCCGATGCTCAGAAAATGCAGCAATGGTCTGCTGGAGCTAACGGGCGCGAGGCGGAGGGGGACGACTGCCCGCGCGCCTTCGAGTGCGCTGCGCCTTCCCCTCCGATTGAGTGTCCCATTTTGGGCCACATGGGTATGGGCACGTGCCGATTTGCTCGACATACTTAATGTCGACAGCCCTGTGCAAAGGAGGACGTTTCCATGGACGAGATGTTTGCCATTAAATGCCAAAACTGCGGCGGCCCCATGTATTCGCACCAGGCAAAGCGCAGCTTTGAGTGCGCCTATTGCGAAACGGTTATTCCGTGGCAAGCGGACGCCGGGGAGCCCAAGAGCGCCCTGGGCATTCGTCATACGCCGTTGACGGTGGTTGATGGGCTGCTCAAGCTCACGCACGTCTCGCAGCTCGAGCGCCCAGAGGACCCGGACTGGTATTTCTTCAATTCGTACTGGCGCAATCAGTCGGTTCTTGAGCACCTGCTGTGGGAGGACCGCGGCACGGCGCAGGAGTTCCAAGAGGCGACGCACGTGAGCATTCCCTGCCCCTTCTGCGGCGCGTCCTTTGAGGGGTCATCGACCCAGCGCGTGTTTGAGTGCCCGTCCTGCGGCAACAAGATTGGCGTGGCCGACCTGCTCAAGCCCGGCACGTTTAGTAAGCGCCTGACCTTGGGCGTGGGCGCCGAATACGTTCCCGAACAGGGCGTCCCCTGTGAGATATCGCCGCAGCAGGCACGTGCCAACGCGCTGCAGCTGGTGCGCCAGTACCCGGACGCTTTTGCCGGGCACGACGTGGAAGACGCGATTCAAAACGACATGATGCTCTTCTATTTCCCCATGGCGCTGGCGGACCTGCGCATGATGGCGTCCTTCCCGGGCAAGGGCCTGAGCAAGGAGACCCTGGTGTATTACGAGGTGCTCGACTGGGCATATCCCAGGGCCAACTACCTGGATGTTCGCCTTATGGGCATTTTGGAGCCGTGGGACTTTGGCAAGGTTGGGCCGTTCGATCCCGCTATGCAGGAGGGCGACTTCCGCGTCGTTTCCGTCGATGCGTCTACCAAGGACCAGGTGGTCATTGATAAGCTGGCGCTCGATGTTGCCGGCAACGATGCCGAGGCGGTGCTGGGACTCAATAAAAAGAGCATCCGCACGTGGGCGCGCAAGGCCCGCAAGCATAAGGACGGCCTGGTGATGGTGCCGGTCTACTTTGTCGATCGTCCGGCGACGGACAGCCGCGATGGCGAGCAGGTGCGCATTGCCGTAAACGGCCAGACGGGTCGCGCGGCAGCGGTGGTGTTTAGCGACAAGCGCGAGACGCATGTGGTGGCACCGCTCAATCCCAACGTGATGCTGTCGAGCGAAAGCACCGTGCACGCCACGCCCATCGAGGTCAAATACGTTAAATCGCCGTTCCTATACCAGATCGTACGCCGCGGAGGCGGTGAGCAGCCGCGGCAGGTGGCAGCGGCGGCGGAGGGTTCCTACCGAGAGGAGAAGCCCAAACACAAGGGATTGTTTGGCGCGATATTTGGTAAGTAGGGGAGTGGCGCTGGTTGGCGCTGTAGCGTGATGGCCGGGGATACGGGGCAGTTCGCAGGAGCGCGAGCTGCCCCGTTTTTTGTATTGCGGGGATATGACATCCGAATGGTCGTAGGGTTTCAGCTAAATGGCTATTTAGTAAAGGCATGCGACGTCCTGTATTCAAACTATGCGGCTGGCGAACAAGCTGCAGAGTGGCCAATGGGCGCGCTGGAAGATCTACTTGAGATCAGGTATGGCAAGGATCACAAAAAACTTAATGATGGAAATATCCCCGTTTATGGCTCCGGTGGCTATATGCGTTCCGTCGATCGCTTTCTCTATAGCGGCGAATCTGTCCTGATTCCAAGAAAGGGTTCGTTGAATAATGTCATGTATGTTAGAGAAAAGTTTTGGACGGTAGACACGATGTTCTATGCAGTGCCTAAAAGCCCCAACGTTGCAAAGTACGCGTATCAGTTCATCAAGCGACTCGATCTGGCATCCATGAATTCTGGTTCAGCCGTTCCTAGTATGACCACAAAGATTCTTAATGCCCTTCCGGTTCCGATTCCTCCAAAAGAAAGTCTGCACGCTTTTGACGCCCAGCTTCAGCCATACTATTCAGCGATTTGCGCAAATGCAATTGAAAATGAACTGCTTGCCGCACTCCGCGACGCCCTTCTCCCTAAACTCATGTCAGGCGAAATCGATGTCTCGAAGGTCGATCTTACGCAGCTAAATAGCCATTTACTTCACTATGTACAACGCGCCGTCCACACTGTGGCTATCGTACTCGACGAAAGGAACAGCGTGGAAACTGTCATCAATACCGTACTTTCGGAAATGCAGGGCCTTCTCGACCCACACCAGCTCAAACATCTAACCATTACGCTTAGACGGGTACTCGGACCGAAACAAACAGAGCCAGGGCAAGATCTGCTTGCGCTCTTTCTCACCGCTAAAGAGGTCGAGGGATGCTCTCCTAAAACCATTGCATACTATGAGGCAACCCTACGGCATATGAACACAGCGCTTGCTAAGCCCTATACTCAGGTTGAGAGCGACGACTTGCGCCGCTATCTCAATGATTACGAGGTGAAACGCGGTTCTAGTAAGGTCACAATCGATAATATACGTCGTATCATGTCGAGCTTCTTTTCGTGGCTTGAAGATGAGGATTACATTGTGAAAAGTCCTGTAAGGCGCATTCGTCGCGTCAAAACAGCTCAAGTAACCAAAGAGGTGCTTAGCGATGAGGAACTGGAGGTATTGCGAGACGCCTGTGAGTCCAAGCGAGATCTTGCCATCGTTGATCTACTCGCTTCGACGGGCATGCGTATTGGCGAACTTGTGCGACTCGACAGGAAGGATGTCAATCTGCACGAGCGCGAATGCCTTGTAATGGGAAAGGGAAATAAGCAGCGCCCCGTTTACTTCGATGCGCGCGCTAAGCTTCATCTTACGGAATATCTTTCGAGCCGTGCTGACAAGAGTCCTGCATTATTTGTCGCGCTCGATTCCTCAGCTCGACGTATTACGGTGGGGAGCATAGAGCTCCGTTTACGTGACCTAGGCAGAAGTGCCGGTATCAACCGCGTTCATCCGCATAAGTTTCGCCGTACGCTTGCCACCCATGCAATCGACAAGGGAATGCCCATAGAGCAGGTGCAAAAGCTGTTGGGCCATGCGAAAATAGACACAACCATGTACTACGCCATGGTTAATCAGAGCAATGTGAAAGCTTCGCACAGGAAGTATTTGGAATGAGCTGGACGCAAAAGACCTTGGGAGAGATTGTTAATCTAAAAAGGGGGTTTGACCTCCCTTCCAGCAGCAGGGTTGATGGCCCCTATCCGGTTTTCTCATCTTCGGGACAAACGGGCACGCATTCGGAAGCCGCCGTTAAGGGTCCATGCGTCGTAACTGGACGCTACGGAACTATTGGCCAAGTTTTTTTCTCTGATGCAGCTTGCTGGCCATTAAATACGTCTTTGTACTCGACAGACTTTAAGGGCAATGATCCTAAGTTCGTTTATTACCTACTCAAAACTATTCCATGGCGAGACTACTTAACTGCAAGCGCCGTGCCGGGCATAAATCGCAATCACGTTCATCTATGCCCGGTCTGTGTTCCGGATCACGAAACACAGACCGCTATTTCTGGCGTCCTGGGTTTACTGGACAATAAAATTGAACTCAACACTAAGCTAAATGGCTATTTACTTGAGTTAATGAATGTTCAGTACCGACATTCCTTCTGCTGCAACAAGTTAACCCTCGGGTCAATTTATGACATTGCTGATGTTGTTTATGGAGCAGCGTTCAAGTCTGCCTTGTTTAACGAGGAAAAGGTAGGGTATCCCCTGATCCGCATACGTGATTTGAGCACCTTCTCTCCGCAGTATTGGACAAATGAGGCTCATCCAAAAAGGGTATTCGTACATCCTGGTGACGTTTTAGCGGGAATGGATGCCGAATTCACGCCATGTCTCTGGCAGGGTGAAATGGCTGTACTGAATCAGCGAGTTTGCCTGTTCGAGCCCGCTGCCAATTCGGGAGTTTCAAGAAGTTATTTGCTTATGGCATTGAACCCATTGTTGGCTTTCATCCAGAACTACGCCTCTGGTACTACCGTCGCGCATATGGGAAAAGGCGATTTGGAAGCGTTGAACGTGCCTATTCCTGCAAGAGGAGATCTCGAGAGGTTTAATACTATTGCAGAGCCATTGAGAGAACAGATTGTTCAGAATTCGACACAGAACCGAAAACTGGCTGCTCTTCGTGACGCTCTTCTCCCCAAACTTATGTCGGGCGAGATCGACGTCTCAAGGGTCGATTTTACGCAGCTAAATAGCCATTTAGCTTAGAGTTTGCTTGCTGCTTTGCATATATCACGTCAAGTATTGAAACAATTTGATGCTGAACCTCAGTTTGCGGTAAATCGATTTCGATTCGTGCCATGTCTTTGGGATGGACACGGAATACCTTCATACCTCTCGTGTACTGCCGGAGCTCTCTGATAAAGCGCGGAGAGCTCATAAGATAGTTGAGGTAAGCCGGCACGACGAGGTCTCGGCGATTGACGCGCACGATGGTTGTTTCGGTGCCTGAAATGGTAGGCTTTTCCTTTGGATTGTTAAACAAATAGGCATGACCAAGATCATCGACTGTCTCTGAGGTCAGCACATATACGATGTCTTGGTCTCTGAGACGCTGACTGTCTTTTATCTTTTCGTTGTTAAGGATGTATGGGATGGGTTTTGCGGGGTCTTCAACGTCGATGTGTAGGTCGAAACCTTTGTAAAGATCTCCATAGTGAATGTAAAGATAGGCACCCTTATCGTACATGCGGGTACGGGGGACGCTGGCGCCGCGGTAGAAGCTACAAACGTCACCAAGTGCGACTCTACATCCCATAACCAATCGCCTCCAGATTCTTCTTAATCTGCTCCTGCAAGCGGTTGGACTCTTCAAAGCACTTTGAAATCTCGCTGGTTAGGCGTGTCATCTTCTCATCAAACGGCTCACCGTCGTCTTCGACCTCGGCAATGCCTACGTAGCGACCGGGCGTCAGGATGAAATCTTGCTTGGCGATTTCATCCAAATCCGCTATGGCGCTGAACCCCTTCACGGGCTCGAACTCGCCCTTGCGGAAGGAATCGAATGCGGATGCAACTTTGTTGATGTCCTCTTCGGTAAACTCGCGTAGTTTGCGAGAGACCATGGTGCCCATTTCGCGGGCATCGACGAATAGCGTCTTGCCGGACTGAGCCTTCTTCTTGTTCAGGACCCACAGGCATACGGGAATTTGGGTGCTGTAGAACAGCTGCCCCGGCATGGCTACAATGCCCTCGACCAAATCGTCCTCTATGATAGCGCGTCGAATATCGCCCTCGCCGCTCGTCTGGCTCGAGAGCGACCCGTTTGCCAATACGAGGCCAATCTTGCCCGTGCCGTTAAGATGCCAAATCATATGCTGCATCCAAGCGAAGTTAGCGTTGCCCGTGGGCGGCATGCCGTACTTCCAACGTACGTCTTCCTGTAGCGCTTCGCCGCCCCAGTTCTTGAGGTTGAAGGGCGGGTTTGCCAACACATAGTCAAACTTTTCATTCTTGTGCTGGTCGGCGCTGAAGGTGTCTGCATAGTTGCCCAAATCAGCCTCGATGCCGCGAATACCGAGGTTCATCTTTGCGAGCTTCCACGTGGTGGGGTTGCTTTCCTGACCAAAGATGGTGATGTCCTGAACCACGTTGCCGCCATGGTGCTCGACGAAGGCGGCGGACTGCACGAACATGCCTCCGCTGCCACAGCAGGGGTCGTACACGCGACCGTGGAAAGGCTGGAGGATTTCAACCAGCGTGCGCACGATGCACGACGGCGTATAGAACTCGCCGGCGTTTTTGCCTTCCATTGATGCGAATTTCTGCAGGCAATATTCGTATGCGCGCCCTAACAGGTCTTTCTCGCTCTCGTTATCGGTCATTTGTACGTTTGTGAATAAGTCAACGACGTCGCCTAAGCGCCGCTTATCTAGTTCGGGACGAGCGAAGTTTTTGGGCAGCACGTCTTTGAGCTTGTCGTTCTCGCGCTCGATGGCGCGCATGGCATTGTCGATGATCTGGCCAACTTCGGGCGTATGCGCCGCCTGTGAGATGTTCGCCCAGCGTGCTTCTTCGGGAACGAAGAAGACATTCTGCTCCATGTAGCAGTCACGATCTTCCTCGTCGCCGTAACCCTCTGCGACGAGCTCTAGGTAGCGCTCGTCGAAACGGTCCGAGAGGTACTTCAGGAAAATGAGGCCTAATACGACGTTTTTGTACTCGGCAGCGTCCAAATTGCCACGCAGCACATCTGCGGCGTTCCACAGTTGAGCCTCAAAGCCAACGTCGGCCGTGTTCTTCTTGGTGTCCTTAGCCTTGCTTTTAGCCATGCTGTTTTAACTCCCTATGCTGCATTGTCGGCCCAGAGTTCGCACTGATCCATCACGGTGACCAGTGCCGACTCCATGCCCTCTGGCGGATACTTATGATGTTTGAGCAGGCGCTTGATTGCAACACGCATAGCAGCACGAGCACTTTGCTTTTTCTGCCAATCGACCGTGCGCATTTCGCGCATCTTCGCAGCGAGCTCTTGCGTAATGGCGACCAGCTCGTCATTTCTTTCGCGATAGTAGTCGGCGACTGCCTGCGGTTGTGTTAGCGCCTCGTAAAACGCAAACTCCTCTTCGCTAAGCCCAAGCGCCTTTGCCTTTTGGTTTTCGGAAAGCATCTCTTTCGCCATCTTGAGCATTTCTTCGAATACCTCAGCGTTTGTGAGCTGCCCGTTGAGATAGCCATTTACCATGCTTTGCATGAGTTCCGAGTACTTTTTTGCCTGCGTTATGCTCTTTCTGCGGTAGCCCTTAATCTGGTCGTCGATGAGTTTTTTCAACAGCTCGTAAGCCAGGTTCCTCTCTTTCATACGCGAGAGGCTCGACAGAAACTTGGGATCAAAAATCGAAACGGTTTCGTCTTCCACCTTAAACAAGTCTATTACGCCGTCGGTATGGACGATGTTCTGTTCGAGTAGTGCATTGATGCGGTCATTTACCTGCTTAAGGGTAAGTTTGCCTCCGTTTTTGCTGCGGGTGCCGCCCTGCTCGGTGAGCTGAAGGATAAGCTCTCGAACAACCTGGAAATAGCCAGCCTCGATGCGCTGCATGTCTGTTGCGTGACTTTTGGCGAGTCCATAGGCTTTGAGCATGACTCCTGCCTGCTCAACAAAGTCGCGGGTGATATCTTCGTCGCCGGGTGCAAGGATATGATTTACTCCACCCGTTATGAGTTCGCTTCGACGTGCGGCGGACTCGGTGCTCATGAATTCCGAATAATCGTATCCGAACATTTTGTCGCGACAGACCGCCAGTTTTTCCAAGAACTTGGGATAGGCGGTTTTCCCGATATCCATGTCGCCGTATTTCTTTTGGTCGCGTTTGGTGTAGTCCTTCATGGCGCGTTTAAGGGCGTTGGCTATGCCTACGTAGTCAACAACCAATCCGCCAACCTTGTCTTTATATACTCGGTTTACGCGTGCGATTGCCTGCATCAGGTTATATCCGCGCATGGGTTTATACACATACATAGTGGCAAGGCTCGGCACGTCAAAACCGGTGAGCCACATGTCTACGACGATTACGATTTTGAGCGGGTCGGCGTCATCCTTAAAGCGCTTTGCCATCTCCTTCACATAGGCCTTATTGCCTACGACGTCGAACCACCACTCGGGGTCCTGATTGCCCATGGTCATGACAACGCCGAGCTTGCCCTCGTCCTTCCAAGAGGGCCGCAGCTCGCATATACGTTGATATATAGCCATGGCGGCGGGGCGCGAATACGCAACGATCATTGCCTTGCCGGTGAGTTCGTGCGCACGGTTGGTTTCATAGTGCTCTACGATGTCCTGACATAGGGCGTCAATGACTTCTGGTGCACCTAGAACGGCGTCCAGATTTGCAAAGTTACGCTTGCTTGCGTCAATGGTTTCGGCATTAGCCTGCTCGGTGAGTTTTTCGTACTCATCGTCAACTTTTGCAAGGATACCCTGATCCAGCTTGAGCGCGACGACGCGGCTCTCGTAGAACACGGGTCGAGTTGCGTCGTCCTCTACTGCCTGAGTCATGTCGTAGACGTCAATATAATCGCCGAAAACATCGCGAGTCGATCGATCTTCGGCAGAAATAGGGGTACCGGTAAAGCCGATGAAGGTCGCATTCGGAAGGGCGCGGCGGATGAGCAACGCGGTGCCCGTGTGCTTCTTGCCGTCACGGTCGTATTTCTCTTCGAACCCGTACTGCCCGCGGTGCGCTTCATCCACCATCACGACGACGTTCGTGCGCTCGGAAAGGGCGACGGCCTCCTCCTCGAATTTCTGCATAGTGGTGAAAATGATGCCGTTGGCGCGGCGGCTCGAGATCTGCTGCGCAAGATCGGCGCGGCTCTGCGCCTGAACGGGCGTCTGGCGCAGGAAATCTGAGCATCTGGAGAACTGCGCGAACAGTTGCGAGTCGAGGTCGTTGCGGTCGGTAATCACCACGATGGTCGGGCTGTCGAGTTTCTCTTCGAGCAGATGGGCAAGGAAAACCATCGAAAGCGACTTTCCCGAGCCCTGCGTGTGCCAAAAGACGCCGCCCTTGCCGTCACCGCCGATGGCCTCATGCACGCTCTCGAGCGCTTTGTTCACCGCGAAGTACTGATGGTATCCCGCGAGGATTTTCGCGTCCTCGGAGAACAGAATGAAGTTCTTCAGGATGTCGATGAGCCGCTCCTTGGGGAACATGCCGTCCAGAGGGGTTTTCCAATCGGCGTACTGGGTGGCCTCGTAGCTCCCATCGACGCTCTTCCACTCAACGAAGCGTGACTCGTTGGCGGTGATCGTGCCAACCTTGGTGTGAAGCATGTCGCTGGTGACGCAGAAGGCGTTGTACACGAAAAGCGATGGAATCTGTCGTTTGTAGTTTTGAATCTGTTGGTAGGCATCTTCGCTGTCAGCGTCGGCACGAGCGGGTGACTTCAATTCAAAGAGAACGAGTGGAAGCCCGTTGACGAATACGATGACATCTGGACGTTTGTTGGTGCCACGCTCGATGTAGGTCCACTGGTTAACAACGTGGAAGCTGTTCTTTTCGGGATTGTCGTAATCGACCAAGCGCACGATGTCTGTATGCTCTTCTTTGCCGTCAAACCAGCTTGTCTCTACACCGTTCTGAAGCATATCCATAAAGATGCTGTTCTTGGCGATGAGGTCGCTGCCTTCGATTTCCTTTAGTCTAGTTATTGAGGCATCAATCGCGCGTCGATTGAGCGTGGGGTTAATGCTCTCAAGGGCGGGTCCGATGACGTCAGGTAGGAAGGCGTCGTCAAACGCGTCGGAGGAACGAGCGACATCAGGTCCATAGAGGTGCTCATACCCCAGACTCGTTTGCAAGTGGTCAATGATGCCTTGTTCGAAAGCATCCTCATTAAATGACGTTGAGGAGCTGTAATCGACAGCAATCATGCGCACTCCTTACCTTATGCTTCCACGACGTTGGTGAGCCTGTCCACCATTGCATTCTAGCAGTTAATCTTGCGTATATTGGTATATCTGACACCCGTTAGTTGCCATTTGGCCTATTGGCTGATCGTGCCCGAATGACAATTGGTGGCAAGGCTCTCTTACTTATTAAACTGGCTCCTATTTACAGGCGCTCGTGTTGTGACAGTTGCCCAAGCGCTTGCTTGAAGCTGTTGTTGGTGATCTTGAGGTCGTTTCCCGCTTGCATTTTTATGAGTGTCGGGCCGGAGGCGATGGCGGATGTGGTGCGATGGTGTCAAGAAAAGCGCCTAGACCTGGGTGGGGAACCGAGGCCGCGGGCGCTTTTCTATTTCTTTGGTCGCATGGATTGTCTGTTCTGTTGGCCGCGCCGGCGTTGTTTCTTTGCTCTCGTTCGCGCGGAATCCGCTTGTGGCGGTAGATGTAAATAAACGGTGGAGCGGCTGCAAAAGATCCGCCTCGCTGGGTAAAATCAGGTTGTGCCGCGGAACCCGCTCCTTAGCTAGTCACACTTCGGAAGCGCGGGCAACGCAGGTATTATCGTCTAAAGGGCCGGCTGCAACCGGCCCTTTTCATGACTCCCTTCGCTATCCGTTACTGCTTATATTCCCGCCAGATCGAGTAGAGGTTCCGGGCAATGCCGGTCACATACATCGAGAGGCGCAGGATTTCAAGAAACAAGTTCATAGGCTTCACCCCAATCGGAGATCGGAGCGTTGCCCGCAGGCGGATTCCGCGGCAATCAAGATTTTACCTCACGGGCCGCGGTGGGAGACATCCTGCCCATCCCATGATTTGGAACAGTGTCGATCTAACGGGCAATCAAGCCTCTAGCACTCTTTGAATTGAGCAAGCATCTGCCCGAAGGTGCTGAGCTCGAACGGCTCATAAATGAGCGAATCGCCGTCCGCGGTCCTGTAGAGTCCGCAGGGGAGGTAACGCCCGTCGGGGAGGACGTAAAGGTTTCCTTCCTCCCTCAGTCCCGCTGGGAGCATCGGGACCTCGTTCTCGTCCATTTTGAACTCATCGATATTCGCAATCTTCCTCTCCATGGCGCCTCCAGCCTTATTTCTTGTATGGCGCCCTAAAACAGGCAGCTCTCAATCAGATCCTTCCCTCGTAGAGTATCGATCCATTCCTGCGGGATGGCCTCGATACCGTATGCCGTGCCGGCGAGGGCGCCTGCGACGGCTGCGGTGGTGTCGGTGTCGTCGCCCAGGTTGACGGCGGCAAGCACGCAATCTTCGTAGCTGTTGGTGTTCACAAAGCACCAGGTGGCGGCTTGAAGCGTGTCGCGCACGAAGCCGCCGGACCTGATTTCGTGCTCGGGCGCGCTTTTCAGCCGCAGCGCCCACGAGGGGAGTGCGTCGTTCATCACACTCCTCATCAGCTCGACAAATATGACGCATGCGTCGGTTGACGTTCTGTGGGCGTGCGTAATCGCGGAGACCTCGCTGATCTCTTCGTCTGTCGCGTCGACAAACGCCAGGGGCGCGATGCGCATGAGCGAACCGTTGCCGTTGTCGCGCTCGCCGGAGCCTCCTTTGCCGGTGTGCAAAGCGCGGGCGGTCGTGCCGCCGTAATCGAAAACGCCGTCGATCGTATACTCGCCACGGGCAATCCAACTTACGAACTTGTCGCGCATGTCCGCGGTGTCGATGTGCCCAAGCTCCCTAATCGAGTCGCAGGTAGCAAGCGTCATGGACGTGTCATCGCTCCAGGTGCCGGCGGGCTGCCCATGCGTGCCGTAGCCGATCATGTCGGTGCATTCGAACGTGCCGCGGGGCCTGAACTCGTAGGGAACGCCCAGTGCGTCGCCGACGGCGAGCCCATAGATGCAGTCGCGCAGTGTTGTTTTCGGTCTGTCTGTCATGGAAAGCTCCTCTTATCCCAGGTGATGTGGAGCGCCATCGGTGGTGTCGGTCGCAACGTATTGCTATCCTTGTGCTTCGCCATTAGTCGCTTCGTTGATGGCGCGGTACTCGGCACTCAGCTCGCGCGCCAGCTCTTCCTTACTTGGAAGATACGGCAGGTATTTGGCGGCAAACACTTGGTCGTTGTCTTCGGGCAGCGTGTACTCGACAATCGAATCGCTTTTGTCCGCGCAGAGCACGATGCCTATGGGCGGATTGTCGCCTTCGTTCATGAGCTCGCGCGTGTAGTAGTTCACATACATTTGCATCTGGCCCAAGTCCTGGTGCGTAAGATCGTCCGTCTTAAGGTCGATAAGCACGAAGCAGCGCATCAGATAGTTGTAAAACACAAGGTCAATATAGAAATGGCGCCCATCAAAGGTGATGCGCTTTTGGCGCGCCTCGAAAGCGAAGCCACGGCCAAGCTCCAGTAGGAACTTCTGAAGATGTGTGATGAGCGCCTGCTCTAGATCGCTCTCGCGAAACGCAGTATCGTCCGAGAAACCTAAAAACTCCAGTACATATGGGTCGCGGATGATATCCTCGGGGCGACGAGCCGGGGCGCTCTTCTGGATTTCTTGGGCGGCGGCCTCCTTGTCCTTGCTGGCAAGCAGGCGCTCGCGGAACATGGTGTTGATCTGGCGCTCGAGCTGACGCGTGCTCCAGCGAGAGTCAGCGCATTCGTTCATGTACCAGGCGCGAGCTTCGGGGTCGGGAATGCGCATCAGCCTGCGGTAATGAGTCCAGCTCAATTCGCTACGCAGTGCGTCGCGAATTGGAAACGCAAGAAAGAACTGACGCATATTGCGAAGGTTTGCGATGCCAAAGCCTCTTCCGAAATCCGCTGTAAGCCTTCTGGAGAGGCCCGCAATCAATGCCTCTCCATATGCTGCGCGCTCCTCTCCACCCTGTTCATCAACAATACTCTTGCCGATTTCCCAATATGCCTCAACCATCGCAAAGTTAACGGCGGTATAGGCCTTGTCGCGAGCGGCGTTGAGAATCGAGGAAACCTGCTTGTAAAAACCTTCGGGCACGATTGCCGATTCTCCACGGTTTACCAGTTCGCCCATCACTGTCGCCCCACTTTCCTCTTGTGGAATGCATCTTTATCGCATTTAGTTTAAAGCCTCGCGCGGACACGAATTGCTGTGCTGTCTGACATCTTCGCATGGGGCCTTGAGGTGGTTAAAATGTGGCCATAGAGACAGTTTTAATGAACCCCATGGGGGTGACGCGCATGGACAACAACACCTTGCTGTTCCAGGACAAAGGTTCGGGCGGGTTTAAAGACGTCAGGATCTACCCCAACCGCATCGAGGTGTTCAAGAAGGGCACTTTCGGCGGCAAGCATATCGAGATTGTCTACCTTAAGGACATCACGGGCGTTAACAGGATCAAGGGCCGCAATGTTTTTCTGCGCAACAGGTTGTTGACTGCCTGTGTCTTTTGCCTGAGCAGCCGCTCCCGGGCTCAGGAATTCGTCAACGTGCTCAATATGGTGATGTGACCGGGCGCTTTCGAACACAAAAAGCCGGGATGCAAGGAGTCACACCTTGCATCCCGGCTGAGCTAAAACGGCGCTGCTGCATGCCGTTGGAGCTTTAGCGCTTGATCTCGATATCGTCGAGCTTAACGTCCATGGCCTCGGTTTTTGCCTCGGCGATGTCATCGGCAAATTCCAGAGACTTCATCATGGTTTCGACGGCATCCTTGTGCTCCTCGACATTGTCGATGCGCACGTAGACGCTGCCGCCGCCTGCTTCGGTGAAGTACTCAGTCGTCACGCCGCCCGAGTGTGTATAGGAAGCGTTGCGCCAAGTCTTGCCGTTGTACTTGACGGGGTCATTCTCGGTCCACTCAAAGCTGGCATTCCACTTTGCCTCGTAGTCGAACAGCTCGTCGGCGTTCTTGTCAGGATCGAAGACGGGGATGAAGCGGTCGCTGGCGTGCTCGCTCTCGGTGAACTTAAACTGGGCCCTGTCGGCCGTGTCGCCGGCAACATCGGTGATCTCAACGCCCTCGGGGACCTCGACCTTAAACCAAATGAAGTCGGTCCTCATATCCACGGCTGGCTTTTCTGCTCCGCCGCCACCGCCACTGCCGGTAGCGCCGCCGCTTCCGCCACAGCCCACCAGGGCAACCGCGGCAAAGAGACTGATGCAGAGGGTGAGAATCGCAAAGGCCTTCTTTTTCATGGTCGTGTCCTCCTCGATCTGTAACCGCCCATGGATTACCTGCTTTTACTGTACGCGTTGACGGCTCGCTAGGGTGGGCCATGTGTCCCATTCTGAGGGCCGGATTTGCGCCGTTAAGTGGCAATATGTTCGGGCGCAAAAGAGGGGAGGGCCGATGTTGTCGGCCCTCCCCGGGGTTGGGTGCCCGTTGTTTTAATGGGGCGCGCGTACGTGGGCGTTGCCCCAACAGATTCCTTGTTTATAGATATGCCCCAGTTTGTGACGTCCGGAAGTTCCGAAAGGTGGGCCATGTGTCCCATGTTTGCGTTGGCATGGCCTATCGTGTGCCATAGAAATCCGCGATGGCCAGGTGTACTGACGCTAATGTGCTTATGGGCTAGACTTAGCATCATTACGTGTTTGATGCGGTTGGCCGGCGGTTGCCGCCCGACCGATCTATATGACTTGAAGGTGCATGCGTATGAGCCAAGAGATGATGGACAAGACCTGTCGCGGGTTTGCCGAGGCGCTGGCCGCGCGCGAGCCGGTTCCTGGCGGTGGCAGCGCGAGCGCCTTTGTGGGCGCGCTGGGCGCCTCGCTGTGTGGAATGGTTGCCCGCTACGGTGCGACCAATCCCGCGCTTGCTGATCGTGCGGATGACCTGACGCGCGCGTTTGCCCAGGCTGATGAGCTGGCGCAGGAACTAGTGGGTCTGGTTGCCGAGGATGTGCGCGCGTACGGCCAGGTGTCTGCGGCATACGGTATTCCTTGTGATGACCCGGCTCGACCCGTGGCGATTCAGGACGCGTTGCGCGTGGCGGCCATGCCACCGTATCGGATCATGGATGCCTGCGCCCGCGCGCTGGCGCTGCTCGAGGACATGGCCGACAAGGGTTCGCGCCAGTTGCTGTCCGACGTGGCATGCGGCGCCGTGTTCTGCCGCGCCGCCATGCAAGGCGCGAGCCTGACGCTCTTTGCCAACACCACATCTATGAAAGACCGGGCGCGCGCCGAGGAACTCGAGGCGGCGTGCGATGAACTACTAGATACGTGGCTGCCGCGCGCCGATGCACTGGCGCGCCGTGCTGCTGACGCCGCAAGGAAGAGGGGATAGCCATGGCCGAACTGCTCAAGGGTGCTCCCGTTGCCCGCGCTTTGACCGAGGAACTTGCCGCTCGTTGCGCCGCCCTGCGCGAACAGGGCATCGTGCCGACACTGGCCATCGTTCGTGTGGGCGAGCGCGAGGACGACCTGTCCTACGAGCGCGGCGCCCTCAAGCGCTGCGAGAAGATTGGCATTGAGGCTCGCCGCGTTTTGCTTCCCGCCGATGTTTCACAGGACGAGCTGTTGGCGGCTATTAAGGACATCGATGCCGACCCCGCTGTTCACGGCTGCCTGATGTTTCGTCCGTTGCCCGCTGGGCTTGACGAGGATGCAGTTGCCGCGGCACTCGAGCCCGCCAAGGATGTTGACTCCATGACGCCGGCCTCGCTGCTCACCACGCTTTCGGGGCGAGGCGAGGGCTTTGCTCCTTGCACGGCAGAAGCCGTGTTGGCGCTGCTGGACCATTACAGCGTTGAGCTGGATGGGGCCAAGGTCGCGGTCGTCGGTCGGTCGCTCGTGATTGGCCGTCCCGTTGCCGCCATGCTTACGGCTCGCAATGCCACGGTGACGATGTGCCATACGCATACGCGCGACTTGGCTGCCGAGTGCCGTGCGGCTGATATTGTGGTTGCGGCCGTTGGACGCGCACGCACGATTGGCGCGGATGCGGTTCGCGAGGGCCAGACGATCATCGATGTGGGCATTAACTGGGACGAGGCCGCTGGCAAGCTGGTCGGTGATGTCGATTTTGATGCTGCGCAACCGATCGTTGGCGCAATTACTCCGGTGCCGGGCGGCGTGGGGGCTGTGACCACCGCGATTCTCGCCAAGCACGTGATCGAGGCGGCGGAGCGCGCATCGAAATAGTCGTTTTTGACCACAGGGGTTGCCGGGGCGGCTGTTTCGCCCTTTTTGCGCCGAAGCGATACACTGTTGCCGTTTGATTTCTTCGCTCAAGGAGGATGCGCATGCCGTGCACAACGATTTTGGTTGGTAAGAACGCGAGCTACGACGGGTCGACGCTTGTCGCCCGCAACGAGGACTCGTCCAACGGGGTGTTTGAGCCCAAGCGCATGCGCGTGGTGCACCCCGACGAGCAGCCGCGTGTCTACACGAGCGTTCTGAGCCACCTGACCGTTGAGCTGCCCGATAATCCCATGCGCTACACAAGCGTCCCTGACGTTGTCCCAGGCCATGGCATTTGGGCCGAGGCCGGCTTCAACGAGCTCAATGTTGGCATGTCCGCAACCGAGACGCTCACCACCAACGAGCGCGTCCGCGGCGCCGATCCGCTCGTGGACTACGTGCCCGCCAAGGGCAACGAGGGCGAGGACGGCTATGTTCCGGCGCAGCCCGGTGGTTTGGGCGAGGAGGATATGGTGACCCTGGTGCTGCCGTACGCCAAGTCCGCCCGCGACGGTGTGCGCATCCTGGGCGACCTGCTCGAGCGCTACGGCACCTACGAGAACAACGGCATCGCCTTTAGTGATGTTGACGAGATCTGGTGGCTCGAGACCATCGGCGGCCACCACTGGATCGCCAAGCGCGTGCCCGATGATGCCTACGTGACCATGCCCAACCAGCTGGGTATCGATAGCTTTGACCTGGACGACGCCGAGGGCGCCCAGGTCGACCACATGTGCTCCGCCGACCTGCGCTCCTGGATGGCCGAGTGGCATCTGGATCTGACGCTGGGCGTTAAGGGCGATGGTCCCGCTGCGGTCTTTAACCCGCGCGAGGCCTTTGGCTCGCACAGCGACAGCGACCACGTCTACAACACGCCGCGCGCCTGGTACATGCAGCGCTGCCTCAACCCCAGCGATGTGTGGGACGGTCCCGACGCCGACTACACGCCCGAGAGCGACGACATCCCCTGGAGCCGCGTGCCCGAGCGCAAGGTGACCATCGAGGACATCAAGTACGTGCTTTCGAGCCACTACCAGGGCACAGAGTACGACTGCTACGGCAGCAAGGGCACGCCCGCCACGCGCGGCGCCTATCGTCCCATCGGCATCAACCGCAACAGCCAGCTTGCCGTGCTGCAGCTGCGCCCCTATGCGCAGCCGGCGTATCGCGCCGTGCAGTGGATGGCGTTTGGCTCCAACTCGTTTAACGCGCTCGTGCCGCTGTACGCCAATGTCGAGACCATGCCCGAGTACTATGCCGACACGCAGGCTCGCGTGACGTCCGAGAATTTCTATTGGGCAAATCGCCTGATCGGTGCCTTGGCCGATGTTCGCTTCCATGAGTGCGGTCGCGCGGTCGAGGATTATCAGGAGAAAGTTGGCGGCATGGGCCACAAGCAGATCCACGACGTCGATGCCGCCGTGGCCGCGCTGCCCGAGGCCGAGGCGCCCGCCGAGCTCGCCCGCGCCAACGAGGCCTTTGCCGAGCTCGTGCGCGTGGAGACCGATGCCCTGTTGGGCAAGGTGCTCTACACCACGAGCTGTGCCATGAAGAACTCCTTCGCGATGAATGACAACGTAAGGTAAAGACGGCCTTGCGGCGAACGAGCGGGACAAACGCCGTCAAAGGCTTCGCCCCGCTCGATTTCTATCTTGGCGATAAAACGATTTTGTGTCGTTCACCCAATCTTGGGTACAAGAACGCCAATGCAGTTGTTCATGATTGGAGCCAACCATGGTTATGAAATTCGATCAGCTTGTTAACGGTGCCATCAACGTGGGCTTCGGCGCCGCTGCCGTTGCCGTTGAGGGCGGCAAGAAGGTCCTTGACGACCTCAATACTAAGGGCGAGCAGGTCCGCAAGGACGCCGGCACCCCCGATATCGCCCGCAGCGTGTCCGATATGTTCGAGCAGGCCGGCGGCACCATTTCCGACCTGACCGAGCGCCTGGGCATGCAGGGCGAGACTGCGGCGCAGCGCGTGCTCGACGAGCTCATCCTGGCTCGCGTCCGGGTTATGACCGCCCCCGAGCGCACGGCCTTCCTGGCCCATGTGCGCGACATCGTCGACTCGGTCGAGGACAACGTGACTTCGGTGCCCGTCGAGTCCGTTGAGCCCGACGATGCAGAGGACACCGAAGAGGCCGAGTAGCAGCGCAGATGGCAGATTCCACCACCGATTACAACAATCTAGATCCCTTGGGTGACGAGACGGCGGTTGTCGATGAGGTTGAGGCCGCCGTCTCGGGTGCTCGTAAGAAGCCACGCGCTGTCGATATGGTCCCCGAGGAGCCCGACGCGATGGCGCCGGACGAGGAGTATCAGCTCACACCGGCAGGTCGTCGTGAGCGCATTGGGCAGATCGTTCGCCTGATCAAAAAGTACCGCGTATGGGATAACCTCACGCCGGTGCGTCTGCGTCGTCTGCTCGAAGAGCTCGGTCCCATGTTCGTCAAGATGGGGCAGATTCTGGCTAACCGCTCCGAGATTTTGCCGCAGCGGTTTTGCGACGAGCTCCGTCGCCTGCGCTCCGACGTAGAGCCGGTGCCATATGAGGTAGTGCTCCGCTGTCTGGAAGAGGAATACGGCCAGCGCCTGGGGCAGATGTTCGACGCGATCGACCCCAACCCGCTCGGAAGCGCGTCGCTCGCGCAGGTGCACCGCGCCCGTCTGGTGACCGGCGAGGACGTAGCCGTTAAGGTGCAGCGCCCCGGCGCGCAACAGGTCATGGCGCAGGACATCGACATCATCCGTTCGGTGGTGCGCATCGTTTCCAAGTTCGTCAACACCGATCAGTTTGTTGACCTGCACGGTGTGGTCGAAGAGCTGTGGACCTCATTTCGCGAGGAGACCAACTTTTTGGCCGAGGCCAAAAACCTCAACGATTTCTATGACTTCCACAAAAGCGTGCACGGCGTTTCGTGTCCCAAATCCTACCTGGACCTTTGCACCGAACACGTCGTGGTCATGGACTACATCGACGGCATCTCCATTGCCGATCCCGAGCGCCTGGTGGCCGAGGGCTATGACCTGGAAAAGATCGGCTCGGCGATCGTCGAGGACTATTCGACGCAGGTGCTCGACGACGGCTTTTTCCATGCCGACCCGCATGCGGGAAACATCATCCTCAAAGACGGCATTGTCTACTTTATTGACCTGGGCATGGTCGGGCGCATGTCGAGCCACGACCGCGGTATCGTCAAGGATATGATTTTCGCCGTGGCCGAGGGCGATGTGCCCAAGCTCAAGGATTCGCTCATGCGTTTTGCCGTGACGCGCGGTGATTCGGCCGAGCTCGATCATTCGGCCTTTTTGTCCGATCTGGACTTTATCGTAGCCGACTTTGCAGGACTCGATCTTAAGGACCTGGATATCGGCGAGTTTTTGACCTCGTTGCTAAACCTGGCGCGCAAAAACGACGTTGAGCTGCCGAGCGTGGTGACGATGTTCGCCCGCGGCATGGTGACGCTCGAGGGTCTGCTGACCGAGTACATGCCCAACGTCAACATGATCCAGATCATCCAAGCGCACATCAAAAACGAGAAGAGCGCCTATGCGCGCGTCCGCGAAATGGGGCGCGATCTTGCCGCGAGCAGCTATCGCGCGGCAAAAGGCTCGCTCGAGGCGGCCGAGTATCTGGGCTTGGCGTCGCGTATGCTCACGCGCGGTCAACTTAAGGTAAACACGCAGATCATGAGCAGCGATAAGGCGCTGCGACAGCTGGGTGGAATTATCGACCGCATGTCGATGGCAATTGTGATTGCCGGCCTGTTTATCGGTTCGTCGGTGGTGTACTACGCGCGCATCGAGCCGGTTGTGTTTGGTATCCCGGTGATTGGCTTTATGGGCTACGTGAGCGCGCTGGTGCTGGCGCTGATGCTGGGCCGCGAGATCTGGCGCAACAGCCACGGCGGCAAGCGGTAATGACCCCTGGGGGACGGAGTAAAACGGATCATTTTGCTCAGCGATCCATCCATGCCCTAGTCTATCGCAAACCATAGCTTTTACCTTGGGCTTCGCCTGTGTGCGGGGCCCTTTTGCGTGATACCATTTTGACGGTAATAATCGATGGCCTAGATGGTGGTGCGGGGACGCACGAACGCACGGTTTTCCTGCGCGTTTGGGAGAATCGGGGTGCAAGTCCCCGGCTGTACCAGTAACCGTAATTCCTCTTGGCTCGGGATGTTCGCGTCGCAGATCGGACGACGCGCCTGAGCCGTTAAGGTTAAGTCGGATCGCCTCCCATCTTGCATGCGGCTGCGGCGTATGCCGCCGGTGTGCATAGGGCTCTGGAGGGAAGGAGGACCCCGATGGGGGAACTCGAGCGCAACATGCGCGATGACGTGGGGCAGCTTCAAGGCAACGCTCCAAGTACAGACAGTAGGAGACAAATGGATATGTTCGAGGACGAGCGCGAGCGCGCCTCGTTACATCGCCGTGGCGCGATTGCACGCGGTGTAGCCAAGCGCGGCCTGGTGGCATTCCTGGTCTTCGCGATGGCCCTCAGCACCACGCCGGCTCAGCTGTGGGCCGAGGGCGCCGAGGGCATTGCCGACGCTGTGGCTCAGGCTACGACGCCGGGCGAGGACGCAGCGCTTGCGGGCGGTACCGCTGAGCAGAGCGGCGCCGAGGTTTCGGATTCCGGGAGCGCGCCTGCAGCTAGTGCCGCCACTACAGAGGCGGCAACTGGCGACGAAGGCTCGGCGACGGGGGAGAGCCCTGCCACGAGCGAGCAGTCTTCGACGGCATCCGCTGGCCAAGCAGGATCTGCCGCCGCGACTGCCGTCCAGACAGAGAACCCGACAGAAACCGGCGATGTCGCCAAGAAGCAAGTCGAGGTCTCGTTCTCGATTATCGGCACCGATGCCGACGGCAAGGCTCAGACCTGGGTGGCACCTACGCAGCTCAAGCTCGATGAGGGCGCGACGGCTGCGGATGCCTTCATTAAGCTGCAGGAGAAGACGGGCTTCAAGGCGAAGTACGATCCGAACACGGCATACGGTTTCTACCTCGAAAGCATCACATCCCCGAGCGATGGCCGCACGCTTGCCTACGATCCGACGACTTATGCCTTCTGGCAGCTGTTCGTCGACGGCGCGTCTTCCTCGGTTGGCGCGAGCAGCGTCAAGCTCACCCAGGGGCAGAAGATTGAGTTTGCCTATACGGCTGGTAACTCGTCCCCTGTCGTTAAGGACCAGCTTGCTGCGAATGTGACCGTCATTGGTCGCGATGCCCAGGGCAAGACTCAGACTTGGGTCGATAACGCGCAGTATGTGGTGACGTCCGGTTCGAGCGCGCTTGACCTTACGAAGGTCGCGCTCGAGGCGAATGATATTGACGCCGTTGCTGCGGGCTCCTTCATTCTGAGCCTTAAGTACAACGGCGTTGAGCTGGGTACGCCGCTCGATTATTCGACCTATTGGCAGCTGTTTATCAACGGCAAGCCGAGCGACTACACGGCAGACAATGTCACCATTCATGCTGGCGATACCGTTACGTGGTTCTACGGTGGCTGGGGCGACCAGTTGCCCTCTGATTCCGTCCATGTTTCCGTTCAGGTACTTGGTAAGGACAAGGACGGCAAGCAGCAGGTTTGGGCTTCGACGGGCCAGACGAGCCTCAAGGCAGGCTCCACTGCCAAGGATCTCCTTGAGCAGACCGGCCTTACTCTCGATGCTGGCGAATCGTCTTGGGGCTGGTTCCTCAACGGCATTTATTCGCCGTTCGATGGTAAGTCCTATGGCTGGGATGCTGCGACCAAAAGCTATTGGCGCTTCTACGTAAATGGCAAGTTCGCCGACGTTGGCGCCGGTGCCTACAAGCTCCAGGAGGGTGACGCCGTCACCTTTATGTATGGTGCTGACGCCGATGCCCTTCCTGGCCAGGTTCTTGGGTCTGTCGATGTTATCGGTCCCGATGTCAACGGCAACAATACTCGTTGGGGCTCGGCAAGCAATGTTTCTCTGCCCGAAGGCTCTACTGCCCAGAACCTTATTGAGACGGTCCTGAAGGCCAAGGGCGTTACGTACAACGGCTCCCAGAGTGGTGAGTACTGGTTCCTCAATTCCATCAACTCGCCGTTCGATCACAAGCCGTATGCCTGGGATGCTGCGACCAATAAATATTGGCACCTGTATATCAACGGAGAGCCCTCCTTACTCTGTGCCAATCAGATTACGCTCAAGAGCGGCGATAAGGTTACGCTTGCCTATACCACCGACGATTCGGCCATGCCCGATCCCGACAAGATTGTCGCGGACCCGAGCGCGACGACCCCTGATTGGGATGCCGAGTGGGCCGGCTACGGCAACAGTGGCAACGGTTCGACCGTAACGGATGCCAAGACGCCTGCGCAGGCCGCCGGTCTTAAGTGGGCCTTCGATTGGAAGGCCGAGTCTGGTCAGCAGTATGCCAACTGCAGCGAGCCTGTCATCGCTAACGGCTTTGTGTATATCGCGACCGAGAACGAGCTCATTAAGATCGATTCGTCCACGGGCAAAAAGGTTGCCTCTGCGCCGCTTGCCTCCAAGGTGAGCTATACTTCTCGTCCGATCTATACCAATGGCCTTATCATCGTTCCGCTCAACGGCGGTGCGGTCCAGGCGATTACTGCAGACAAGCTGATCTGCAAGTGGCTGACGCCTGGTTTGACGGACTTGACGCAGAGCTCCTGCACCGTCGTTTCGGACGGCGAGTACGTCTATGTTGGTACGGTCGATATTTCGTATGACGAGAATTACAACGCGACCTACGGCAACGGCTCCTTTGCACGCATTAAGATTGCCACGGGCGAAGTTTCTTGGCAGAACATCGACCCTGCCGAGGGCTATTACTGGACTGGTGCGGCTTTGACGGATAAGTATGCCATCGTTCCTACGAGCGCGGGTACGCTTAAGTGCATTGATAAGACGACGGGCGATGTCGTTTCGACCATGGAGCTCGGCGCTGTCGCAAATGCCGATTGCATTGCCGATCCGTCCAATGGTTCGACCTTCTATCAGATGACGCACGACGGAAAGCTCCATGTGATTTCGCTTTCGGCGAAGGGTGTGCTGAGTGCACAGAAGACGGTTGATCTGGGGCTTACGAATAATCTGAGCGCCCCTGCGGTGTCTGGTGACAATCTAATTGTCGGCGGACAGACGGCTACGGGCTCTGCTCTGGTTCTCTATAACCTGAAGACGGGTAAGACCACGATGGTCGCTGCTGCCGACGGCAAGGCGCTGCCGGCTGGCCTCAACGGTATTGCTGCTACTCCGCTGGTGAGTGTTCAGGGCGGCAAGACCTATGTGTACTTCACCGTTAACAGCGCGGATAGCAAGGATTACGTCAACTACTCTGCTGGTGGTGGCGTGTATCGCTATACGCTCGGCGATGCAGAGGCGACGCAGATTTATGATGCGGCTGGCCATTACCAGTACTGTGACTCTCCGGTCATTGCCGATGCATCTGGCAACCTGTACTACATCAATGATTCGGGTACTTTGTTCAAGCTGGGGGCTGTTGAGTCTTGGACGGTTGCCTTTAATTCCAATGGCGGGTCTGCTTGCGACACTAAGTTTGTTGCTACGGCCGACGGCAAGCTGGTCAAGCCGGCCGATCCGACGCGCGATGGCTACACTTTCGGCGGTTGGTTCACCGATGAGGCTTGCACGCAGGCGTATGACTTCAGTACGCCGGTGACGGCCGATCTGACGCTGTATGCCAAGTGGACCAAGAATGCTGTTAACCCTGGCGGCAATGGCGGTTCTGGCTCCAATGGCGGCAATGGTGGCGCTGGCAACGGTTCCGGTGCTGGCGCTGGCACGGGCACGGGTTCCGGCTCCGGCACGAAGGGCCAGCAGACTGGCGGCGCTGTCGCTCCGGGTCATAAGCCGATGACCAAGACGACGGTGTCGACCAAGACCGAGACCAAGGACAACAAGTCCAACAAGAAGGACTCCGATAAGTCCGATAAGAAGGACGAGAAGAAGTCTGGCAAGAAGTCTGACAAGAAGGACAGCAAGTCCGACAAGAAGTCCGATTCCAAGTCCGATACGGGTGCTGCTTCCACGACCACTGCTAAGAAGCCCTCTAGTGCTTCCGAGCAGGAGACTGGCGCCAACCCGCTCGCCATTGTTGGCGTTGCCGCCGGCGTCATCGGTCTCGCCATCGTCGGCGTGTTCGTGTTCACCAAACGTCGGTAGGTGAGGGCTGTGTCCAATAAATCCAAGGACGCTGACCCCAAGCAACCAAATTCCTCGTTCATTCAGTTCGACGATGCAAAGCAACAGGGCGCCGCTTCGGCGGCGTCCGCCCCTCGACGGAAGGCGCTTACTGGCGTCCTGACCGCCGCGTGCGTTGCGCTAATTGTCATATCGCTGGGCTTCGTCCATCCTTCCGAGAGCGGCGCCTGGTCCATTGACTGGATCGTTCAGACCGTGACGGGGGAGAGCGTCGTCGCGAAGGACGCCAAGGGGTCTGACTCGACCGTCGCTTCGGGTAAAGCTGGCTCCAAGGATTCCAAATCTTCGGATGGGTCGAACGACGAGTCTAAGGGTTCGGATAAATCTGACTCTAAGAAGGAGTCCGAGTCTTCGGACAAGGAATCAAACAAGGGCTCGGATAGCAAAATGTCCGAAGACAAGGATGGCAAGAAGTCTGGAGAGAAGAACAGCAATAAAAAGACCGACGGCAATCAGTCGACTTCTCAGAACTCGACTTCTTCTGGCGGGGCCGGCTCTACGCCTGGCGCCTCCTCCTCATCCAGCGGGGCATCTTCTGCCCCCGATAACGGCAACGCCTCTACTGGCGACCAGGGCAGCTCGCAGCAGCCTAGCTACGTAACGGTGACGGTTTCGGTCACATCGAGCGCCGTGGGCAATCCTGTGTCCTCTGGTGGCACCTTTACCTTTAACGAAGGCGCTACCGTCTACGATGCCCTGTGCGCGCTGGGCCTTTCTGTCAACGCACATGGCTCGTCGTACGGCACGTATGTCTCCGCGATTGGTGGTTTGGCCGAGAAACAGCACGGCGGCACGAGCGGCTGGATGTACTCCGTCAACGGCACAACGCCCATGACGGCCTGCAGCAACTACGTTCTCTCAAACGGTGACAACGTAGTCTGGTATTACGTTACAGGCTAGAGGCCTCGACATAGCGCGCCAGACGGGCGGTTCGGACAAACATCCGGGCTGCCCGTTTTTCATGCGTAGAGGACTGGGTCGCCGGGTCTCTCGGCAAACAAAAAACCGGTTGGAACGGGAATTCCAACCGGTTATACATTCAGGCAAATAGTGAATCGACTACGACCGTGCGCCCTCGAGGAAGAAGCGGCGGCTGAAGTAGTTGTACCAGGTGACGAGGAACGTTGCGATGGCCTTCATGGCCTGGTAGCCGATGCTCAAAAACGTGACGCCCACAAACATGTACAGGTCGTTGAGGCCCAGACCGATTACCGACAGGATGGTGAAGATCGTGAACTCGCGCTTGCGGCTCATGCCCTCGCGATGGTCGAACACGTACTTCATGCTGAGCCAGTAGTTGACCACGACGGACGTGGTAAACGAGACCGTCGTGCTCATCAAAAAGTCGAGGTGGAACAGCTCGACGAGCGCAATGAGCATGCCCCAGTCGATGCCAAAGGAGATAAGACCCACGACGGCGAACTTGAGGAACTGCTTGGTATGAGGTTGTGCCAGTGCCTTGCGCACGTAATCACATCCAATGCGTTGATGAATCGAGCAGAGGATACTTTAGAGCTTTTGCAAGGGAAACGTAAGGTCTTTGGAAAGAAATATACGAACTCGCCAAATATTCAAGAGGTAATCCGCAAACGTTGCAAATCTTCCCGTAAACGAGCAAAGCCCACGAACAACGCAGCGCTCGACGCGCGTCATCCGTGGGCATCGTAAGGCCGTAGGGTTGTGAGTTACTTGGTCTCGTCACCCTCCAGGAAGATCTTTCGGGTCACAAAGTTGTAGACCATGACAAGCGCGGTGGCGCAGATCTTGGCGATATTGGCCTCGAGTCCCAGGCCGGCGTTGAGCGCCAGCACGATGCCATCGTTGAGCACCAAACCGATCACGGACAGCACGACAAAGATGATGAACTCGCGGCGGCGGCTCATGCCTTCCTTGTGCGCAAACACGTATTTCATGCTTGCGAGGTAGTTAAAGATGAGTGAGATGATAAAGCCGCTGGTGTTGGCGATTAGGATGTTGAGGCCCAGACCGTAGTGGAGCAGATTCATAATGCCAAAGTCGATAACCGTGGCAATGACACCGACGACGCCAAATTTCATGATCTGCGCAAGGAGCTTTTGCATGGTACCTGCCTTAAGCTGGCGCCGAAGCGCCGCGGGGATGACAAACTTAGCAAGTTTAGCCAATCCCCGCGGGTGGTGCTAGGCGCGCTCCTCGATAGCACCGTTTCTATATGCATCGAGCAACTGGCGCAGGTCCTGGATCTGGCTGCGGATCTTGGCGCCAGTATCGGTGTCGCTCACCATGCGGCGACGGTCTGCTTGGTCAAAACGGTTGGTCTCGCTTTCGATGTCCACATTGCGCGTGAGTGCCTCGGCAACCGTCGTAAAGGCCCGGTGCGACTTGAGGCGGCAGCCGCGCGAGCTCGAGATGAGCGTATAGCCGGCGATACCCGTCTTGGGATGGTAAGCGCGGCAGAAGCCGCCATCGATGACCAGCAGCTTGCCCTCGGCGCGGATGGGCTGCTCGCCCTTGGTGGTTTTAACGGGCGTGTGGCCGTTGATGATGTGGCCGGTCGGTGAACATGCCATGGGCGCGACGCCAAACTCGCGCATGATGTCATCGCAGACCGAGGGCGACTTGGTAAGCGTAAAGTACGGGTCCATCGGCTCGACCCAGGTGCTCTTATCGGCGATATAGGCGCGCTCAAAGGTGCGCACCAGGCGTCCGCTGGCGGGTGAGTTAAAGCCAATCCACAGGTACCACATCCAGTCGAGAGCGTCGCGGTCGCCCACGCGCCAGGCGCGGCGGGCGATGTGGTCGCAAAAATCGAGATAATCGCGGCCAGCGTGCCAGGTGCCCAGGCAGTTCATGCTGCTAAAGGTGCCGTCTTCGTTGAGCGGCACGCAGCCGTGGAATAGCAGGTTGCCGTTGGCGACCTTGTACATCGAGCCATGGGAATAGAGGAAATCGATATGGCGACGCAGGTGATCGGCGGTGACAAACTCGGACACGAGCTTGTCGATGATGTGCTGCTCCTGGGGCGTGAGCGTATAGGGGTCCGCCGGGTCGACGGTGGGGAAGTCGTTGGTCGTGAGCGGCCACACGCTGCCGTCGGCGAGCGTGACCGTGCCGGTGTCGTGATCGATCTTGTCGAGTAACAGGCGGTCGGTCATATCGAACTCGGGGTGGCGCTGGATAATCTGGCCCTCGAGCTTAAAGAGCAGTACGTTGATGGCCTTGATCAGCGGGGTGATGGACTCACCGGCGGTGTAGGTAGCATCGGCAAAGGCGACAAGCTCACGCAGCGAGATACCGTAATCGTTCTCAAGGATCTCGTAATTGTCGTAGCGTAGGTTGTTGCGCAACACCGTGGCGATGCAGGCGGGCTCACCGGCCGCAGCACCCATCCACAGCAGGTCGTGGTTGCCCCACTGGATGTCGAGCGAATGGTAGGTGAGCAGACGGTCCATAATCTTGGCCGCGCCGCCGCCGCGGTCGAAGATATCGCCCACCAGGTGCAGGTGGTCGACGGCCAGGCGCTTGATGAGTGAGGCGAGCGACTCGATAAAGTCGTCGGCGCTGGCGGTCTCCAGGATGGACTCCACGATGCGCTCGTGATAGCGCACGCGATAGTTGTTCTCGTCCGGGTGCGTGTGCAACAACTCGTCGATGATGTAGGCGTAATCGCGCGGGATGGCCTTACGCACCTTGGAGCGCGTGTAGCGGCTCGAAAGCGAGCGTGCGACCATGATGAGCTGGTCAAGCATCGTCTTGTACCAGGTTGGCGAGTCCTCGCGCTGGCTGCGGACCAGCTCGATCTTCTCGCGCGGGTAGTAGATGAGCGTGCACAGCTCGCCCTTTTCGTCAAAGGAGAGCGTGTCGCCAAAAATCTCGTCGACATGCTCGCGCACGACGCCCGAACAGTTGTTGAGGATGTGCATAAAGGCTTCGTACTCGCCATGCACGTCGCTCATAAAATGCTCGGTGCCCTTGGGTAGGTTGAGGATGGCCGAGAGGTTGATAATTTCGGTAAACGCGGATTGTTCGGTGGGGAACTGTCTCGACAGCAGGCGCAGATACTTGAAGTCTTGCGGGTTGCGATCGAATGCGACCATGAAACACCTTCCGATGGGGCTGGTAAAACTGATAAACAGCGTCAAACGTTTATCAGTATGCGCCGCTTTTGTTTCGATTTTGCGCCAGCGGCTGAATTGTCGGCTGAACGGTTTGGTAAATCGATTTAGTTGAGGTAGATATGGCGGTTGAGTGGAGACGACAGAGGGTGTTTTCTCAGATATTTATGCGTGGAGTCGGTGGAGACGATGGTGGTAAAGATGTTCGCTATTTTTGGTTCGATTTGGTAAATAGTGGACATATGTACCGTATGTAGGCTCACTGTGCGATAATTTGCGCAGCAATGAGTAAGGAGCCTCATATGAGTGATTTTGTCCTGACCTGTGAATCCGCCGCCGACCGAACCCGTGAGTTCTTTGCGTCGCGCAATATCCCTGTCGTGTGTTTTCATTACGAGATCGACGGTGTTGTCTATACGGACGATCTGTATCAGTCGATTACGCCGGACAAGTTTTTTGCCCAGATTGCCGCGGGAGCCATGCCCAAGACGTCTCAGGTGAGCGTGGGTGAGTACGAGGAGTTTTGGGAGCCGTTTGTTGCCGAGGGTAAAGACGTGCTGCACCTGACGTTGTCGTCGGGTATTTCGGGCACGTATGGATCGGCCTGCGTTGCGGCACAGATGCTCGCGGATCGCTATCCCCAGGGCGGCAAGGTACGCGTCATCGATTCGCTGGCGGCGTCTTCGGGCTTTGGCCTGTTGCTGGAATATGCCGCCGACGTGCGCGATAGCGGGGCTTCACTCGACGAGACGGCTGCCTGGATCGAGGAGCACAAACTCAACCTGCACCACTGGTTCTTCTCGACCGATCTGTCGAGCTACCTACGAGGCGGTCGCATTTCGGCTGCGAGTGCGATCATCGGCACGGCGCTTAAGATTTGCCCGCTTATGACGGTCGATTGCGATGGCAAGTTGTCGCCACGTGAGAAGATTCGCACTAAGAAGCGCGCGATTTCCGAGATGGCCAAGACCATGATGGCACACGTGCAGGACGGTGTGGATTATTCGGGTAAGTGCATCATGTCGCACTCGGCGTGCCGTGAGGATGCCGAGGCAGTTGCGGCGCTGATTGAGGAACAGGTTCCGCAGCTTAAAGGCAAGATTGAGATCAATGACATCGGTACTCTGATTGGCTCGCATACCGGACCTGGTACGGTGGCGCTCTTCTTTATGGGCGACAAGCGCGTGGATTAGTTTGCCCCATCACATCGCTGCATGATTGCTCAAACGAAAACGGCCCGCCTCGCGTTTGCGGGACGGGCCTTGCTGTTGCGGCTAGCGTTTCTTTCCGCGGAAGAAGAAGCCGTGCAGCGAGGGCTTGAGTCCGCGGTTGGCGCGACGCTCCTCGATATGATCGTGGATCGAAGCGACGCGTTCGATGACTTCGTCGGGAATCGGCACGTCGGGATTCATGTTCTCGACCTGGCTGACCTCGGCGGCGGCGACCTGGTCGATAATGGGCACATCGTCGCGCGAGATGACGGGCGTGGCGTCTTCTTTCATCTTGCGGTAGCGCTGCATCATGTCGGTCTGCAGCTGCTGGGCCGAAGGCGGCGTCCAGATGATGGCGTTGGCGCCGGCGGCGATGGTCTCACGGATGCTCTCGGGCGTCTTGCCGCCCGGTGCGATGAGCGGCAAGTTGGGATAGTGCTCGCGCAGTTCACGCAGGACCTGGGGCGTGTTCTTGCCGGCCGCGATGTTGAGGATCTTGGCTCCGGCGCGCACTTTGGCATGCGCATCATCGTCGCAGCGAACGACCGTGGCGATGACGGGGATATCGGCGATGTTGGTGATGTGCTCGACCATCTCGGCGGTAGCGGGGGAGTTGACCACGCAGCCCGCCGCGCCCTGCATCTCGGATACGGCCGCCATCTGCACGGAACGCTTACCGGTGGTGGTGCCGCCGCCAACGCCCACAAAGACCGGGCACTCGGCAACGGTCAGCAACGCTTGCGTAATGGCGGGCTGCGGCGTGAAGGGGTAGACGGCAAACACGGCGTCGGCATTGGAGTTGCGGATGACCGCCACGTCGGTGGTGTAGATGAGCGATTTGATGCGGCGGCCAAAGAGCGTAAAGCCGCTGGCCTCCTCGATCTCATCGGGCATACGGAGGGCTGCCTTGCGCAGACGCCCGTCGATGGGCAGCGGCTCCATGGGCAAAAGGCCGTTGGGAGTTACGGCCACCTGGGGCTCGGTAAATTCGTCTGCAAGCTCAACCTCGGAGAAGTCGACCGAGGCGACGATGTCCTCGTGAACCTCGGCGGGAACATCGATGGGGGCTTGGTCGTTATTCGCGGCAGGCGTCTCGAAGGAGCTGGTGGCGACAAAGGCGTCGACGCGCTCGTTCAAATCGTTGAGAGAATCCATGGCGGTCCGTTTCTATGCTGTGCGGTCGGCAGTGTACGACCGGCGTTGCGAGTGCTAAATCGTTTGACGAGTTGATTTTTCCCCGCTGCGCCATCCGTTAGACTGAAGGGCCGGCGAACGTGAAGGAGCTGTGGTGGCGGGAATCGAGGTGCTATCTTGAATGTCCCGTATACAAAAGAGAGGTGACGCGGTATGGAATTCTCGGCAATGTTGGGCTCGATTGGCCTATGCGTGGGCGCAATCGTTGCCGCCGCGGTCATCTACTTTGCGGTCACGGCCATTAAGGGCAAAAAGGCCGAGCGCAAGGAGCGTGAGGCACTTAAGCAGTGCCGTGACCAGCAGGACAAGCGCGCACGGCGATAGCTTGTTGAGTTTTGGATCCGTGCGCTAGCTGCGTTTTCGGACCAGGGCGATATAGAAGCCCTCAAAGTCGCGACTGGGCGGAATGGTCAGCGTGCCGGGCATGCCGTTGGCAATGGCCGAGACGTGGCCCGCGGCAATGGCCTCGGTAAGGGCGTTGCACTCGATATGCGGCTCCTCGCCGACCTGCTGGGCGCGGCGTGCTTCGCTTTCGCTCGGTGTGCCGTCGAGGGGGATGAGCTCACAGTCCATGTGCTTGTCGAGGGCCTCTTGCAGGGCATCCTCGTTTTCCTGCGGCAAGATCGAACACGTCGAATAGACGAGCGTACCGCCCGGTTTGAGGGCCCCCATGGCGCGGTCCAGAAGCGCGCGCTGCGAGCGGGCGCACTTGATGAGCAGCTGCTCAGTGAGGCCGCGCAGGCTCTTTTCGTTGCCGCTGATGACGGTGCCCGTACCGGTGCAGGGGGCGTCGAGCAGGATACGGTCAAAGCGGAAGAACTCGTCAAGCTCGCGTGCGTCAATACGCATGACGGGCACGTTTTTGGCGCCCTGGCGGCCCAAGTTGGCCTCGAGCTTTTCGGCGCGGGGAATGCTCATCTCGCAGGCTGTGAGGTGCGCCTGTCCCTGGGTGAGGGCGGCGATCTGCGTCGTCTTGCCGCCGGGGGCCGCACACATGTCCAGGATGTCCTCGCCGGCACGTGCGCCCAGCACCAAAGGCGGCATCATGGACGACAGGCTCTGCAAGTAGATCTTGCCGTCACGGTAGATGTCGAGGTCCCATAGGTCGGAAACTTGGGCCTCGGGCAGGATGAAAGCGTCCGGGTACCATGCGACGGAGCGGTGGGCGATGCCGGCGGCGTCGAGTGCCGCGGCGATGTTCTCGGCGGTCGCCTTGAGCGTGTTGGCGCGCAGCGTGACCGGGCGCGTGGCTGCGGCACCGAAACCCTCGATCATGAGCCGAGCATCGGCTGGTGCATAGGCGCCGGCAACCGTGTCGACCATAAAGCGAGGCAGGTCGGCGGCGGAGTGTTGGGCGGCAAGCTGGTCGGAAAGCTCGGTGGCGGCAAACTGCCTGAGCTTGAGCTCGGGCTTAACCTGCTTTTTCTGCTTACTACGACGCGGCTTGGACATCCATCTTTCCTTCCCGTCCCAAATTGACTACTTTCCGGGCACGCCGCTGCTGGCGTGCTTTAGTACTGGCTCTCGTGCTTGCTGAAGAAGTCGAAGCGCGGGGGCAGCGGCTTAACGCGGTGCTCGCCGGGCTTCTCGCCCAGGCTCTCCACAAACTCGTCCGTGGAGGCAAAGATGTTGTCCCAGCTAAAGAAGGCGACCGGGTCGACATCGAAGTACTCGCAGATGAGCTCGCAGCCGGCCGGGACGATGCCGTGCATGAGCACGGTCGCCACGCGCAGCTCGGTAAAGGCGTCGACCAGGGCCTGCTTCATGGCGGCGTTGGCCGGCTCGCCCTCGAGCTTGTTGGCGGCCTTGGAGGCATCGCTCCAGCGCTTGTTGGCCGCGCGCAGGTAGTCGTCGCACGCGGCGAGCGCGCGGTGCGTCTCGAACTTGTACATGGCCTGCTCAAAGGCAAGGGCGGCCTGCTCGGCAGCCTCGACCACGGCGGCAGAGGCTGCGCCGGCCGGAATGCAACCGTTGCGGTACGGGCTCTCGTCGCCCTCCTTGACGGCGACGCCGTAGAAGCAGCTGCGGGCCAGGCGGTTGAACACGCCGGTCAAAAGGGCACTCTCCTTAAGGGCCGGATCGATGACGCGCTTGTCGTCGCAGGCGCGCACCTCGTTGCCGTCCTTGTCCTTGCCGGTCACACGCGTGTCATATGCCTTGGGGCTAAAGCTCACCGGCTTCTCGGACAGGCCGAGCGACAGCCAATGCGCGCGCATCTGCTCGCAGGTGTAGTGGTTGAGCAGGTCGTCTGCCGGCGGGGGAGGCGTCTGCGAGGACGAGCTGGCCTTTTTGCCCATGTAGAGCAGGTGGTAGCAAGCGCTGACGGTGCTCTGCGTGAGGTCCCAGCCCAGGGCCTCCCACATGGCGGTCTGCGCGATGCAGTAGAAGTAGATGTTGTCCTGACCGATGAACTGGTAGATCTGTGCGTCGTCAGAGCACCACCAGTCGCGCCAATCGAGCGAACTGTGCTGGTAGGTGGGTGCGGGTACCTGCGTGGAATCGGCAGCGGGCTCGCCCATGAGGGCGGCGTCCTGGGCGGCGACACCCTCAGTTACGCCGGCGGCTTTGGCATCGCGTGCGAGCACGGTGCGGGTGTAGCTGATGGGCGCCCACAGGCTCTCGGGCCAGCACCAGCAGGTGACGTCGGAGACGCCGTCGACCTCGGGCACCGGAACGCCCCAGTCGATGTTACCGGTGATGCGGAAGGGAACGAGCGCCTTGCCGCTGCGGAAGCGCACGCCGCCGTTGGCGAGCACTGCGTGGGCGTCGTCGCGCTCCTTCCAGCTGGGGAAGGTGACGGTAAAGCTGCTCTTGTTGCCCTCGGGCTCCAGCACGGTGTGCTCGGGCAGTTGATCCTCGACGGCGTCGAAGGCCTCGCGGAACTTGTTCTGAATATAGAGCTGTGCCGGCAGCAGCCACTCTTCCATGGTCTTGGAGACCACGGAGCGAACCTGCGGGTTCTGGGCGAGCTTGGCGGTGTAGGTCTTCATAAAGTCGAGGTAGGCCGGCAGGTCGAAATAGAGGTTGTCGACTGGGCGCAGCTCGGGCACCTCGCCGGTGAGCTGGCTCTTGGGCGCGATGAGCTCCTCGGGCTCAAACTGGTGACCCAGGTCGCACTCGTCGGCGTACGCCTTCTCGGACTTGCAACCTTGGATGGGGCAGCGCCCGATCACCTGGCGGCCGTTGAGGAACGTGCTGGCCTTGGCATCGTAGAACTGCAGCGTGGAGCGCTTGGAGATGGTGCCCTGCTCGTGCAGGCGCTCGATAATCTCGGCGGTCACCTCGTTGTGAATCTGCGCAGCCGGCTCAAGGCCCGAGCCGCCGTAGATATCGCAGCTGATGTTGTAGTTGTTGAGGGTTGCGGCCTGGCGGGAGTGATTGGACTCGACGTACTCGCCGATGGACTTGTCGTAGCCTTCGTTCTCCTTGAGCTTGCGGTAGCTCTCCATGATGGGCGAGCCGTAGCAGTCGGTGCCCGAGGTGAAGATGACGTTCTCGCGGCCCAGACGGTCGCGCAGGAAGCGGGCGAAGAAGTCGGCAGGGACAAAGACGCCGCCAACGTGGCCAAAGTGAAGGCCCTTGTTGCCATAGGGCTCGCCGGCGGTAACGATGGCGCGGCGAGGCCAGCTGGGACGGTCGTTCATGGAGTATTTGGATGCCATGGGACTCCTTCGCATATGGTGAGAGCGC
This sequence comes from uncultured bacterium, assembly GCA_905216145.1. Lineage (GTDB taxonomy): Bacteria > Actinomycetota > Coriobacteriia > Coriobacteriales > Coriobacteriaceae > Collinsella. Next base: position 2,636 of record CAJMST010000011.1, on the reverse strand, counting down.
AGTCGGGCGTGGGGCTCGGCGGCGCGGTGGTCAATTCGTGCATATCGTTCGACATTATCGCACATGCGGACGGGTACGTGGCAGGGGCGCTATCCTAAGATGCTATGAATGAGATTTCCAACATACATGCGTTTGAAGACGAGGATTTTCTGCACGCTTGCTTTGTGTGGGGGATGGCCGTGCTTGTGGTGTTTGCCGTGTGCCTGGTGCCGGTGTTTATGCTGCTGGGCGGGCCTGCAGACTTGGATGTGGCTGACGCGGGCGGCTGGATGGCCGTCTTGGGCTGGATGGTCGGCTTGACTGCGGTTTCGGCGGCTTCATTTGCCGTGCACGAGCTGGTGCACGGTGTGTTTTTTAAGCTGCTGGCGCCTGCGGGCGCGAAGGTGACCTTTGGGGCGAATCGCGAGACGGCGATGATCTATGCCTGCGCCGAAGGCGTTGTGTATTCGCGCCGGCGGTACATGGCGGTTTGCCTGGCGCCGACGGTTGTTGTGACGACAACGCTTGCCCTGGGGTTTGCGTTTTCGGGCTATCCGCTGCTGTGCTATCTGGCTGCCAGCTTGCATTTGTCGGGCTGTGTAGGCGACTGGTATTACGTGCGGACCATTTTGCGCGACCGCCGCATTGTCGCCTGCGAGGATACGTCCTTTGGCGTGCGCTTTTTTGGGTGAGGAGATGTCGATGAAGTCGTTGTTGCTGCATGCGTGCTGTGCACCATGCTCGCTTGAGCCGGTTCGCCTGCTGCGCGAGGAGGGGTTTGAGCCCACGATTTGCTGGACCAACCCCAATATTCAACCGCGCGATGAATGGCAGCGCCGCTTGGACGAGCTGCGCCGGTGGTGTGCCGATGGTGATATCGAGCTCATCGAGGCAGGGGAGGACCGCGATCGCTGGGAGACCGGCGTGGCACCGCTGGGTGCCGATCGGCCTCGTCGCTGTCGCGCGTGCTATGCCCTGCGCTTGGCCGAGGCGTGCCGCGTGGCCCAGGAGCGCGGGTTTGAGTTTGTGGGCACGACGCTCGCCGTCTCGCCGTACCAGCTGTTCGATACCTGCAATGACGTGCTTGAGCGCTTGGCGGCGGCACATGGGCTCACCCCGGTGATTCGCGATTTTCGCCCGTATTACCCCGAGGCGACACGCCGTTCGCGCGAGCTTGGCATGTATCGGCAGAACTACTGTGGTTGCCGCTTCTCGGCTGTCGAGGCGGCCATGGACCGCGCCCGCATCCGCGACGAGCGCAAAGCCGCCAAAAAGTAGTTCACTTGGGACGTCAGCCTGCTAGGATGTAGAGCGGACTTTAGCTATATAAGGAGAATCCGACGTGTCTATGCGTACCGATGATTTTGACTACAACCTTCCTGAGGAACTGATTGCCCAGGCTCCTGCCGAGCCGCGCGACTCCTGCCGCCTGCTGGTGGTTGATCGCAAAGGCTCCGAGACAGGAACGCCGCTGGAGCACGGCGGTACCGTTGAACACCGCATCTTCCGCGACATCATCGACTATATCGAGCCGGGCGACGTACTCGTCATCAACAAGACGCGCGTGATGCCGGCTCGTCTGATCGGTCGCAAAACGGGCTCGGGTGGCGTGGTCGAGACGCTGCTGCTCAAGCGCCGCGAGGATGTTGACCCGCTGGGTCACGTCTGGGAGTGCCTGGTCAAGCCGGGCAAGCGCCTGAAGCCTGGTGCTCAGATTGAGTATCGTGCGGGCGGCGCCCATGCGCCCGAGGGGGCTCCCGTAGTGCTGACGGCCGAGGTCGTCGACTTTGTCACCGATAGCCGCGGTGGCCGTCTGGTGCGCTTTGAGCCGGCCGGTTGCAATGCCGCCGGCGACCCGCGCACGCTCGACGAGGCCATCCATGCTGCCGGCCACGTGCCGCTGCCGCCTTACATTACCGATTACGAGGGCGATCCCGAGAAGTACCAGACCGTCTACGCCATGAAGGAGGAGCACTCGGCTGCCTCTCCTACGGCGGGTCTGCATTTTACTCCTGAGCTCATGGCCGCTATCGAGGCCAAGGGTGCCAAGTTTGCCGCCGTCGAACTCGAGGTGGGCATCGATACCTTCCGCTTGGTGGAGGAGGACGACCCTACGCAGCACGTCATGCACACCGAGCGCTACCACGTGTCGCAGGAGGTTGTCGACGCCGTGCATAAGGCCAAGGCCGAGGGTCATCGTGTGATCGCCGTCGGCACTACCGCGGTACGCTCGCTCGAGAGCGCGTTTGACACGGACGCGCCGGTGTCCGATCCGGCCGTGACGGCGCGCTATTTTGAAGGCCGCGAGGACGGGGCCGATACGCTTGGCCGCGGTGACATCGTGGTGCGCGAGAACGCCACGACGCAGCTTTACCTCATGCCCGGCTCGACCTATCACGTGGTCGATGCGCTGATCACGAACTTCCATGTGCCGCGCTCCACGCTCATGATGCTCGTGAGCGCGCTTGCCACCCGCGACCAGATCATGGATGCCTACGCCGCTGCCATCGAGGAGCGCTATCGCTTCTTCAGCTTTGGCGATGCGATGCTCATTTGTTAGTTACGCGGTTCTACGAACCGCGTAACCAGTTGACGCTGCAAACCCGCCAGAGCGGCAATCTGCCTTTCAACTTCGGCGGCATGACCAGAAGGTCAAT
>CAJMST010000010.1 GCA_905216145.1 uncultured bacterium | reverse complement strand
ATGTTTTTATGTCCTGCTCATATCGTCTCTGCCGGCAGTTGGGGACATTCCTTGTAGTCATTGGGGACGTTCTTAAACGACTACATAGAACAAGAGTGGATAATCTCCCGGTTTGAGCCTGCATCCAAGCTTAAAGTGGGAGATTATCCACTCTCGTTTCGTTTGTTGATTTCGATGCCTACATTTGTAGGAACAGTTCGTGGAGGCGCGTGTCGTCGTCGAGCTCGGGGTGGAAGGTTACGCCGAGCTGGTTGCCCTGACGGGCGGCGACGATGCGGCCGTCGACTTTCGCTAAGGCCTTGGCATTGCCGTGCACTTCGACGATGCGGGGTGCACGGATAAATGTTAATGGCACTTCACCGTCGATGCCGGACACCTGGCCCTTGGTGCGAAAACTGCCGAGCTGTCTGCCATAAGCGTTGCGCTCAACGAGTACGTTCATGGTTGCTAGGCGCGGCGTTCCCTTATCGTCGTGTGCGGCAAGATCGCGCGCCAATAGAATCAAGCCGGCGCAGGTGCCAAGGACGGGCATGCCTTCAACAATGTGGGTGCGAAGCTCCTCGAGCATGCCCAGCTCATCAAGCAGCTTCCCTTGAACGGTAGACTCGCCGCCGGGAAGTACCAGACGGTCAAAGTCCTGCTTCAAATCAGCCGCCTGCCTCAGCTCAATACAACGTGCGCCCAGCTCGGATAGCCTTGCCTCGTGCTCGGCAAAAGCGCCTTGGACCGCCAGCACGGCGACCGTTTGGTCTGCATAATCGCTCATGTGCGATCCCTTCTGCTGGACTAGCGCCCGCGCTCCTCCATGATAATCTCGATCTCGTCGGCGTTGATGCCCACCATGGCCTCGCCCAGGTCCTCCGAAAGCTCGGCGATGAGCTTGGCATCGGTGAAGTTTGCCACGGCCTTGACGATGGCGGCGGCGCGCTTGGCGGGGTCGCCGCTCTTAAAGATGCCCGAGCCGACAAAGACGCCCTCGGCACCCAGCTGCATCATCAGCGCGGCGTCGGCGGGGGTCGCTACGCCGCCAGCGGCAAAGTTCACGACGGGAAGCTTACCCGTGGCATGGACCTCGCGCACCAGCTCGACCGGAACCTGCAGTTGCTTGGCTGCCTCAAAGAGCTCGTCGTCGCGCAGGGCAACTACGTCGCGGATCTGCTTTTGGATTTTGCGCATGTGACGCACGGCCTGAACGACGTCGCCCGTACCCGGCTCACCCTTGGTGCGAATCATCGTGGCGCCTTCGGCAACACGGCGCAGCGCCTCGCCCAGATCACGGGCGCCGCAGACAAACGGCACGTCAAACTGGGTCTTGTCGATGTGATAGACGTCATCGGCAGGGGAGAGAACCTCGGACTCGTCGATGTAATCGATCTCGATGGCCTGCAGGACCTGCGCCTCGACGATGTGACCGATGCGGCACTTGGCCATAACAGGGATGGAGACGGCCTCTTGGATGCCCTTGATCATCTTGGGGTCGCTCATGCGTGAGACGCCGCCTGCAGCACGGATGTCGGCCGGGATGCGCTCGAGAGCCATGACGGCGCAAGCGCCTGCCTCCTCGGCGATGCGTGCCTGCTCGGGCGTGGTGACGTCCATGATGACGCCGCCCTTGAGCATCTGCGCGAGCTCGCGATTGAGTTTGACGCGATCGGCCTTGCTGGTCTGTTCTGCCATGGTTGCTCCCCTGGTTGGCATGTGCATTGCTTGACGGAACATCCTATCGGGGAGCTGGGTATGGCGAAATACTCAGTTTTCGAGATAATAACAAGGTCAGACTAATACCAGATTGAACAGCTCGATAAGGTCAGGTGGCAAACTCATGCTTGACTACAATTTGGAAAAACGCGGCGAAGCATCGCTTTATGAGTATGTTTACCAGCAAATTCGAGATGATATCGTTGCTGGACGTATTGCGGCGGGGGAGCATCTTCCGTCTAAGCGCGCCTTTGCCAGTCATCTGGGAATCAGTGTCATTACCATCGAGAATGCATATAGCCAGTTACTTGCCGAGGGCTATATTTGCTCAATGCCGCGTCGTGGCTACTACGCTTGCGAGCTTCCGGATGCACCGGTTTTGGCTTCGGCTGCGGAGGGCATCGACCGAGATACTGTCTCTGCGGGTCCTAGCGCGCATGATGTCAACGGACAGGTCGAGCGATTCGATGCGCTTTCTCCTTCCGCTTTGGAGGCGGCGCGGCTTTGGCAAAGCGCGCTACGGGCGACGCTGGCATCCGAAGACGAGCGCGAAATCTTTTCGCCCGCACCGGCGCAGGGCACTGCTCGGCTGCGACGCGCAATTGCTCACCATCTGCGTGGGACGAGGGGCATGAATGTCGATCCCAACAACATTGTTATCGGTGCAGGCGCCCAGCTGCTCGATACCATGTTGGTTCAGTTGCTTGGCGCTGACAAGGTGTATGCCGTTGAGGACCCGGGCTATTTGCGTCTGACGCGCATCTATCAGGCTATGGGCTGCAAAGTTCGACATATCCCGTTGGATGATGAGGGCGTGGACTTGAGCATTCTGCAGAAAAGCGGGACCGATGTCCTTCACCTGATGCCGTCCCATCAGTATCCGACCGGCCTTGTGACGAGCATTGCGCGGCGCTATGCGCTTCTGAGCTGGGCCGCCGAGCGACCAGGTCGGTATCTCATCGAAGATGACTTTGATTGTGAGTTCCGCCTTGCCGGGAAGCCGATTCCCGCGCTCGCGTCGATCGATGCCGCCCAGTCGGTTATCTACACCAACACGTTTTCGAAGAGCCTTTCATCGGCGTTGCGTTTGGCGTACATGGTGTTGCCCGATGAGCTAATGGAGCGGTTTAGGCGCAACCTTGGTTTCTACGCCTCGTCGGTGAGCTCTGTTGACCAGGTCGCTTTGGCGCGTTTGCTGGAATCGGGTGATTACGAGCGACATGTGAACCGCGTGCGCGTTCGTGCTCGCGAGGCGCGTGATGGCCTGATGGCGCTTGTGCGGAAGGTATTTCCGGCAGGAGAGGTCTCGATTGAGCATGCAGACGCGGGCCTTTACTGTGCCGTTGTCCTGGCCGAGGACAAGGCGGGGGAGGGTTTCGCGAAGGCTCTCGCTGACGCTCGTATTTCCTATGTCAATATCGCCGATTGCCTGTGGACGGGTGATCGGGCATCGACTAAGAACGCTCCATCTCGCGTCCTCATACAATACGACGACCTGAGCCCTCAGTCGCTCATCGTTCTTCAAGAACAGCTGCAATAAGCCAACGAAAAAGGCCCGAACCAATACGGTCCGGGCCTTATCGAGTTAGAGATTGTCTCTCAGGCGGCTGGCTTAGCCGAAGTAACGCTTGAGCAGGCCGGCGAAAGCCTTGCCGTGGCGGGCCTCGTCGCGAGCCATCTCGTGCACGGTATCGTGGATGGCATCGAGACCAGCGGCCTTGGCGCGCTTGGCAAGATCGGTCTTGCCGGCGGTGGCGCCGTTCTCGGCCTCAACGCGCATCTCGAGGTTCTTCTTGGTGGAGTCGGTCACGACCTCGCCCAGGAGCTCAGCGAACTTGGCGGCGTGCTCCGCCTCCTCGTGGGCAGCCTTCTCCCAGTACAGGCCAATCTCGGGGTAGCCCTCGCGATGAGCGACGCGAGCCATGGCCAGGTACATACCGACCTCGGAGCACTCGCCCTCAAAGTTGGCGCGAAGGTCGGCAACGATGTCCTCGGAGACGCCTTCCATCTTGGCGACGCCCACGACGTGCTCGGCGGCCCACTCGAGCTGGCCCTCCTCCTGCTTCAGGAAACGAGAACCGGGAACGCCGCACTGGGGGCACTTGAAGTCCTCGGGCAGCTGGTCGCCGTCGAACTCTTCCACATAACCGCAAACGGGGCAAACAAACTTCATGATTCGATCCTTTCGATCGATGGCGATTGTGCGCTCGTCCGGTCCCGTAAGGGCCCTCTCCGGACGTGCGTCTTGACGAGTTCTATTATCCATAAATGCAACCAAATGTGAAGCCTATTAGGAATGATTTTTAATAAAACAATTTTGAGATATGAAGATGTTGATTGATTAACGATTGGCAAGCCGTCTTTGACTGCCGCTGAGTACAATCGGTCGAGCAAATGTTGACCCATCAACAAATAAAGGAGTTTCCTTTATGCATCTAGCCCGTCGTGCCTGGTGCCGAACATATCAGACGGTTTTTCGCATTGCATTGCCGATCCTGCCCTATACCGAGCCGCGCGTTTTGGAGCATGCCGAGGATGTGCCCGCGGTGCTTCAAAAGCGCTCGATCCAGAAGGTCCTTATCGTGACAGACCCTGGTATTGCACGTTTGGGGCTCACGGCATCACTCGAGCGTGCGCTTACGGCTCAGGGGATTGGCGTTACGGTCTATGCCGAGACGCGTGCGAACCCTACGGTCTCGAATGTGGAGGAAGCGGCGGCGCTGTATCGCGAGAACGACTGCCGGGCCATTGTCGGCTTTGGTGGCGGTTCGGCCATGGACTGCGCCAAGGGCGTGGGGGCGCGCATTGCGCAGCCAAACAAGCCCATCAACAAGATGCGTGGCCTGTTGCGTGTCCACCGTCTCCTGCCGCTGCTTATTGCGGTTCCCACTACCGCCGGTACGGGAAGCGAAGTCACGCTCGCGGCGGTTATCACCGATAACGAGACGCACTATAAATACCCTATTAACGACTTTGTGCTCATCCCGCGTTTTGCGGTGCACGACCCCGAGTTTACGCGCGGGTTGCCGGCGTCCACCACGGGGCAGACGGGTATGGATGCCCTGACGCATGCTGTCGAGGCCTTTATCGGCCGTAGCACCACGCCCTACACGCGCAAGATGGCGCGTCAGGCGGTCCAGCTCATCCGCGACAATTTGCTCGAGGCCTATGAGCACGGCGACGACATGCGTGCGCGCCGCAATATGCTTTCGGCGGCGTATAAGGCAGGCGTTGCGTTTACCCGCTCCTATGTCGGATACGTTCATGCCATCGCACACAGCTTGGGCGGGCGTTACGGGATTCCGCACGGTTTAGCCAACGCCATCATCCTGCCGCACATGCTTCGCGCTTATGGTGACGCCGCCGCCCCCAAGCTTGCCGATCTTGCTCGCATGGCGGGCATTGCGCCGGCTACCGCGCAGGACAGTCTTGCGTCCGAGGCCTTTATCGATTGGGTCGACCGCATGAACGAGGCCCTGGGAATCCCCAAATATGTCTCGGGTATTCGCCGCTCCGATATTCCGCAAATGGCGTCCCATGCCGATGCCGAGGCCAATCCCCTGTACCCCGTTCCTCTTTTAATGGACCGCCTGGAGCTCGAGCATATGTACGAAGTTGTTGCAGGTGGTATGTTTGAGGACGAGAACTAGGAGGGTCCATGAACACCGAGGAAATTGCGCGCATCGTCGGCGATCGGCGCACTTACTTTAAGACGCATACCACGTTTGATGTCGATACTCGCCGCCGTGCACTGGTGCGCCTGCGCGATGCGGTTCGTGCGCACGAGGCCGATATTGCCCATGCGCTCAAGACCGATTTGGGTAAGTCACATGACGAGGCATATATGTGCGAGATCGGCACGTCGCTTTCCGAGATTCGTCATCAGATTGCGCATGTGGCTCGATGGAGTCGTCCGCGCCTGCGTCCGTGTGACCTCGCTAATGCCGTGAGCGTGTGCAAAACGCAAGCCGTGCCCTATGGCGTCACGCTCATCATGGCGCCCTGGAACTATCCGTTTTTGCTGACGCTCGAGCCGCTCGCCGGCGCGCTCGCTGCAGGCAACACCGTGGTCATCAAGCCGAGTGCCTATGCGCCGGCTTCGAGTGCGGTGCTCAGGCAGATTTGCGAGGAAGCATTTGATCCGCGCCTGGTGACGGTCGTCGAAGGCGGGCGTGCCGAGAACGAAGCGTTGCTCGATGAATGCTGGGACAAAATCTTCTTTACCGGTAGTGTTCCGGTCGGCAAGCTCGTCATGGAGCGCGCGAGCAAAAACCTCACGCCCGTGACGCTTGAGCTGGGCGGAAAGAGTCCCTGCATCGTGGATGCGACGGCAAACTTGAAGGTCGCGGCACGACGTATCGCCTTTGGTAAATGGCTCAACGTGGGGCAGACCTGCGTGGCGCCCGACTACCTGCTGGTCGATACGCGCGTGCACGATGAGCTGTTGGGCCTCATCAAGGAGGAGGTCCGTCGCATGTTTGGCGAGCACCCGCTCGACAACGAGGACTACGGTCATATTGTCAACGCCAAGCATTTCGCGCGCGTACGCGGGCTGATCGACCCCGATAAGGTTGTGCTGGGAGGAACGGCGCGCGAGTCGTCGCTCAAGATTGAGCCGACGATCCTAGACGGCGTGGCGCCTGAGGACGCCGTGATGCAGGAGGAGATTTTCGGCCCCATCTTGCCGGTGCTGACGTTTGAGAGCCTAGACGAGGCCGAGACGTTTATTACGGATCGTCCGACGCCGCTGGCCCTGTATATCTTTAGCCAGGACCGTGCGGTTCAGCAGCGCTTTGTGCGCTACGTGCCTTTTGGCGGCGGCTGCGTTAACGACACGATCATGCACTTAGCTACGAGCCATATGGGCTTTGGCGGCATGGGCGCGAGCGGTATGGGTCAGTACCATGGCCGCGAGAGCTTCGATACGTTTAGCCACAAGAAGAGCATCGTGAACAAGGCAACCTGGCTGGATGTGCCATTCCGCTATGCGCCTTACGCAAGCTGGAAGCACAAATTCGTGCGCATGTTTGTACATTAGGAAATGGCGGATAATACGAACAAGTGTTCCTATTACCCGCCATTTACGTTAGACTACTGCTATGGGGTACGGATGGGCCAACTCCCTTTAGAAGGGAATTGGTATGAACGTAAGCGATGTTATTTCGTTACTGGCGTTGTTAATCGCGGCTATCGAACTCGGCCTGTTTATCGGCCGAATGAAATAGCCGCCCCCGCGTAAGCGAAGACGGCCACTTCTCACGATGAAAACGTGTATCGGAGTTGGCAAGACCCGCTGCAACGGGTGCCATCCGTGCCTCTATCTTATCTGCAAGCGCTCTGTCTCGCAAGCGTTGCGGCAAATGGTTGAAAGGTGCGGGCGGGTGAATCTGTGTCCGTACGGGCTCGTAGACTTCTCAATAAGGTTAAGCGCCGGTTTATCCGGCCGTTAGAGGAGCTGCCATGTACGAGCCTTCACGTGTGCTTCTGTCGTTTCATATTGCAGGATTTCAATATGCCGACGGCGCTTTGGTCCTAGGCGATATTAAAGCGGGCGATAAGCTGACGCTGTGTGCCGAGCGCGATAATCCCCATGACCCCGAGGCAGTTGCGATCTACTACGGCAACACCAAGCTCGGTTATGTTCCGGGAAACGAGGTCGGCCCGCTGTCCTTGATGATGTATTACGGCCACGAGGACGTATTTGAGGCGCGCGTGCAGCAGGTTGCCCCCGAGCGTAGCCCGTGGCACCAGGTGCGCGTTGGCCTCTATGTGGTGGATGCCCGCTAGTCGGTAAGGGGGGCTGCCATGTTTGATGACGATGACCTGTTCGATTTGACAGATGATCCGTTTGAGTGGGATATGCTGCTCGACGATGATGAGCTGGAGCAGGATCGTAAGAAGCGGCAGGACAAGAACGCCCAGGGTGACGCGTCGAAAAAGAAAGACACACGCCGCCGAGGTCTGTTCGGCGGGCTCTTTGGCTAACCGACGCGCCAAAGCGTCTGTATACTAGGCACGTGTTAGACACGTTGCGAAATGAGGGCATAGACGATGATGTGGTTTACCGCCGATCTGCACCTGGGCGATACGAATATCTTGCACGACATGGACCGGCCGTTTGGCTCGGTCGAAGAGATGAATCGCAAGGTCATCGATGCCATCAATGAGTGCGTGGCGGCGGATGACCGCCTCTATATTCTGGGTGACTTTACCTATCGTTTGCCCCTGGCGGAGGCGGTGCGCCTGCGCGAGCGTATCGAATGCCAGAACGTGACGCTCATCCGTGGTAACCATGACGGCGATTGGGAAGATCCCGACGTGCCGCAAATTTGGGAAGACGTGCGCGATTACCTGGAGATTGCTCCCGGCTATGCCAAGGGCCATCGTCTGGTTATGAGCCACTACCCCATGCTTAGCTGGAATGGCAAGGCACGTGGCGCCATCATGCTGCACGGGCATATCCACAGCAGGGGAGACCGCACCAACGCACGCAACCGCGATCGCGAGCGCCCCATTTTTCGCTACGATGTCGGCCTCGATGCCAACGATTACAAGCCCGTAAGCCGCGATCAGATTCTTAGCTTCTTTGGACTGTAATTCTCGAACCACCGCATAAACCGCGACAAGGGGGGGCGGGCACCTTTGTCATGGTTCTGGCGCCGTTGCCATTATGGCGGCGGCGCCTTTTTTGTCCGTGCGGCGCGGTAGAGTGTAGTCGGTTGAAATTTGCGTCCATCGAGGAGCTGCTATGAACGAGATCAGGTGCCCGCATTGCGGCGAAGTTTTTAAGGTCGACGCGTCTGGCTATGCGGATATCGTCAAACAAGTGCGCGATGCCGAGTTTTCGCGCGACCTGGATGAGCGTGTGAAGGCGGTCCAGCGCGAGGGCGAGCAGGCGCTGGAACTTGAGCGCTCACGTTCGACGGCTGCCTTACAAAAGGCAGAGTCTCAGCGCAATGCTCAGCTTGTCGAGCAGAAGAACGCTGCGGCTCAGAAGTTGGCACAAGAGGTTGCCAAGCGCGATGCTGAGCTTGCCGAGCTGCGCGCCAAGCTCGAGGGCGCTGCCGCAGAGCGTGAGGGTGCAAGCCAGCGTGCAGCGGTTGAGGCCCGTGCCGATGCTCAAAAGGAGAATGCTGAGCTTCAGCGCGAGATCGACAATTTGCGTGCGCAGCTGGGACGCAAGGATGACGAAGCCAAGCTTGCCGAGGCTTCGGCGCGCAATGCTGCTCAGAACGATTTAGCTGCACGCGATGCGCAGATTGCAGAATTGCAGGCAAAGCTCTCCGCGGCGGACAAGGCCCAGGAGATGGCGCTTGCCGCCGCTGCGGCCGAGTCGCAGCGTGAGATCGATGCCGCTCGCGGCGAGGCTGAGCGCACGCTTGCTGACTATCGCGCAAAGGTACAAGAGAAGTTTTCCGCCGCAAAGGCTCAGTCCGAGCAGGAGGCCGAGGGCCTGCGTGCGCAGCTGCGCGAACAGGAGCTGACGGCCAAAATGAACCTATCGGAGGCGGTCGCCGCGGCAGAGCGTGAGCGTGACGAGGCACGTGCCAAACTGACGAGCGAGCTGGCGGTGCGCGATTCGCGCGAGGAACAGGCCAAGGCGGCACATGAGCTCGAGCTTGCGCAGGCCAAGCGCGTGAGCGACGAGTTGATTCGCTACAAGGACGAAGAGATTGAGCGCCTTAAGGACATGAAGGTCCGCCTGTCCACCAAGATGGTGGGCGAGTCACTCGAGCAGCACTGCGAGACCGAGTTTAACCGTCTGCGCATGACGGCGTTTCCTAACGCGTACTTCGAGAAGGATAACGATGCGTCCGAGGGTACCAAGGGCGACTTTATCTTCCGCGAGTGCGACGCGAGCGGCAACGAGGTCATTTCGATTATGTTCGAGATGAAAAACGAGAACGACGAGACCGCGACCAAGCATAAAAACGAGGACTTCTTTAAGAAGCTCGATCACGATCGTCGCCAGAAAGGCTGCGAGTATGCGGTGCTCTGCACCCTGCTGGAGCCCGAGAGCGAGCTCTATAACGCGGGCATCGTCGACGTGAGTTACCGCTATGAGAAGATGTACGTGATTCGTCCGCAGTTTTTCATTCCCATGATTACGCTTCTTCGCAACGCCGCCATGGGTTCGCTGCGCTATAAGCAGGAGCTGGCGGAGTACAAACAGCAGAATATCGACGTCACGAACTTCGAAGCCAAGATGGAAAAGTTCAAGAACGACTTCGGCCGCAACTACGAGATCGCGAGCCGTAGGTTCCAAACGGCGATCGATGAGATCGACAAGACGATTAGCCATCTGCAGAAAACCAAGGAGGCGTTGCTGTCCTCCGAGAACAATCTGCGCCTAGCCAACAAGAAGGCCGACGATCTTACCATTCGCAAGCTCACGTGGGGTAACAAGACCATGAAGGCGGCGTTTGACGAGGCACGCGGGGCTGCGCCAGAGACAAACGATGAGCCAGCCGAGGCGGATTCGTATGAGGTCGAGGATGCCGAGTAAGGCATAGCGTATAGTGCAAAAACGGGGCCGCTGGCGATATTGTCAACGGCCCCGTTTCGTTCCGTTCCGGTATGTTCGGCTAGTCCTCGAGCAGGTCCTCGATAAAGCCGACGCGATAGTTCTTGAAGATGACCTCGCCGCCGTCTTGTGTGGCGTCCAGATCGACATCGCCCCTGATGCCAAAGTCGTGGTCGCCATCCTCGTCGGCAAAAATCTGGTGCACGTGCCACACGTGATCGGTCTTCTCATCGGACTCGTCGATGGAAAACATCGCGGCGCTGCGGGCGTCTCCGTCGGTGAGGATTTCCTCGTGCTGCTCGTGGTAAGCATCGAGCGCCTTTTGCCAACGGATCTCGCTCATGCCCCAGTCCTCGTCGAGCTCGCCCAGATCGCGCACGTGTCCACGGGCTGCAAGGGCCACGCGGCGGAAGAGTGCATTGCGCACCAACAGCGTGCAGCCGCGACGGTCCGCCACGACCTCGTCGATGCCCTGCGGCGGTGCGGCGTCGAGTGCAGCGGGGTTGCCGGCGTTCTCCCACTCGTCCACCAGACTCGAGTCGACCGAGCGCGCCACAAAGCCGAGCCACGAAATGATGTCACGCAAGCGCTCATCGCGTTTCTCAATGGGCACGGTGCGATCGAGCGAACGGTAGGCCTCGGCTAGGTAGCGCAGCAGAATGCCCTCGGAGCGGGCGATGCCGAGCTTTTGAATGTAGCCCTTAAAATCGCTTGCGCTCTCCAGCATGTCGCGCAGGACGCTCTTGGGCGAGAGCTGGTAGTCGTTGGCCCAGGGTACTTCCTGGCGGTACTTGTCGAAGGCGGCATCGAGCAAGTCCTCGAGCGGCTTTTCGTAGGTGACATCCTGGATGCGCTCCAGGCGTTCCTCATACTCGACGCCGTCAGCCTTCATTTCGGCCATCGCGCGGTCGCGCGCGGCGCGCTCCTGTGCGCGCAATACCTGCTTGGGGTCCTCGAGCGTAGCTTCGACCATCGAGATGAGGTCCATGGTATAGGTCTCACTCTCGGGGTCGAGCAGCTCCAGCGCGGCAAGCAAAAACGGCGAGAGCGGCTGATCGAGCGCGAAGTCCTCGGGCAGGTCGACCGTCAGCGCGTAGTCGATGTCCGGCGCGGCGTCAGCCGGAGCGTCGGGTGCGGGCGGCACCTCGGTGCGCACGACGACGCCGGAGTCGATGAGCGTGGCGAAGATCTCGTCGGCACGAACCTCGAGCTTAGCCTTTTCCTCGGGGGTCTGGAGGCTTGTCTCGATGAGGTCGTGCACGCGGGCGCGGGCATCGCCGCCCTGCTCGACCACGCTAATCACCATGGAGTGCGTGATGCGCAGGCGCGGCTTGAGCGTCTCGGGCTGCGTCTCGATCAGGCGCTCAAAGGTCTGTTTGTTCCAGGTGACAAAGCCCTCGGGGGCCTTTTTCTTTTTAATCTTACGGAGTTTTTTGGGGTCGTCGCCCGCCTTGGCCATAAGCTTGGCATTCTCGATCTCATGTTCGGGTGCCTCGGCGATTACCATGCCCTCGGTATCGAAGCCCGAGCGGCCGGCGCGACCGGCAATCTGATGGAACTCGCGGGCGCGCAGACGACGCATCTTGTAGCCATCGAACTTGGTGAGCGCGGTGAGTACCACGGTGTGGATGGGTACGTTGATGCCGACGCCGAGCGTATCGGTGCCGCAGATGACGGGCAGCAGGCCTTGCTGCGCCAAGCGCTCGACCAGCAGACGATAGCGCGGCAGCATACCGGCGTGGTGCACGCCGACGCCGCAGCCGAGCAGGCGCTTGAGAATCTTGCCGAAGGCGGTGGAGAAACTCGTGCCTTTGGCAGCTTCCTTAACGGCCTCGCGCTGCTCCTTGCTAGCGATGCCAAAGTTGGCAAGCGACTGTGCCGTGGCAAGCGCGGCGTCCTGACTAAAGTGCACGATGTAGAGTGGGGCCTCTCCGCGTCGCATGGCGAGCTCGACGGTGCCCTCGAGCGAGGTCGTCACGTAGTCATAGCTCAGGGGCACGGGGCGCGGGGCGTCGACAACCAGGTCGCAAGCAGCGCCGGTGTGCTCTTCGAGAGAGGCGGCGATTGCAGTGACATCGCCGAGCGTAGCGCTCATGAGCATAAACTGCGTGTGGGGCAGGGTGAGCAGCGGCACCTGCCAGGCCCAGCCGCGGTCGGGGTCGGCAAAGTAGTGGAACTCGTCCATGGCCACGCAGCCCACGTCGGCGTCCTCGCCCTCGCGGAGCGCATCGTTGGCAAGGATTTCGGCCGTGCAGCAAATGACGGGCGCCTTGGTGTTGATGTGCGTGTCGCCAGTGATCATACCAACGTTATCGCGGCCGAGCACCTGTACCAGGTCAAAAAACTTTTCACTGACCAGGGCCTTGATGGGCGCCGTGTAATAGCAGCGCTTGCCCTGTGCCATGCCCATAAAGAGCATGCCCAGCGCGACGAGCGATTTACCCGATCCGGTCGGTGTGCCTAAAATGACGTGATCGCCGGCTGCCAGGTCCATGAGGGCCTCTTCTTGGTGATCCCACAGCTCAATGCCGCGGTCGCTCGTCCATTCAAAGAAGCGTTCGAAGGCCTGATCAGGCGTGAGCCATGGTTCGGGCTCACTGCCATCCTCGGGCTCCCACCAGGTGGGGGAGAGCGCACCGAGCGAGCCAAACTCGGCTTCGGTTCCCGTGCCGCCCGAGAATGAGCTGGCAGCCCCGGCGCCGGAGACGGTGCTGGCGGTGGTATCTGTCGTGGTCTGTGCCATGTGTTTGCTTTCTCTCGCGTTTGTCCGCCAACTATTATGGCGTAGCGGCGGCGCGGGGTGCCAGCGCGCGAGAAAATGCAGGAAATGGGCGTTCTACCCAGCTGTTTGGTGCGGTCGCCAGCTAAGTGAGTAGACTTTTTGCAATATCGCGAGCACATGGCTTTTGTGCAAGGGTTCTACCTGCTGTTTTATGTTTCGCTATGCGGGCTGTGCTTGGCTATCGTAAAAAAGTCTACTCACTTAGGCTCGAGGGCCGTTTGCTGGTGCCTATTCGCGCTTGTTTGCCGACGTCGCGACCATCAGAAGCCCCTAGGACTCTTGCGGCAGGCGTTTCTTGCCTTTGCGGGCACGGTTTCTAAAGTTCTCGACGGCCTCTTCCATGCCCAGAGGTACATAGGTGAGCTCATCGAGGTTATCGGGTAGGTAGCAGGCAAGGCTTTGCTCCTGCGCGCGGCCCGCTTGGAGCTGTTCATCGCTGGGCCGCGCACCGGGTGTGGCGCAAATGCCGTAGACGACGGCACCCATCTCGCGCGTGCGGCATTCATATTCGGTCTCGGGATGCTCGGGATGGTCGCGGCGAACGTCGTCACTTATCCAAAGTGTGTCGTAGCCGGCCGCGGCAAACTGCCCCAGGGCGTAGTCGCGCAATGGCTTGCTGTCGGTTCGCAGTGTGACGGTGGCGCCGGCTGCAAAGAGCGGGCGGTAGAGTATCAGATGGTCGACATGGACGAGTCGTTTTTTGGCGTACTTGGCCTTGGGCTGCGGCGTGGGAAAGTTGATGGTGATGGCATCCAGCTCGCCTGCGGCGAACAGCTGCGGCAGCGATGCGGCGCCTCGGGGCAGGACAAGCGCGTTGGACAGCTCCTGCTCACAGATTTTCTGTGCGGCATAGGCGATGCAGATGGGCTCCTGGTCCATACCGATAAAGAGGGTGTTTGGTTCGTGGGCCGCACGCTCTACAAGGTACGTTCCCTTGCCACAGCCAAGATCCAGGTGAAGGTGCTCGAAGGGCTTGCTGCCAACTGGCGCGCAGGCCTTGCGCCAATCTCCGGCATAGGCCTCGGGGTTCGTCTCAATCGCATCGGCGTAGTGCTCCAGGCGCTCCTCGAGCACAAAGTTCTTAGGCGTGCGAACGTGGACGGCTCCCATGAGGCTCCTTGGTCATAAGTATGGAACGCATAGCTGCGCGTTCCGTCAATGGGTTGAAAAGGGCGGGCATAGCTTGCCCGAAAGATGCGATGCGGCTCGGCGGCGAGTTGTCGATGCCTACAGGCGCTTGAGAATCACATAGCGGTTGAGATCGCCGCTGCGACCGTCGGCATGGAAGCGCTCAAGCTCGCGCACGGGGACCTCGCCGCTCTTGTAGAACGTACGCACGCCGCGCACCAGGTCGGTGATCTGCTGATCGTCAAAGTGATGGCAATAGCGGTAGGCGTGGCGGTCGTTTTGCCAGCCAATGAGGTGGTCGCCGGCTTCAAACTGCGCGGAATCGTAACCCTCAAACGGCGGGGTGAGCTCGGCACGGGCCTCGGCTCGAACGGCCTTGCGCGCCATGCGCTCGTCGTTCATAAACTCCCAAAAGCTGATGGCGATGATGCCGCCTGGGCGCGTCTGCCGCACCAGGGCGTCGAGCACACGTACGCGGTACTCGCACGACGGTACGTGGTGCATAAAGCCAAAACAGACCGAGATGTCGGCGAGCGGGGCATCGAAAAGCACATCGGGCGTCTCAGCGGGATTGAGCTTCATGAGGGCATCGAGCACATCGAGCTCCTGGAAGTGCAGGTTGGGAATGCGCAGCGCGTGGCCATGTGCATCGATGGCCAGGTCTTGGCACGAGTCGACGCCATAGAACTCGAAGGGGCAGCTGGCATCTGCCGAGGGGTTTGCTCCGTCGACGCCCTTGGCGGCAAGTGCGCCGCCGGCGGCAAAGTTCTCGAATCGCATATTGCCGCAGGCAAGATCGAAGACGCGGACGGGATGCTCGATCGTGGCGACGTCGAGCTGCCCGAGCGCGATGTCCATGGTGCGCACCCAGCCGGGCCACGGTGCCTGGCGCGTGTCGGAAAAGGAGGCGGAGTGCTCGCGATAGAACGTGTTATTGAGCTGAATGAGCGATGAGGCGAAATCGCGGTTCACGGCGCGGGACTCCCTCCGTTGGCGGTGTGGAATGAACGGTACGACCATACTACCGTTAACGCCGCAACGGGGACAACCAAGCTGTGGGTCATTGCTTTGTTTGGACACATTTCCGCAGCTCATGTGCGCCCGCAACCGCCGGTTGTCAAAAATCTCACTAGAATAGGTGGCATGATTTTGGCGGTAGCGGATAGATTTTAACTGTGCAAGGCGCCTTAAGAACAGATACGGTCCGGCGGCACGGCCGGCAAAAGCATAGGAGGAACCATGAATGTGGAAACTGCGCAGCGGCTCGCCGACCTTCGCCGCAGTAAGGGTTTTAGCCAAGAGGGATTGGCGCGAAAGTTAGGGCTGTCGCGCCAAGCGGTCAGTAAATGGGAGCGCGCGGAGAGCTCGCCCGATACCGAGAATTTGATCTCGCTCGCCAAACTCTATGACGTGAGTCTGGACGAGCTGCTCAATCCGAGCGACGAGATCGAGGACGATATCGAATTTGAGAACGAGGACCGCGCCCGCCAGCGCGAGGCCGAAGCGGCGGAACGTGCTCGTACCCATGAGGCGGCGGCGCGTGCGACCGAGGCAGCGACGCAGGCGAGTGATGCTGCGGCCAAGGCGGCGCAGGCGGCAAGCTGGAGCGCGCAGGCTGCCAATGCCGCAACGGCGCAAGTGACGAGCGGCACGGCCAGCCCGGCGCCGGTAAAGGGCCCGTTCCAATCGTTTCCGTATTGGGCCGTTTGCTGGCTGCTGTTCTTTTTGCTGATGTTCCTGCTTGGTGGCTGCCCCTTTGCCGCGCTGATCTTCTTTACGATCCCTATCTACCACTGGGTGGCCCGTGCGCTCGATGGAGATTGGGCACGGGGGGATATTCAGGTTGGTCCGGCACCGATGGCGGCTCAGGCCCAGATGCAGGACGCTTCCGCTGCGGTTGATGCCGACCCGGCTGCCGCTGCCGGCGCAGAGCCGAGCGCCAAAGAGGGTGATGAATGATGAGGCTTTCGCATGAATCCAAGGTGCGTCTGGGTGTTGGTATCGGAGCGTTTGCGCTCATCATCGGGCTGATCTTTGGTATTTCGAGGGCTTTGATTCATTTTGATGGCCCGTGGAACCTTGGTGCCGTTACGTTCGACTGGCCTGGTCTGGGTAGCGGCAACTATTCCGCTCAGCCCCAGCAGCTTTCGTGCACGACTTTTGACGAAGGCGCGTTTCAGTCGCTTGACCTGGATGTGACGTCGGGGACGGTCGAGGTTAAATGTGTCTCTGGCGGACGGGTGCGCGTCATCGAAAGCGGCCGCGTTGCGAAGGGGACGTCTGCTTCAGACGCGGCAACCCGGAACCTTGCCGAGGTCAATGGCTCTACGCTCAAGATCGGCCAATTCGACAGCGATGACGAGCGCGTGATTGACCGTACGATCACCATCGAGTTGCCGCGAGATGTTGCGGATAGCCTGGTGGGCATTACGGCGTATGTGGGGCTGGGCGATCTAACGGTCACAGACATTGCGTGCCACGATTTGGATGTAACGCTGGACTCGGGGGACGTCGAGTTTACGGGCGCCGTGACCGATACCCTGAATGCCGAGGTCGGTTTGGGCGATGCGACGTTTGGGCTCAACCAGGCCCCTGCGAAGTCGATGGACGTGAGTGTGGGCTCGGGCGACGTGGAGATAACGGTTCCGAGTTCTACGGGCTTTAAGGCGAGTGTTACCCTGGGCGGCGGCGACTTTGAGAGCGATTTCGTCATGGATGCCTACGAGGGCGATGACGTTTCGAACCTTGAGTTCGATAACGGTGACAAGTCCGCCACGTATCGCTTTGAGGTCGGTTTGGGCGACATGTCGTTTGATTCGGAGTGACGGACGGTTTTCGAAGACCGGTAAACATAGCCGCGCTCTTTGATGAAGGCGCCGGGGCCGTGGTCGGCTCCGGCGCCTTTGCCTTTACAATGGGGACATGGAACAGATTATTTTGAACATACTTGAGGCCCTGCGCCGCGGTGAGACCGTGGACGACAAGGCACTCGTCAAACTGATACATGCCGAGGCGCGTCGTGAGGGCGCCGACAAGCGCGACCTGGCCAAGCGTCGCCTGTTGCCGTTTTACCAGCGGGTGAAGCGCGAGGAACCGGCGCGTTGGGCAGGGTGGAATGTCGATGCCGAGCTGGAACGTCAACTGCTGCAGGTACTGCGCATGAAGCCGCGCCGCACGGCTTCGGGCGTCGCGACGATTACCGTCATCACCAAGCCCTGGCCGTGCTCGGGCGATTGCCTGTTTTGCCCTAACGACCTGCGCATGCCCAAAAGCTACCTGCATGCCGAGCCGGCGTGCGCCCGTGCGGAGCAAAACTGCTTCGATCCATATCTGCAGGTGAGCGCTCGCCTGACGGCGCTTTCGCAGATGGGGCATGCGACCGACAAAATTGAGCTTATCGTGCTTGGTGGCACGTGGAGCGACTATCCGCAAGAGTATCAGACATGGTTTATATCGGAGCTCTTCCGTGCGCTCAATGACGATGCCGTGGCGGGTGTGGCGGCCAACCCCATGCTGGCGCGTCCGGGCATCAGCCGTGCCGAGGCGGGGCGCCTGCTCGACGATGCTCCCGCCGATGCGCTGCCGCCCGTGGTGGCGGAACGTCGCGAGCGCTATAGGGCCGCTGGTATTGCGACCGATGAGGTTGAGCTTGCTGCCGGTGTTGCCGACGAGCAGGGGCGCGTGGATGCCGCCGTGGGCGGCTACAACCGCGCGGTGCGTCGCCTGTACGGCTCTGGCACACCCTGGGGCGCGGTCGTTGAGTGGCAGACGGCCACCATGGAGGAGCTCGAGCGGCAGCAGCGCATCAACGAGACGGCGAAGCATCGCGTGGTGGGCTTGGTTATCGAGACGCGCCCCGATGCCGTGACGCCTCAAGCGCTCACGCTCATCCGCCGCCTGGGTTGCACCAAGATTCAGATGGGCATCCAGAGCCTTGACCAGCACCTGCTCGACATGAACGAGCGTCGCATTTCGGTGGCGCAGATTGAGCGTGCGTTTTCGCTCGCGCGTCTGTTTGGCTTTAAGATTCACGCGCATTTTATGCTCAACTTGCTGGGCGCCACGCCCGAGGGGGACAAGCGTGACTACGAACGCTGTATGACCGAGGGCGCTTTTATGCCCGACGAGGTCAAGGTCTATCCATGTGCGCTTATTGAGGGTTCGCGCCTGGTGGGCTGTTATGAGCGCGGCGAGTGGCGTCCCTATACCGAGGAGGAGCTGCTCGACGTGCTGGCCGACGACATCGTGGTGACGCCGGCGTTCTGCCGCATCAGCCGTATGATTCGCGACTTTAGCTCCGATGACATCATGGTGGGCAATAAGAAACCTAACCTGCGCCAGCTGGTCGAGAATCGCTTGGCCGCTCGCGGCGACGGTGCGACGGTGCGCGAGATTCGCTATCGCGAGATCAGTACCGCGGGTGCCGACCTGGATGAACTGTCTCTTGACGAGGTCGCTTACGAGACGCCGGTGACGCGTGAACGCTTTTTGCAGTGGGTGACGCCCGAAGGCAAGATCGCCGGCTTTTTGCGCCTGTCGCTGCCCGACCGTTCGTTTGTTGCCGCGCATGCGGACGAGTTGCCGACGACGCTGGACGAGGCGATGATTCGCGAGGTACACGTGTATGGCATGGCGGCACGCGTGGGGGATCAAGGCCAGGCGGCGCAGCATCACGGGTTGGGGCGTTTGCTCGTAGAGCGTGCGTGCGAGATTGCCCGGGATGCGGGTTATGCACGTATCAACGTGATTAGCGCGATTGGCACACGCGAGTACTATCGCCATCTTGGATTTTATGACCATGGCCTTTATCTGCAAAAGGAGCTCTAAATGAACAAGCCGAGTGTTTCTGCCGGTGTCGTTGCCGGCGTTGCTCTGGGAGCCGCGGCACTTGGTGCAGCCGCCGTCGCTGTTCGTGCTGCCTGTCTGCAGGTTGCGCGAACCCGCAACGGGTTGGCGCGTGTGAAGCGTGTGCACGGTGAGGGCGGTGACGAGGTCCGTGTGCTCGTGCAGGGCGGCGTCTACCAAAGCGCGAGCTATGTTGGCGATCGTTGGGCGGAGCCGGTCTTTGCGTACTATCGTGCATTTGACGATGTGTTTGAGGCCGAGGACGCAATGCGTGATGCTTACGGGCATGGTATCGACCGTATGCTCATGCTGGGCGGCGGCGGGTTTGCCTATCCCAAGTTTGCACTGTTGTCGCACGAGGGCATGCGCATGGACGTTATCGAGTATGACGGAGAGATTACGCGCCTGGCGCGCCGCTGGTTCTACCTGGACGAGCTGGAGCGCGCTGTGGGCGACCGCTTGCGGGTGATTACCGCTGAGGCTCGCTCGTATCTGGGTGTGACGAGCGTGGGTCATCGTCGCTACGACGTGGTCGTGAGCGATTGCTTTGGCGGTGCCGAGCCCGTACGCGAGCTGGCGACGGTTGAGGCGTTGCGTTTGGTGCGAGGCAGCCTGAACCCCGGGGGTATCTACGTTGCCAATATCGTGAGCGCAAACGAGGGGAGCGACGTGACGTTCCTGCGCGACTGCGCTGCCACGGCACTCGAGGTGTTCGCCCACGCCTGGGTGGTCCCATGTGGCGATGCGGAGTTCGGCGGCGAGGAGAACTACCTGCTCATCGCCAGCGACGGCGACTACGCCTTTGCCGAAGCCGTGCCCTTCGATGCCGGTTTCCTCGGTACTGCTCTCCACGACTAGCGCGTCTTTCTGCGACCAGTCTGTTTGGGATGAGGCTATTTTAGCTACTTCATGCCCAAAGTAGCACAACAAGCCCCGTCCCAAAAAGACTGGTCTTAGGCGTGGTCGCGCCAGCTGAGGACGCGCTGCTTCATACCCTCGATGTCGAGCACGCCTTCGGCGAAGCCTTTGCGCACGAGCTCCTCGGGAACGTACTCGTCGTAGCGATCAAAATAAGGCACCTCGCCGGGATAGACGAGCTCGATGGGGTCGAAGTCCTTTTCGGCCTCGGCGGCGAGCACCTCAAAGAACGTCTCCTCGTCGGCCTTCATCTTAAACTGCATAAAGTATGGACGCGACGGATCGAGCCCGCGAAGGCCAAGCTCCGCGGCGCATTTAATCTTGAGCATGCGCTCGAGCGCCAGAAAGGCGTAGCTGCCCAGCCAGGGGAAGAGCACCCAAGTGTCGCCGCCCAGGTTAATGAGCGGTTTAGTTCCCGCGCCCGAAATCTCGGCGGTATGACGAGCCTGTGCAAGGCGTGCCCGTGCGTTGCCCATGAGGTACGGATATGCCGCGTGCTCGTTGAGAGCCTTGCGCATGCGCTCGAGTACGTGTGTATTGATGTCACCGGGACAGTCGCCAAAGTAGGCCGGCACCCGGCCCTTGACCTGCGTGGCAAAGACGGTATGACGCTTCCAGTCCACTTCTTCGACAATCCAGCAGTGTCCGGCGATGGCGATGCGCTCACCGGGCGGGGGCGGATTGACGATCGTGCCCAGCTCGGCCGATTCGCTGCGAACGGTGAACTCCTCGTTTTCCTGGAATACAGCGTAGAACTTAAAGTTGTTGATGATGCGCTCGCCCGCGAGGCCCACGATGAGCCCACCGCCCTCGGTGACCTGGATATGGTCGATTTTGATGAGGTGGCGCAGCAGTACGCGATAGTCATCGGCCGAGACGCGGTGGAAATAGCTGAGCGTGAGCACACGCTGAGCAAGCTCGGCCGGTGTGAGCTCGCCGGTGCTGGCGAGCGTCGACATGGTCTGGTGATAGAGCAAACTGTAGGGGAGTCGATCGAGCTCGGGTGGCTCGACCCACTTTTCTTCGCGATAGAGTTGTACGAGCGCGATGCCCTGTAGGAGCTTCCACGGAATGGTCTCGGGCATCATCGTGCGTGGCTCGGGTTCCTCCTCGCGCATGACAAACCACATCTCGGGCGGAAGATCGCGGCGGCCTGTGCGCCCCATGCGCTGCAAAAAGGAGCTGACGGTAAACGGTGCATCGATCTGGAACGCGCGCTCCAGGCGGCCGATATCAATGCCGAGCTCCAGCGTGGAGGTGGTGACGGTTGTCTGTGCCTGCTCCTCATCACGCATGAGCTCCTCGGCGGTTTCGCGTAGCGATGCCGAAAGATTGCCATGGTGGATGAGAAAGCGGTCGGGCTCGTGCCGGCTTTCACAGTAGCTGCGCAACATGGAGCATACAGCCTCTGCCTCCTCGCGCGAGTTGGCAAAGACCAGGCACTTGCGGCCGCGCGTATGCTCAAAGATATAGCCCATACCGGGGTCGGCGTTGTCGGGCGCCGTGTCGGTGGGGTTGAGAAGCGCCTGCTTGGTCGCTCGTGGGATGTCGACTTCGCCCTCGGGGGCCGAGGAAGTGCGACGGTCTTTGGGAGCGGCCTTGCCCCGCGCCTGCTTGCGACGTTGACGGCGTTCCTTCTGTGTGAGTTGTCCGCTATGGCGCATGTCTTGGGTACTGACGGGCAGTGCTGCGGGCGGTGCCGCCTCAATGCGCTCGCATGCGAGCACTTCGGCCTCTTGAGGACCCATGCTCTCGAATCCCCGCTGCTGCGCCTGGGGACCCGAGTTGTAGAAGTGCTCCATGGAGATACGCCACACGCGGCGCGGCTCCTCAAAGCGGGGGATGACGCAGTCGCGTCCCGTCCCCTGCGACAGGAAGGCACCCGTGCGTTCCGGGTCCCCGATGGTAGCCGAAAGGCCAATGCGGCGAGGTTGCACGCCGGCCATGCGCGAGAGACGCTCGATAAGGCAGAGCGTTTGCCCGCCACGGTCGCCGCGCATGAGCGAGTGGACCTCATCGATGACCACATAGCGCAGGTCGCAAAACATGCGCGGAATCGCCATGTGCTTATGGATTAAGAGCGCCTCGAGTGACTCGGGCGTAATCTGCAAGATGCCGCTCGGTTTTTTGATAAGCTTTGCCTTGTGCGACTGGGAGACATCGCCATGCCAGTGCCAGATAGGGATATCGGCCTCTTCGCAGAGGTCGTTGAGACGGACGAACTGATCATTGATGAGCGCTTTGAGGGGGCCAATGTAGAGGGCACCAACGCTTGCGGGCGGGTTCTCCCAAAACTCGGTCAGGATGGGAAAGAAGGCCGCTTCGGTTTTGCCGGAAGCCGTGGATGCCGTCAGGAGCACATTATCTTGCGTGTTAAAGATGGCATCAGCTGCTGCAACCTGGATGGAGCGCAGGCTCTCCCAATCGTGGGAGTAAATGAAGTCTTGGATAAACGGGGCGTAGCGGTCAAAGGCGTTCACGGGGCCTCCCTTCAAAAGCGAATCTCTCAACGCGGTGGGCAGTGGCTTGCTGCATTGCTGCTTCAACGTTTGCCATGATAAAACCTGCCAAAATAAACCTGTCCCTTTTTGGCAGGTTAGATGGTGAATTCGGCGAAGTTGCGGTCGTCGTCTGCGGTGCCGGTGTCATCTGTTGCGGCTGCCGGCGCCAGCGCGTCGCCACCAACGCTTTGCAGCAGCTCGGCTACGTTGGCGTCGGGGTTCTGACACAGGATATCGAGCAGCTCGATAAAGTCGCGGATGACCTCGCGGGGCGTCAGATGCGTGTCGGCCCCCACGCGGCCAAACTCAATTTTGAGGAAGTCCACCAAGTCGTTCTCGGTAAGCGTGGGCGTCCAGCCAAAGTAGCCGGCATGAATCTGCATGAGCTTTTCGATGAGCACCAGCAGCTCCTCGTAGGTGAGCGGCTGCAGTCGGATGATGGGCGCGAGCATGTCTTTGAGATCTTCACGCGCAAAACGGCCCTGAGCGAGACGGCTCCGAAGGGCCTCGTAGGAAAAGACGCCGCGGCGGCGGTCCTCGATAGAGGTCGGCGTGCCGCCCATGATCATGCCCAAGTACTGCGCCTTGCCCTGCAGCGTGTCGTTGTACATCGTTAGGATTTTCTCGTAGTTGTACTGTCGTGTGATGGCGTTGGGAATCTTGTACAGATTTACGAGCTCGTCGATGAGCACCAGCATGCCCTTGTAACCGCTGCAGACCAAAAAACGTGCGATGAGCTTAACGTAGTCGTACCAGTCGTCGTCGCTGATGATGGTCGAGGAGCCTAGTTCGGCGCGTGCCTCACTCTTGGTGCGGTACTCGCCGCGAATCCACTTGGTCACGCGACTCATAGCTTCTTCGTCACCCTCCGAGACGGCCGTGCGGTAGCGGCGGAGCATGCGGGTGAAGTCGAAGCCGTGGACCATCTCTTCGAGTGGAGCGAGTTGGGCATTGATGGCCGACTCGTCGGCGTCGGCACACGAGGCGACCCAGCGATCCAGGATAAGGTTGAGCGCGCCGCCCTCGGGGCGCGTCTTGGTCGATATGTTGCGGATGAGCTCTCGATAGGTGGCGAGGCCCTGACCCTGGCCGCCCTGTAGGCGGCGTTCAGGGGAAAGGTCGGCATCGGCGACCACAAAGCCCTCGCCCATGGCATGCGTTCGGATGGTCTGGAGCAAAAAGCTCTTGCCGGCGCCGTAGCGACCGACTAGGAAACGGAAGCTCGCGCCGCCATCGGCGATGAGGCCCAGGTCGGTGAGCAGGGCACGGATTTCGACCTCTCGCCCCACGGTGATATAGGGAAGGCCAATGCGCGGGACAACGCCGCCCTTGAGCGAGTTGAGAATGACGGCGGCGACGCGCTTGGGCACACGGGGTGCTGCGGGTGCGGTATCACTCATGGTCTAAGTATCCTCTCACGTCTGCTTCGTAGTCCTCGATAATTTGCGGCCCTGCCGCGCTAAATTCAATTACGGTGTCGCCCACCAGGTCAAAGAGCGCCTCGTTGATGGTATCGACGAGCATGTCCTCACTCTTGCCCGACTGTGCCACCGCCGATGCCGTCTGCGCTGCGTTTTGCTCGAGGAGCGCTCGAAGATAGGCGTCTGCGGCGGAATCGAGTACGGACGCGGTGTCGGCGGGCGTGGGCGCTGGTGCGAGGAGCGGGGCTACGACGCCAAACTGCTCGGTGGAGATGGTCGGCTCGCCAGCCTCGTCCCGCTGCATGGTCGTCGCGACTGGTTCGGCGATCGTGTCGGCCACGGGCTTGGCTTCCCGTCGTTCGACAACTGCCGTCTCGGCATCCGCAAGCGTGCCGTCCTCGCGCTCCTCGTCGATCAAAAGCGCCTCGCGCGTTTGTGCGGCGGCGCTCCGAATGTGCCCCAGCTGGCTCAGGTCGATATCGATCTTGACGGGCTGATGTGCAGCATCCCATGAAAGCCATGCCGTGATCTCGTCATCGATAATCTTAGCCAGATATTTGGGGACCTTCTCTTCCTTAAGGGGGTGGCCGGGGTCCAGTGCCAAGCGCAGGCGTTGATCACAAGCGCGCATCATCTCACCGAGCTTGCTACTTTTTTGTCTGCTGCCGTGGATGCGCATGCATTCCCAAAAGCCATTTTGGCAGCGGTAGATGTGAATGGGGTCCAGGCGATATTCGCAGTCCTCGTGGCGCTCGGGCGCAAAGAACACGGCCGAGGCAAACATGGTGTAGGGCATGGCCGTCTCCTCCCCAAACAAGCTCGCTACGATGCCGGTCTTTCGGTGCGTGTCATAGTAGCGCGCCATACGGACATACACGGCGCATGCCACGTGGCGCAGGTCGCGATGGTGGGAACGGTCGAGCCGTGAGTTATTCAGGTTGTACGTCGAGAGTGCGTCGATGGCAGCCATGAGCCGCTCCTCATGCGCCTCATCGGGCGGAAGGGGAAGCGTGGGCTCGGAGGCCTTGCGACGCGCAGGCGGCAGGTCCGACGGCGCCGGCGCGGGTACAAGGTCTCGTGCTGCGCGGCGCAGCTCGATGAGGGCGTTGTCGAATGCGACGGTTTTAGAGTCGCGAAGCAGCTTGGGGTCGAGCTCATGGAACACGGCGTAGTCCTGCAGCCACACGCGTGCGAACCGGTCGATGCCAGGTTCAAAGGCGCGATAGGCATCCCAAAATGTCTTAATCTTGTCATAGCCGTCACGCGGATTGTCGACGCCAATGCCGCAGATCAATTCGTAAAGATAAAGAAAAGCAAACGAGGTCGATGTCTCCTCGATATTGCCGCGGCGCACTTGGGCACGCCAGGTAAAGTAGCCGCGCAACTGTCGATCGCTCATGGCATTGTAGGTGGGAAAGTACGACTTAAAGGTGCCGTTGTAGGGGCAATCGTCCTCGAAGTCGGCCATCAGCAGGCCTTGGCGGTAAAAGAGCTCCGCCTCCGATAGCCAACGTCCCGCGCCGCCTTTGGGATCCTCTTGCCAGCGTGATATCTCGCGCATCTTGCGGTACTGGTCGGGGAGGAAGTTCTGCATCTGACGACCGGTCTTGAGAATCGGCTCGTCAGCATAGATTTCGTTTGAGAAGCGGGCGGACTG
The DNA here is from genome assembly GCA_905216145.1 of uncultured bacterium. Lineage (GTDB taxonomy): Bacteria > Actinomycetota > Coriobacteriia > Coriobacteriales > Coriobacteriaceae > Collinsella. Next base: position 48,297 of record CAJMST010000010.1, on the reverse strand, counting down.
ATGGGTCCGGGCCTCGGCCATAATGCGCTCGATGAGCATCTTGACGTCCTGGTCGGCCACCGCTTCTCCTCTCCTAACGCAGCTTCGGTGACCTCATATCATAGCACAGCATCAAACAGATGTTCGAGATACCGCTGCGTAGATAGATTTAGAACAGGAGGGCGTAGATGACCGCCACGACGACGGAGGGAAGCATGTTGGCCGTGCGGAAGGTCTGAGGTCGAATAAGGTTAACGCCAACACAGAAGATGAGCATGGAGCCCACAAGCGAAAGGCTGTCGAGGGCTGCGGTGGTCATGATGGGGGAGAGTGCGCCGGCAAAAAGCGTAATCGTGCCCTGGAATACGGCAACGGGCAGGGCCGAGAAGATGCAGCCGCGGCCAAGCGAGGCCGTCATGGTGCAGACGATGATGCAGTCCAGCGCGCCCTTCAGGGCAAGTGTGGACCAGTCGCCGAGCAGACCGTCCTGAATCGATCCTACGATGGCCATGGCACCGATACACACGGTGAGCGATGCCGAGACAAAGGCGTTGGTGAACTCGTTGTCGCCTTCGCTGCCGGTTTTGCGCTTGAGCCATTCGCCGAGGCTCTCGATGGCGGCCTCCAGGTTGATGGCCTCGCCGATGAGCGAACCGAGGGCAAATGAGACGATAAGCATGGTGGTGCCGGTGGTCGCCAACGCCTCTCCATCGATAACGAGCATCTTTTGCATGGTGCCGCCCAGGCCGATAAACAGAACGCACAACCCCGACGCCTTCATGAGCGTGTCTTGGATGCGGGGCGTAATGAAGCGCCCACCCATGAGGCCAAGCAGACCGCCCGCGATCAAAAGCGCGACGTTGATGATCGTTCCTAAACCCGGCATGAACCCTCCTGTAATTGATGCCAACGCGGCAATCGTAGCAGAACGGGGAGGGGAGCGCTCAGTATCCGAGCCAAGCGGCGGTTGGCGGTTTAGGACAGGACGGGGCTAAAGTCGAAGCGCAGCGTCATGAGGTGCTGCGGGGATTCGATGGCTGCGGCAATGATGTCGGCATCTCGTGCACGATCGAACCCTTCAAGTTCCATTTGATAGGGGAAGTCTTCTTGGATACCGATGCGACGCGGAACCAAAAGCTTGGTTCCGTCAAATTCTTCGGTCCGCGTTCCGTCTGCTGCAACGGAATAAAGGTGCAACTTGGCGGTCGTTGTGGCATCAAGTGCCGAGATAGCTTGGATATCGTTCGATGCGCTCCTTGCTCCCACTGCTGTAAGTGCCGTAGGCGCGACGACTTCGCCCGAAGGCAAAAAGACGAGCTCGACGGTATTGGGGAATGCGATGAGGATATTTTTGCGGCGGGGCGCATTGGCAGCGACTGGCTCAATGCTTGCGGCATCGACGGTTTCCGTGTGGTCGAGCGCGACCATCATGCAACAGTTGCCTTCGTCGACATCTGGGGGAGCGGCAAAGTCCAGGCCGTCTTTCGGTTGGGAATCGCCTAGTTCGGTGGCGGTGCCGCCTGGCTTCTCGAGAGGAGCCGCAGCGTTGTCTTCTGACGATGCATCGTCAACATGTGTCGGTGCGTCTGCGACCTCGTCTTTGGGGGATTTGTCATTATCGTTCGATATAGGAGCAGCAATCCCGACGGACCCCACTCCGTGCCATGTCATTTGGAGCAGCGCCGGATCGGCGAGAATGCGCTGCACGCCCGGCGCCTGGGTATCGATATTGATGGGGGCGGGTTCTGATCCGCGCGTGAGGTTAAGCGAGCCCTTCTGTCTATTGCTTTGAACCTCTTGGTCGTCCGCGCCGCCAGCGTAGAACAGCAAAGGCGCATCTCCCGTTGCGATGGCTTCGGTGTCCGCCTTGGTCAGTCGCAGCGACGCCGTAAAGGAGATGATGGGCTGCGTGCCATCGACATTCGAGGGAACGCAGCCCAGGCATACACCTCCTCCTTCTTCTTCATAGGCCGCGCTGTCGAAGACGACTTTCGCCCCGTTCGCCGAGTCATCGACCGAGTCAATATCGATGCGCAGCTCTAGGTCGCATGGGTCGCCATCGGCGTCGACTGCAGCTGATTTCCATGTGCAGATGGCATAACCTGTCTGGGGGCCGTTCTCCTTGTTCGGTCGCTTGATATCCACGACTATCGCGTCGACCGTATTGCGGTGAAGGCATCCCGAGGTTCGGACCGTGGCGTGTGCGAGCGAAAAACGTTGGCAGGCGACGATACCCGACGAATCCGCCACGGGGTTCAGAGCTTGCGGTAAGGAGTTTGCCGTGGCTGGTGTCGCCCAAGCGGCGAGAGGTATACCGCTCGCCAGTGCGCTGCAGAGCGCGGCAACGGGCAAAAGGTTTTTGGGTGCCATGGTTCTCCTATCTATTCCGCTTACTCCGGTTGTGCTTGGCTATTGGTTGCGTTTGATGTGCAGGCCAAGGCACGTCAGCCCTGCTCCCGCCGTTGCGACGCCTACCGCAATGAGTTGCCGGGTGTCGCTCGTCTGAGCGAGCGGCTCGTGACGGCTGCCGCGATTAAGGCCCGAAAGGTCGACGGTCACTTCTGTGGCCGCCTGCGCTTGCTCTTGTTGAGCAAAGGCCATGGCGGGTGCGGACGCCAAGATGCCGACGATGGCGGCCAGTGCAATCGCCTTAGGACGTGGCGTGCGCACCGGGCTCGACCGTCCAGGTGATGCTTGCCACTTGATCTCCCGTACCGCCGGCGTGGTAGATGTCACGCGTGACGCGGGCGACGTGGCCACTCACATTGAGCTTGATTTTGTCCGTTCCGTCGGCAATGCCCTGGTACCTCATGTCGAAGTTTGTGTCTTTGGAAAGATCGAGGCCCGTAGTCTGAGTCGCCGAGCTGGCATCCTTTTCTGCCTTATCGGGGCCAACCTTAAAATCGATGGAGTTCTGGGCCGAGCCCGTCTTTGCGTCTGCAACGATTGTCCAGTCGTTCTTGGCCGTGACCTTCATGTTAGTGACGTGGATGCCATATGCCGAGAGGTTGTCGATGGTAATCGTCTTGTCGGAGGGTCCTACAAGCGTTCCGTCGGCGTTGGCGGCAAAGGGGATGACCGTTGGCGCCTTAAACGAAACATTGCTAATGTCGGCCTTCACCGTCACATCGGTGGTTCCAACGCGCACCTCTGCCATGGCCGCCGTTGGCGCGGCGCCCATCGCAAGTGCGAGCGCAAGCCCTGCGCCCACGGCGAGTGCCCTGGCTCCGCTCGGGTTCCTGGTAATGTTCATAATCGATCCTTTCTGCTCGTCACGGACTGTTTCCGTGATGGTTGGACGAATGGGGACAGGGTGTGGCCCCTGCGAGCGCGTAGGCCACTAGCCTTCTGCCTGGGCCACCCGCACTTTGACGCGCGTCGGATTGCCGTGGGTGTCGTAGGTCTTGGCATCGAGTGCCTGAATCTCGATATATGCCTCGCCTTCTTGGATATCGCCGGCGGGGCAGGTCTCAACCGTCTTGCCGGCTTCGACCACACCGGACTCATAGATGGTCTCGTCGTTTTGAATTACGCGGAAGCGCTGGGGAAACTTGTTGTCTTGGACGTTTTGCACGTTGACGCGCAACTTGCCGCCTTCCTGCAACTGTGCGACCGGCGCGACCGAGATCGTCATCATGTTGTCGCGGACGATGGCGTCGAGCTCATCCTGGATTTCTTGGCGTGATTTACCCTCTGCCGTCGTGACTGAGGCGCCCGCTTCGGGCACGGGCTGCGACTGCCAGGCGTATAACCCTACGGCGATGAGGGCGCAGACGATAGCCAGGCAGACAACGACGAGTTTCTTGCGACGCCCCAGTCCTGCAAGGCGGGGCGGCTTCTTCGCACTCATGCGGCGTCCTTGGTGGTGTAGACGCGTGCGAACGTGGACGGGTCCGCTCCAAAGAGCATGTGAAGCATCAGGCGGCGTGAGTAGATGAGCTCGTCGAAGTCATGAGGGAGCTCGATGTTGTGGATACGCGCGATGTGGTGGGCGAGCGCCGAGAACGACTCGGGGTCGCAGATAACATCGGTGGTGACGTGGTAGACCGCCGTATCGGGGAACGCCTCTTCGTCGAAAGGCAGGAGATAGGGATCGTCGTCGACCTCGATGGCGACGCCGTACTGGGGCCAGTAATATGCCATGGGAACCTCCCTGCTTCTGGGGCCAAAACTTCCATTGGTTTTGGCTGTCGATGCCGACCGTATCAGTCGCTACTTGACCAATTTCTGACCAAATGCTTGACGGATTGACATCTCCGCAGGTAAAAGATGGTAAAAATTACTTCAACTTTTTTCGAGCGACAATTGCGTGGTCGCTGGCGGTAAGGCGACATGTGTCAAAAGCATCGTCTGCCGAGGAAACCTTGCCGCTCGCCGAATTGCACGAACGTAAAAATCGCCAATTATGGAGACGGTCTCGAACACGTCGACGAAACGATGCGGTAACATCTCCCTGCAAACACTGTAGTTAGCTAAAGGGGGAGTTCGCGTGTCGGCAACCATCAAACCCTTCACCGACGAGTTCGAAGAGTATGGCCGCGATGAGTCTCGCACATCGGGCGAGGCCTCGAGCATCTCGTTTCCGACAACGGAGGACGAGGTCCGCGCCATTTTGAAAAAGCTCCATGCCGAGCGTGTCCCGGTGACGGTTCAGGGCGCCCGGACCGGTCTTGCCGCCGGCGCCGTGCCTCATGGCGGTCACATTCTCAATACTTCCCGCATGAATCGCTACCTAGGCATTCGCCGCGATGAGCAGGGCCGCTTTCTTTTGCGTGTGGCGCCCGGCGTCGTGCTGTCTGAGCTGCGCAAGCAACTGGGCAAGAAAGTGCTGCCGACTGCCGGCTGGGACCAGGCATCGCTTGAGGCCTACGAGGAGTTCCAGGAAGCTCCCGAACAATTCTTTCCTACCGATCCCACCGAGGCATCTGCCTGCCTGGGCGGTATGGCGGCATGCAACGCTTCCGGCGCCCGTAGCTACGCTTACGGCCCCATGCGCCCTCACGTCACGGGCCTTCATGTCGTGCTGACCGATGGCGACCTGCTCGAGCTTCACCGTGGCGAGGTTTTTGCACGGGGTCGTCGCCTTTCGCTCGTCACGATGCGGGGCCGCACGCTCGAGCTCGACCTTCCCGACTACACCATGCCCAAGACCAAAAATGCTTCGGGCTATTTCGTTGCTGACGATATGGATGCCATCGATCTGTTTATCGGTGCGTGTGGCACACTCGGCGTCATCACCGAGCTCGAGATTGCCCTGCAGGCGGCGCCTGCGGTCGTTTGGGGCGTGAGCTGCTTCTTTGATAGCGAAGACAAGGCCGTGTCCTTCACCGATTCTGTGCGTCCCGTCCTGTCCCACGCGGCTGCCATCGAATATTTCGATGCGGGCGCTCTGGATATCCTGCGTCGTCAGCGTGAGCAGTCGACCGCGTTCGCCTCGCTGCCGGCGCTCGACAAAGACGCCAAGGTCTGTGTCTACGTGGAGCTCGACTGCGACGACGAAGCCCAGGCGACTGAGGAGCTGTATCACTTGGGGTGGGTACTGGAGCTTGCGGGCGGAAGCGACGATGCGACATGGGTCGCGCGCACCGAGGTCGATCGCGAGTGTCAGCGATTCTTCCGCCATGCGGTGCCCGAGAGCGTCAACATGCTCATCGACGAGCGTCGCCGCACGGATCCCACCATCACCAAACTGGGCTCGGACATGTCGGTGCCCAACGCACGCTTGGCCGATGTCATCGCCCTTTATCGCCGCACGTTGGCCGAAAGCGGGCTTGAATCTGCCGCCTGGGGGCACATCGGTAACAACCATCTGCATGTGAACATTCTGCCGCGCGATGCGCAGGATTACCGCCGCGGCGGAGAACTCTTTGCCCAGTGGGCTTCCGAGGTCACGGCCATGGGCGGCGCCGTCTCCGCCGAACACGGTGTCGGCAAGATCAAGGCGGGCTTCTTGGAGACGATGTACGGTCACGAGGCCATGGTCGAGTCGGCGCGGCTCAAGCTCCAGCTCGATCCTGCCGGGCAGCTGGGTCGCGGTAACCTGTTTTCGGAGAAGCTCTTGGATGAGCTCGTCCAGAAAGGGGGCGCGTGAAGATGAGCGATTTCCATATGGTGGTGTGCGTCAAGGCAGTGCCGGGCAGCACCGAGGTCAAGATGGACCCCAAGACCAATACCATCGTGCGCGATGGCAAGCAGGCGGTCATTAACCCGTTCGATGCGAGCGCTTTGGAATGCGCGCTGGCGCTGAAGGATGACTTTATCGGCTTTGGCATGGACGTGCGCGTAACGGTGGTGTCGATGGGCATCCCCGCGACCGAATCGCTATTGCGCGACTGCATCGCCCGAGGCGCCGATGACGCACTGCTGCTGACCGACCGCGCCTTTGCAGGTGCCGATACCCTGGCAACCACCTATGCCCTCAAGTGCGGCATCGAGGCGCTCGACGAGGACTTCGACCTGCTCATTTGCGGCAAGATGGCGGTGGACGGCGATACAGCCCAGATTGGTCCCGAGCTTGCCGGTGCCTTTGAGATTCCCTGCGTGACCGACGTGAGCTGCGTGCAGAGCGCGGGCTTTACGACTTGCGGCTTGCTGGCTCTTGTTCACGGCTGCGATGCCGGCGAGGAGACGGTCTATCTTGAGATGCCGTGCGCGATGACGACCGCCAAGGAGATTGGCCAACTGCGCATGCCGAGCATTGCCGGTATTCGTGCGGCCGAGGAGGCGGACGTGCGTGTGGTCAACGCTGCCGACGTGCATGCCGACCCCGCGCGCTGCGGCCTTGCCGGCTCGCCGACACAGGTCGTGCGATCGTTTGTGCCCGACCGCGACCAAACGTGCGAGGCCGTTGACGGAACGGCGTCCGAGCAGGCGGCGAAACTTGCCAAGATCATCGAGGGGATGGCATAGATGAGCGGACTGATTATCGATAGCGAAGCCTGTATCGGCTGCGGTCGCTGCGTTCGCGCCTGTGCCTCGGGCGGCATTGTAGTGGAAGGCGAGCGGCCCAACCGTTGCGCCCGCGTAACCGACGGCTGCATCCTATGCGGTGGGTGCGTCGACGCCTGCCCCGTCAACGCCATCTCGATCGAGCGTGACGAGGCCGCTGGCGCGGTGGACCTTGATGCATATCGAGACATTTGGGTATTCGTGCAGACCGACGAGCACGATACGGTGACTCCCGTTGCCTATGAGCTCATGGGCAAGGGCCGCGAGCTTGCCGATGCTCGCGGCTGCCGTCTGGTGGCATTGGTCGGCATGAGCCCCGAGAGCTCTCTCGGTGACCTGGAGCATCTGGTTTGCGCCGGTGCAGACGAGGTCCTGGTCTGTCGCGACGAGCGCCTGCGCCAGAACGATGCGGAGGTTTACGCCCGGCTGATCTGCGATTTGGTGGCAGAGCGCAAGCCCGAGGCCATTCTGTACGGTGCGACCGCCTTTGGCCGCGAATTGGCACCCGGCGTTGCCGTGCGTTTGCAGACGGGCCTTACGGCTGACTGCACCGTACTTTCGATGGATACGGAGACGGGGCTGCTGCAACAGACGCGTCCGGCGTTTGGCGGCAACCTGATGGCCACCATCGTCTGCCCCAATCATCGTCCTCAGATGGCAACGGTGCGTCCCGGCATCTTTAAGGCGCCCGACTTTGGCTACGGCCGCTCCGGCACGATCACCCAGATATCGCTTGCGGATGATGCTAAGGCTCGTGTCGAGATCTCGATTCCCGCCGAGGAGTGGGGGCAGCAGGCATCAATTGCCGATGCCGAGCGCCTGGTCGTGGTGGGTCGCGGTATTGGTTCCAAGAAAAACCTGCCGCTGATGCGAAGGCTCGCCGAGGCTCTGGGTGCCGAGCTTGGCTGCACGCGACCTGTCGTGGAGGCCGGCTGGTTGGAGTATCGCCATCAGATTGGCCAGACGGGCGTATCAGTTTCGCCCAAGCTTCTCGTGAGTATCGGTGTTTCGGGCGCCATTCAGCATCTTGCCGGCATCGGTGGGGCGGAGTGCATTATCGCCATCAACGAGGACCCGGATGCTCCCATCTTTGGTGCTGCCCAGTACAAGGTTGTCGGCGATGCCGTCGAGGTCGTCGAGGAGCTGCTGGCCCAGCTTGAGCGCTAGGCGCGCGCCAGCCAGTCGCGCATCTCGTCCTTTAGGCGCTCCCAGGTCGCTTGCGTGGCGGGATCGGTAAAGGGGCACGTAATGCCAAAGGGCGCGTCGAGCAGGCGGTAGATATCGCCCTGCTCGCGCGCCAGCGCGCGGCTCGCTGGATAGACGAGCTCAAACATAAAGCAGATGAGTCCCACCAGGTAGTCTGCGGGCTCGTTGCGTTCATCGCGTGCGACGCAGCGGCGCTCGTCAAAGGCAGCGAGAGCCGGTGTCGAGAACCGGCTGGCGAGAAATGCGTCCTCATCAACCTTGAGGATAGTGTCGACGGTGCTGTCGGCGATGGTGCGCATAATGTCGATTTTGTCGCCATCGCGCACGATATCGCAGAAGCGCCGTGTACGCTCGTCGAGTTGTGCCGGTAGGCGAAAGTCGCTGTGATAGGCGATGCTCGCGCGGATGAGCTCATCTTCTGCCGGGTCATCGATAAAGTCGCGGATGCTCGTTACGGCGGGCGCATCGGCGGGGTTCTCGCCAAAGAGGACCCCGACGCCCAACGCTGCGTGGCTCATGCTCTCGGCGTCCTTAAAGGTGTCCCAGCGCCGCAACTGTTCAAAGCGTCCCATATCGTGTAACAGGCCGCAAAGCCAGGCCAGGTCAACATCCTCTGTCGACCAGCCCTGCTCGCGCGCCACGGCATCGCATGCCTCGGCAACGTGGTACGTATGCTCGATTTTGAGCGCGATACGTGGATTGGCGGCATCGTAAGCATCGGTATAGCGTTTGAAGGCCGCGGTCGCCCGGCCCCGATCGATAGCTGTCATAATGACTTCCTAAAAAGCTGTGTCTTTCGATCCGGTGGCAATTGTAGGTGAACTCGGTTGCCACCGGGCGATGATTCTGCCGCGTCGTTGAATGCGGCTCGGAAATCTTGTCGGGACGAGGAACGCTATGGTGCTCAAAATCGTTAAAACCGTCTGGCCGGTGATGCTTACCTATGTTGCGATAGGCGTGCCGTGCGGAATGATTATGGCGCAGACGGGAATGGAGCCCTGGATGGTTTTTGCTCTGAGCAGCACGTTTGTGACGGGTAGCGGTCAGTTTATGGTCTGCAACCTGTGGCTGGCAGGTGTGCCTGCGGCATCGATTGTCGCAAGTGTGGCCGCAATCTCCTCGCGCTTTGCACTTTATTCGGCATCAATCGCGCCCCATCTGAGGGGTGCCTCGAAGCGTCAGGCGCTGGCCGTTGCCGCGACGCTTACCGAGGAGGCATACGGCATCTCGCTTGCCAAGTTGGTTGAAGGGGAGGATTGGGGTCCGCACGAGTCCTTTGTGCTCAACGCGATCCTCATCGCGACATGGGGCGTTTCGTGTACGACGGGCGCCATCGTCGGCGCCGTTGTCGATGTTCCAACCGCTATTGCGGGTTTTGTCTGCACCTCGCTCTTTATCTGCCTACTCTTTTCGCAGAGGCTGTCGCGCGGCAATGTCGTGGCTGCCGTTATGGCTGCGGTGTCTGTCGCCATATGCAAGTTCTTGGGGTGGACGAATATCGCCGTGCCGGCAAGCGTGCTCGTCGGTGTTGCCGCGGCGCTTGCGTGCGATGCTCTCGCCGAAGGAAGGGGCGCTCGCGATGCCCGTTAATGAGTTTTTGGTCCTGTGGCTGTCGTCATGGGCGGCTATCGCGTTTTTCCGCATTGCCCCGGCGTTTGCCTTGCGCGGGAGAACACTGTCGCCCCGCGTTACCGAGGCCCTGGGTTATATTCCGCCCGCCGCCTTTGCGGCGCTGGTCGCTAACGATTTGATAAGCCCTGGCGCTTTCGACGCCGGCTTGTGGCAGGGCTTGATTCCCTGGATTGCGGCCGCCGGCGTCGTGGCGGTGGCAATCAAGACAAAGTCGATGTTGTGGTGCTGCGTCTCGGGCATCGTGTTCTATATCGTTTTGAGCTTCATATAAGAGCGGGGCACGTTTAGCGTCCCGGCGCAACGAATCGAATTTCTCACCGAGCCGGTCTGCTTCTTCTGGTACCATGTTCAGACTTTACTGTAGCGAAGTGCGACGTGGGCTTTTGTTCTGCGTCAGCGGAAATGGGGGTTTCATGGCACAGGAAGTGACCGCCAACGAGCAAAAGAAATTTAAGGTACCGCGCATCCCGGGCGACATCATGATCTATCCCATGATCGTTGGCCTTTTGCTCAATACCTTCTGCCCGCAGGTCTTTGAGATCGGCGGCTTCTTTACGGCTGCCTGCCGCGGTGGTTCCAACACCATCGTTGCCGCGATTCTGCTCTTCGTGGGCGCCGGCATCAGCTTTAAGTCCACGCCGGGCGCTATCAAGACCGGCATCGTCGTACTGATCCCCAAGCTTGTTGTTGCGGCCGCCCTTGGCTTGGGTGTGGCATATTTCTTTAACGACAACTTCCTGGGCCTGAGCTCCGTGTCTATCATCGGCGGCATCACGTTTTGCAACATGGCGCTCTATACGGGCATCATGGGCGAGTTCGGCGATGAGTCCGAGCAGGGCGCTGTCGGTATCCTGTTCTTTACGGCCGGCCCCGCCGTCACGATGATCATCCTCGGTGTCTCGGGTCTCGCCAACATCCCCGTCGGCACCATCATCGGATCCATCCTGCCGCTTGTTATCGGCATGGTTCTGGGCAACCTCTTCCCGTTTATCAAGAACCTGCTGGTCCCCGGCGTCAATCCCGCAATCGCCGTTATCGGCTTTCAGCTCGGTGCGTCCATGAGCCTTTCGAGCTTTATCACCGGCGGCATCTCGGGCATCCTGCTGGGCCTCATCACGCTCTTTATCGTCGGTCCCATTACCTTTGCCTTCGAGCGCCTGTGTGGCGGCAACGGTAAGGCGGCTGTGGCATGCTCCACTATCGCCGGCACGGCCATGACCACGCCGGTCGCCCTCGCCGAGGTCGCCCCGCGCTATGCCGAGCTTGCGCCCACCGCGTATGCGCAGATCGCCACCGCCGTCATCATCACGGCAATCATGGCTCCGATTCTGACCGGCTGGGTCGACAAGAAGTTTTGCCAGGGCAAAGAGGATCTGTCGGTCGAAGGCATCGAGGCCATCGAGGAGGCCGTCGCGACCGATATCGACGGTGAGTAACGGCCGTTACCGATAATAGATTCCGGCGTGCAATTCGCGCCGTTTGAGCGCCCGAACGAAAGCTGTCTTGCAGTGACGTTCGGGCGCTCTGCTATTATTCCCCTTACCCCTGCGGAGTAGGGGTGTTTATTGCCCAGACACGAATCGGGCGATTCTGACCACTTGGATATTGAAGGGATGGCGTCTAGTGGTTAAGGCACTCAAGATTGAGATATTCCTGCTATGCATGATTGTTCTTATCGGGCTTGCCGCACGAAGCCGCCGCTCCTTGTTCTCGAGCACCCAGCAGCTCTTGTTTAGCATGCTCGGCTACACGTCTGCTGCCTACATTTTCTTCGATATGATCTGGACGCTCTCAGACGGCGTGAGCACTCCTGTAGGCATCGCGGCCAACTGGATTTCCAACGCGGTCTCGTTTTCGCTGTTCGCCATCGCGTGCCTCATTTGGTTTTTCTATTCCGAGACAGTGCAGGGCTCTCGCCTTTTGACCGCGCGCTATAGGGTTGCGATCGTGACGTTGCCAACCGTATTGGTGGTCGTGCTGGCATTTACCAGCTACTGGACGCACACTATGTTCTATATCGATGCGCAGGGCGTATATCGTCGCGGAGCGCTCTATATGATTCAACCTATCGTTAGCTACTGCTACATCATATATACGTCCTTGCATGCCTTTATTCAGGCTCGAAAAGTCGAAAGCCTGCAAACGAAGGCCATTTATCGCACCCTCGCCTTTTTTGTGGTTCCCGCTCTGGTGGGCGGTACCTTCCAGGTTTTGTTTTCGGTACCGGGCCTTTGTGTCGGTATAACGCTGAGCATCCTGCTGCTCTACATCATCTACCAGGAGCAGCTGATCTCGACCGACCCGTTGACTGGCCTTAACAATCGCAACCGTTTTGAGACCTATATGCTGTCGCTCTTCTCAAATGTGGATCAGGCCGAAGATGTGTATCTGCTTATGATGGACGCCGACGGCTTTAAGCAGATTAACGACCGGTATGGACATGTGGAGGGCGACCATGCTCTCCAGGTCATATCTGCTACGCTCAAAGAGGTCTGCTCGGTGTCTGGTGGTTTTATCGCACGTTATGGCGGCGATGAGTTCGTGGTGCTCCAGAAGGCAGCGGCGGAACAGGACATCATAGACCTGTGTTCGGCGATTAACGACGAGCTCGCTCGTGCCGAGGTGCCGTATCTGTTGCGGATGTCCATCGGCTATGCACGGGTCGGTGATGGTGTCGATACCTGGCAAGACTTGCTTCGCGCTGCCGATGCGGAGCTCTACCGCGTCAAGGCCGAGAAAAAGAAAGCCGGCGTCCAGATACGCTAGAAAAAAGGGGCGCACGCTTGCGTGCGTGGCGGCCCTCAGCTCACCGATGTACTCCATTAAGCTAAAGTACATGAATCCCCTCTGCTAAATAAGGGCAGTTCATTAAGCTTTTTTGGGTTTGTTGACGATGATGATGCCGCTGCAGACCAACAGCAGGGCAACGATGACGGTAACGGGGCTCGTGCCAGCGCCCTCGCCGAGCAGCAGCGCGCTCAGCAGCACACCAAAGACGGGGTTCATAAACCCAAAGACCGAAACGCGGCTGACGGGGTTGACGGCAAGCAGGCGCGACCACAGCGAGTAGGCGACCGCGGAGATAAGCGCCATGTAGATGATGAGTGCGATGGCGGGGGCAATCGCCGTGGGGGAGAGCGCGCCGCCCATCAAAAAGCCGATGGCGGTGAGGACCAGGCCGCCGATCAAGAACTGCCACCCGGCGAGCAAGACGCCGTCATGCTCGCGCGAGAAGATGCCAATGAGGCAGGTCGACAGAGCACCCGCAACGGTGGAAGCCAAGATAAATCCCTCGCCGTCGAGCGTAAAGCCAAAGGTGCCATCCGCGCCCGAAAGGTTGACGAGCGCGACGCCGGCAAAGCCCAGCACACAGCCAAGCACCTTGGCCGTATTGAGCTTCTCGGTGCGAAACGCCAGGGCGGCAAAGAGGATTGCGAGGAAGTTGGCGCTGGCCTCGATGATGGAACTCGACATGGCACTGGCGCGCGAGAGTCCCAGATAGAAAAAGAAGTACTGCCCGATAGTCTGGAAGAGTGACAGGATGCAGATGGGCTTGATATCGCGTACCTTTGGGACGAGTGGGCGGCGCTGGGCTGTGCTCATGCCAACAATGACCAGCATGCCGGCAAGGGTGAAGCGCAGGCCCGCGAAGAGCAGCTGCGAGGCGCTGTCGTGCGCGGGAATACTAAAGAGGCCGTAGCCGATTTTGATGCAGGGGAAAGCCGACCCCCAGAGCGCGCAGCAAACGAGGCAGCCCAGGATGAGTCCGGGCAGGGTGGCGAGATACGGCTTGCGGCTTTCCATGATGTTCTTCTCCTATACGCGCGAAGCAAAAAAGAACCCGCCACCGGGCGTGCCGGTGGCGGGTGTTGTTACCCGAGGGGATTGTACCCGATGGGAACGTATTAAGCGAAGTAGGCTACGCCGCTCTCAAAGATCGGCATGAACTTGTCGCCGGGGACATGCTCGGGCACGTTGCGGTACAGGTTGTCGCCGCGACGCTCGGCATGGCCCATCTTGCCCAGGACGCGGCCGTCGGGGCTCGTGATGCCCTCGATGGCGAGTGCGGAGCCGTTGGGGTTGACGGAAAGATCCATGCTGGGCTTGCCGTCCTCGCCCACGTACTGCGTAGCGACCTGGCCGTTGGCGATCAGCTGGGCGAGTACCTCGTCGTTGGCGACAAAGCGGCCCTCGCCGTGGCTGATGGCGACGGTGTAGGGGTCGTCCAGGCTGCACTGCGACAGCCACGGGGACAGGTTGGACGAGATACGGGTGCGCACCAGGCGGCTCTGATGGCGACCGATGGTGTTGAACGTCAGCGTGGGCGCATCGGGCGTGGCGTCGACGATGTCGCCGTAGGGCACCAGGCCGAGCTTGACCAGGGCCTGGAAGCCGTTGCAGATGCCCAGCATCAGGCCGTCGCGGGCCTTGAGCAGGTCGCGGACTGCCTCGGTGACCTCGGGAGCGCGGAAGAACGCCGTGATGAACTTGGCAGAGCCGTCGGGCTCGTCGCCGCCCGAGAAGCCGCCGGGGATCATGACGATCTGGCTTGCACGGATGCGGCGGGCAAGCTCGTGGGTGCTCTCGGCGACGGCCTCGGGCGTGAGGTTGTTGATCACGAAGGTGTCGGCCTCGGCACCGGCGGCACGGAAGGCGCGGGCGCTGTCGTACTCGCAGTTGTTGCCGGGGAACACGGGGATGATCACGCGCGGGCGGGCGATCTTGGCACCGCCGTACACGTGGATGTCCTTGGCGCGGAAGTCGATGGTCTCGACCTCGGGGGTCTCGCCGGCGCTGCGGTAGGCGAAGACACCCTCGATGCCGCCCTCCCAGGCCTCTTGGAGCTCAGCGAGCTCGATGACCTCGGAGCCGGTGTCGATGACATAGCCCTCGACGGTGGTGCCCAGGGGCTCGACGACAACGCCATCGGCGACCTCGGGCAGCTCGGCGTCCTCGGCGAGCTCAACGATAAAGCTGCCGTAGAGCGGGGTGAAGAGGCTCTCCACGTCCACATCCTCGGCAAGCTCGATACCGATCTGGTTGCCGACACACATCTTAAAGAGGCTCTCGGCGCCGCAGCCGTAGCCGGGCGTGGAGACAGCCAGGGCGTCGCCGGTAGCAGTGAGCGCCTCGACGGCGTCAAACGCGGCGAGCAGCTGCTGGGCGTCGGGGCGGTAGTCCTCGCCGTAGGTGGCGGGGGCGATGCGGACGACGCGGTGCGTCAGGCCCTTGAACTCAGGGGAGACGGCGCGCGCCGCGCGGCCCACGGCCACAGCGAAGCTGATCAGAGTCGGCGGAACGTTGAGCTCGCCGGCCTCGTCCTCAAACGAGCCGCTCATGGAATCCTTGCCGCCGATGGCACCGGCACCCAGGTCGACCTGGGCCATAAGGGCGCCCAGGACGGCTGCCGTGGGCTTGCCCCAGCGCTCGGCCTCGGTGCGCAGGCGCTCGAAGTACTCCTGGAAGGAGAGATAGGCGCGCTTGTGCTCAAAGCCGGCAGCCACGAGCTTGGCGATGGACTCGACCACGGACAGGTAGGCGCCAGCAAACTGGTCGGCTTCCATCAGGTAGGGGTTGAAGCCCCATGCCATGGCGCTTGCCGTGGTGGTCTCGCCGTCCACGGGGAACTTGGCGACCATGGCCGAGCTCGGGGTGAGCTGCGTCTTGCCGCCAAAGGGCATAAGCACGGTTGCGGCACCGATGGTGGAGTCGAAGCGCTCGGAAAGGCCCTTGTTGGAGGCAACGTTGAGGTCGGTGACAAGCGAGGTCATGCGCTCGGCAAGCGTGGTGCCGGCCCAGCTGGGCTGCCACACGCTGCGGGCGCACACGTGGGCGACCTGGTGCTTGGGCGCGCCGTTGGAGTTGAGGAACTCGCGGGATAGGTCGACGATGGCGACACCGTTCCAGGCCATGCGCATGCGCGGCTCGGCGGTAACCTCGGCGATAACGGTCGCCTCCAGGTTTTCCTCGGCGGCGTAGCCCATGAACTCCTCGACGTCACCGTCGGCGACGGCGCAGGCCATGCGCTCCTGGGACTCAGAGATAGCGAGCTCGGTGCCGTCCAGGCCGTCGTACTTCTTGGTCACGGTGTCCAGGTCGACATACAGGCCGTCGGCAAGCTCGCCCACGGCGACCGAGACGCCGCCGGCGCCAAAGTCGTTGCAACGCTTGATCAGGCGGCAGGCGTCGCCGCGGCGGAAGAGGCGCTGCAGCTTGCGCTCGACCGGGGCGTTGCCCTTCTGGACCTCGGCACCCGAGGTCTCGATGGACTCGGTGTTCTGGGTCTTGGAGGAGCCGGTGGCACCGCCGATGCCGTCACGGCCGGTGCGGCCGCCCAGCAGGATGATCTTGTCGGTGGGGGCGGGGCACTCGCGGCGCACGTGGTTTGCCGGGGTAGCGCCCACGACGGCGCCGACCTCCATGCGCTTGGCCACGTAGCCGGGGTGATAGAGCTCGTTGACCTGGCCGGTGGCAAGGCCGATCTGGTTGCCGTAGCTGGAGTAGCCGGCGGCAGCGGTGGTTACGAGCTTGCGCTGCGGCAGCTTGCCCTCGAGCGTCTCGGACACGGGGACGGTGGGGTCGCCGGCGCCGGTGACACGCATGGCCTGGTACACGTAGCTGCGGCCCGAGAGCGGGTCGCGGATGGCGCCGCCCACGCAGGTGGCGGCACCGCCGAAGGGCTCGATCTCGGTCGGGTGGTTGTGGGTCTCGTTCTTAAACAGGAACAGCCAGTCCTGGTCCTCGCCGTCGACATCGACCTTCACCTTGACGGTGCAGGCGTTGATCTCCTCGGACTCATCGACATCGGTCATGACGCCGGTCTTCTTAAGGTACTTGGCGCCGATGGTGCCCATGTCCATGAGGCAGACGGGCTTGGCGTCGCGACCGAGCTCGTGGCGCATCTCCATGTAGCGGTCGAAGGCCTGCTGCACCACGGCGTCGTCGATCGTCACGTCGTCCAGGACGGTGCCGAAGGTGGTGTGACGGCAGTGATCGGACCAGTAGGTGTCGATCACGCGGATTTCGGTGATGGTGGGGTCGCGGTCCTCATCGCGGAAGTACTGCTGGCAGAAGGCGATGTCCGCCTCGTCCATGGCAAGGCCGCGCTCGGCGATAAAGGCGGCAAGGCCGGCCTCGTCGAGCTCGCGGAAACCGTCGAGCACTTCGACAGGCTGCGGCTCGGGTGTCTTCATGTACAGCGTTTCGGGCAGGTCGAGCGAGGCGATGCGCGCTTCGACGGGGTTCACCACGTAGTGCTTGATGGCTTCGATGGCGGCTTCGTCCAGGGCGCCCAAGATCATATAGACCTTGGCGGAGCGCACGGCGGGGCGCTCGCCCTGGCTGATGAGCTGCACGCACTCGCTGGCGGAGTCGGCGCGCTGGTCAAACTGGCCAGGCAGGAATTCGACGGCAAAGACGGCGCCATCGCTTGCGGGGAGCTCGTCGTAGGTCACATCGACCTGGGGCTCGCTAAAGACGGTCGGCACGCAGGAGCGGAAAAGCTCCTCGTCGATGCCCTCGACGTCGTAGCGGTTGATGATCCTCAGGGCCTCGATGCCCTTGATGCCGAGAATTTCGGTCAGCTCGCCCTTGAGCTGCTGAGCCTCGACGTCGAACCCGGGTTTCTTCTCCACGTAGATACGAGAGACCATTGGTTCCTGCCTTCCTGATCGGTTGGGCGTACGGTACGGTATGCGGCAGCGGTCGGTTTGCGGGGTCTGTCCTGCGGTCGCCTTGAGCCACATGTTTGTAAACCTCACTATGATACGACAGCTCGCGGCGCGTTGAGGACGGCGAGGGTGCTACAGTGAAGCGCAAACAAGAGAAAGGCATCACATGGCATTCGTTTCGCTCGCCATCATCGCACTCGTGGCCTTTGCGAGTCCTTTTATCGCCTCGGCGATTCCCGGAAAACCCGTTCCCGAGACGGTCTTTTTGCTCGTGCTCGGCGCGGTGCTGGGACCCCATATGCTCGGCGTCATCCATGTAGATGCTGAGGTCTCGCTTGTGTCCGAGCTGGGCCTGGCCTTTTTGTTCCTGCTTGCCGGCTTTGAGATCGACCCCAAGAGCATCACGGGCGTCGAGGGGCGCTACGGCTTGGCGACGTGGGTCGTCACGTTTGGTATCGCCTGGCTTGCCGTGCGCTTTACCCCGTGGTTCTCAGTCAGTCATTTCGACGGTATCGCCGTGACGCTTGCCCTCACTTCGACGGCGCTCGGTACGCTCGTGCCCATTATGCGTGAGCGCTCGCTCACCGGCACGCGCGTGGGCGACTCGATTCTCGCGTATGGCACTTGGGGCGAGCTCGGTCCCGTGCTCGCCATGTCGGTGCTGTTGTCTGCCCGCACTGGCATCCAAACGCTCGTTATCCTTGGCTTGTTTGCGGTGGTTTGCGTGTTGCTGGCCGTGGTCCCGAGCCGCTCCAAGCGCGTCGGCAGCCGCTTCTTTGCGTTTGTTGAGGAGCGCGCCGATACCACGTCGCAGACCTTCGTGCGCCTGACGGTGCTCATCCTGGTCACGCTCGTGGCATTCTCGGCTGTCTTTGATCTCGACATCGTGTTGGGTTCTTTTGCCGCCGGCTTTGTCCTGCGCTATATCATCCCCGAGGGCAACCATACGCTCGAGACCAAGCTCGACGGCCTGGCCTACGGCTTTTTGATCCCGGTGTTCTTTACCGTGTCGGGCGCAAAGATCGACCTGACGGCCGTGGCGTCGCGCCCGGGCTTGCTCGCGGGATTTATCGCGGCGTTGCTGATTATTCGCGCCGTGCCCATCCTCATCTCTATGGGTATTTGTCCTGCGACGCGCGATGTGTCGGCGTATGGCCGCATTACCGTGGCGCTCTACTGCACCACGGCGCTGCCGATCATCGTTGCCGTGACGAGCGTTGCCGTCAACGCGGGCGCGCTGTCGCAAGATATTGCGTCGGTCATGGTTGCCGCCGGTGCCATCACGGTGTTCTTGATGCCATTGCTCGCGCAGCTCTTCTACCGCGTGGTCGACGCCGCGCCGGTCGCCGCCGTGGCAGAGGTTGCCGAGCATCCATCCGATGCGCTCGACATCCTTCGCGCCCATCACGATTTGGCGAGCCTGCTCGCACGCGAGCACGAGCTGCTGACCTCGCATGGACATGGTCGCGTATTCGAGGGCCTGCCTACGCTCGATACGATTGCCGAGCGTCTTTCCGCCGAGGCGGCGAGCGGCCACATCGATGCCCGCATCGTGGACGCGGCGCACCTGCTTGCCGATAAGACCTATGGAGACGAGGTCGACCCATCCGAGCTGACCCCACGCGAGCGCCGCCGTCTGGAGCGCGCCAAGCTCGCCGTGCGCGAATACCGCCGCCGCATGTTGGAGCTCTATGCAAGAGAAGAAGCCGAGGACGACGACGGCAAGTAGTCGATACTCTCTCGGGGAAGCCGCGTCCCGCTTTGAAGGCTCGGAACGGGATGTGGTTTCCGAAACGGGGGCCGTTGGGAAACTGTGTCCCGGAATGGGCGCTCAGAGTGGGATGCAGTTTCCGCGAGAGACCCGTTGCGGAAACGGTATCCCAGAATCGGCGTTCAAAACGGGACGCAGTTTCCGCAAGGAGGTCCTGGGGAAAACCGTGCCCCGTTCTGATCCGAAATACTGGGACATAGTTTCCCTTTCATAACAAGAGAAAGCGCGCTGCCTGCGGTTGATGCAGGCAGCGCCTCTTGCATAAAGCTCTGCTGAGGCTTGAAATTAGCTCGCTATGTAGATTAGGAAACATTAATTGCCAATACTTCAAATTCTGAAATTAGACAATGCATTTCTTGAGTCTTAATTGCAAATATCGGATATATTCGAAATAATGAAAGACGATTTAGCTATTTGATTTCAAAGGAGCGATGAAGCGATGGCGTACAAGACGCTCGAAAAACTCTTTTATGCAGATCCAAGCTCCGATCGTTATGCTTGCCATGACGAGCTGCTGCGCGAGCGCCTTACTGCCGACGGCACGGTGCGGACTGGAATTCACCTTGAGCATGGTGAACTGTTCGCTTGTGTTCCTTTGAACCTGTCCGTTGCTAGCGAGCGGATCCTCAGAAAAGAGCGAAAGATTTCCAACCTGTGGAACAGCTTGCCTTATGTGGCTTTGGGGGCCTCGATTCGTTCGCTGGTGCTTGAGGAGGTTGTTTTCAGCAACGAGATGGAGGGTGTGCACAGCACGCGGCGCCAGATTGAAGCGGCGCTGGAGTCTGCGGAGGATGCTGCGGCTGAACTTTGCGGTGCCGCCGAAAAGGAGCACACTCCTTTTATTGAATTCGCTCGCCTCTACCTTCAGCTGGTGGATGGTTCAAGTCGTCCCGGCAAACCCGAGGATATCCGCGAGATTTTCGATGCCGTCACTAAGGGCGTGCTTGACCCGAAGGACCGTCCGGATGGCAAGATGTTCCGTTTGGGTCCCGTTGTGATTGAGAACAGTCGGGGCAAGATTCTCCATCAGGGTGTTTCCTCGGAGCCCGAAATCATTGACCTCCTTGGCAAGATGATAGAGTTGGGCAATCGCGAAGATGTCCCAAGCCTCTATGCAGCCTCAATCTGCCATTTTCTCTTTGAGTATATTCACCCCTTCTATGACGGTAACGGGAGAACGGGGAGGTACCTTCTCGCGTTGAGCCTGAACGAGACGTTGTCGCAGCCTACGGTGTTGTCGCTCTCTAGGACGATTGCTGAGAATAAAACCGCATATTACAAGGCGTTTGACGTGGTGGAGAGGCCCCTTAACGGTAGCGAGGCTACTCCGTTTGTTGCAATGATTCTTGATTTGGTCGAGCAAGCGCAAGATGCCGTTCTGAGCGATTTGGCCGAAAAGCGCGTACAACTCGATGATCTCAAGCGGGCGATCGATGAGCTCGACGATACGTTTACCGAAAGGGCAAAAGATATTCTGTTTTATGCGGCACAGATGCATATCTTCGGTGCCTTTGGCGAATCTACGCTTGATGGTGTGTCGGGCTATCTCGATGTGACAAAGCCGACAGCGAGTAGGTCATTGTCGAGCCTAATCGCTGCCGGATATTTAGAAAAAGTGTCCGCAAGGCCGCTCGTGTGCAAGATGACGGTGGCGGGACTTAATCTGCTCGGGCTAGAGTGAACATCGGTTATCAGACAAATGAACACTCCGAGCGTTTGCCCGCCATTCCTCCATGGTGTGAAATCGCTCTTATCCCATTGAGGCGCCTTTGAGGTTGCCAATGGACTGTTGCGGCAAGCGGTGAAAGCTATGATTCAATTTCGTTTGTCACATACGCCAGGAGTTCATCGTCTAAGGCCTTCAGAGAGTTCTTGATTTCCCGCCTGCGCTCGCGAGCCTGTTCGATTTTTGCATCACATTCTCGTTTTGCCTTGAATTCGAACGGGCTGAAAAAGGAACGTCTGCTCTTAAGCTCTCGAAGTTCGTTCCCCAGCCGGTCAAATTCATCTTCGAGCGCTTGTTTTTGCGTCTTTTTAACAGGATTATCTAACCAGTATTTGGCTTGGAGCTCTGCTTCTTTTTCAGCGCGCTCACGTTCCTTCTTCTTCTCGGAGTCGTATTCGTCACGCTTTGCCATGTCCTCTTTGAGGCGTTCCTTTCGTAACGTGATCGCCTCGGCATTTAGTGAAAAGCCTTCCTTCACGCTATTTGACACATATGCGCCGTGGGCTCTCGTATAGGTTTTATGTCCTATGTTCAACTCTTCAATTACACATAAGTTTGACCACACATTGAACAATAACTCGGGTGCCAAGATAAGACCTGTAATCGAATGGCCCTCAGTCTCTGTCTCTAAGAATTTAATCGCGGTTCTCAACGCTAATTCATATCGATTGTATACGAGCGTGCACATGTCGAAAGCGTCCTCTTCTGCGGACCGGTCGACGCCGCTGCCGTCAAGAAAGTAATCAAAAATGTTGTTGTTTTCCCACTTGTCTCGCCATTTGGTTACACCGTCTACTACAGAGCTGTCGATGATGTTTGCTGCCGTAAAATACATTCGTGGTATCTCTTCAGTAAAGAGGTACTTCTCCATGTCTGTATCATTTAAAGCGTGGCGTTGGCTGTCGGAAATATCCGGAGACTTGAGCATTTCTTTCTTTGCTTTGCAAAAAGTAAAGGAAAGTTTGCCGATTGCTTCCCATTGGCTTTTTCTTATTTCGAGATGGGATGCCAGCGTGCCTGCAATCAACGCGAGATTATCATCTGATGGTGTGTTGATTATTGGCTTGGCATACAAGGAGCTAACTGCTTCGATAATATCATCGAGGTGCAGTTTTAGACTTTTGATGACGCTCCACGCATGAATTAGGCCTTCACAGGTTTTTACTTCATTTGGAAGCAGTTGAAAGGTTTTGAGAAAACAGTCCGAAGATTCGCGAAGGCGATTGTTTTTAATTGTCAGTTGCCAGTCGATTGCTATTGACTTAATTGCCCAAGCATCAATGTTGTCCAAATCAATCTCTAACACCTTGTTCGCATATCGTTCGGCTTCGCAGAAGTTTCTGGTTTTGCATGCAGTTTTGGCCAACGTGGGCAGCCTTTCTGCATCGGCCGTCTTGTCTGTTTTCACCGTGCCTTCGATTTGAACAACGCCTTCAACCATCATTTTCTTTGCGGACTCGAGCGTATATTTCATACCGCAGTTTTGACAGACGAAGAAATCCCCATCTTTGACGATTTCGGTACCGCCGCAAAGTTCACATTTCAGGGCTTTCATGAAGCTAGACCTCTTTCTTTTCAACGATATATATCCATGCAAGAAGCGTTTCTTTGCGAATGAGAATCCGGGCAGTAATTCTTTTGCCGTCGCGATCTTCGATTAGCACCAAACCGGTTGGAAACAGATATGTCTGTCCGTGTGCAATCCCATTTCGAAGATGGCGAAATAGGCACTGCATTCTGTTTTCATCACCGCTGCGGCGCTCGATGGAGTTGTCCTCTCGGAGCGTTAGTTTGACATCCTTGTGTAGGACCGCTCTTGGGTGTTCGGCGCATATTTCTTTATCTAGGGCCATGTTCTCCAGAGTTCCATCAATGGTCTGGCTTCCTATGAAAATGAAAGAGGTTATCCCGGACTCCTTTAATAGCTTTCTCTCTAGTATCTTGATGGAGGGTCCGTTCCAACCTAAAGACGTCAACGTTCGCTGCGTCGACAAAGCGGTCTTATCTTTTGCGATGGGTGCTTGCAAAACGTAGAACCGAAATAGCTCTGATAGCTCGTCTGGCGTAAAGCAATCTGATAGAGGGGCTCGATAACCCTCGAGTTTGAATTTAGTGCTGTTGCAGGAGTGTTGATAGTTTTCATTGACGTGTGATTTATTGGTTCCCATACCCGGCTTCCTTTAGCGCTTATTTATGATTTCCTGCTGACGGATATATGCTTTTAGTTGCTTACAAGTATCTTGGGCGTCGGGGAGCGAATTTGCTTTTACCGCTTTGTCGAGATTTTCGATAGCGATAGGTATCAAATTTGAAAGGGGCCGGTTTCCAGTTTTATCTAAAACGGGGTTTGCGTAGCGCATAGTTTCCAGAACGTCTGCGATTGCCGGTTTCAGATCGCTAGGTGCTTCTTCTAGGAGCAGTTCGAGTTTGATTTTGTTTGATTTCATTGAATTGGTAAGTGTCGAGACATGTTCCTCGACATCTGAGGTTTGACTCTCGGATGCATTTGCTGCACACAACGTAATTACTGACGTGCCAAGTAAAAGGATGCTGAAACCCGAAAGAACGGACAACGCATCGGTCTTTAGCGCTGCTCCGAAAAGAACTAGGGTCAGCTGGATTGCAAATGAAGCCCCCATGAGAACTGTCTTGGAAATACCAAGCAGCTTTAGTTTCTTTACGGGGTCATGAAGGAGGACTGCGACCAACAAGGAGAGCGCAACCAAAGAGAATGCGCTCTCAATCCAAAAGGTAGTTGAGGGTCCAAATAAAAGTACGGCCACGCTTTCGATAACTATGAAGAGGGCTACGGGGGTTGCTGCAACATATGCCTGCGTGTTCTTCATTATGACCTCCGTGCTCCGCACTCGGGACAGAACTTCTCGGTTCCAGAGAAGCGATATCCACACTCGGAACAGAACTTTGCAGCACTTTGCGGCGAATTGGTATCCGTTGGGATGGGCTGCGTCGCGGACGTGCTGGTCGCTTGTGAGAGTGCATCGGTCATAACTGACCCCATGGTCCCACCAACACCGGCCATTACGCCTAGGCCGATTCCCATGTTTGCATATTCGCCAACCGCTTCGTTTTGGGCCATCTTTTCGGCAACATCGAAGCTGCGTTCCTGTTGATAGGTATAGCCTTCGATTTGCCGTTTCTCTGCGCGTGCTTTTGCGGAGATTACGGTTCGCTGCGCCGCGGTTTCTTGTTCGATAACGCTGACTTGCTGCTTTATCTGCGCCTCGCGTACGTCGGCATATTGCTTGAAATGGAGATCCTTAAACTTCTCGTATATCGGGTCGCCTTCGGGCTTGACGATGGCGGTGACCAGCATTTGCGTTAACGAGAGACCGTATGCGGCAAAGTCGGGAAGCAGCTTGTTCTTAAGCGAGCCAGATAACTCTTCCAGGTGTGTATCAAGTTCGAAAATGGAGAGTTTTTGTTCGGTAATTACTTGTGCAAGATGAGTTTTTATGCGAGTTTGCAGGAAAGCTTTGAAATAACTGATCAACTTGTCCTGGGAGAGCAAGGCTTCGGTTCCAACAAGTTTGAGAAGAAGCCTGCGGGGCTCTTTTACAGCAAGAGCCATCTCTCCTGATGCCCCGAGCGAAAGCGGAAATCCATAAGTCGGTTCCATGAACTGAATCTTGGAATTGGTTCCCCAGCGGATGCCCATCTGCTCGATGAGGTTAACGAAGTAGATCTCTGAGTGAAAGGGGCTGACGCCACCGGTTGTTATCTTCGAAATGCCGTTCAGTAGCGGTAGATTTTGAGTCTCAAGTTCATGCCTGCCCGGTCCAAACGAATCCAGGGCCTGTCCATTAAGGAAGAAAATTGCTTCTTGGGTCTCGTGGACAATGAGTTGCGAACCTGTATTGAAATCTTCTGAGGGGTGTTTCCAGATAAAAGTTTGGTTATTGCCCTCATATGTGATGACATCCGTGATGCTCATAGTCCTCCTACTTCCATGGTTAGTAATGCGGATTTGCTAGGATGGCCGTCGTTGCTACGACGGCAAAAGTAGTGCTGAGACCCAGGCGCAGGATGTCGCCGGGGTACAGCTGGGCGGGTGCGCCGGAGCTGATGTCAAGTTCGCTGTTATCGGCTGCTCGAATCAGATACGTGCCGTTGGTCGAACCGAGATCTTGTGCGTACCAAGCATTGTTCTCGGCGAAGATACGGAGATGCCTGGCGGAGACATCCAGCCCAACATCGGTGACAGCGCTGTCTTCGAGTGCGAGCGCTCCGATGATGGAGCCCATGACAGAAGGCTCAATGACATAAGGGCCGCCGACGACGAGTTCGTTGTCGATCCTGATAAGGCCGATCGCATGTTCGGTGCCTGTTTGTTTTAAATCGCATGGACAGAAAGAAATGCTTGAGGGGGTAAACGACCTGACGTTCTCTGCTAATTCAAAGCGGTTCCGGATGTACGCGATAGCGCGGGCCGGATCGCACCAACAGGCGGTCGAAACAACGAGCGCGATTGAGATAAGAGCCCTGTAATCTTTGTCTGGCTGGTAGCTGACGAGGCGCGAGACGGCGTTCCGGTAAAGGAGCCCATTACGCCCACAGGTACTGAGCGCTTGAGCCATCGCGTCAGTCGCTGCCGCAATCATGGTATAGATGTCGGCGTTCGAATACCCTTTTTCCTGTAGCTTGTGCAGGATTTGATTCGATGCGCAGGACCAGTCGGCAAAGTAGCGATCTTCTAGGGAGCCCGGCTGCGAGTGCACAATCGTGCGCGAAAGCCAGCTGGTGTCCTGTGCCATTTGGGCGGTAGGCTGTCCATTTGTTAACGGCAGATCGGATAGTAACAGTTCAGCAAGTGCGCGATGGCTCAGGGTAAACGAAGTCTTGAACAGGGAGAACATGACCTCGAGCGGTGTTTGCCGTCTTGGCATGACATTCTCCCTTCCTTGACCTTATTCGCTAAATTAAGGATAAGGGTGCCACTAGCCGATTTTACTGTGCAACAAATTGCATGTCGGCGAGCGGTCGCGCCGCCTGATGCGTTTGCTCCAGCATGAAAGCTGGTTATCTTAGGGTGCTATGCGGTCGCGTTTTGATCAGGATGGCATGGCTCAACCGCCCTTCGGGAAACTGTGTCCCGTAATGGACGTCCAGAGTGGGATGTAGTTTCTGCGAAAGACCTGTTGCGGAAACGGTATCCCAGAATCGGCGTTCGAAACGGGACGCAGTTTCCGCAAGGGGGTCTGGGGGGAAACCATGTCCCGTTCTGAGCTGAAATACCGGGACGCAGCTTCCCTTTCAAACAGAAGAAGGCGTGCTGCCTGCAGTTGATGCAGACGGCGCGCCTTCTTTGTTGGACTATGTTGAGGCTGGGAGCTGAGGCTTGTGGTCCCTTAAGAGCGGGCGGCTCCGTCGACGGGGAGCACGGCGCCCGTGACATAGGAGGACATGTCGCTCGCTAGGAAAACGAAGGCGTTGGCGACGTCCTCGGGCTCACCCATGCGGCCGAGAGGGATAGTGGCGATGATGGGTTTGATGACCTCTTCGGGCAGGTTGGCGACCATGTCAGTCTTAGTCACGCCAGGGGCAACGGCGTTGACGCGAATACCCATAGGGGCGAGCTCGCGCGAGAGTGACTGGACCATACCGTTGACGGCAAACTTGGACGTGGGGTAACCGACGCCGGAGGGCTGGCCGTACTTGGCGACCATCGAGCTTGTGGTAGTGATGGTGCCGCCGTGGCCGGCCTCGGTCATGATCTTGGCGGCAGCCTGGTGGCCATTAAAGACGGCGACGACGTTAAGGTCCATGACCTTTGCGAACTCCTCGGCCGTGTAGTCCAAGAGGGGTGAACGCTGGGAGATACCGGCATTGTTGACGACCGTGTCCAAGCCGCCCATGTCGGATGCAGCCTGGGTAAAGGCCTCGGTCACGGCTTCGAGTGAGGTGAGGTCGCAGGAGCGGCCCCAGACCTTGGCGTCGGGATAGGCGGCTGTCAGCTTCTCAACGGCCGCATCGGCGGTCTCTTGACGCGAGCCAAAGACAGTGACGGAGGCGCCCTCCTCGATAAAACGGCAGGCGATGGCATAGCCGATACCGCGCGTGCCTCCGGTGATGATTGCTTTCTTGCCCTCGAGCAACATGGTATTTCCTCTCATCGCGGGCGGACATTCGCAGCACAGCGTAGCCGTAACCGGAATCGGCCGTGTTTGCATATCGGTGAACGGTAGCCCGCGTTACCGATGAGCGGCTCGCGCAAATGTGCCCTGTCGTTGTGCTTAGGGCAGGAGACAAAAAGGCTCCCATCCCACATCGGACGGGAGCCCTCAAAGCGTGTATTGCTAGGCAAGCGTTGGATTAGTTGGCCATAACACCTTCGGTCCAGGCCTCGACGTCCTCGATACGCAGGACGTTGGCGACCTCGGCAACGCAGTCGACGCTGGCAAGCTCGGCGGCGGCAGCCTGGACGTCCTTCTCGAGCGCGCGGTGCGTCAGGAAGATGACCGAGCAAGTATCGCTGGCGCCCGACTTGCCGTCCTCGACCTGGTTGATGAGCGAGATCGAGATGTTGTGCTTGGCAAAGATGTCGACCGTCTCGGACGGGGCACCCACGCGGTCGGCGACCTTCAGGCGCACATAGTACTTAGTCTGGAGCTCGTCCATGGACTTAAAGGCGAGGTTGTGACCATAGGGCTCAATCTCGGGCAGCGGAGCCACGCCGCGGCTGATCTGCTCGGAGAGCGACAGGATATCGCCCACGACGGCGCTCGCGGTGGGGAAGGAGCCTGCGCCGGCACCGTAGAACATGGTTTCGCCCACGGCGTCTCCCACCACGTAGACGGCGTTCATGGCGCCGTTGACCTTGGCGAGCATATGGTCTGCCGGGATGAGCGTGGGATGCACGCGGACGTCGACGCCGGCGTCGGTGTTGCGTGCGATCCCCAGCAGCTTGATGGTGTAGCCGAGCTCGCGGGCCTGGGCAATGTCCTCGGCGCCGATGGTACGGATACCCTGCTGGTACACATCATCGGTGGTCACGCGGGTGCCAAAGCCGATGGAGGCGAGGATGGCCGTCTTGCTGGCGGCGTCGAAGCCGTCGACGTCGGCGGACGGGTCGGCCTCGGTGTAGCCCTTGGCCTGGGCGTCGGCGAGCACGTCGGCGTAATCGGCGCCCTCGGCGTCCATGCGCGACAGGATGTAGTTGGTGGTGCCGTTGAGAATGCCGGCGATGGTCAGGATCTTGTTGCCCACCAGGTCGTGCTCGAGCGTGCTCACGATGGGGATGCCACCGCCGCAGCTGGCCTCGCACTTAATCTGCACGCCGCACGCGCGCGCCTTCTCGGCGAGCGTCTCGACATGACGGCCCAGCAGGGCCTTGTTGGCAGAGACGACGTGCTTGCCGTTCTCGAAGGCGGTGGTGAAGATCTCGGTCGCGGGGTGCTCGCCGCCGATGAGCTCGACGACGATATCGACGGCGGGGTCGGTGACGACGTCATGCCAGTCGCTCGTAAAGGCCTCGCGCTCAATGCCTGCCGCCTCGGCCTGCTCCCAGGCAAGCGCGCAGGCGCGGGTCAGCTTAAGGTCGATGCCGTAGGCTGCCAGGTACTCATCGTGGTGGCTCTTGATCAGACGGGCCACGCCGCCGCCGACGGTTCCCAGACCGATGAGGCCGACGTTCACGGTGCGCAGGGGTTCGCTCATAGATAGCTCCTTCGTGCATCTTATGGATGGATTAACCGCTTAAAGGTTGAGTGCATTCTAGCGTGAACCGAGGGCGCGTGCTCGCCAGGCAACAGGAGTCGCACAAAACGGCACCCCCGAAACGCTGCGGAAACATTGGAAACATGCTCGCTACAAACGAACTTCCGTAACAAACTGTCAACGTTTGTGCCATAAGGTTTGCCCTGTGCGACTGGGGCATACAGGCGCTCGTCGGCGTGGAATGACGAGGGCCAGGTCGAAAAGCCCGCTACGGCTTATGTGATCCAGGACGGCAAGTACATCGCCGCCTAAGTGCATATAACGAGACCGGTGGGGCCGTTTTATGCAAGGCAAGGACGCCTGTAACAGAACGGAAACATTACTTTCACACAATAAAGTGGCATTACTGCATAAAGTAATAGAAATGCGCAGAAATATGGATAAATGAACAAATCCAAAGAAAAGTCGAAATAACCGCCACTTTTCCTAACTAAAGCGTCTACTATTTTGCGAACGCCGAACACGGCGAAGGATGGCCTGTCGGGCAACCGAAACCCGACGAGATTTGAGAGGAGAGCCGCATGTCGAGCCTCACCGGTAAGTCATTGAACCCTGTTATGAATCGCAGGAGCGTTATCGTGAGCGCAGCAGGTCTGGGGGCGATGTCCATTCTAGCTGGCTGCTCCTCCAACGGCGGCGACAGCGGTTCCGCTTCGAGCGACGCTTCGTTTAAGATCGGCACCATCGGCCCGCTGACCGGCGCCAACGCATCCTACGGCAAGTCCGTTACCCAGGGTGTCGAGCTCGGCTGCAAGGATTTCTCGACCAAGGAGCTGCCGCTTGCCAGCAAGGCCGAGGATGACCAGGCCGATGGCGAGAAGGCCGTCAACGCCTTCAACACCCTGCTCGACTGGGGCATGCAGGCCCTCGTCGGTCCGACCACCACGGGTGCGTCGGTTGCCGTTGCCGCCGAGTGCGGTAACGACCCCAAGACGTTCATGATCACCCCGTCCGCGTCCTCCGAGGACATCACCGACGGCAAGGATTGCGTCTTCCAGGTTTGCTTCACCGACCCCAACCAGGGCGTCAACGCTGCCAAGTTCCTGGCGCAGAAGTATGCGGACGAGAAGTTCGTGCTGTTCTATAACTCCGGCGACGCCTATTCTTCGGGCATCGCAGATTCCTTTAAGGCCCAGGCCGCTGAGTCCAAGCTCGAGATTGTTGACGAGGAGACCTTTAAGGACGACTCTGCCACGAGCTTTACCAACCAGCTGACCAAGGCCAAGCAGGCCGGCGCTACCATGATCTTTGCGCCAATCTACTACACGCCGGCGTCCGTCCTGCTCAAGAACGCCAAGGACATGGGCTACGACGTCAAGATGATGGGCTGCGATGGCATGGACGGCATCCT
Organism: uncultured bacterium; assembly: GCA_905216145.1. Taxonomy (GTDB): domain Bacteria; phylum Actinomycetota; class Coriobacteriia; order Coriobacteriales; family Coriobacteriaceae; genus Collinsella. The sequence goes on along the minus strand of CAJMST010000010.1, from coordinate 18,280 downwards.
GGGCGTTGAGGGCTTCGATACCTCTCTTGCCGAGGGTCTGCTGCTCATGACCCCGTTCTCCGCCGACGACGAGAAGAACGCCGACTTCGTCAACGCTTACAAGGATAAGTACGGCGATACCCCCGACCAGTTTGCCGCCGACGCCTACGATGGCGTGCACGCGGTGGCCGAGGCCCTCAAGGAGGCCGGTCTTGGTGTCGACGCCGACCCGACCGAGGCCGCCGAGAAGCTGTCCAAGGCTATGCTCAAGATTACCGTTGACGGTCTGACCGGCAAGCTCACCTGGAACGATAAGGGTCAGGTCCAGAAGGAGCCCACGGCGTACGTCATCACCGACGGCAAGTACGTACAGGCCTAATTAGCCGCCTTACATAGCGCGGTTTTGATCCCAAGCAGGGGAGGTTTTGGCCTTCCCTGCTTGCTTGGTATCTAGGGACGATGTAACGTCCCTGTTTCATACATCAACTGGAAACCTATTCGAAAGGGGGATGTGGAACATGACGGTCTTTATCCAATACCTGGTCAACGGCCTGTCCATGGGCAGCGTCTACGCCATCATCGCGTTGGGCTACACCATGGTCTACGGTATCGCCAAGATGCTGAACTTCGCTCACGGCGACGTCATCATGGTCGGTGCCTATGTCTCGTTCTGTGCCACGTCGTATCTCGGCCTCCCGGGCTGGGCATCTGTAATTCTCTCTTGTGTGGTCTGTACCGTTCTCGGTGTCCTCATCGAGGGTCTGGCATACAAACCGCTGCGCCAGGCGGGCCCGCTGGCCGTTCTGATCACGGCTATCGGCGTGTCCTACTTCCTGCAGAATGCCGCGCAGCTTCTGTGGGGCGCCACGCCCAAGAACTTCACTTCGCTCGTCACCTTCCAGGTGCCGGAGTTCTTGGCCAAGTTCAACGTAAGCGCCGTCTCGCTCGTCACCATCGTCGCCTGCCTGGTTATCATGGCCGGCCTGATGTTCTTTACAGGTAAGACCAAGATGGGCAAGGCCATGCGCGCCGTGTCCGAGGACAAGGCCGCCGCTCAGCTCATGGGCATCAACGTCAACCGCACCATCTCGATGACGTTTGCCATCGGCTCCGCCCTTGCCGCCATCGCCGGCGTGCTCCTGTGCTCCTACTCGCCGGTGCTGCAGCCCACGACGGGTGCCATGCCTGGCATCAAGGCCTTCGACGCCGCCGTCTTCGGTGGCATCGGCTCCATCCCCGGCGCCTTTGTCGGTGGCATTCTCATCGGCATCATCGAGGCGATGGCGCAGGCCTACATTTCCACGAGCCTTGCCAACTCCATCGTCTTTGGTGTTCTGATCATCGTCCTGCTCGTCAAGCCTGCCGGCCTCTTGGGCAAGTACGTCCCCGAGAAGGTGTAGGTGAGCGTTATGAAGTTTCTTAAAGACAAGCAGACGCGTCACGACTTTGTCACGTACGCTATGTGCATCGTGGCATTTGCCATCGTGTTCTTTATGCAGTCGAACCACATGATCCCGCGCATGATCGCCGGTCAGTTGGTTCCCATTACGGCCTACATCGTCATGGCCATTTCCCTTAACCTCGTCGTCGGCATCGCGGGCGATTTGTCGCTGGGCCACGCGGGCTTTATGAGCGTCGGCGCCTATACGGGAATCGTCACCGCCGTCGCACTGGAGAGCGCCGTTCCGTCCGACCCGATGCGCCTGATTATCAGCATTGTGGTCGGCGCTATCGCCGCTGCCATCTTGGGCTTCTTGATCGGTATCCCGGTCCTGCGCCTGAGCGGCGACTATCTGGCCATTGTGACCCTGGCTTTTGGCGAGATCATCAAAGAGGTCGTCACCTGCCTCATTGTGGGCGTCGATTCCCGCGGCCTGCATGTGATCTTTAATATCACGGGTAACTCCACGATCGACGACCTGCACCTGCTCGAGGACGGCACCGCCATTATCAAGGGCGCGCAGGGCGCATCGGGCGTGTCGACCTATTCGACCTTCCTTGCCGGCGCAATCCTGGTTATGGTCGCGCTCGTGATTGTGCTCAACCTGGTTCGCAGCCGTACCGGTCGTGCCATTATTGCCGTGCGCGACAACAAGATTGCTGCCGAGTCCGTGGGCATCTCCGTCACCCAGTACCGCATGATCGCCTTCGTGGTTTCCGCTGCCCTCGCCGGTGCTGCCGGAGCCCTGTTCGGCGGTAACTTCTCGCAGCTTTCCGCCACTAAGTTCGACTTCAATACGTCCATCCTCATTCTGGTGTTCGTGGTCCTGGGCGGCCTGGGCAACATGCGCGGCTCCGTTATCGCTGCGGCGCTGCTCACGGTGCTCCCCGAGCTGCTCCGTCAGTTCTCGGACTACCGCATGCTCATCTATGCCATCGTGTTGATTCTGGTCATGGTCTTTACTAACAACCCACAGCTCAAGGCGTTCTTCGCACGCATTAAGGACCGCTTTGCTTCCAAGAAGGAGGTGACAGCCGATGCCCAGTAAGTTTGAGTTCAACAAGGGCAAGATGGTCCCGTATCCTTCTGGCGCCATCGTTCCCGACCGCGACTTGGGCCAGCGCCCGGCGCTCGAGTGCATCCACCTGGGCATTGAATTCGGCGGCCTTAAGGCAGTCGATGACTTTAGCCTGACCATCGGCAAGACTGAGATCGCCGGTCTCATCGGCCCCAACGGTGCCGGCAAGACCACGGTCTTCAACCTGCTCACCAAGGTGTACCAGCCTACGCACGGCACCATCCTGCTCGACGGTGAGGACACCTCGGGCAAGTCGGTCTACCAGGTCAACCGCATGGGTATTGCCCGTACGTTCCAGAACATTCGCCTGTTCAACACCATGACGGTGGAGGACAACGTTAAGGTCGGCCTGCACAATCAGGAGCGCTACTCCGGTTTTGAGGGCGTGCTGCGCCTGCCGACGTATTGGAAGCACGAGAAGGCCGCCCACGAGCGCGCCATGGAGCTGCTGTCCATTTTTGACATGGAGCACCTGGCAAATGAACAGGCCGGCTCGCTTCCTTACGGCGCTCAGCGTCGTCTGGAAATCGTCCGCGCGCTTGCCACCAACCCCAAGCTACTGCTGCTCGACGAGCCTGCCGCCGGCATGAACCCGTCCGAGACCGCAGAGCTCATGGCGAACATCGTCAAGATTCGCGACACCTTCGGCATCGCCATCATGCTTATCGAGCATGATATGTCGCTCGTCATGAACATTTGCGAGGGCATCTGCGTGCTTAACTTTGGCAAGGTTATCGCCAAGGGTACGGCGGAGGAAATCCAGAACAACGACGCCGTTATCGAGGCGTATCTGGGTAAGCAGGATAAGGGGGAGAACTAAATGGCAGAGCCGATGCTTTCCGTCTACAACATCAACGTCTGGTACGGCGCCATCCACGCCATCAAGGACATCTCCTTTAACGTTAACGAGGGCGAGATCGTGGCCTTGATTGGTGCCAACGGTGCCGGCAAGTCCACAACGCTCAAGACCGTCTCGGGCCTGCTGCGCTCCAAGACCGGCTCCATCAAGTTTATGGGCGAGGACATTACCCATACGCCCGCTGATAAGCTGGTTGGTAAGGGCTTGGCTCAGGTTCCCGAGGGTCGTCGCGCCTTTTTGCAGATGACGGTCGAGGAGAACCTGGAGATGGGCGCCTATACACAGCCCAAGTCCACAATTGCTCCGGGCCTGGAGCGCGTCTACGAGCAGTTCCCGCGCCTGAAGGAACGTCGTCGCCAGGTCGCCGGCACCCTTTCAGGTGGCGAGCAGCAGATGCTCGTTATGGGGCGCGCCCTTATGAGTAACCCCAAACTGCTTATGCTCGACGAACCTTCCATGGGTCTGGCACCGATTCTGATCGAACAGATCTTCCAGATTGTCGAGGACCTGCACAAGGCCGGCACCACGGTGCTTCTGGTCGAGCAAAACGCGCAGATGGCGCTTTCCATCGCCACACGCGGTTACGTGCTCGAGACCGGCAAGATCACCATGACCGGCACCGGCCAAGAGCTCCTGCATGACGACAACGTCCGCAAAGCCTACCTCGGAGGCTAACCCACCTAACAAAAGGGGCGCTGACTATCTCAGTCAGCGCCCCTTTTTAAGTTGCGGTGAAATAGGGACTGAATACGGGCTCCAGAGGCCAAAAGAGTCCCTATTCCACCGCAACTTCATGGGGATGTGTGACAATGCCCGTCGGAAAACGTCTGCTGTCTTTGGGGGTCTATCTATGCTGTATGAGTTTTGTGCCGAGAACTTTGAGCGGGTGCCGGCAGCTATCGATGCCGGTGCAAAGCGCATCGAGCTGTGCGATAACCTTGCCGTTGGTGGCACCACGCCTTCTGCCGGCGTTATCAGCGCTACAGTCAGCTATGCTCACGAGCATGACGCGCGAGTGATGTGCATGATCCGTCCGCGTGGCGGCGACTTTCATTACAACCAGGACGAGTTGCGTATGATGGAGATGGACCTGGGCCTTGCCGTGAGCGCCGGCGTTGACGGCTTGGTCTTTGGCTGCTGCAAGCCCTGCGCTGACGGATGGGCGCTCGACGAGCTTACGTTGGGCGCCCTCGTGATGGCCGCGGGCTGCGCGACCGAGGAATGTAAGCGTGAGCCCATCGACATCACCTTCCACATGGCATTTGACCAGCTCTCGCCCGAGGCTCAGCTCGATGCCGTCGACACACTCGTCGATTGCGGCGTTACGCGCATCCTGACGCACGGCGGTGCCGCCGGCACGCCGATTGAGGACAACCTGGAGCATCTGTCGCGTCTTATCGAGTGTGCGGGAGACCGCCTGACCATCCTTCCCGGCGGCGGCATTTCCACGGCCAACCGCGATACCGTGGCGGCGGCACTGGGCGCCTCCGAGCTCCATGGCACCAAGATTGTGCCGCTGGAGGTATAACCCGTGGCGCTGGTATTTGACGTTCAGCAGGCGAACGGTAAGCCCGACGACAACCGCCGCCCCGGCACCGCGTGTCCCTTTTGCGATACAGAAGGGCTCACCGACATCATTCGCCGTGATGGCGATTGCATCTGGCTCGAGAATAAGTTCAAAACCCTGCGCGCCACCCATCAAACCGTGCTGATCGAGTCGGCCGATCACGATGCCGACCTGGTGACCTATGAGCCGGATGAACTCCACCATGTGATGCGGTTTGCCCTGGGTTGCTGGCAGCAGATGATCGATTCACAGCAGTATCGAAGCGTGCTCATGTACAAGAACAAGGGTCCGCTCTCGGGCGGTAGCCTCGTTCATCCGCACATGCAGATTGTGGGTTTGGAGCAGGAAGACGGCTATGCTTCGCTGGCTTCCGCCAATTTCGAAGGCATCAATGTCTGGCAACAGGGGAGGATCTCGGCCAACATCTCAACCGAACCCATCATGGGGTTCTTTGAGATCAACGTTTCAGCCCCGCAGGGAATCGCCGCCAGCGATGACACGAGAGATCAAGCCGAGGCGGATCTCTTCGCCGATGCAATCCAGGTAGCTCTGCGCTATATCCTGAACGAGCACCACGGTGGTCGCGCAGAGTCGTATAACCTGTTCTTCTATCACCTGGGCGGTCGGACCATTGCCAAGGCGCTGCCGCGTTGGGTGGTTTCGCCCTACTTTGTCGGCTATCGCTTGGCCCAGGTCAATGCTGAGACCACGCTCGATGTCGATGCGGAGCGACTCCGTGCACATCTGGAGGCGCTCACATCGTAAAGTGAGCGCCCGCACACTGCGGACAGTCTAGCGTGCCATGGCGTCGCGGCCGGCCTCGACCCGCTTGCGCTGGGCGGCGCGCTCCTCGCCGGTTAGACGCTCAAAGAGATGTCCGATAAGCGAGGCGAGTACCTGCTGAAACAGCGTGCCGCACATGACGGGGAATACGACTTCGCCCGGAAAGTATTGCGTGGCGATGACGGCGCCCGAAGAGATGTTACGCATGCCGCAGGTAAAGCACATGGTAGCCGTCTCGCTATATGGCAGATGCAGCGCACGGGCGACCAGAAAACCGATGACAAAGCCGCTGATGGCGAAGGTCAAAATAAAGAGGGCGACTTCCAGGCGCACCGCGTTCATGTGCAGCACGTACTCGCTCATGGCGGTGGAGTTGGAGGCGATAACGCCCATCATCATGAATTTGCAGGCGGGCGAGAGCACGGGGGAGAGCTTCTCGTGTCCCCATCCACGCGTGAGCTCGTTGATCACGATGCCGAGCACGGCGGGGATGGCGATCATAAAGGCCATGTCTTGCATCATGCTCGGCACATCGATCGAGACGGTGGCACCCAGCAAGAGCTTAAGCGTGAGCGGAATCGTCACAGGGGAGATAACCGAGGACGTCAGGATGATGGTGAGCGCGAGCGGGCCGTTGCCGCCGAACATGCTGATCCACATAAAAGCGGTGACGGCCACGGGCACGCTGTACTCGAGCACGATGCCGCAGACAAGGTTGGGGTTGGAGCCAAAGAAGAGTGACCCTATGGCATACGCCGCGATGGGAATAAGCACTGCCGAGACCAGCAGCGCCAGAATCAGGTGCAGCGGACGGTGGAACACCTCGGCTACCTGGTGAAAAGTGTTGCTGAGCGCGCCCTGAAACGTCATAAAGGCGAAGAGGGCGGGAACAATGGGCTTGAGCACGCCGATCTGCTGGGGAAAGAGCACGCCGAGCGCCACGCAAATCGGAACGATGATCTGCATATGCCCCGCGAGGAACTTTCCCAGTCCAGCCCATTGCTTCATATGTCCCGTGACTCCCTTTATCCGCGAACTCGTTTGTATGGATATGCTAGACGCTCGTATGCGTCCGTGCGGCTGAAACGCTCGATTATTTCGAGACCATTACCGCCATCGTTTGCCGAAACCGCGGCGCACCGCGGCGTTTTGCGTCCGCGCTGCACGGTATAATAAATCCGTTCAACAGATCTGCCTGCCGAAGCGGGCATACACAGAGGACTCATCGCTATGAACCGTGAGAGGTATCGCGGCGACCTGCCCCTATCGGGGGTGGGTGCCTATGTCATCGCTTAAGACGACGCATCGCTGGGCGGTCGCTCAGCAAAACCCCGAGCTCGAAAAGGAGCTTTCGGCTGGTCTGGGCATTCCCGGGCTGGTGGCGCGCATTATGGTCGCGCACGGCATTGGCTCCATCAAAGAGGGCCAATTGTTTTTGACGCCTTCGCTCGATCGCGACTGGGCCGACCCACTCATTATCCCGGGCATGTCGGTCGTCGCCGACCGCGTCGAGCGTGCTATTCGCAACCACGAGCACATTGCAGTCTTTGGCGATTTTGACGTTGACGGTATTACGTCGACCTGCCTGTTGACCGAGGCGCTGCGCACGTTTGGCGCCGATGTTACGCCGTTTATTCCGCATCGCTTTGATGAGGGCTACGGTCTTTCGCGCGCGGCGCTCGACCGCGTTAACGAGCTCGCTCGCCCCCAGCTGATCGTGACCGTCGATAACGGCATTGCCGCCAAGGAAGAGGTTTCCTATCTGGAGAGCCTGGGGATCGATTTGGTGGTCACGGACCATCACGAGCCCTCCGACCAGGTGCCGCAGGGTGTGCCCCTGACTGACCCCAAGCTCGAGGACGAGGGCCCCTCGCGTGAGCTTGCCGGTGCTGGTGTGGCGCTCAAGCTGGTGCAAGTCCTGGGTGAGCGCCTGGGCAAGCCGTCGTATTGGCGTTCGCTAATCGAGGTCGCGGCGCTGGGCACCGTGTCCGACATGATGCCGCTCACGCCCGAGAACCGCGCGCTGGTTGCCGAGGGCATCCAGCAGATGCGCGTAACCGCTCGCCCCGGCTATATCGCGCTTGCCGCGCTCGCCAAGGCGGACCTTTCTACCATTACGGCCGACGGCCTGTCGTTTTCGCTCATCCCTCGTCTGAATGCTGCCGGCCGCATGGCTGATCCCAAGCTGGCGCTCGACCTGCTGCTTGCCCGCGATCCCATCGAAGCAAGCGCACTGGCGGCTGAGCTCGAGGAAATCAACCGCCAGCGCCGTGAGATCGAGGCGGAGCTCACGCGCGATGCCATGGCAAAGGTCGAGGAGGCCTATGACGGCGGACGCGCGATCGTCGTGGGCGGCGAAGGCTGGCACGAGGGCGTCAAGGGCATCGTGGCAAGCCGTCTGACCAACCGCTACCACGTGCCGGCGCTGCTGTTCTCGATCGAGGACGGTATCGCGCGCGGCTCTGGTCGCTCGGTGGGCAAAGTTAACCTGTTTGACGCCGTCGAGCGCTGTTCCGACCTGCTGATTCGTCGCGGCGGACATGCCGGTGCGGTGGGAGTGACCATCGAGGCATCCAAGCTCGATGAATTCCGTCGTCGCCTTTCCGCCGTGCTATCGGAGATTCCCGCCGAGGACTTTGAAGACATCGACGAGGTTGCCGCCACGGTCGACCTTTCCGAGCTGAATATCGAGAATATAGAGCAGATTTCCCGTCTTGAGCCGTTTGGCCAGGGCAACAAGGTGCCGCTGCTGGCCGCCGAGGGCGTGACGATGTGCGATCGCGCCGTGGTGGGCAAAACCGGCGAGCACATGCGCTTTGTGGCGACCGATGGCGCCGCGAGTGTGCCGGCCATTATGTTCCGCGTGCCGCAAATCGATAAGCTCATCAACTGCGATAGCGCTGTCGACTTGGTGTTCGAGGCCGTTGCCGAGCATTGGCAGGGGCGTGTGAAGCCCAAGCTCATGATCAAGGATGTTCTGGTCCGCGATACCATGCTGCCCAGCGTCGACGATCCGGCATGCGAGCTTCGTCGTGGCGTGCAGCCGGCGGATTCCGGCCTGCGCCTGGAGTCGCGCAAGCGCGAGACGCTCGCCCAGCTTTCCTATACCGAGCTCACGCGCTCGCTTATCCATAGCTTTATAGGCTCGAACCAGCCGCACCGCGCGCAGGTCGAGGCGCTCGATGCCCTGGCCGATCACCAAAGTGTTCTGGCCGTTATGGGAACGGGACGCGGCAAGTCGCTCATCTTCCATGTGCATGCCGCGCGCGAGGCGGTTCTTCGCGGGCGTGCGAGCATCTTTGTCTATCCGCTGCGCGCGCTCGTTGCCGACCAGGCCTATCACCTCTCGTCGACGATGGCCGCGCTCGGCATTGGCGTCGGCGTGTTGACCGGCGAGACCGTGGAGGCGGCGCGCGATGACGTGTTCGCCGGCCTGGCTTCGGGCCGCACCGGTATCGTGCTCACGACGCCCGAGTTCCTGTCTATCCACCGTGACCGCTTCGCGCGTTCGGGCCGCATCGGCTTTGTCGTTATCGATGAGGCGCACCACGCCGGCCTTGCCAAGGGCGGCGACCGCAGCGCCTATCTCGACATGCCCGATATCCTCAAAGCCCTGGGCGACCCGGTCGTTATGGCTGCGACGGCCACCGCGACGGCTCCGGTCGTGGCCGAGCTTGCCCGCATGTTGCCGATCACTCGCACGGTGGTCGACGAGACGGTGCGCGAGAACCTGCAGCTCGAGGACGACCGCGACCTTGCGAGCCGCGAGAACCGTTTAGTGTCGATCGTGGCGACGGGGGAGAAGACCGTCATTTACGTCAATTCGCGTGATCAGTCCGTGGCGCTTGCCAAGACACTACGCAAACGCGTTCCCGACTGTGCGACCCGTATCGCGTTCTATAACGCTGGCCTTACGCGCACCGACCGCCATCGCGTAGAAGAAGCGTTTCGAGACGGCAGCCTCAGCTGCATCGTTTCGACCTCCGCCTTTGGCGAGGGTGTCAACCTGCCCGATATCCGCCATGTCGTGCTCTACCACATGCCGTTTGGCGCCATCGAGTTCAACCAGATGAGCGGACGTGCCGGCCGCGACGGCCAGCCCGCCGTAATCCATCTGCTCTATTCGTCGCGCGACGCCCGCATTAACGAGCGCCTGCTCGACTGCTATGCGCCCGAGCGCGACGAGCTCGTCACGCTCTATCGCGCGCTGCAGACCATGTGGCGCTCCAACCGCGGCAAAACCGGGGACGATTCCTTTAGCGCGAGCGATATCGACATCGCGCAGATGTGCCTTGCCATCGATGCTCGCACGCCGGTCGACGAGCGCTCGGTGGAAAGCGGCCTGGGAATCTTCGAAGAGCTTGGTTTTTGTCGCGTTTCGGGGTTTGACGACACTCGTCGTATCGCGATGGCCGAAAACCCCGGCCGCGTGCAATTGAGCAGGTCAATTCGCTATTTGGAGGGCTTGCGCTCGCGCATGGAGTTTTCGGCTTTCCGGAGCTGGGCGCTCGATTCGTGCGCTTCTGATATGCTAGCCAAAGTTAACCGCCCGATCGTACCGCGGGCCTAGGGGAAGGGGACCTCGATGGATGCCGCAGCCCGTACCGCCCATGATTCCACCCTCCAGCCGTTTTCGGAGATGGAGCACTATAAGCATGCCGATGAGCTGCCGCCCGAGATTATGGCGGACAGCTACGACAAGCTGGAGCGCCTGTGCCTCAAATATATGAATGAGGACGACTTTTCTAAGGTTGAGCAGGCCTACTGCTTTGCCGCCGAGAAGCACTGCAACCAAAAGCGCCGCTCGGGCGAGATGTACATTAACCATCCCGTCGAGGTTGCCATCATTTTGGCCGATCTCAAGATGGACTGCGATGTGGTGTGCGCCGCGCTGCTGCACGATACCGTCGAGGATACCGAGACTTCTCTTGCCGATGTTTCCGGCCTGTTTGGCGATACGGTGGCCGAGCTCGTCGATGGCGTGACCAAGCTCACCAACATCGAAGTCGACAGCATGGACGAGAAGCAGGCGCTCACGCTGCGCAAGATGTTCCTCGCCATGTCCAAGGACATTCGCGTCATCATCGTTAAACTTGCCGACCGTCTGCACAACATGCGAACGCTGGCAGCCCTGCGCGAGGATCGTCGCCTGTTTAAGGCTCGCGAGACCATGGACGTGTACGCGCCCTTGGCCGACCGCCTGGGCATGAGCTCTATTAAGTGGGAGCTCGAGGACCTGTCCTTCTTCTACCTGGAGCCCGATGCCTACCAGCGCATCGCGCGCATGGTGGCTGAGTCGCGCGAGGTCCGCGAGCGCTACCTTGCCGAGACCATCAAGACGCTTACCGATGAGCTCAACCGCATTGGTCTGGAGGACTTCCAGATCAACGGCCGCTCCAAGCACTATTGGTCCATCTACCAAAAGATGAAGCGCAAGGGCAAGGAGTTCTCCGAGATCTACGACCTGGTGGCGCTGCGCGTAATTACCCATTCGGTGCGCGATTGCTACTCCACGCTCGGTGCGGTGCATACGCTGTGGCACCCCATGCCTGGTCGCTTTAAAGACTATATCGCCATGCCCAAGGTCAATAACTACCAGTCGCTCCACACGACGGTCATCGGCCCTACGGCTCGTCCGCTCGAGATTCAGATTCGAACCTACGAGATGCATGAGCAGGCCGAGTACGGCATTGCCGCCCACTGGCTATATAAGAAGTCGGGCGGATCGTCTGCTTCCAAGACCAATGACGCTCAACGTTTGGACGACCAGATCAACTGGCTCAAGCATTCGCTCGATTGGGCGGCTTCCGACGAGATTACCGATGCCAAGGAATACCTGCACTCGCTGAAGGTCGATCTGTTCGATCAGGAGATCTTTGTCTTCACGCCCAAAGGCGAGGTCATGGCGCTTCGTGCTGGCTCCACGCCGCTCGACTTTGCCTATGCCGTTCATACCGAGGTGGGAAACCATTGCGTCGGCGCCAAAATCAACGGTGCGGTGGCTCCGCTCACGCACGAGATCAAGACGGGCGACCGCGTTGAAATCCTGACTAACAAGAGTTCCAAGCCGTCGCGCGATTGGCTCAAGATCGTTAAGACACCTTCCGCCAAGTCAAAGATCCGCCGCTATTTTGCCGCTGCGACCAAGGACGACGACGCTGCCGCCGGTCGCGATATGCTGGCCAAGGACCTGCGTAAGCGTGGCTATGGCATTTCTACGCCGCGTTCGACGCGTGCACTCAACGCCGTGGCGGAGCAGTTTAACTTCAAGCAGCTCGAGGACCTGTTTGCCGCCGTCGGCGCCGGCAAGGTTGCCCCGCGCGCTGTGGGCAATAAGGTCGAGCAAATCTTGGACCCCAAGCCCGAGGAACAGCTCACCAAGGCCGAGGCTATCGCCGAGGTCGTGAAGCAGCCCGCTCGCGGCTCCAACCGCAAGCCGCAAAAGCGCGGCAAGAGCGCCAGTAACGGCATTATCGTCAAGGGCGAGAGCAACAGCGGCCTGCTGGTCCGTCTGGCTCATTGCTGCAACCCCGTGACGGGTGACGACATCGTCGGCTTCATCACGCGCGGTCGTGGCGTTTCGGTGCATCGCGCCAACTGCCCCAACGTCAAGGGTCTTATGGAACATCCCGAGCGCATGATCGATGTGGAGTGGGACGGCGCTGCCGACACCCTCTTCCAGGTCGAGATCGTGGTCGAGTGCCTGGACCGCATGGGCCTGCTCAAGGATGTCACCATTGCCATTGGCGATGCGGGCGGCAATATCCTTTCTGCCGCCACATCGACCAACCGCGAGGGTATTGCAACCCTGCGCTTCATGGTCGAGATCTCGGACGCGAGCGGTCTGGATCCGCTGCTGGCTTCCATCAGCAGTGTCGATTCGGTCTACGACGCTCGCCGTCTTATGCCCGGCGAAGGCGGAGCTCAGCTCAAACGCCGTGTGTAGGTGCGAGAGCCTCTCAGCATCATAGATATTGGTTACGTTCGAGGCATCGTTTGGTGCCTCGAACGTATTTTAGAAGGAGGGTATGCGCATGGGCGATATGATTTTGGACCTGACACCCCGAGGTGCGGCTTCGATTGAGACACTCGTCAACGGCCCGATTCAGACCAACAGCTACGCCGTGATTTCGAATGACGAGTGCTTAATCGTCGATCCGGCGTGGGAGGGCGAGCGTCTTGTGGAGCATATCCGCACCGCGCATCCCGAGGTGCGCGTACTCGGCTCTGTCTGCACGCACGGTCATGCCGACCATGTTGGCGGGGTCGCCGGGGTTCGAGCTGTCGTTGGCGACAGCGCACTATATGAGTTGTGCGCTAAGGACGTGACGGTACCTCGCGCAAATATCGAGGAGCAGCGCGCCATGTGGGGTATCGAGACGCCCGATCCGGGTGAGCCGACGCGCTTGCTTGCCGAGGGCGATACAATCGAGGTGGGCGACGTCTGTCTGCAGGTGATCGAGACGCCGGGGCATACGCCGGGCGGCATCGTCCTGTTCGCCGCGACCGAGCAGGGGAACATCGCCTTTGTGGGCGACACGCTTTTCCCGGGCAGTCACGGTCGTACCGATCTTTCCGGCGGTGACGAGGCGGCGATTATGCGCTCGCTCTCCAAACTTGCCAAGACGCTTCCGCCCGATACCGTTTGCTTGACGGGCCATGGCGATTCGACCACGATGGCGCGCGAACTTATGCAGAACCCGTTTATGCAGATGTAGGCTCGAAGCCGTCTTTCGAACCACGAAGACCGCTCAATCGTCAAGCTATTTTCCCCAGTGGGTCGATTCTGTGGGGCAAACGGTCAAAATTTGTCCAATCGGATGGTATTCGTGAACAAACGAACGTTTATGCTCGGGTATGTCGTGGTAAAATCTCAGGCGTTATCGGAGCAACCTTACAGGAGGTTTCTTTTATGCTCGTCAACGCAGCAGACATGCTCAAGAAGGCCGAGGCCGGCAAGTACGCTCTCGGTGCCTTCAACACCAACAACCTCGAGTGGACCCTGGCTATTCTCCAGGCCGCCGAGGAGGCCAAGTCTCCGCTGATCCTTCAGTGCACCGCTGGTGCCGCTAAGTGGATGGGCGGTTTCAAGGTCTGCGCCGACATGGTCAAGGCTGCCGTCGAGGCCACGGGCGTTACCGTCCCCGTCGCCCTTCACCTCGATCACGGTTCTTACGAGGACTGCTTCAAGTGCATCGAGGCCGGCTTCACGTCCATCATGTATGACGGCTCTCACGAGGAGACCTTCCAGCTTAACCTCGACCGCACCAAGGAGCTCGTTGAGCTTGCCCACTCCAAGGGCATGTCCATCGAGGCCGAGGTCGGCGGCATCGGCGGCACCGAGGACGGCGTGACCTCCAACGGCGAGCTCGCTGACCCCGCTGAGTGCAAGCAGATTGCTGACCTGGGCGTCGACTTCCTCGCCTGCGGTATCGGCAACATCCACGGCGTGTATCCCGCCGACTGGGCTGGCCTTTCCTTCGAGCGTCTGGGCGAGATCAAGGCTCAGACCGGCGACCTGCCCCTCGTTCTGCACGGCGGTACCGGCATCCCCGAGGATCAGATCAAGAAGGCCATCTCCCTGGGTATCTCCAAGATCAACGTCAACACCGATCTGCAGCTCGTCTTCGCCAAGGGCGTTCGCGAGTATATCGAGGCTGGCAAGGATCAGCAGGGCAAGGGCTTTGACCCCCGCAAGCTCCTCAAGCCTGGTCGCGACAACATCGTTGCCCGCACCAAGGAGCTCATGGAGGAGTTTGGCTCCGTCAACAAGGCGTAAGTAGCGGTTTAACTTTCCCGTCGGAGGCCCCGTTCACCCTACGCTTTTCCCTTGCGCTCACCTGGCTTTGCCAGAAGTCGCGCGACGGAATCAGCTCCGGGTGAACGGGGCCTCCTTTGTTAACTCGCTACAGGGTTACTGGGCTGAATTCATTTTTAGAGGTACCGTTTATCGGTGTTGAGGGTTCCTTTATTGGGGCTTTCTTTTTTATCTCGCTACAATGGGCTTCAAGAGTTCTAATGACTTGGAGTTTGGTATGGCTGTTATTAATGTGCTGCCTTCGGATGGGAAGGTTATTGACGAGGGTCCTGTCGGTTGCTCTGTTGATGTTTGCAATGATGACTTCCGTTTTCTAGATGTTGGCTTGCCACCCGAGATTCTGCGTTTAAAGGACGCGGGGTATCTTTCGCAGGCTATTGAGGCTTGCGACCGCCTACTTGCCCAAGACCCCGATCCCTCGCTTGCTGCCTGCGTTCGTGCCGAGCGGTATCGCATGCTTGAGACGCCGCTTCATTTTTCGGTGTCGCGCGATCGAGCTATTGCGATGATTCGCGAGGAGTGGCCTGAGTTTACCGAGGAGCAGTTTGACGACCTGATTGACCGTGAGCGTATTGACTGGCGCTTTATCGATGGCGAGCTGTTCGTTCTCGATAACTTCCTCGATTCGCTTCGCGTATATCCCAAAGAGGTCCCCGGCATGCGTCCCGATTCTACGGACGGAATAGCACTGCGCAACGAGATGCTCAAGGAGATGGAGTCGCAAAACGGATTGGCTCGCGTCATTACGCTTAAAGCGTCCTTGTCTGTCCCCGGCGCTCTGGAGGGGGAGACCGTTTGCGCTTGGCTTCCCGTCGCGGCTGCCTGTCGTCAGCAGTCTCGGGTCGAGATTCTCGACATGACGCCGGAGGGTGCTGTTGCTCCCGCGAACGCTTCGGCGCGTACCGCCTCGTGGTCTTCTTCGAGTGAGCGCTCATTCTCGGTGACCTATCGCTATCACATCGATGCCGCTTATCGCGATATTTATGGGGGTGCGCTTCCGTCGCATCCGTGTATGGACGCGCCGTTGCCCGAAGATATTTCTGAGGACCGTCCGCACATTGCATTCACGCCGTATCTGCAGCAGCTGACGGCCGGTGTTGTTGACGGACTCGAGGATCCGCTCGATCGCGCTCGTGCTATCTATGATTATCTGACGCAGCATATCGACTATCGCTATCAGCCGCCGTACTTGCTTTTGGGATCTATTGCCGATGACTGCGCGCATTCGCTCCGCGGCGATTGCGGCGTTATGGCGCTCACGTTTATCACCATGTGCCGTATTGCCGGTGTGCCTGCCCGTTGGCAGAGCGGCCTGTACGTTGCGCCCGATTCGGTGGGGTCGCACGACTGGGCAGAGTTCTATACGCCGCAGACCGGTTGGCTCAACGCCGACGTGTCATTTGGATCTTCTGCTCGTAGGATGGGGGAGGAGTGGCGTCGTCGTCACTACTTTGGCAATCTCGACCCGTGGCGTATGGTGGCCAACAATCGATTCCAGGCTGAATTTGTGCCTGCTCTCGATGGTATGCGCGAGGATCCCTATGACAACCAGATGGGCGAGGCCTCGGTTGACGGACGTGGATGTCGTAAGCGGGAGATGTTACGCAAGGTTGAGCTTATCGAAATGCTCGAAGTTCCATTTTCGGACTAATCGGTAGAAAGCTGTGATAAACTAACTCACGCATTGCGTGCCCGAGTGGCGGAATTGGCAGACGCAGTGGACTCAAAATCCACCGTTGGCAACAACGTGCGAGTTCGAGTCTCGCCTCGGGCACCATACATGCAAGTGGGCGTTCAAGGGGGTCAAGGCCCCCTTTTTCGTGCCGAACTCGCGTGAGCGCGCGGAGCGTTAAGTAAACAGGCCTGTGGCCTGTTTGTAGCGGAGCGTGGTGAGGGCGCCATGCGCCCGAAGCCCGGGGCTTCGCGAAGCGAAGGCCCTTCGAGTCTCGCCTCGGGCACCATACATGCACCTGCGCTTTGAGGGGGTTGTGGCCCCCTTTTTCGTGTACGTAATGTGATAATGCGCTGTACGTGTTATTATTCGCAAGGCGTTGTTCCCACAATGCCCTAAAGAGGAACCCGAGGGCTCCCACCTTTTGGCGCCAATGAGCAGCTGACTGGTCATACAACTTAGATTCCCTTCCTCAAATCGAGGAAGTCTATGTGTATGACCTGGTTGCTGAGAAGCGCCGGGTTATTTTTTTATGAATGGAGGTAGGGAAAATAGCTAAGTCTGATGACACCCGCATCAACGACGAGATTACTGCATCTTCGTGCCGTTTGATTGGCGTCGATGGCTCTCAGCTCGGCCTGTTCGCCATCCGCGATGCCCAGCGCGTCGCCGACGATCAGGGTCTCGACCTGGTCGAGATCGCTCCCAACGCGGAGCCGCCGGTCTGCAAGGTCATGGACTACGGTAAGTTCAAGTACCAGCAGGCCATGAAGGCCAAGGCTGCTCGTAAGAACCAGTCCAAGGTCGAGGTCAAGGAAATGAAGTTCCGACCCAAGATCGACGTTGGCGACTACGAGACCAAGAAGGGCCACGTTCTGCGTTTCCTCAAGAAGGGCGCACGCGTTAAGATCACCATCATGTTCCGCGGCCGTGAGATGGCTCACCCGGAGCAGGGCCTTAACGTTCTCGAGCGTCTCGCCGAGGATCTCAAGCCTTACGCTACGGTCGAGTCCAAGCCTAAGATGGAAGGCCGTAACATGCTTATGCTGCTCGCCCCGATTAAGGGCGCCTTCGATGAGGATAAAGCGGCAAGCGATACCAAGTAACTAGTGTTCTGTAACCGATTAAGGAGTATTTCATGCCTAAGATGAAGTCCCACAGCGGCACCAAGAAGCGTTTCCGCAAGACTGGTACCGGCAAGCTTATGCGCGCCAAGGCTTTCAAGAGCCACATCCTGAGCAAGAAGTCCACCAAGCGTAAGCGTGGCTTCCGTCAGGAGACCGAGATCGCCGCTGCCGACCGCAAGGTCATCAAGTCACGTCTCGCCTAAGTTCGCGTTCCCGTTTTTCGTTTTACCGTCTAGGAGTTGATAGAACATGGCACGTATTAAGCGCGCTGTTGCCGCCAAGAAGAAGCGCCGTACCGTTATGCACCGTGCGAAGGGTTACTACGGTGCCGCTTCGCGTACTTACAAGCATGCTAAAGAGCAGGTCCAGCACTCCCTGCAGTATCAGTATCGTGATCGCCGCAACAAGAAGCGCGAGATCCGTTCTCTTTGGATCACTCGTATCAACGCTGCTGCTCGCCTGAACGACATCTCTTACTCTCAGTTCATGCACGGCCTGAAGGTTGCCGGCATCGAGCTCGACCGCAAGGTCCTGGCTCAAATGGCTTACGAGGACATCGAGTCCTTCAACGAGCTGGCTACCATCGCCAAGAAGGCTCTCGAGGCCTAATAGATTCTCTTGAATCGCTAGGGGAGTGTCGCGTTGTGCGCGGCGCTCCCTCTTTTTATCTGAAGCGCGGTTTACATTGCTAAAAGCGCGGGTAGATAAACACTTACAGGTGACCGATCTCTATATATTCCTGAACCAAAGGGTCATCATCTGATACGTGCGGAAGATCCGCACCAGTCTTTCTATTACCTATAGAAAGCAATATGTTGTGTAGGACTTGTGAAGAGTGGAATTGACGTCCCACAGAGCTTCGCGGTCTGGCAATATATCTCCTTGCCGCGCGGCCCGGTGGAACCGGGAACCAGCGCAGGCGTGCACCTTGAGAACCGGATACTGCGAGGATGGAC
>CAJMST010000009.1 GCA_905216145.1 uncultured bacterium | reverse complement strand
TTCCCGGTCCGACCGGGCCGCGCGGCAAGGAGATATATTGCCAGACCGGAGGGGCCCCGTGGGCGGGAATCGCGCACTCCATATTTTGTTCACAAATGAATAGGTCCCTCAGTCGCATCACTGAGGTTAAAACTGAAGCATTGACTTCTGATATTGGCGATGACCAGCTGTTTTATGAGTATTGAGACATCGGTCATCTCTGGAGCGCTACTTTACTCCAAAGGCATCAGTTATTTGTTTCCCATCGGTAAAAGGCGGGTTTTGTTCGCCAAGCGTTCTTATATATAGATAGATACGGGTTCGAACCCGTGCCGCGGTAACAAAAAAGCGGCCGGCATCCGCCAGTCGCTTTTCTATTCTATGGTGGGCCGTCAGGGGTTCAGCCTGCTCCGCAGGCGGCCGCTGCGGCGCTTTCGCGCCTTGCGCGCTGCGCTGGCAAACGCTCGCGCGTTTACTCAGCTCCGCGCCCCGACGGGTTCGAACCCGTGTCGCGGCAACAAAAAAGCGACCAACCGGAGTCGATCGCTTTCTTTTCTATGGTGGGCCGTCAGGGGTTCGAACCCTGGACCTTGGGATTAAAAGTCCCCTGCTCTGCCAGCTGAGCTAACGGCCCGCGGGTGGCATTGTACCACGGTCTGGGACTATTCCCAACTCCATTGGCCGTTCTGGAAAATCACAACTTCACGTCCATCAGGCGTAATGCCCGTAATATCGATGTCGTCCGTGCCGATCATAAAATCGACATGCGTGCTCGAGACGTTAACACCATGCTCCAGGAGCTCCTCCTTGGACATGTCATACCCACCCTCGATGCATTCGGGGAAACCGACACCTAGCGCGAGATGGCAGCTAGCGTTCTCGTCATAGAGCGTATCGTAGAACAGAACACCACTTTCTCGGATCGGCGTGTTCTTGGAAATGAGCGCAACCTCTCCCAGGTGAGCAGCGCCCTCGTCAGTATCGATGATACTTGCGAGCGTTGCCTTGCCCACGCGGGCGTCGTAGTCCACCACGCGGCCGCCCTCGAACTTAATCCAAAAATCGTCGACTTTATTGCCGTGGTGGATGAGCGGCATGGCCGAGTACACGATACCGTCGGCGCGCATGCGATCGGGCGAAGTGAAGACTTCCTCGGTGGGAATGTTGGGGAAGAAGGGGTGCCCATCGGGCGTCTTGCCCTTGCCGCCGGCCCACTCGTGACCTTTCGTCATGCCAATCGTCAGATTGGTTCCATTTGCCGCGGTGTAATGCAGGTAGTCGAAACGATTGTCGTTCAGGAAACGCAGGTTCTTTTCGAATGCGGCGTCATGGAGTTCCCAGTCGCTCTCTGGGTCCTGGCCATCGGCGCGCGCGGTGTGCAGAATCGCATTCCACAGCTTATAGATTGCAACCTCATCGGCGTCTCCCGGGAACACCTCGTGCGCCCAAGCCACGACCGGAGCGCCGGCGATGCACCACGGATTGATGTTGTAATCCAGTCCACGGCGGAAAACTTTGCACTGCGTATTCCTCGCCTTTGATGCCGCGGCCGGCTTGGCTGGATCGATGCCCTTGAGGGCCGCAGGATCCGCACCCTCGATAAAGATAAAGCAGGCACCGTCCTGGGCCAGGGAATCCAGCTGCAGGCGCTTCCACTCGGGCGTCTGCTCAAAATAGCCTTTCTCGACATGCTCGTACGTGAGCCTCGTCACGGCATCATCGGCCCAAATGACCGTCACGTGGCCGGCGCCGGCAGCATAGGCCTCCGCGACCACCACGCGCGCAAACGGCGCGCACTCGACCGGAGACTGAACGACGACTTCCTGGCCGGGCTTAACGTTTACGCCCTTGCGGACAACCAGACGCGCATAGTTTTTAATCTTGGGCTCCAGGGACTTCATACCCTCCAAGGCCTCTTCGACCGTCAGGGCAGCTCGAATCATGTGCCACTCCATCTATCTATAGAACAGTAAAAAAGCGCGCCGCAAAAACGACGCGCCTTATATCTTAGCGATAAGTATGTATGCAAACGCTACTTCTTCTTGGAGTCCTTCTTGTCCTCCTCGGCAGCTGCGCGCTCGATAAGAGCGTTGAGCTTGTTCTCGGACATGCCCTCGGCCTGCGCGCGATACATGTTGCGCAAGGGACGAATACGAGCGAAGTCGTAGATAAAGTCACCTAAGATGATGACATAGGACAAAACAATGCCGACCATCTGGACGGGACTGGACACCGTGCCGCCGGGAGCGAAGTAGAGCGAAGCCCAAATTGCCACGACGAGTACCATGCCGATGGCGAGCACGGCCCACCAGATACGACGGCGCTTGGTGTAGTCCTCGTCCTGCTTGAGGAGGATATTCGACACCGTGTAGATGCGGTCCTCCTTGGCGCGCTGCTTAGCCTTGCGGGCGCGCTTCTCCTCTTTAGAGAGGCCCTCGAGGTTCTCACCCTTCTCGAGCTCTTTGCGGCGTGCCTTAGACGAAGCCGGCACGACGCGAACGGAGCTCGCTGCCTGGCGGGCGGGTTTAGCAGATGCGGCGGACTTGCGCGCAACCCCGGTAACCTCGTGGGATTGCGTGCGCTTGTTCGTGGCGCTACGGGTACTCACTTATGCGTTCTCCTTCATACTTGTGAACTGGGAGCCCGTGATGATCTGGAAGGCCTCGCGATAGCGCTCGGACGTGCCATCGATGACCTCGGCGGGCAGGTGCGGGGTCTCCCCCGTCATATCCCAGTTGGCCTTGAGCCAATTGCGGACGAATTGCTTGTCGTAGCTGGGCTGAATCTTGCCCTCCTCGTAGCTGGCGGCAGGCCAGAAACGGCTGGAGTCGGGCGTGAGGCACTCGTCGATCAGCGTAACCTTGCCATCGATGACACCGAACTCGAACTTGGTGTCGGCGATGATGATGCCACGGGTCGCTGCATACTCGGCAGCAGCCTTGTAAATCTTGAGGGACAGGTCGCGAATCTGCGCGGCGATGTCCTCACCCACGATCTCGCAGCAACGCTCGAACGAAATGTTCTCGTCGTGGTCGCCGATCTCGGCCTTCGTGGACGGCGTGAACAGCGGCTCGGGAAGCTTGGAGGCCTCGGTCAGACCCTCGGGCAGCTGAATGCCGCAGACGGTGCCGTTCTCGTCATAGGTCTTCTTGCCCGAACCGGTCAGATAGCCGCGGACGATGCACTCGATAGGAATCGTCTGGGCCTTCTTGACCAGCATGGCGCGGCCTGCGAGGTAGTCACGATACTCGACAAACTCCTCGGGGAAATCCGCCGGGTCGATGGAAACGAGATGGTTGGGGACGATGTCGGCAAACTTATCGAACCAGAATGCCGAGATGCGATTGAGCACCTCTCCCTTAAACGGAATCTCGTCGGGAAGAATGAAGTCGAACGCAGAAATGCGGTCGGTGGCGACCATCAGCAGGTTTTCACCGGCATCGTAAATATCACGAACCTTGCCACGGGAATCCGGACGACGCTCCATCGTTGTCACGTGAGTCACTCCTTACCTAAATACGACAGAAATGCGGGTTCTTTCCCGCATGTTTTCGCAAACTCGGAGCGGCAGGGACGCGGCCCCTCCTTCACCGAATAGCGAAAAGCTAGTGCTCCATTGTAGTAGATGCCGCGTCTGCCGTGTGCTCGCGGGGCAGATGAATTGTAAAAGTCGTACCCTTTCCAAGCTCCGACTCCACGGATATGTAGCCATGGTGACGCTCGACGATCTGCTTGGTCACGGCGAGGCCAACGCCCAGGCCGCCAGCTTCGCGGGCGCGGCTGGCATCGGCGCGCCAAAACCGCCCGAAGATGCGCGACAGATCGTCCTTGGCAATACCGATGCCGGTATCAGAAACGGCAATGCTGACGTGCTTGCGGTCACTGAGCACCGACACCACGACCCAACCGCCCTCGGGGGTGTAGCGCATGGCGTTGCTCATGAGGTTGATAACACATTGCGTGATCATGTCGGGATCGGCCTCGACGACATCGTCGTGACCCTGGGTCTCGTCCGCAAAACGCAGGCGCAGATCGCGGTCGACAAACAGGCGCTCCTGGGCATTGACGATGGAACGCACGAAAGGAACCATGTCCACCGGCTCAAGGTTGAGTGGAGCCGTGCTGTTTTCCATGCGCGACAGGTCGAGCATCTGCTGCACCAGACGAGCCAGGCGACGCGTCTCGGAAGCGACCGTCTCCAGGTGCTCGTCGTCGGTGGGGTACACGCCGTCTTGCATGGCCTCGACCGTTGCGAGCATGGCCATAAGCGGCGTGCGCAGCTCGTGTGCAACGTCTGAGGTCAGGCGCTTCTCGTGTTTCATATCCTTCTCGAGCGAAGTGGCCATCTCATCGAAGGTCTCACCCAGCTGATCGATCTCGTCATCACCGCGCAGTCCCGTGCGAGCCGACAGGTCGCCGTCACGGATTTGCTTTGCGGTACTGGTGATGCGATGAATCGGCTTGGTGAGCATGCGCGACACGAGCGATCCGATAACGACCGAAATGCAGATTGCAACAACCGCGGCGAGAGCCATGGCGTTAAAGGTCTTCTCCCTAAACGCAGAGTCCGCCTTGGTGAGCAGAGCGTCGGAGCCGATGGCCCACAGCTTTACCTGTCCGACATGCTCGCCGGAAGACGTTACAATCTCGACGTTAGCAACGCTATCGGAGTCGGTTGGAGCAGACGAGACCGGGCTATGCGATGCCCTCTTGCCGCTCGTGTCGTCGGTCGTAGCCTGGTTTTCGCGTACATCGGCGGTGGCGCTTGCCGAGGGCCAGGAATCGTCATAAACGATCACGCCCTTTTTATTGACGACCTGCATGCCCAGATCGTCGGAAACCAAACTCGACGTTGCGACCGTGCGCAGTTCTCCCGCGGTCCAAGAGCCGTTTTCCTCATATGAGGTCGCCAGCTTCTCGGCAGCGGAATTTGCGATTTCGACGATATTGGAGCGTGTGTAATCCGAAAAGACCGTGCCCCACACAACAGAGACAACGCCCACCAGCACCAATACCGTCATGAGCGATGTCAGGGCAAAAGCAAGTGCCATGCGCGAGGGATAGCTCATCGTTGGCCGTGAATCGGAACGAGGCGTGTTCCAACTAGCCTTGGAACCCGCCTCGCTCTCCTGCTTGTGCTTTTGTCCGATTTCAAAGCGCGCAGGTGTCATATGTGATTTCCCTATTTCTCGTCCGACTTATCGGTCTTGGCCGGAGCCTCGAAGCGATAGCCAACACCATGGACGGTGTAGAGCCACTTGGGCTTCTTGGGATCATCGCCCAGCTTGGCGCGAAGGTTCTTCACGTGGCTGTCGATGGTGCGCTCGTAACCCTCAAAGTCATACCCGAGCACTTTCTCGACCAGCTCCATGCGGTTATACACACGGCCGGGATGACGGGCAAGCGTGGTGAGCAGCTTGAACTCGGAAGCCGTCAGATCGACTTCCTTGCCCTCGACCAAGATCTTGTGGCCCGAAATATCGATGACCAGATCGCCGAAGTCGAGCACCTCGACGGCGGGCTCGTCGGCCTGATGGGCACGGCGGAACAGAGCGCGAACGCGGGCGACGAGCTCGCGCGGCGAGAACGGCTTAATCAGATAGTCGTCGGCGCCGAGCTCAAGACCGATAATACGGTCCTCAATCTCGCCCTTAGCCGTCAGCATGATGATGGGGACATCCGAGGTATCGCGAATGGTGCGGCAAACGCGCTCGCCGGGGATCTTGGGGAGCATAAGGTCGAGCACGACCAGGTCGAACTGATGCTTCTCGAACTCCTCGATCGCGGACTGGCCGTCGCCGACGCCCACAACCCAGTAGCCTTCGCGCTCGAGATAGGCAGCGACGGCGTCACGGATTGCCTTCTCATCCTCGACCAGCAGAATCTTTTTTGCATCTGAAGCCATAACACGGCCCCCCTGTCTCAATTAGCTAAGAACAAGCCCATTTTAACGCACCTGAGCCCGCCGGATGCCGCTATGACGCGGCAGCTCGGCGGGCGGTACTCACAATTACAACGCGTTTATTCCCCTGTTGGCGCCTTTTTAACCCCTCTAAGCTTAAAGAGAAAATAGGCGTGCAGTGACCGTCTCTGGTATACCCTGGCTGTTGCGCACCGTGGCGTACGTAAGGAATGAGTCCGATTTTCCCGCCGTAGCTGGATAATCGCCATACTCCAAAGCGCGGTCGGGCGACAGCAGCGAGCCATAGGTCTTGGCAGAGGTGTCGATCAGGAAATGCGACGCCTGTACCTTAACAAGGTATTTATTCTTCTTGCCAGCCGCACATGCGAGCGGCTCGCGTGACAGGAAGAGGTACGGCCCTCCCTCATTACCGATATACGTGCCCATATTGCCCAGGCTGCCCACGCCACTATAGGCCGCCTCGATAGAAAACACGAAGGTATCGCCCATATACACGGCCTCGAAAGGCGAAACTGACGAAGGGAGGACCAGCTGGGCACGCTTGGTGTTGTTGCCGTCGGTCAGATCAATTGCCGTTATGCCGTAGTAGACGCCCTCGTCGTTGCGGACACGCGGCGAGATGGTCAAAATGCCGTCGCTCGCGCGCGGGGCCGATGCAAAGCGGCCCGTCGATTTCCAAATTGCCTCGGCCTTGGATTCATCAAGCGAGCGACGATAGCAAAACGAATCACTACTCGTTTTATTGCCGCCTGCCGAAGGCATTTTATACCAGATAACCGATGACCCAAACGCCGTAAACAGGGGCGGATCATAGTCCTTGCCACCTCGATCGAGCTCAACCACATCGCCAGAGAGCGAAGCGCCCGATAGATTTTGAGCGTAGAGTTTCCACGATGAATTGGCAAAGTTCATCTCAACCCACGCGAATACGCCGTCGCCGGCACGGACATCGTAGAATGCATATCCCGTGCCCTCGATAGGATCCTCGATTAATGTGGTAAGCGAGCCATCGCCCAGGTTAAGCACACCGAGTGTGTTGGCGTGCAGTGCCGATGCGGGCGCCATCATCGCCGCGGCGTAATCGCCGTCGCAGTAGTACAGCAGCGTACCCAGAGGCAGCGTCCACGACACCGCCGGCTCAAGATCGATGTCGACTGCCTCGTACTCATCCGTAATCGAGATGATTTTGGAATCGTCCTTGATAACCTGCGGCTCGCCGGCGGCATCATCGCTGGTGCCCGTTTTTTTCGAGCATCCGGCAAGCACCGTGGCAGCGCCCGCGGCAGCCCCACCGAGTACAAAGCCGCGACGCGATATTCCGTTCTTGATGTGATCGGCGATACCCATTAGGCGATCTCGGCGCGAGCGGCCTCGATAGCGCGCGTAAGCTGGTCGGCGCAGGAGGTCTTTTTCATACCGCAGGTATTACCGGCGAGAACCTCGATTACCCGATCGGCAGGAGCACTCTCGACCAGCCTGGAGATGGCCTTGAGGTTACCATCGCAGCCGCCGGTAAACTCAACGCCCATCACCTTGTTGCCGTCATCGGAAAGGTCAAGGTGAATATTGCGAGCACACACGCCCTGAGGCTTGTAATCAAACGAAATCATGCGATCCCCTCTCAGAATGTTATTCGAGACGACTATTATCCCCGTCTTTCCCTAAATGCAACGAGGCGCTTTGCCGGCAACACACATTACCAGCAAAGCGCCCTAAAAAGCTAACGTTATGCCCGAACCTACTCGAAGCTCAGCTGCTCCAGACGATCAAAGACTGTGTCGATACGGGTGAGGAAGTCCCACGGATCAAAAATCTCGTCGAGCTTCTCCTGGCTGACGATGCAGCGCGGGTCGGCCTCGAGACGTTCCTTAAAGGTGGGGCCGGAGACACAATCCTGTACCTCGTGCCAGGTTGCCATGGCGTTCTCCTGCACAATGGCGTACGCGTCCTCGCGGGTGATACCCGTGTCGACGAGGGCGAGCAGCACCTTGGAGGAGAAGATGAGGCCGCGGGTCTTATTGAGGTTGGCCATCATGCGAGCGGGATACAGCTGCAGGCCGTCGATAACGCGGATGAGGCACTGGAACATGTGGTCGAGTGCGATGAAGCTATCGGCCTGGGCGACACGCTCGGCAGAGGAGTGCGAAATGTCACGCTCGTGCCACAGGGCGACGTTATCGAAGGCAACCTGGGCGTTGGACTTCACGACGCGCGACAGACCGCAGACCTTCTCCATGGTGATGGGATTGCGCTTGTGCGGCATGGCGGAGCTACCCTTTTGGCCCTTACGGAACGGCTCCTCGGCCTCGAGCGTATCAGTCTTCTGCAGATTGCGGACCTCGGTAGCGATGCGCTCGCAGGTGGCTGCGGTGGTGGCGAGAACGCCGGCGAGATAGGCGTGATGGTCGCGGCTGATAACCTGCGTGGACAGCGGGTCGTGAACCAGGCCCAGGTGCTCGCAGACGTACTCCTCGACGAACGGCTCGATGGAGCTGTACGTGCCGACAGCGCCCGAGATGGCACCGAAGGCAACATTCTTGCGGGCGTCCTCAAGACGGTCCAGATCGCGCTTGAGCTCCCAGGCCCAAGAGCCAAACTTCATGCCGAAGGTCATCGGCTCGGCGTGGATGCCATGAGTGCGGCCGGCACAGAGCGTGTTGCGCTCCTCGAAGGCGCGACGCTTGCAGATCTCGCCGAGCTTCTTGACATCCTCGATGATCAGGTCGCAGGCCTGGGTGAGCTGGTAGCACAGGGCCGTGTCGCCCAGATCGGAGCTGGTCATGCCATAGTGAACCCAGCGGCTGGGCTTGGGGTCGCCCTCGGGAACATCGGCATCGATGTATTCCTTCATGTTGGTCAGGAAGGCAATGACGTCGTGGCGCGTGACTTCCTCGATCTCATCGACCTTCGCCTTCTCAAAGTTGGCATGGTCGCGGATCCACTGGGCCTCGTCTTTGGAAATACCGATCTTGCCGAGCTCCGCCTGGGCCTCGCAGGCCAGAACCTCGATCTCCTGCCAAATGGCGTACTTGTTCTCGAGGGAGAAGATGTGTCCCATCTCCGGGCGGGTATAGCGATCGATCATAGCGGCTCCTTTTTGGTTATTGGCACGTTGGTCGTAACCCAACCATTGTACCGTGCGCAGGTGCAAGTATGGGCAGTAGGCATTAACCTAACATTTTGCCGCAAGAGCAGCCATGGGGACATCCGCGTATTTGCTTCGCAAATCCGCACCGGCTTCAGGCGAGCCCCTCAGCTTCACGAAGCCGAAGGGGAAGACTCCGCCGAATTGTCCGTCCCCACGTCTTCCTTTGCTGATGGAGCGGGCAACGGGACGTCCGCGTATTTGCTTCGCAAATCCGCACCGGCTGCGGCCGCCTATCGGCGACCTTGCCTGCTCGCTATAAACGCTTCGCGTTTATTTAACGCTCGCACCCTGTCGGGTTCGAGTCCCGGCACTTTATTGAAAAAGGCACGGTAACGAAACGTTACCGTGCCTGAAATTCGAATGGAGCGGGCAACGGGACTCGAACCCGCGAGTGTCAGCTTGGGAAGCTGATGCCTTACCACTTGGCGATGCCCGCATATGTGGGGGATAGTATAACGCGGTTGTCTTGTTCGATACAAGGGTGGCAATGCTTGTTTTAGCTGTGGAGATTCGTTTGAAAATCGCGTCAATTGTGGAGACGAGGACCTTTGACTTCCTGTTCCCCTTATCTTCTACCTGCGCTTTTGCTTGATTGTTGTATTTGAGCTCAATTTGTCAGGAATTGGGCAAGCTTTTGGTCAGGCTCCGGTACTTACCCGCATGAACCTCGGGGGTAGCCTCATCCTACGCGTCGCAGCCTCCCCGTGCGACGCACGAGGGATAAGGAGCAGCCATGTCCAACGCACCCACGCACTCTGTCCACAGCGCAATCGCAACAGGTCCGCTGCTCCTGCTCCTCTTCCTGCTTTTCGGCTGCCTGGCACCGGGAGCCGCATTTGCCGTCGATGGCTACGACCAGCTCGGCTTCCGCACTATTAGCGATGATTGTGGACCCTTCTTCATCGGCAAGTATGAAGCTCAAGACGCCTCGATTGCCTACTGCATGAACCAGGAGCGCCCCGGCCCCACCAAGCCGGGCGGCCCATGGCTCAACTTTGATCAAGGCTGGGTGTGGCTCGACGACGAGTTCGCGGCAATCGTTTGTCACGGATATCCTACCGCCACGTCGTTTGGCGGTTACCATCTTTCACCCGATCGCGCCCGCGCCGCCACCCAGCTTGCCGTATGGATGCTCAACGGCACCACCCATGTCGACGGCACCTACTCCTACACGACCGCTCAGGGTAAAACCAAGAGCGGACACTTTACCTCCGACAATGAAGTCGTGGCGGCTGCGCGGTGGCTCCACGACAGCGCAAAATCAGGAAGCATCAAAGCCGCTCCGCACCGCGCGCGACGCTATCTAGGGGCCGTATCGGGCGGCAGCAAACGTCAAGACATGCTCTATGTACTGCCGGCGGTGTCTGTTTCCTTCCAAAAGCAGTCTGCTAACACCGTTATTACCAGCGGAAACAATACCTATCAGTTTACCGGGGCAACATTCGATATTTTTGAGAGCGCCAGCGGCGCGCGTGTCGGCACCATCAAGATGGACAGCAACGGTCGAGCGCAAGCAACACTTCTGCCCAACACGGCATACTACCTAGTTGAAACGAAGGCGCCGGCCGGCTATGTCCCCCGCCACGATCGTATTGCCTTTACCACGGGGAATGACGGCGGGCGGGTCGTCATTGGTGAACAGCCCGGCACCATCAACCTGCGTATCGTAAAACTCGATGCCGCGACGAATGCCGGCCACCAGGTGGGAGCTTCGCTCGCAGGAGCAGAGTTCACGTGTGTGTCGCAATCAACCCCTGGATGGACACAAATCCTCACGACCGACGAAAGCGGTCGGGCCACCCTCGCCGATGTCCCCTTAGGAACCTTTACCATCTACGAATCAAAAGCCCCCGAGGGCTACCTGCCATCCAACGACAGCTGGACCTATACCGTTGGAGCCGACCAGCTCGGCGATTCAGGCGTGGTCGAGATCGAATCTCGCGTTTCCGATATCCCCATTGCGTTTAACCTTGAGATTTCCAAATTCAAGGATTACGGCAATAGCGACCAATCCGGCCTGGAGCAGCCGGCGGGTGGTGTTGTCTTTGAGGTTGTCAGCAACAGCTCTCAGCAGGTTGTTGGCACACTGACCACAAACATCTATGGCTTTGCCTCCACCGAAGATCAGCCCGAAGCATGGTTCGGCACAGGCAAGCGACCCGCCGGTGTCCACGGAGCCGTCCCATACGACCGTGCCGGCTACACGGTTCGCGAGGTTCCGGAAACCGTCCCCGAGGGTTTTAAACGTGCAGGGGAATGGACCGTCGGGGCCAATCAGATTTCCGACGGCGCCGAGCTTCAATATATCGTGGACAATCACGCTCTGTCGACGCATCTCCAGATTGTAAAACGCGATGCCCAAACAGGCGCTTCTGTTCCCCTAGCCGGATTCACCTTCCAACTCCTCGACAGCAATCACGAACCTGTCTCACAAACTTGCTGGTATCCAGCACATAACGTAATGGACACCTTTACGACTGACGCGACCGGGACCGTCACACTGCCCGAATCGCTCGTGCCGGGCACCTATTATGTACGCGAAACCTCGGCCAAAGAGCCCTATCTTGTCGGCGAAGAAATCGAGGTAAACATACCCGCCGACATGAACCTAACGCCCGTTGCAATCGCCTCGTATTATGACCACGCCGCGACCGGAAATATCAGGATCGTTAAAACCGATGCCGTAGACGGCAGCAGCCTCGCGGGCGCCATCTTTGAGATCCGTGCCTCGGGTGATATCGTGCGCCCCGACGGTAGCATTGCCGCACTCGACGGTGAGACTGTCGCTACCGTCACGACGGATGAAACTGGAGAAGCACGCGCGGACAACCTCCCACTGGGATCTGGCACCGCACGCTACGAGGTTGTCGAGACTCAAGCGCCGGCAGGCTTCTTGCTCGATCAGACAACCCATATTGTCGACCTTACTTATGCCGACCAGAAAACACCCGTTGTAGAAGCACGGCTTAACGTATCCGACGATTACACCAAGGTTGATATCTCCAAGGTCGATGCAAGCGATGAGCAGGAAGTAGAAGGCGCACGGCTCACCTTATATGGTCCCGATAAAACCGAAATAGACTCCTGGACCTCATCCGACAAGCCACACCGCGTCGAACATCTTGCACCCGGCACCTACTCGTTGCGCGAAATGATGTCTCCGCGGACCTATGACCTTGCCGAGGAGATAACGTTTGAAATAAAGGATACGGGAGAAGTCCAATCCGTCGCGATGAAGGATGCGCCCATCGAGATCAAGGGGCAGGTCGACAAGCGTCAGGAACTTGTCCAACCTATCGAAAAGGGCCTGTTGGCTAACGGCGATGGTAAAAACCGTGCCGCGATGCAAACCAATACGGATGGGCTTTTCTCCTATACCATCGATGCTCGAAACGATTCCGCTACTTGGGTTGATGAGTTTACGATTACCGATGATCTTGAGTGCGCCAAAGACGGCACAGCGAGATTCATCTCAATCGAAACCCCCGTCGCCATCGGCGACCTCAACGGTCTGTGCAACGTATGGTATCGCACGACGCCGTTGGACTCGACAGACGTCGATGAGCCGGCAAACGCGACACTTGACGATGGGCACGAAAATCCTTGGCTTGAGTCCGACGAAGTAAGGGAAAGTCTGGGTGAGGATTGCCGCCTCGTCGATTACGACGGCTGGCACCTCTGGAAGGCGGATGTCTCGACCACGGAATCCACCACACTCGAGGCGAAAGAACTCGACCTTGCGTCCAATACCGTCGTAACGGGCATTCGCATTGAATACGGTGCGGTAGCCGCCGGCTTTACGACTCGAAGCGATGCGGATTCTTGGACCCGCGATGATCTCAAAGATGAGCACGACGACCTTGACGATGCCAAAGCAATCCTTGGCACAGACGCTCGGGGCGCAATCGTGCACATGCAGGCGACGTCGGCTTATACGCCCCAAACCGCACTCACCAACAGCGCACGCGTCGATCTTTGCCGCAACGGCGGCGGCGATAAACTTGAGTCACATGACGAGGACCGTGTCATTCAACGCTGTACCCTACCGCAGGACCTACCGGCAACAGGATCAGTTCCCATCGCCGCTTGCATCACCGCGCTCCTGACCTCGGGTGCCGCAGCCCTATGGTTCGCTCGCCTTAGGTCGACCCCAAAGAAGCGCTAGCGCGATGAAAAAGCGGGCGAGCCAGTCCCCCTGGCTCGCCCGCTTTCAATCATGTAAATCGCCGTATCTACTCTGCAGACGAAGATCCACCATCAACGATTGCCTGCTCGGACTCAGGAATCCCATCGGCACCCGTACTCTGTTCTTGCTCCACCTCTTCGCTGATTGCGGAGGCGGGGGTCGAGCCCTTTGCACCCACGATGTAGGCAGCCCCAAATCCTAACGCAATGGCAATCAAGGTCAAAATCACGTAGACAGGCCAATGGCGCTTAATATATGAAAACACGTTGACTCCTTAGAGCTCCGTCTACGAACGGCGGATAACCTCGGTCACGACCTCGGATACCGTGGCAATGTTCGTCGGGTTGACATTGTGGGGCAGGTCGTCCTCGGTACGAGCGCAAGCCAGACGCGTGCCGTCCACGCCGGCGATGGTGAGGGCTCGGCGGCTCGCCTCGAGCGCGGCATAGGCATCGGTCTTGGCATAGGGCATCTCGAGCGCGCCACAATCGACATGGAACGACTTGCACACCTTGCTGACCAGGTTCATGATGCGGCGATCGCCCTTGAGCAGCTGCTGTTCGCCCTCGACCGTCACCACCGAAAGCCTACCGGCGCCGACGGATTCAAGATTGATGAAGAATACGCCGCGGAGCTTATCGCGATGCGAAGCCAAGAAGGCCTTCATACCGGCGCCATCACAATCCGAGGCGCCCGTTGCCACAAACCAGATATCGTGACCGAGCAGCTCATCATCGCCCATAGAGGCGACAGCCGAGAGCATATCTTCGGAAGAAGCGCCATCGGAAGACGTAGCGCCGCCCTTCCAGCCATCGTTATCGTCCTCGAAGTTATCCCACGAACCGATACCGCGACCGGACTTCTTGGCATCGTAATCGTCTTCGACGCCCAGCCAATCACTCATGCTGTCCTGCTCATTTTTCTTTTTACGACCGAACAGGCCGCCCAGGCCGCGCTTGCGAGACTTGGGTGCCGCCGGGGCGGGAGCCGAAATGGTCTCGATCGGCTGAGCGCCCGACGCAACGGGCATAGGAGGCGCAACGGGTGCCGATGTGGGTTCGGGACCCTGAGCGGTAGCAAAGGGGTCGTTGACCTGTGCGGAGGGGTCGGGAAGGTCGAACAGCGACGTGCGAGACGCAACGTTTGTCTGTTTCATCGACGGCAGCGACGGATCGGGGACCGAAGCCAGCGGAGACGAGGAAGGTGCAGGCGATGGAGCCGACGCCGGATCGGGAACATTCATCTGCGGACGCGGCGATGCCTGGGAGGAAATCTGGGCCATAAGGGAATCGACCGTTTCGTCCTGGGTGGGAGCGACATCGGCAACCGTGGCACCGGAACCACTCGGGGTCGGCATGGTGAAAATCTGCGTGGAGTAAGGCCTCGACTCATCTGCCTCGGGAGCCTCGGAAACCACAGGCACTTCCTCCTGCTCGACCTCGGTCGAATCATCTTGCTCGGCTGTCGCGTATTGCTCTTCGTCAGAGTTGGCCTCGACGGGCTCGTCCTCGGCGGCATCTTGGATTTCGGCAGCATCGATAGGCTCGTCATCGTCTGCCGCGTCGCCCTGCTCATCGGAAACAGGAAGGGGCTCGGCAATCGCGGTGCCTTGCTTTTCAAACGTTATCGTGGAATCGAACTGCGCGGCATCAAACGACATGGTGCTATCGACGTGCTGTTGAGCCTCGAAAGACGTTGTTGCCTCAACAACGTCCGCTGACGCCGGTTGCTGGGACTCAAAGGACGTCGTAGCTTCGGCAGCGTCGACGGGCACGGACTGCATAGCCTCGTTCTGCTCGAACTCTTGCGCCGCGCGCTCACGTGCCGCCTCGGCTGCCTGCTGCTGAGCGATAGCCTCCTGCTCGGCAGCCTCGCGTGCGGCAGCGCGCTTCTCCTCGAAATCGTCGACAAATTTCCTGCCCTTTGCAAGCGCACCCTTAAAGAAGCTGGAAGCGCTGGCGCCAATCGAAGAGAACGCGGATGCAATATCGGCATGGGGCGTTGCCGCGGGAATCTCGGCAGAGAAATCAGTATCGCTCTCGTAAGACACGCGCCTCGGCTGTTCAACGTAATCGTCGTCAGACTCGTCCGCAACGTCTTGCGCCGGCGCGGCGGGAGCCAAAATGTCCAGTCCTGCCGCGGGATCGATCGCAGACACCGCCTCGGGCTCGGCAACGGCAGCGGTAACCGCGGCAGACTCATCATCCGCAGTGACAACGGGCGCAGGCTCGGGCTCAAACGTCGGCTCCTCGCCCTCCTCGTAATCGAGCGTGCAGGACTCGGGAAGCATTCCGAGCGCACGGATGGCATCCGAACCAAAGCGGATGTTGCCGGCGGCGTTGCGATAGAGCTTGGGCTCGGGCTCGGCCGCGGCAGGCTCCTCCGCCGGCTCAGCAGCGGGAACCTCGTCATTGAACTCTTCGGCCTGGACAGCCTGATTCTGATCCTCGGGCACGATGGCGCCAATCAGCGTCTCGTCGGCAGACGCACCCTCAAAGCCCTCGATCTGCTCGTCAAAAGCCTCGCCCTGTTCGGGCTCGGTTTGAGCGTCGGGAGCAATCGGCTGACCGAACTCGTCCTCGGCGTAGGTAGGCTCTTCGTACTCGATGGTGTTGCCGTAGTCGTTTTGCTGCTGGGCCGCGGCATACTCCGCCGCCGCGCGCGCCATTTCCTCGGCACGACGTTTCTGCTCCCCAAAATAGGTATCGAACGGAACATCGTCGGGAAACTCGTTCTCGCCCTGGAAGGGAGCAACGTTGTCCATAACGCCGAGCATAGCGGCGACAGAAGACTTGTTGCACACCGCGCCGGACGTATAGGGAAGAATGTGGCGGTTAGAGATGATGTTTGCCGCGTTGGCAAGTGCAACGAGGGAAGCGAGGATCGCGACAATCCACAGCAGAACCTTGAGCGCGCCGGGGAGCGGCAGGATACGCAGGATGGCAACGGCAGCAGGGGCAACCGTGGCAACGGGCAACAGCTTGGCGATGAGCGCACGATACGAAGCATAGGGCTCGCGGGCGAGCAGCTCAGCACGGGGAGAGTCGTAGTGTGCGACAACGACCACCGGGCGGTTGCGCGGAGACGCGAGCGGGCCCGAGGCCTTGTGGTAGGCGATGACATTTTGGCTCACGCCCGTCTTGCCCAGGCGCGAAACCACGGGGTGGCCCGTGCGCTCGAGCACGTAAAGAACGGCGCCGACAATGGCCAGCAAGGTGCCAACCAAGCCGATACCGCCGCCGATGCCCATCAGCAGGGCGCCGGCAAACGCAAGAATACCGGTAACGGCAAATGCCAATCTACTGGGCGCCGGGGCATTGAACTCCTGAACCTCGGGGTCAAAGCCGTGGTTGCGGAAGATCTGAGCGATATCCTCGGCAGCCAAGCGCTCTTCTTCGCTGCATGCCGGCGTAATGCCGGTGTTCTGCAGCAGGTGGTTAATATAGTTCTGGGTGTTCGCCATGTGCGCTCCACATCCATAATCCGACAAATAGGCCCAATGCATGCACATTAGAACCGTATATAGTCGAAAGTATACCCCGAGCGAGCGCAAACGACCGAATTCGGGCCATCTTAACGCCCCGAGCGGACAAGGATATAGCCTAATCTCCATATCGGACTAAAATCATGGCAGCAAACCACCTTCTCATGCGAGGACTCTATGACGGCAAGCGACGCGACCGCAACAATTAAAAAGGGGAATTCGGAGCCCGGTTTCGATAAAACGGCTCAGCGCATCCTCAATCTTTTCTTTGTGCTCAACAGCTCCCCCGAACCGCTGACGACCGAGCAGATCGTCTTGGATTCTGACCTGGGATATGGCTCGGGCAATATCGACTCGGATAAGCGCAAGTTTCGGCGCGATCGTGACAAACTGCTCGAGCGTGGCATCTTAATCAAGGAGGTTCGCCCCGCCGGTGCGCAGGAGACCGAGGAAAGCTCGTGGACAATCGACCGCGAGCACACGTTTGCTGCAGGCGGCCTCATCACCGCAGACGACGCCGATATCCTACTCAACGCCATCGACCAGACGCTAGCGGCCGGCTCTTCCACCTTTGCCGCGCCGCTTGCCGACATTCGCTCCAAGATTGCTTACCTCACCGGTAGGACGACGGTGGACGAGGCGCCGATCAGCCGCTCTCCCACCGTCGATGCGGTATGGAGCGCCTTTGCCGAGCGATGCGCGCTGCGATTTTTATATCAGAACGGACGCGGCGAGCAGAAAGAACGTACCGTCTGCGTATACGGCATGTTCGAACGCGAGGGCGTGGCGTACTTCTGCGGCCTCGACAATGTCACCGACGACATCAGGACATTCCGCTGCGACCGTATCGTTCGCGCATGGCGTCCTTCGAAGGCCTACGCCATCCCTGCGGACTTCAATCTCAACGACTATCTGTTCTTTGAATTCGATTTCGCCGACCGACCGCCCGTTGCAGCCACGTTCTCGTTCGCCCCTCAGACGCAGATCGATATGATCAACGGCCTCACGCGCGGGCGAGGTGAGCTCGCACACACCGATGCGGGATGGATCTGGACCGTTGACGTGCGCGACCTTGAAGCCGCCGCCTCATTTTGCATGGCCCACGCCATGGACGGCATGAGGCCCATGGCCCCCAAATCGCTCAAGCAGGCGTGGAACTACCTCATTGAAAGGACGGTGCACGAGCATGCCCGTGCGTAAACTCACCAGCGAGCAGAGACTCTCGCGCGCCATCGACATCATGGAGGCCCTCTACGCCGCCGGCGAGAGCGGCATGACACGAACCGAGATTTGCGGCCGCTTTGACATCACGGGAGTATCGCTCGACGAGATTCTCGAGATCGTCTCGACGCTCGCGGACCGAGAATCGGGCGCGCGCATCATCTGCGAATGCCACGGCGAGTGTGTGGTTCTCACCGGTGACGCCGGGCGTGTGCTACCGCTGCGCCTGAGTGCCGCCGAGGGCGCCGTGCTCAACCATGAACTTGAATCGTTGGGGATCGAGCCCCAGGCGGCAGCTCGGATTCGACATGCTCTTCTACCCGAAGAGCTCGGCTACAACCAGCGCGTCTTTGACACCGTCAACCACGGGTCACACTGGCAGCAGCTGAGCTGCGCCATTCAGGACGGCGTTCGTTGCCGCATCTCGTATCGCTCGATGGACGATGCACGGCCACGCGAGCGTCTAGTCGACCCCTTGCGCATTACGGCAAACGGCGACCAAACATACCTGATTGCCTGGGACATCGCGGTCGATGAGCAGCGCACCTATCGCATGGATAAAATCGAGGGGCTCGCCTTGACGGAAGACTCCGTCGTGCCTCACGCACCGGACGTTGCATCCCTCCACGATTCCCTTGCCCGGACGCAGCGTAGCGCAAAGCTCTTGATGCCATTCGATATGGCGGAGCATCTGGACTGGGCCGGCATCACCCTAATCGAGCGCCGCGGGGCAGACATAGCAACGGTAACCGTGCATTACGGCTCCGAGCGTTGGCTACTGAGCCAGATAATCGCAGCGGGCGGAGCCATCCGCATCTTGGATGACCCCGCCCTGTCAAAGCGTCTGTGCGATATGGCAAAAACCCTCGTCTGTCCGCTTTAGCGGCGCCGTTCGTGGCGTGCGCGCCACAGTTGCAGATAGTGCCCGATCTGCGCCGATTCGATGCGCTGGTAGGAGCTCGTGGGCAGCGACGTTAAGAACTTCTTTCCGTAGCCCTTCGTCACCAGGCGCGGGTCGGCCAGAATCAGCACGCCGCAATCGGTCGACGAGCGGATAAGGCGGCCGGCCGCCTGCTTGACCTCGAGCACCGCCTCGGGCAGCGAATAGCGCGCCCAAGCGCGGTCTTCGCGCAGGTTGCGCTCGCACGAGAGCGGGTCCGTGGGACTCGAGAACGGCAGCTTGGGAATGATGACGCAGCGCAGCGTCTCGCCGCTGGCGTCGAACCCCTCCCAGAAGGCCTTAAGCGCAAAAAGCGATGAAGTCGGCTCGTTGATAAACCGATCGCGCAGGCGACGAGGAGATGAGTTGCGCTGCTGGCAGTTGAGCTCCAGACCCGCACGGGCCATCTTGGGCTCAACGCGGGCGTACAGGTCTTCCATGTCGCGCCGATTGGTGAACAGTGTGAGCACCGATCCGCCCATGGCAAGATGGGCGTCGACCAGCACGCGCTCGAGCGCCGTAAGATAGCTCTCGCGATCGCGCGGATCGGGGATATCGCCCGCAACGACTACAGCCATGTTCGAATCGAAGTCGTAGCTCGAGTCCAAGTGCAGCGATGAGGATGTTGAGGCACCGATGCGATCGAGGCCGACCGCGTGGTTAAAGTGTTCAAAGCTTTTGGACACCGTCATGGTCGCCGAGGCAAAGATAGCCGTATGAACCTCGGGCAGCCACTCGGTTGCCAAGGCCTCGCCAATGTCGATGCGCTCTGCGGTCATTGACTCTCCGCCGGCACGCAGTCTGCGATTGACCTGCAGCGAATACACGTAGTGTTCATCGGTGCCATCAATGATGAGTTTGAGGTTCTCGGCCAGCTCGTGCAGGCGGCGCGAAATATCACCCAGGTCGACAACAACCTCGGGCTTGTCGGCGGCGACGGCTTGCACCAGCGCGTCGACGCTCTTGTCAGCCTGTTCCAATGCGTCGATGGCAGTGTAGGCCGACTGCAAGAAATCATGCCAGTCGTCAGATTCGCGCAACTCGGGGCCAATCCATAGATTGGCATTGTCATAACCCCCACGGGCACGGCGACCGAGCTCGCGAACGCCATCGAACACGTCGGCGATTGCCATGCTCGCGCGCGCAACCGTCGACGTTGCCTTGGCAGTAAGGCCCAGATAGAGCGTAGAGCCCTCGGAGGTTGCCAAATCACGGGAAACCTGGCTTAGCGCGCCGGTGCTCGAGCCACCCAGGCGCTCAAACAGAACGCGTGATTCGTCCGCCGACACCACGCGCGCCCACTGACGGCGCGCCTCGCGCTCGATGGAATGGGCCTCGTCGATTACCCAATGACGAATCGGAGGTAAAATCCTGCCCTCGGCCGCGACATTGCGGAACAGCAGGGAATGGTTGGTGACCACCACATCGGCATGCGCCGCACGACGGCGAGCGCCGTGGACCAAACATTTATCAGGGAAAAACGGGCAGAGGCGACGAGCACACTCGCGCGAGGCCGTCGTAAAGTCGGGGCGGTTGACGCTGCGCCACCGAATGCCGAGCGAGTCGAGGTCGCCATCGGCTGATTGGCAGACGTACGCCATAATGACCGCGACCGCCGTGAGCGTGTCCGCCGGATCGCGCTTGGTGGTAATCTCGACCTGGCTGCGGCTCATGCGCTCAAGCTTGCGCAGGCACGGATAGTGGTCATAGCCCTTGAGAGCGCAAAATGACAGGCCACCGTCCAGTTGCTCGGCAAGTTTTGGCAGCTCATGGTACATGAGCTGGTCGGCAAGATTGTTCGATTTGGTCGCAATACCAACCGTGATGTTGTTACGGCGTGCTGCCTCGGCAAAAGGCACCAGATAGGCCATCGATTTGCCGACGCCCGTGCCCGCCTCAATTACGCGATGTGTGCCCGTGACCAGCGCATCGCGGACCTCGAGCGCCATCGCGATCTGCTCATCACGCGGCTCGTAAGTGGGATACATGCGATTGACCAGGCCACCCGGCGCATAGTCTGCCTCAATCTCCTCACGACTCGGCATCTTGAGGACCGGCAGTTCGTCGGCGTCCACCCGATCGTCGGCGCGATCGGCCTTGAGAACGTCAGCACGAGCGGCGCTGAGAGAGAAGATAGAACCAGGGTTCTGCCCCGCCAAGAATGAGAAGATAGGACGATAGGACCAAGGCACATCCGGATGCATGTCGGCCAGGCGCGCCATGAAGCCCTGGGGCAAGTCGGTGAGCGCCACGAGCAACACACGCCATACGCCACACAGGGCGTCGACGTCGGCATTGGCACGGTGTGATACCGAGTCACAGCCAAACAGATCGGCCATAAAAGACAGCTTGTGCGAGGCCAGGCGCGGAAGCGCGATGCGCGACAGCGCCAGCGAATCGATCCAAATATCGCTCACGTTGACGCCGCCTTTGACCGACTCGATAAACGAGCGATCGAACGTGGCGTTATGTGCGATCACCGGGCAACCACCGACAAAATCGGCGAGAGCGGCGACGGCCTCAACGGCCGACGGGGCATCTGCCACATCGGCATTTGTAATGCTCGTGAGCTCGGTAATCTCGGCGGGAATCAGTTGCTTGGGATGCACGAAGGTATCGAAGCGGTCGACGACCTCGCGGCCCGAAAGGCGGGCCGCCGAGATCTCGATCAGCTCATTGTCCTGCACCGAAAGACCCGTGGTCTCGGTATCGAGGACGATTACATCTTCCTCGATAAGGCCGAAGGACTGCGTTTTGGCGCGCTCGGCAAGCGTGGCATAGGAGTCGATGACAAACTGCGGCGTTCCTGACGAAACCGCGTCCTCGATTAGCATGCAATGCCCGCTCGACGAAGACCCATACGGATTAGGCTGTCACAGACCTGCGGGAACGTCATGTCGTCGGTGTGGCGGATCTCATCCGGATACAGCGACGTATCGGTCATGCCGGGAATGGTATTGGTCTCGAGGATAACGGGGCCGTCCTCGCTCACGATAAAATCGCTGCGCGAGATGCCCAGGCAACCGAGGGCCTTGTGAGCGGCACAGGCAAGCTCCTGGGCACGAGCATAGTTCTCGGGTGAAATCTGCGCCGGAATGCGATGGATGTCCGTAGGGTCGACATATTTCACGTCCAGATCGTAGAACTCGCAGTCCTCGGGCTTACGGATCTCGACAATCGGCAGGGCGCGCACGTCATCTTCACCGTATACGCCAACGGTGATCTCGGTACCCTCGATGCACTTCTCGACCAGCACTTTGTCGCCGTACTCAAACGCCTTGGCGATTGCCGCGGGCAGCTCGGAGGGCTCATGGACCAGGGAAATGCCATAGCTGGAACCGTTGACGGCCGGCTTCACAAAGCAGCGCTCGCCACAAACCTCGACGATATGATCGATATCGACTTCATCGCCCACCTCGAGCGCAAGGCCGGGGGCAATGGGAATGCCCGCCTTGGCGTACAGGAGCTTAGAGACCTCCTTGTCGGCACCGCAGGCGCTGGCAAGCACGCCCGAGGCCGTGTAGGGGATACCCAGGGTCTCCATGGCGCCCTGCATGGCACCATCCTCGCCGCCGGCACCGTGCATGGCGATAAACGCCACGTCAAAGCCGCCGGTCGCCATGGTTACCATAAAGTCATCAGCGGCCGTGTCGAGCAGCTCCACCGAGGTGTAGCCGGCTTCCTTCAGTGCCACCACGACGTTCTTTCCCGAATTGAGCGAGATCTCGCGCTCAGCGGAATGACCGCCCGCCAAGACCGCTACGTGCATGTTCTTTAGGCTTTTACCCGGCATGGGCAGACTCCTCCTCTATAATTTCTGCAGCTGATACCATATTGTAGCGATACCCTCTACGTTTCCCCAAAATCGAAAGGCTTCCATGAATCCCAGGACTAAATCTCAGGACATTCGCGACTTGAGCCAAAACGATATTCGCGAGCTCGTGGCCGAACTTGGCCAGCCCGCCTTCCGCGCAAAGCAGCTCATCGAATGGGTCTTTGAGAAGAACGTTTGTTCGTTTGACGACATGACCAACCTTCCCAAGGCTTTCCGCGAGCAGCTTAAAGAGGCTTTTGCCTTTGACACGCCGACTGAACTCACCAAGCAGGTTTCCAAAGATGGCTCGCGCAAGTATCTGCTCGAGTACCACGACGGCGTTTCCGTCGAGACCGTCGGTATGCCCCGTCGCAACAAGCTTTCCGTCTGCGTGTCAACCCAGGCAGGCTGTGGCATGGGCTGCGCCTTTTGCGCTACCGGCCTCAACGGCCTCAAGCGTTCTCTGACCGCTCAAGAGATCGTCGACCAGGTACTTCATGTATCCAACGACTTTGGTGAGCGCGCCACGAGCGTTGTCTTTATGGGCCAGGGCGAGCCGTTTGCCAACTACGACGAGGTTCTCAAGGCGCTGCGAATCCTCAACGACCCCGACGGCATCGGTATCGGCGCTCGTCACCTCACCGTCTCTACCAGCGGCGTTATTCCCGGTATTCGCAAATTTGCCGACATCCCCGAGCAATTCACGCTTGCCGTTTCCCTGCATTCCGCCATCCAGTCGACGCGCAATAAGCTCATGCCCGGTGTTAAGAAGTACACGCTGCTTCGCCTTCACGAAGCGCTTCAGCTCTACACCGAGAAGACTGGCCGCCGCCCGACCTATGAGTATGCCATGATCGAAGGCGTCAACGATACGAATCCCGAGATGCAGGCGCTCTGCGACTTCTGCGAGGGAACGCTGTGCCACGTTAACCTCATTCAGCTTAACGACATCGAGGGCAGCCCGCTCAAGCCGTCGCCGATTCATAAGGTTGAGGATCTTCAGCGTCGCCTTGAGTCTCGTGGCATCGAGACCACGATCCGTAATT
Source organism: uncultured bacterium (assembly GCA_905216145.1). Lineage (GTDB taxonomy): Bacteria > Actinomycetota > Coriobacteriia > Coriobacteriales > Coriobacteriaceae > Collinsella. The sequence continues at coordinate 53,977 of CAJMST010000009.1, read as the reverse complement.
CTCGCGGCAATGATATCGATGCCGCCTGCGGTCAGCTGAAGCAACGTTTCAAGGTCCAGAAGAACGCATAGGGGAGTCTGTGCCCCATAACGTTTCATGTGAAACATCCGACAGCCCTGGTTGCAAATAATGCAACCAGGGCTGTTTCATTTTTTTCATACTATTGAACTTGGCTTCTTCAAGCTTAGTTTTAGCCAAAATATGGGGTCCTTGTCTCATGTATAAGACAAGGACCCCTTCAAAACAGGCAAGTAATTGTTAGGTACCTAATAACCAACATTTTCCCACTGATGGTTAACCCAATCTTGGTTAATCTTGGGATTCTTAGTCACCTGAGCAGTGCGCATAGCGACATCTTCGGTCATCACATCCATTTTCTTCTTGGATGTATCGACAATATCCTGGGCTCCGCGCAGCAGTCGACCGCGTAGTTCATCATCTGTCGCAAGCTTATAGCCTGCAAAAGCGCCAGCGACGACGGTGGTTGCCAACGCAACGACCGCGAGAACCTTATTCTTCATCCTGATCCTCCTGCCCAAATTGAACCATTTCGCCAAGAATACGAGAGAGCTCTTCCTCGTCTTTAAACTCAATCTCAATCTTATTCTTTCCACGCGAGCTCTTCACACGCACGTTGGTATTAAATACCTGACGAAGCACACGGGCAGCCTTTTTAAAAGACTGAGGCGTTGCAGGTCTAGGCGTTTTAGGTGTCTCTCCGGCAGAAAACAACGGAGCAAGATTTTCTGTCGCTCTTACGGAAAGGCCCTCCGCAACAACTTTCTCTGCTAGTCGAATTCGTGCATCCTCATAGGGAACTGCAAGAATCGCACGTGCATGACCAGCAGTAAGTTTGCCCTCAAAAATCATCTGCTGAACAACTTCCGGGAGATCGAGAAGGCGTAGCGAGTTTGTAATTGCAGAGCGTGACTTGCTGACTGCCCTCGACAATGCTTCCTGGGTCATACCGCTGGCATCGATAAGCTGGCGATAGCCTTTAGCCTCTTCGACGGGATTCAAATCAGAACGCTGAAGGTTTTCGATAAGAGCAAGAGCAAGCATCTCTTCATCACTAACATCTTTAATGATGACAGGCAGCTCCTCAAGACCAGCAAGCTTTGACGCCTGGTAACGACGCTCACCAGCGATGATCTCATAGCCGTTTCCATGCTTGCGAACCAATAGCGGCTGCAAAACGCCATGTTCTTGGATTGACTCGCTCAACTCGCGAAGTTCAGTTTCGTTAAAGTGAATTCGCGGCTGGTTTGGGTTGGGAACAATATCCTCAATAGGTAGTTTCGTTTCAGATGCAGCCTTTGAAGCGGATGCAGCCGAACCACCGGTCTCATACTCGGCCTCTGAGACCAAAGCATTGAGTCCACGTCCCAATCCGCCACGTTTCTTTGCACTAGGCACGCTTGATCACCTCTTTTGCAAGGTTCATATACGCTTTTGCACCCTTATTTTGAGGTGCATAGGTAATTACCGGTTCTCCAAAAGACGGAGCTTCGGAGATTTTAACCGTACGGGGGATCAGCGTTTTAAACGCCTTGGCACCAAAGTACGATTGAACCTCCTCAACAACCTGATTCGACAGAGAAGTACGCGAGTCATACATAGTCATAAGCACGCCATAGGTGTCTAAGCCCTTATTCAGACGTGATTTGACCATCTTCATTGACTCAAGCAGCTTCGTAACGCCCTCGAGTGCATAATACTCGCACTGGATTGGAATCAAAACGCTGTCTGCTGCTGTCAAGGCGTTGATGGTAAGCAAGCCGAGCGAAGGAGGACAGTCAATGAAAATGAAATCGAACTCGTCCTGAATCGGCTCAAGCAAATCTTTGAGGCGGGTTTCACGAGCAATTGCGCTTACGAGCTCAATTTCGGCGCCTGCAAGCTGAATTGTAGCCGGAATTACAAATACCTTTTTGCAATTTGTATCAAGAACAAGCGATTCTGCCGACACATCATTCAGCAATGCATCATAGATGCAGTGATCAAGGTCTTCTTTTTCAATTCCAAATCCACTGGTGCTGTTTCCCTGCGGATCAAAATCGACAATCAGAGTTTTACGACCCTGCTCGCCCAGTGCTGCAGCTAGGTTTACAGCCGTCGTTGACTTACCGACGCCGCCTTTTTGATTGATGATTGCAATGATACGCGTGTCTTTTGCGCTCTTAGAACGCTTAACGTCGCGAAATCCCACGGTCCCTCCTGGTGTGTATTAAAGCTGTCAAACGGAGGATGTTTCACGTGAAACATTCCGATTCAATATCAACCGCCATGTTTCACGTGAAACACTGCATGTTGTTAATATCTATTATGTTTCACGTGAAACATCTAGGCAAGCGGATTCTTCTTTGCCATGCCATTTGCACGAGGCAATGAAACAGATGCTGGATGACTCTTCTTAAGAACAATGAACTCCCTGTGGCCCAGGCCCTCTGGTAAATCGATTGCATCATTCAGAAGCGAAGAGAATCCGCAAATCTTAGCTGCTGACATGCCAGAGGCAAGCTCCTCATCAGATGGATTGCCCTTGGTGATAACAAATAGCCCTCCGTCCTTGAGGAACGGAGCTGCATACTCAACAAGAATCGGTAGAGGGGCCAGTGCGCGGGCGGTTACGACAGAGAACTGCTTCTTATGACTTCGAGCATATTCTTCAAGACGATCATGAACCGCATGAGCATGTTTCAATCCAAGAGCATGGACAAAGGAATTAACCGCATCAACCTTCTTGCCAACAGAGTCAATATAAGTAGCTTTACGATGCGTGGTTATGGTTAATGGAATACCAGGGAAGCCCGCACCTGTTCCCATATCGAGCAAAGCTCCCTCAGGAGCCTTATTGATATAGGGGAGCAAAACAAGTGAGTCGAGGATATGAAGTACGGCAGCATCTTCTACGTTAAGAATACGGGTGAGATTGGTTGTCTTATTTGTTTCTAGAACCAAATCCAAATGCTGGATACATTTCCTCAGCTCAATATCAGTTACGCTCAAGGAATATTCTTTGCAATAGGAAGTTAGGCGACTCAACATCTCGTCAGCCTGCTGATCGGTAAGTACAAACAACTGAAGCTCCTTTCTGACAAAAATCAGCGTATCGAGAACTTTTGACAAAAAAGGGGGACGTGGAAACCACGTCCCCCTAGCATAAGCTCGAGTAGATTATCGAGCAACAATCACCACATGGCGATCAGGGTCAGAACCCTCAGAATGAGTATCGACTGCATCGTTGCCACGAAGTGCAATGTGAACCAGTCGGCGCTCGTAGGCATTCATGGGCGGAAGCGAAACACTCTTATGAGTGCGGATGGCACGCTCGGCAGCAGACTGAGCCATGGAGGCGACCTTATCCTGACGGCGACTCTTGTATCCCTCGACGTCCACTACAACCGGATACCTAAAGCCAAGCTTGCGGCTCACCAGCAAAGAGAACATAACCTGAAGAGCATCAAGAGTGCGACCATGACGGCCAATGAGAACAGCAAGGTCGGGAGCCGTTACATCCAAAATCAGCTCACCCTCGTCGCCCTCATACTCATCGATAGGAGAGTTGGCGGCATCGAAGTGCGAAAGGATGGAACGCAGGATGGAAATCGCAACATCGGCAATGGTGTCGAGCTCCTCATCGGTCAGCTCTTCACCAGCCTTGTAGCGCTGTGCAATCTCGGGATAATCGCCCGCGACCTGCGGGGCAACCTCCTCAAGCATATCCTCGATGATCTCTTCAGACATAACGTACTCCAAAAGTTAGGTACCTAAATAAGATTGATATCCCACTACTTCTTCTTGTGCGGGCGCGGCTTCTTCTCGCGACGAGTGACCTCAACCTGCAGCGGAGCGTTCTTAAGACGCTCCTCCTCATCGGCCTTCGCCTTGTCGATGACCTTCTGCGTCACAAAAATCTGCTGGATAACCTGCCAAGCAGACGAGACGTCGTAGTACAGCAGAACACCAACGGGAAGGCTCCAGCCCATCCAAAGCATCATGACCGTCATGACAACGGCCATCATACGCATGCTCTGAGCCTGCTGGCCGGTCTGGTTGCGCGACATATAGAGCTGCGGAATCAGGGTCAGGACGGCAAACAGGATCAGGCAAACCAGCGCAGGCAGTGCAACCATAAAGCCATCGGCAAAGGAAGCGCTCGGCGTGGTGGTCAGGTCGGGCAGGATGTTGAAGAACGAGAACGTGCCGTTGTTAAAGTACTGCGGCAGGTTGCGCAGCAATGTAAACAGGGCGAACAGGATAGGCATCTGAATCAGCAGCGGCAGACAGCCAGCCATGGGGTTGAACTTGTTCTCGCTGTAGAACTTCTGCATCTCCTCGGCCTGACGCTGGGGATCGTCGGCATAGCGCTCCTGGATCTCGAGCATCTTGGGCTGCAGCACCTGCATGCGAGCCGTCGACTTGGTCGACTTGAGCATAAGCGGCGTCAGCAGCAGACGGATGATGACCACCAGGATGATGATGGACAGGCCCCAGTCGACCGCAAAGGTCTGGATGAGCTTGAGCAGCTCGAAAAGGATGTTAACGATCCAATCCCACATGTAAGTTTTCCTCCGATAGCGAGTGCCCGCTAGGGCACAGGGTCATAACCGCCGACGTGCAGGGGATTGCAGCGAGCGATGCGCCTCACGGCAAGCCAGCAGCCTCTCAAAACACCGTGCTTCTCAATCGCCTGGATGGCGTATTGCGAGCACGTTGGGTAATAAATGCAGGCGTCAGGCAATAAGGGCGAAATAACCTGTTGATATATGCGAATAGGAGCGATGGCAACACGTCGCAAAACGTGATTGCTCATCGCTCCTCCCCGGCAACGCCGGCGCGCTTCATAAGCGAACGCAACGCCTTGTCCATCTCCTGCGGCGAGGAAACCCTCGTCTTGGGAGTTGCAAACAAGATGATGTCATAACCCGCAACGGGAAATCCGCAGCTGCGGGCGGCCTCGCGCATCACACGCTTAGATCGGTTGCGCACGACGGCACAACCGAGTCGCTTAGCACCAACGAAGGCGACCCTTCCGGAGTCGCCTTCGCCAACCGATTCACATATGGTCATTCGAATCAGAGGGTGATTGAAACGACGCCCCTGACTGAACACATGCTCGAAATCTTGCCGAGACTTAATAGTCTTCATGCGAGATGTGTGTATCGCTGCTAGACAGTGAGACGCTTGCGGCCCTTGGCGCGACGACGGGCGAGCACGGCACGACCACCCTTAGTGGCCATACGGGCACGGAAGCCATGGGTCTTGGCACGCTTACGCTTATTAGGCTGATACGTACGCTTCATCTTAAGTTCCTCCTGCTGCATTTCGAGTGTCCGCGGGGACGCGGACGCAGATATAGACACGTGAGCTTGAAGATTGTAGGGAAATCAATGTTCAAATGTCAAGAAATCAAAGGTAAAAGGTTGCGCAGTTCACACGGTTCCCCCATAAGCCAAGCTCGATTTAGCGGTGCGTGGCAACTTTTCACGATATTTCATCGAGTTTTCAACAGGTCATGTTGGCAATGTTGAGAACTTTTCGTCCGTTTTCTAAAGTTTTCAACAGGTTTTGAAAGTTTGTCGAAAGATGAGAAACATTGCACGGTGAGCTACTATTTGTTCGAAACCTTTTGGAAGATTGCGAGCGGCATGTCTGACGACTTTTACACCATGGTCGATTCCGGAGACCCGGCACCCGACAACGAGCACATCACCGGCGTGCGCGAAGAGCGTGACGAAGGTGAACAGACGACAACGCAGGCGCCAAAAGCCATGTACGCCGCGCGCATCGCCGTCTATGACGACATGCTGTCGACACCGCGTGTGATCGTCATCGATCCGCAAGATGTCCGCACGTATTTGGAAGAGACGACCAACACCGTCTACCAGTGCATGAAAGAACAAGGTGGCCATATCTCGCTCATGGTCATCCGCGAGATTGTCGAAAACTTTATCCACGCACACTTTGCAGAGCCCATCATCTCGATTCTGGACGGCGGAGACACCATCCGCTTTGCTGACCAAGGACCCGGCATCGACGACAAGGAACGCGCTTTCGACTTTGGCGTTACCAGTGCAAACAGCAAGATGAAGCGCTATATCCGTGGAACCGGAGCAGGGTTTCCCATGGTGCAGGAGTATTTGGAAAACGCCGGCGGTGCCGTATCCATCGAGGACAACATGGGCAACGGCACCGTGGTTACGGTAAGCCTGAACCCTAAACGCGTGCAGGAAATCGAGCGTGCCGGCGGACGCGGTGCTGCCGTGCGGCCCGAGACGGAGCACCCCACATATCCCCTGCCGGGAGCTTTTGCGCAGCAGCCCATGGCAACGCAGCAGATGCAGCCCCCCGTGGGACAGATGCAGCAGCCCGGAATGCTTCCTACACAAGAGCCCCAGGCGACATCGATGTCGATGCCGCCAAACATGCCAGAGACCATGCCGCTGGCGGATCAGGATGCAGCAGCAATGCAGCAGGCGACGGGAGCACCGGGTGGCCAGCAAATGGGCTATCAGCCGTACCAACAGGGATATCCATATCAGCAGATGCCGCCACTGGGGTATGGCCAGCAGTTCCCGCAACAGTACCAGCAGGGATATCAGCAGCCGTACCAGCAGATGCCGCAGCAGCAGTACAACCCTTGGGCCCAGCAGATGCCTCCGCAGCCTTACCAACAGTGGCCTCAAAGTTTTCAACAGCAAATGCCGCCGATGCAGAGTTCTCAACAACCAGCAGCTCAAATGATGTATCCTAATGCAGCAAATCAGTATGCGCAGCCACAACCGGACGTGTTCGTAAGCGATCGCGGCAACGCCGCGCTGGGCTATTTGGCGCAAAATCAAGCGTGCGGTGCAACCGATCTGGCGAGGACGTTTGGAAACTCGGCCCCCACTTGGTCACGCACGCTCAATGACTTGGCGCAGGCTGGCTTGGTCATCAAGCATCGCCAGAAATACCATCTGACCGAACTCGGCGCCGCTCGCGTGCGAGCTCAGAGCTAAAGAACGGGAGAGACAGTGGACGAGGAAGCAAGCATCATCCTGGGGGATGCCATCGCCTTTTGCCAGCGCGACGGCCAAGATGCACGCCTCATCAACATGCTGGGGCAATCGCGCGCCATAAGCCTGACCGAAGATACGCTCACGATCGAGGCGCCCTCGCGCTTTGCCATCGCGCAGCTCAAAAAGCATCAGCCGACTATTGAGGCCTATCTGGAAGAAATCGCCTTTGCACCGATTGCGCTCGACATCGTGGCACCGCAAGGCGCCGCGACGGAATCCGCTGCCGCGACGGCGTCCGCCACGGCTCCCGCTGCTTCCCCGGCGGTACCGGCCTCCGCAGGCGACGTGCCGACAATCGAGCACCAGCACAGCGATGCTTCCCGTGAAACCATGGCACCGTTGCCGACCGCGGCGGCGACGTCAACGAACGCACCCGTCACGCACATGCCCATCGCTCACGACGCAGCGGCGGGCGCGGATTCGGGCATTGCAATCAAGAACACGCTCTCGGCCGATGATTTTCGTCGCATGATGAACCAGATGAAGGGTGGAGCGCCGACTAAATCCACGCAAGCTGCGACCCCCGCTTCACCCATGCCAGCACCGGCCGTGCCGGCCGAGCAGAATACGGATGGAGCCCCACTCGCCGCGAACTCAAAATTTACCTTTGAGAACTTTGTCTACGGCCCCGAGAACAGCCATGCCTATCGCTCGGCACTCAAGTTTGCCGCCCTCGCGGACGAGCGCGGCACGTGCACATCACTGTTCATCTACGGCAAATCGGGCCTGGGCAAGACCCACCTGTTGCTCGCTATCAAAAACGAGCTCGCCGAGAAGTCGCCCGAGATCAAGGTCAAGTATGCCAATTCCCAGGCATATCTGGACGACCTGATGACCGAGTTCGACCGCCAAAAGAAGAGCAACGCCCCCATCATGCAGGCGTACCACGGCGTGGACGTGCTCATCATCGATGACATCCAAAACATCATCGGCAAGCGCGCGAGCGTGGACTACTTTTTCCAGCTCATGGACGAGTTCATCCGCAACAACAAGAAGGTCGTCATCGCGGCAGACCGCGCCCCCAAGGACCTGAGCATGGACGAGCGTCTGACCAGCCGCTTCAACGCCGGCATGCTCTGCCTGGTCGCAGAGCCCAGCTACGAGATGAAATACAAGATCTTGCAGCGCTATTACGAGAACACCATCGTCGCCGCTCCCGAGGCAGGCGACGACTCACTGCTGGCGGCCTACGGGGGCGACGGCGGGCACCTGACCGATGAGCACTTTAAGCACATGGCAGAGGTGTCGGGCACCAACATCCGCGAACTCGAGAGCTTCTGCGAGCGCTGCGCCGGCGAGGCGGGCGACCGCGAGCGCGAGGGAGGGGAGCTCACCTTTGACGATATCGACGCCATCGCCAGCCAGTACTTCGACACATCGGCCAAAAAGATCAACGTGCAAACGGTTCAGTCCGTCATCGAAGAGCAGTACGGCGTGACACACGAGGAGCTCATCGGCCCGCGTCGCAACGCCAATATCGCCAAAGCACGCCATATCGCTATCTACCTGGCCATCGAAATGTGCGAGATGACGACCACGGCGGTAGGCGCCGAATTTGGCAACCGCAACCACTCGACCGTCAGCACGAGCTACAAAAAGGTCCAGAAGATGATCCAGGAAGACCGCACCGTCACCGAAGACCTCAAGTCGCTGCGCGATAAAATTACACTGCGCTCGTAGGGAAATAGAGACACCTGTTGAAAACTTGTCGAAACCACGGGCATAAGGTGTCTAAAACCCAATCCGCGGTGATGAAAAGTTTTGCGCAGGTTTTGAACGTGGAAAACCACCCCTGTTGCACACAGGTTGCTGTCGATTCTCTTTCTGGGTCTGACCTGCGTCTTTGGGAGTAATCAACAGTTTCGTCAGTGCTATTACTATTATTAAGATATTTATATCTATAGAAAGGTATTAAAGATGAAGTTCACCGTCAGTCAGAGCTCGCTTACACAAGCCATCGGCGTCGTTATGAAGGGTGTCGCTTCGGCGTCCACCCTTCCCATCCTGTCGGGCGTGCTCGTCAAGGCGCAAGACGGCATCTTGGAATTCCAGACCTCTAACTACACCATCTCGATCCGTCATCGCATCGCGGCGCATGTCGAAGAAGAGGGCGAGATGGTTATCCCCTGTAAGATGCTCTCCAATATCACCAAGACCCTCCCCGATGCCCCGGTCACCTTTGAGCTGTCCGAGCGCCAGGTGCTGATTGGTTGCGAGAAGAGCTCTTTCCGCCTGAACACGCTCGATGTCAATGACTTCCCCGAGTTTCCGGCCTATGCCATCGAGAGTGCCGTGGAGCTGCCGACCGATATCTTGTCCGAAATGGTCGGCCGCGTGTGGCGCGTCACCTCGACCGACAAGGCCCGCCCCATCCTGGGTGGCGTGCACATGAAGGTCGAGAACAACACCGTTCGCCTGGTGGCGACCGATTCTTTCCGCTTGGCCGTGTGCGATACGCAGGTCGAGACCTCGACCCTCGAGGGTTCCTTTGAGCTCAACGTTCCGGCCGATGCCTTTAACGACGCGCTGAACATCATGGCAAGCCAGGCCACCATCATGATCGGGGCTACTGACACCCAGGTTGTCTTTGAGGCCGGCAACACCACCTACGTGTCTCGCCGCATCGAGGGCGTGTACCCCAACTACAAGCAGCTCATCCCCGATTCGTGCGTGACGAGCGTCAAGATTGACGTCGCCGCCTTTAACGCCGCCCTCAAACGCGTGGCCGTTATCGCGAGCGCCAACCCCGCCGTCAAGTTCGAGATCGATGTCGAGAACGGGCAGATGGGCCTGTCCTCCATTTCCAATGACCAGGACCTTGCGCAGGAGACGATCGATGTCGAGGCCGAGGGCGAGTCGGGCACCATCGCCTTCAACTACCACTACATCTTCGGCTGCCTCAATGCCCTGTCCAAAGAGAAGGAGATCACGCTGGAGCTCAAGAGCTACTCGCAGGCGGGCATCTTCAAGTCCTACGACAAGATCAACTACCTGTACCTGGTCATGCCGGTCCGCATCTAGCAACCGCCCTATGACCATGTTCGCCCGCGATCTTTCCGTCGCGCACTACCGCAGCTTCGATAGCTATCGCCTTGCCCTAGACGAGGGCGTGACGATACTTGCGGGACCCAACGCGGCGGGAAAGACCAATCTCATAGAGGCGCTGCAGCTGCTGACGAGCGGCGCCTCGTTTAGGCATCCGACCGCAGCCGAGCTCGTCCATGACGGCGTGGGCTCGTGCAAGGTCGAGCTGAGGCTCGAGGGCGACGGCCGCGTGCTTGATATGGGGTTGAGCGCGGAGGACGGTAAGCGCTCGTTTAGCCGCAACGGCAAGAGATGTTCTGCCGCCGGTGTGCGCGGGGTTCTGCCGAGCGTGCTGTTTTGCCCCGACCATCTGGACATGGTTAAGCGAGGAGCCAGTGTGCGCCGTGCCGCCCTCGATGACTTTGGCATGCAACTGAGCGCACGCTATGCCGATCTTGCGAGCACCTATGGGCGCTGCGTGACCCAGCGTAACGCCCTGCTCAAAGAGACCTGGTGCTGCCGCGAGGTGCTCGGCGCGTGGAACGATTCGATTGCCCGCGCGGGCTCGGCCCTGCTCGTGCACCGGTTGGCCCTGCTCGACCGGCTGGCGGGCCATGTGCACACTGCCTACGGGCAAGTGGCGTCCGGTGAGGCCGCCAACGTGACCTATACGTCCACGCTGGGGGATTTGCCCCAGGTCGAGGATCGCGAAGAGCTGAAGGGCTGGGCGTACGAGCGTATGCTGGCTGCCCTTGATGAGCACGCCGACGAGGAAATTCGCCGCGGCGTGACGTTGGTGGGACCGCATCGCGATGAGATTGAGTTTACCGTGGCGGGTCGTTCCGCCCGCTCGTTTGCCAGCCAAGGTCAGCAGCGAACGTTGGTGCTGGCCTGGAAGGTGGCGGAGGTGGCCGTGGCTCGCGATGTCCTGGGCACCGCCCCACTGCTGCTTTTGGACGACGTGATGAGCGAACTCGACGGCGAGCGCCGCGGTGCTTTTCTGCGGTTGATCGGCGATGATATCCAGACGGTCATAACCACGACCAACCTGGGGTATTTTACCGATGACCTGCTTGATCGAGCCAAGGTGGTGAGCATGGGTGAGACGTGCTAATTACGAGCGCGAGAGCGAAACGGTCGCCTTCAGTGGGTTTTTGAACGCAGAGCGCCAGCGCATCCTGACGGCCGCGACACCTGAGCGCCGCGCGCAGATGGAGGCTGCCGAGGAGTCGCGCGCGGTCTATCGCGCGTGGAACGCGGTGTGCTCGGGCACGCGCGAGGGGCGGCATGTGACGGGCCTGCGCTACCTGCCCGAGTCCAATGAGCTGCTGGTGTATCTCGACTCGCCCTCGTGGACGCAGGAAATGACGCTGTTGCGCGAGATCATCCGCGCGCGCATGGAGCGCGCCGGTGCGCATGTGGACGGCCTGGTGTTCAAAACCACCGCGCCCGGTCACACGCCGCCCGCCGCCAAGCAGCGCCTGCGCCCGGCGACGACCGAGCGCCCGCCGGCCCCGCACGCCGACCTCAGCGATGCCGAGCGCACCGAGATTGAGCGCCAAGTGGCGCCCATCGAAGACCAAAAACTGCGCGAGGCCCTCGAGAATGCCATGAGAGCCAGTGCCGAGTGGGCCAAGGGCGTAGAAAGCAAAAAAGAGCCTTAAATCGCATCTGGTGGCCTTGTAGAGCCAAATACCCTCGTTCCCGAGGGTATTTTTTTACGATAAACTAGTAAGGCTGTACACATTTTCTTGACTGAAGGAGGACGTGTGGCAAACGAAAACGATTACGATGGCGGCGAGATTAAGATTCTCGAAGGTCTCGAGGCCGTTCGTAAGCGCCCGGGCATGTATATCGGCTCGACGAGCGCCAGCGGTCTGCATCACCTGGTGTGGGAGATCGTTGACAACTCCGTCGACGAGGCCATGGCCGGTTTCTGCACCGAGATCCAGGTGACGGTCCACGCCGACAACTCCATCACGGTCGTCGACAACGGGCGCGGCATCCCCGTCGACGAGCACCCTGTTAAAAAGATCCCGACGCTCGAGGTCGTCATGACGATCTTGCACGCCGGCGGTAAGTTCGATAACTCGGCCTATAAGGTTTCGGGCGGCCTGCACGGCGTTGGTATCTCCGTCGTCAACGCACTGTCCAAGCGCGTGGTCGTTCAGGTTCGTCGCGACGGCAACACCTACGAGATGGAGTTCTCGCGCGGCAAGACCGTTAAGAAGATGGAGGTCGTGGGCACCTCGGATTCGACGGGCACCACCGTCACCTTCTGGCCCGACGACGAGATCTTCGAGACATGCATCTACGATTTCGATACGCTGCACAACCGTCTGCAGGAGACGGCGTTCCTCAATAAGAACCTCAAAATCGTGCTGACCGACGAGCGCGAGGCGACTCCCCATGTGGAGGAGTTTTGCTACGAGGGCGGCATCATCGACTTCGTCAAGTTCCTCAACGAGGGCAAGGACGTCCCCGAGGCCTTTAAGGAGCCCATCTACATCGAGGGCAAATCGGACCCGGACGCGCCTGTGACCAAGATGGGCGAGGTTGAGGTTTCCCTGCAGTGGAATAGCGGTTACGGCGAGAACGTCATGTCGTTTGCCAACGACATCTACACCCCCGAGGGCGGCATGCACCTTGAGGGCTTCCGCACCGCGCTCACCCGTGTGATCAACGACTACGCGCGCAAACAGAACCTGCTCAAGGAAAAAGACGCCAACCTGACCGGCGACGATGTGCGCGAGGGCCTTTCGGCCGTTATCTCGGTCAAGCTGCCCGACCCGCAATTTGAGGGCCAGACCAAGGCCAAGCTCGGCAGCTCCTATATGCGCGCGCTGACGCTCAAGATCGTGACCGACGGCCTCGCCGATTACCTCGAGGAGCATCCCAAGCCCGCTCGCGAGATCGTCAAGAAGGCCCAGCAGGCATGCAAGGCCCGCAACGCCGCCCGCAAGGCGCGCGAAGCGACCCGTCGCAAGAGCCTGCTCGAGACGGCGTCCCTGCCCGGTAAGCTCGCCGACTGCTCGGTGCGCGATGCCGAGCTGACCGAGCTCTTTATCGTAGAGGGTGACTCGGCAGGCGGTTCAGCCAAGGACGGCCGTCGCCGAGACATCCAGGCGATTCTGCCCCTGCGCGGCAAGATTTTGAACGTCGAACGCGTTGGTGACCATCGCGCGTTCTCGAGTGACACCATCCAGTCATTGATTACCGCGATCGGCTGCGGCGTCACGACGAGTGCCGGCGACGGCGGCGACTTCGATATCACCAAGGCGCGCTACCACAAGATCATCATCATGACCGATGCAGACGTCGACGGTGCGCATATCCGCATCCTGCTGCTGACGTTCTTCTACAAGTACATGCGTCCGCTGATCGATGCCGGCTACGTCTATGTTGCCTGCCCGCCCATCTTTGGCATTAAGGTGCGCAACAAGATCCACTACGTGTATCCCAACGGCCGCCAGCCCGAAGACGAGATCCTGCGCGACACCATCCAGAGCCTGGGCCTGAACCCCGACGATAACGACGAGGATGGCAAGGCCAAGGACGGCAAGATCACCAAAAAGCGCAAGGGCTATACCGTCCAGCGCTACAAGGGCCTGGGCGAGATGGACCCCAAGCAGCTTGCCTCGACGACGATGGACCCCAAGACCCGCATCCTGCAGCGTGTGTCGATCGAGGACGCCGTGGTGGCGGACCGTGCCGTGCGCGAGCTGATGGGTTCCGAGGTCGGCTATCGCCGCGAGTACATTGAAAAACATGCGCATGACGCGCGTTTCCTTGACGCTTAAGAGGAGGTAACGTGGCAGACGATATCAATAATAACGGGGGTATGGACGAGGCCGGCGATGCCGGCATGCCCGACGATCTGAAGCGCCTGCTTGCCCGTGCTGAGCAGGGCGAGGACGGCGACCCGGACGCCTATAACCCCGATGTCGATGATGACGAGGAAGAGGATGACGACGGCGAGCTCGAGGAGAGTTTTGGCGAAGTCGACCGTGGCGCCTCGGCCGGCGAGGATATCAACGGCGGCCAGCTCCAGATTTCGGAGTTCGGTCGCGAGATGAAGCAGTCGTTCATCGAGTATTCGATGTCGGTTATCACGGCGCGCGCCCTGCCGGACGTGCGCGACGGCTTAAAGCCGGTGCATCGCCGCATCCTGTACGCGATGAACGAGAGCGGCATCTACCCCAACCGCCCGCACAAGAAGTCGGCCTGGACGGTCGGCGAAGTTATCGGTAAGTACCACCCGCATGGCGACTTCGCGGTCTACGAGGCCATGGTCCGCCTGGCGCAGTGGTTCTCCATGCGCACGCCGCTCATCGACGGTCACGGCAACTTCGGCAACATCGACGGCGACGGCGCGGCAGCCATGCGTTACACCGAGAGCCGCCTGGCCAAGCCCGCCATGGAACTGCTGCGTGACTTGCAGAAGGATACCGTCGACTGGCAGCCCAACTACGACGAATCGCTCGCCGAACCCGTGGCGCTGCCTGCGCGCTTCCCCAACCTGCTGGTCAACGGCAGCCAGGGCATCGCCGTCGGCATGGCCACCAACATCGCCCCGCATAACCTCACCGAGGCGATCGAGGCCACCTGCTACCTGATCGACAACCCCGACGCCACCGTCGACGAGCTCATGCAGATCATGCCCGGTCCGGACTTCCCCACCGGCGCCATCATCATGGGCAGCGCCGGCATTAAGCAGAGCTACGAGACCGGCCGCGGCTCCATTACCGTGCGTGCCAAGGCACATGTGGAGTCCACCAAGACCGGCCGCAGCCGCCTGGTCTTTACCGAGATTCCCTACATGGTCAACAAGGGCACCCTGCAGGAGAAGATCGCCCAGCTCGTCAACGATAAACGCATCGAGGGCATCTCGGATATGCGCGATGAGTCCAACCAGAAGGGCATCCGTCTGGTCATCGAGCTCAAGAAGGGCGTCATTCCGCAGGTCGTGCTCAACAATCTGTATAAGTACACCTCGCTGCAGACGACCTTCGGCGCCAACAACCTGGCGCTCGTCAACGGCGTTCCCAAATGCCTGAGCCTGCGCGAGATGCTGCAGCACTACATCGACCACCAGGTCGACGTCGTCACTCGCCGCACCCGCTTCGACCTTAAGAAGGCCCAGGCCCGCGCGCATATCCTTGAGGGCTACTTGATGGCTCTCGACCATATCGACGAGGTCATTAGCATCATCCGCTCCTCGCAGACCGACTCCGAGGCCAGCAGCCGCTTGATCGAGCGCTTTGGCTTTACGCCCGAGCAGACCACGGCCATCCTCGAGATGAAGCTGCGCCGCCTGACCGGCCTGGAGCGCGACAAAATTCAGGAAGAGCTGGACGGCCTGCGCCGCGCCATCGCCTACTACGAGGACCTGCTGGCGCACGAGGAGAAGATCCTGGGCGTCATCAAGGAAGAGATGCGCGAGATCTCCAAGAAGTTTGGCGACAAGCGCCGCACCGAGATCAGCCATGTCGAGAAGGACCTGGATGTCGAGGACCTCATCGCCGACGAGGATATGGTCGTGACCATCACCCACACCGGCTATGTCAAGCGCATTCCGGTGGCCGCCTATCGTGCCCAGAAGCGCGGTGGCAAGGGCGTGTCGGGCGTCAACCTCAAAGAGGACGATGTCATCGACGAGATGTTCATCGCGTCAACGCACGAGTACGTGCTGTTCTTCTCGAGCAAGGGCAAGGTCTATCGCCTGAAGGTGCACGAGCTGCCGGTGGGTACGCGCCAGGCCCGCGGTACCGCGATCGTCAACCTGCTGCCTTTCGAGGAGGGCGAGAAGATCGCAAGCGTCATCAGCTGCCGCGAGTTCCCGGCCGACGAGTACCTGATGTTTGCCACCAAGAGCGGCATGGTCAAGAAGACCGTGATGAGCGCATATGACCGCAGCCGTCGCGACGGCCTGATCGCTATCAACCTGCGTGACGACGACGCGCTGCTGAACGTGCGCCGCGTACGCGAGGGCGACAAGATTATCCTGGCCACCACCGCGGGCAAGGCAATCATGTTCTCCGAGGAGCAGGTGCGCGCTACCGGCCGCGATACCAGCGGCGTTCGCGGTATCGGCATGAAGGACGGCGTGAGCGTTCTGGGCATGGAAGTCACTAACGGCAACGGCGATCTGTTTGTCATCACCGAGCGCGGCTACGGCAAGCGCACACCGGTCGCGGACTACCCGGAGCAGAATCGCGGCGGCCAGGGCGTCTACACCATCCAAATGACCGAGCGTAAGGGTAACCTCGCGGCCATGAAGACGGTGGGCCCGCAGCACGAGCTATTCATCGTGACGGAGGGCGCGACGGTCATTCGCGTCAAGACCGACGAGATCAGTCAGACCGGCCGTGCCACCCAGGGCGTCAAGATGATGACCGTCGACGACAACGACCGCATATGCGCCGTGGCCCGCATGACAGCCGCCAAAGAGAAGCCCGAAGGTGAAGCCACGGAAAACGGCTCTGCCCCCGAAGAAACCCCTGTCGATCTAGGCGACGGCAACGACATGCCAGAAGATCTCCTAGACGAGTAAGAGGCCCTAGCTGGTAAAAATTATCAGACCCCATATATCGGCGGTCGGCGCACCTGCGCGCCGACCGCTTTTTTGAAAACCTAGGGACCCGCGTTCGCCCCGGCCGCCCGGCGGCATATGAAGTCGATCGCGAGTTCCGCACGAGCCGGAGAGCACTTAATGTGCTCTCCGTGCGAGTCAGGACTGTCCGAGCAGGCGACTTCATATGCCGCCGGGCGGCCGGGGCGAACCCCTCCAAAGATTTTCAAAAAAAGTTGTTGACGCGCGCGTAACGACTCGTCTAATATATCCCTTGCGCGATGGACCTGTAGCTCAGTTGGTTAGAGCGTCCGGCTGATAACCGGGAGGTCACAAGTTCGAATCTTGTCAGGTCCACCACTTTCTTTCGCAATAAACACCCCAGCGAGAGCCGAGTCGCCGCTGGGGTGTTTATTACTGTCTCCGTGGGGGTTTAGCTCAGCTGGGAGAGCGCGGGCTTTGCAAGCCTGAGGTCAGGGGTTCGATCCCCCTAACCTCCACCATGATGGACCTGTAGCTCAGTTGGTTAGAGCGTCCGGCTGATAACCGGGAGGTCACAAGTTCGAATCTTGTCAGGTCCACCATCAAAACTGTGAAGAGCCCTGGGGCGTTGCCTCGGGGCTTTTTTCTTGTCTGTGATAAATCTCATTTTGGTTTTGTGTGCTGTGCGAAAGATTGGGTAGTATAGCTATTCAATGCGGCGACCCTGCCGTGTGTTAACCGCTACGTACCGGAGGTGTTCCATGGTTCGTGTCGACATAGAGACCATCGTCATGGCCGCCGGTCCCGTGCCATCGCTTATCGTGCTTCGCGAGCGCTGCGGCAAGTCGGACTCGCCCGCGCCACTGCGTTCCCTTTCCATTCAGACTGGTTCGTTTGAAGCTGCTGCCATCAGCCGCGGCATCGATAGCGGCCGCGCCGAGCGCCCGATTACCCATGACCTGCTGCTCGATACCGTTGACGCCCTGGGCGCCAAACTCGAGCGCATCGAGATCGTTCGCGCCGAGCCGCCGGTGTTCTACGCGACGATCGTCGTACTGGCCGATGGTGACGAGCGCAAGATCGACGCCCGTCCCAGTGATGCCATTGCCCTTGCCGTGCGCAGCAATGCCCCCATGTTTGTGGAGGATGACATCATGAATCGCCTGGGCACCGTTTCTGCCCATGCCGAGGAAGTTGACGACGAGCAGGAGTTCGAGAAGTTCGACGAGTTCGTCCATACGCTCTCCCCCGATGACTTCTAAATGCGGGGCGGCCAGGATGCGGAGCGTTCGCTGATGGCCGGCGGTATGTCGGCCGAGGCGGCTGCGATCGCCCGCGAGGCCCAGATGCGCTCGGAGGCTTCTGAGGCGGCTCGCATTGCCTATGTGACGCAGGCCCGCACGCTTCGCGAACGCCGCTGCTCGTTTATCAAGATGGTTGTCATCTCCGCCCTTGTCGCGGCAATCTGCTCGCGCCTTCGTGGTACAGTTGGTGCGCTTGGGTTTTCGATCTCTACGGGCCTGGTGATCTGGGGCGTGGTCGATGCGGTAATGCTGACCAGTCAGATCAAGGTGCTCGATAAGCGCGCGATGGATATGATGCGCGCCCGCGACGCTGCCGCCAAGATCGCTGCCGAGGCACAAGAACTGTAACGACGCCGGATTCGATGGGAAGGTCTAAAGATGGCACAGGATATGCAGGACGCCGGTAACGTCTCCGCCGAGCTCGACGCCATGGTGTGTGACCTGATTGGTGCGTTCTTGGACGACCTTGCCGCCGGCGAGAATCCGGGCGTAGTTGTGGCGATCGAGGACGCTGCTTCCAACCGTTATCTGGCGGCACTCGACGAGGACGGCGAGGAGGCGTGCCTGGAGGCGGCCACCAACTTTATCTCCGAGCACAAGATGGGTCTTAAGGACGAGGGCCTGGGCCGTATCGCCCGCTATGCCATCGGCTATACTGGCTGCGTCGAGATTGACGGCGGCTATCACGATGCTCTGCTCGTGAGCTTCTTCGAAACCACGCTCGAGAGTGGTTTTTCGGCATATGTGCTGTATGAGGGCATGGGCGCCGGCGATGGTTTTATGTGGAGCGACCCTGAACCTGCAGGTGAGGAAACCCCTCTTATCTAAAATCGCTAAAATAAACGAGTTTTCGGTAAAAGGCTCAATATTCCCGCTGAGCGTTGTATCGCTGGGCGGGCCGCATACGCGTGCCGTTTGTATATGGATAGAAGATAGGGGAACTACATGCGCGTAGACAATCTGAGGAACATCGCCATCATCGCCCACGTCGACCACGGCAAGACGACGATGGTCGACAAGCTCCTGCGTGCCACGGACGCTTTCCGTGCCAACCAGCAGGTCGAGGACCGCGTCCTGGACTCTAACGACCAGGAGCGCGAACGCGGCATTACGATTCTCGCCAAGAACATCTCTATCGAGTACAAGGACGTTAAGATCAACGTCATCGACACCCCGGGCCACGCCGACTTTGGCGGCGAGGTCGAGCGCGTGCTGCGTATGGCCGACGGCGCCCTGCTGCTGGTCGACGCTTTTGAGGGCCCCATGCCCCAGACCCGCTTCGTCCTGCGTCACGCTATCGACACCGGCCTCAAGATCATGATCGTCATCAACAAGATCGATCGTCCGGGCGCCAACCCCGAGAAGGCCTACAACGACTGCCTGGACCTCATGGCCGACCTGGGCGCCACCGACGACCAGCTTGAGTTCGCCATGGAGCATGTGGTCTACGCTAGCGCCATGAATGGCTTTGCCCGCCTTGACCCCAACGACGGCAACATGGACATGTATCCGCTGCTCGATATGATCATCGACGACATGCCCGCGCCCGAGGTCGACGAGAACGCCCCGCTGGCCATGCAGTGCGTGACCATCGACCATTCCAACTTCGTTGGCCGTATCGGCATCGGCCGCGTGTATTCCGGCACCATCCACCAAGGCGACCAGATCCTGGTTGTCAAGAACGACGGCTCCAGCGCCACCGCTACCGTCAAGCAGCTCTTTACCTTCGACTACCTGGGCCGCACCGAGTGCCAGGAAGTCGGCGCCGGTGACATCGCCGCCGTTGTGGGCATCGACCGCACCGATATCGGCGATGTCTACACCGATCCCGAGAACCCCGTCGAGCTCGAGCCCATCGAGATTGACCCGCCGACCCTGTCCATCGTCTTTGAGGCTTCGACCTCCCCGCTCGTCGGCCGCGATGGCGACATCGTGGGCGCCCGTCAGCTCAAGGAGCGCCTGTTCAACGAGGCCGAGAACAACGTGACCATGAAGATCGAGGAGCTCGAGGACAAGAGCGGCGTCGAGGTCTCGGGTCGCGGCATTCTGCACCTGTCCGTTCTGATGGAGTCCATGCGCCGCGAGGGCTTTGAGTTCCAGGTCGGCCGCCCCCGCGTTCTGTTTAAGAAGGACGAGAACGGCAACAAGATGGAGCCCGTCGAGCAGGCCGTCGTCGAGTGCCCGGACGAGTACTCGGGCAAGGTCGTTGAGGTCTTCGGTACCTCCGGCGGCATCATGACGAGCATGGATACCTCGGGCATCGTGACGCACCTCGAGTTTAAGATCCCGACCCGCGGCATCATGGGTCTTAAGAACCGCATCATGAACGTCACTCACGGCGAGGGCGTGTTCTACCACACCTTCCTGGAGTACGGCCCCTACGCCGGCGAGATCGGCAACCGTCAGAACGGCGCCATGATCTCCATGACCACCGAGAAGGCCGTTGCCTACGCTCTGGGTACGCTGCAGGAGCGCGGCCAGCTGTTTGTTGAGCCGGGCACCGAGTGCTACGAGGGCATGATCGTGGGCGAGCGCAGCAAGGCTGGCGACATGGTCGTCAACATCGCCCGTACCAAGAACCTGGGCAACCAGCGTTCCTCTACCTCCGATATCTCCGTCCAGCTGGTGCCGCCGCGCACCTTCTCGCTGGAGGAGGCGCTGGAGTACATCGCCGACGACGAGCTAGTCGAGATCACTCCCAAGAACATTCGCCTGCGCAAGCGTCTGCTCAACGCCACCGACCGCAAGAAGGCCGCCGTCCGCGCCGGTCAGGTCAACAAATAAGCACTGGGCTTTATAGCGACTAACAAGAAAGGGCGTCGACCGCGATGGTCGGCGCCCTTTTTGGTGCAAGGGGGACGGGTTAGTTTGCACCACAGCTGGGGCGACTATCCCCCCGATCGGCTTTCCAGCCAAAGTAAGGTTGTTTAAACATATACATTATTCCACCGAATATAGCCGGTATGATACAAAACTGTTAACAGGTAAATATCAACTGGTATTAAATTAAAAGACCTCTTGACCTGCGGTTTACATGACTGGTATCTATATTATATTTTATGCATTGTGGCATAGACGAACCGTCTTAGAAGGTGCTCCCCAATGGGTTCTTGCAATGCGCTAGGTAGGTTCTCGTTGATGTTGGGGCTTGTGTTCGATCCGACGATTCGCCGTATTCCACACTGTGTTGTAGGAATTAAGGGACAACTATGGACGCACACCGCTCACGGTCGCTGGGTATGGCGGCCCTGATCTTCATTCTAATTAGCCTCACCGCCGCAGTGTTTCACGGCGCAGCCCCCGTGCGCGCCGAGGATGTGAGCACACCAACGCCGATTGTGATTGATGAGAATACGGCGACGGTTGATGTCAAGCTGTATACCGATGAGTATCGTACTCAGGAGCTCAATGGTGCCGTAACGTCTACTTCGAAGCTCTATGGAGCTTTCTCAGCGTATTTCAGGACTGGTAAGGCGCCGTCGACTGGCAGTAACGTCGCCGTCTATAAGTTTCCCGATACCATCGCCGTTGACGATAACGACGGTGGCGACCTTATGGAAGGTCCGGAGGCTACCTCTGCCAGGGCTGGCACGTGGAAGATCAAGGACAATAAGGTCTTCTTTACGTTTGACAAGGCGTGGCTTGCGAATAGCCCTGCGGACATCCATGTTGCGGCAAACTTCTCGTTTCATCTTTCAAATAAGGATACCGGATCCGGCAGCAACGTGTCTGTCGAGTTTCCTGGTAAGGGATCGATCGATATTCCCACCAAGGACGGCAAGGTGACGGGAGAGAAGACGGGGGTTTACTCTCAGGGTTCAGACGGTGTGGCCAAGGTGACCTGGACCGTTAAACTCACTGTCGAGTCGTATGCCACGAACGTCAAGTTAACCGATGCGCTGGGCGAGAACTTTGAATTTGTGAACGACAGCTTTATGCTCGACGGAGAGAAGCTCAATCCACAGCCGAAGATCGACGGCCAGACCGTGACCCTCGACAGCCTGGGCAATCTTTCCCGGGGCGATCACACGATCACGTACGAAACGGTGCTGAAGAGCGGCGTTTCGGCAAACAACGGCGATTTGATCAAAGCTGACAATACGGCAACGTGGAATTGGGCTGGCTCAACCGACGGCGACAACAAAACAGCTACGGCTGAGCCTGTTACATTCGGCTACGACATAATTGACAAGTCCAACGGATCGGGCACGCCGTCGGACATCAAGTGGACGGTCAGACTCAACCAAGGCAAGCTCAAAGTCGACATGAGCGGCTACGTGTTCACCGATTATCTGGACGGAAAACAGACGTATACGGGCAACTACTTTACGGTTTACAAAGGCGAGTCGGAGGCGAGCGGAGTCGAGATTGGGAAAGGCAACCTTGACCCAAAGGAAAATTCCTTTTCCTATAAGTTCCGGGATAACCTTGAGGATAAGTACGCCACCTACTGCATCGTTTATCACACAAAGATGAACGACACGAGCTCGTACGACACCGTGCGCAACAGTGCGACCATCGAGCGTGAAGGCTCCGTATCTGGCACCGATGCTGGCAGTTTTACGCCGCAGCTGACGGGTGTTGTGCCGATCACCAAGAGGCTCGTGAGATCCGATGAGGCGGCGACGACGGGCAGGGCGACGTGGGAGACGCGCGTCGCGCTGAAGGCGATCGTCAATGCGGTCCATCCAGGCGAGGTGACGGTGAAGGACACGTTTCAGTCGGCATGGTCGCAGAAACTTGGTGTCGACGAAAACTCCATTACCATTAAAATCGGCGATACCGTGCTGGAACGGGGCACCGACTGGAATCCAACGGCTAGCTTTCCGGGTAATGAAACAAAGGAAAACTACGACCTCAGTATCTCTATTAACGACAAAGTGAAAGCCGCCCTCGAGAAAGAGGACTACGCCGTTATCACCTACGACACCACATCAGAAGCGCTGTCGGGCTGGTACTCAAACTTTGCGTCGGTCAGCGCGCCGGGCCTGAAATTACAGTGGCCGTTCACCGAACCTGTCAAGTACGTTGTCAACCAAGAAACGACGCCTGCGATCGAGAAGCCGGAAGCGGAGTCGAAGGTGTCTTGGGTTGAGAACTTCGATTGGCATACCGTTGACGGCTCGGATGAGAAGGGCGCCTGGATCGTCGACTGGACGGTGTACGCGAACCGCCAGAAGGGCAAGGAGGGCGCAAATGGCGAGTTTGAATATTATGGAGCCGGAAAGCTGGGCGGCGCACTGCTGAGCATAGCCGATACCCTCCCAGATGGCATGAGCTTTGTTTCAGGCTCCGCAAAGTACACGCTCGTGCAGAACCCCTATGAGCAACATACGGGGCTTGGGCGCGGAGGCGAGGCCAAGGAGGTCGTTACGGGTCAGGCGCTTGCCGCCGGCAACGTTAGCAGCAGTGGCAACACGGTCACCTTCTCCATTCCCACGACGGATCTCGGCGACTACGCCGGTTACGCCAAGCTTACGTATCAGACGGCGGTCAAGCGTGGTGAGCTCGATACCTCCACAAACGAGGTGAAGTTCACCAACTCGGCCAGCGCCGAGTCGGGAGGCAAGAAGTTCGAATCCGGTAGCGGCACCGTCAAGAACAACGTAATCAAAAAGACTGGTGAACAGATTAGTAATAGCAATCGCATCAAGTACACCATTCTGGTCAACGAGTCAGCTGTCGATCTTAAGAGTGGCACTGATGTCCTCGAGCTGGTCGACACCATGGATGCCAAGTGCACGCTGGTCCCGTCTACGCTTAAGGTCTATGAGTGGGTGAATGGTGCCTGGTCACCGCTGGCTGATGAGGACTATCCGTCGAAGATGGAGCAAGTCAAGGATGAATCTGGCTCGCGTGCGAAGTTGACTCTTAATGTGCCCGACAAGAAATACCTCAAGGTCGAGTACGAGGTTATACCGACTGGAAACCCCAATGATAAGGTGTCTCTTTCCAATACCGCCGAGCTTACGGGTGTGACGGAAGGCACGGCGATCGACGAGCAAATATGGACCATCCAGAACGCTTCCGCCAGTGCGGGTGGCAATGGTTACGGCATCACGATGACCAAGTACGATGCCCAGCAGGTCGGTGCGACGCTCAAGGGTGCGGAGTTCACGCTCTACAGCGTGGATATGGGCCAGGTTGCGGATGACGGAAATGTAGAGAACGCCAGAACGCCGTTTGACGAGGCCGCGATCGACGTCCCCACCGACGCCAACGGCAAAATCTCGTTCGGCACAAGCGACAAGAAGATGAGTAATTGCGTGCTCTACCAGCTCGTGGAGACCAAGGCGCCTGTTGGCTATGCCAAGGCCGATCCCACGTGGATCATGCTCAAGGGCGGCGCGAGCGACGCGGATTATCAGGCTGCGCTAACTAAGGCAAAGGACATCGTCGATGGTGCGGAGATCATCGACGATACAAAAAAGGACGAGATCTGGGTCTACGACAACCGCATGACGGGCAAGGTGGTCATTAACGCAAAGAAGGTGCTCGAAGGTGGAACGTTCAAGGAAGGTCAGTTCTCATTTGTGCTTAAGGATGGCGACGACAGGGTGCTCCAAACGGTGACCAACGATGCCATGGGAAACGTTTCCTTCAACGTCGACTACAACAAGGCCGATACCTACACTTACACCATCTCTGAGGTCGTCCCCGAGGGCGCCGAGAACAATGTCAAGGACCACATCGCCTATGACACGACCAAACATGAGGTTAAGGTTGTCGTGACTAATGGAGAAGGAAAGCTAAACACCGAGGTCACCTATGACAACGGCTCTACAACCCCACCGACCTTTACCAATAAGTATTCGACCACGCTTCCTGAGGCGGGCGGGGCTGGCTTGACTATGACGTATCTGGCCGGCGCTTCGATGCTGTGTTTTGCTGCGACATGGATGCATGCTCGTCGTCATCGCGATCTGGATCGAGGTGGCCGTCGTGAGTAGGTTTTGCCGCCGCTTGCT
Organism: uncultured bacterium; assembly: GCA_905216145.1. Lineage (GTDB taxonomy): Bacteria > Actinomycetota > Coriobacteriia > Coriobacteriales > Coriobacteriaceae > Collinsella. The sequence goes on along the minus strand of CAJMST010000009.1, from coordinate 29,064 downwards.
GGCTGTCGCGACGATAGTCACGGTTGCTATCCTCTCTTTTGTGGTGTTGCCCGGGACGGCTCATGCTGTCGGTACCGGAGCTATTACGGTGGACGGTAAAGTTGCGACGCGGTATGACGCGTATCAGCTCTTTTCGGCGATCGTTGCCGACGATGCTGATGCCGACCAAAAAGTCGCAACTGACGTAACGTGGGCGAATGACGTCATTCGTCAAGCTGTTCTCCCCGTGCTTCATGATGCGGGGCTCGATAGCTCGGCATCGGGGGCACAAGAGGCTGCCGAGTGGATGGATGCCGACGGACACATAACGACCGCGCTGACGGCAAAGCTTGCTCGTGCGATTTGCAATGCCGGCGCAACTTCCGTGGCCCTTAACGCGGGCACGGCGGCCGAGCTGCCCTGTGGCTGCTGGCTCATCGTCGCCGACGACGACGCCATCGCCCAGGGCGAGGCCGGCACCGCGCCGATCATGGCCCTGGTCGGCGGCAGCGCCGTCACCGTCAAGCCCAAGGCGGCGACCCCCAAGGTTGCCAAGCACGTGCTGGAGGACGGCACCGCCGCATGGCAGAAGGCCGCCGACGCCACGGTCGCCGACGACCTGTACTGGCGCCTCTCTGCCACGGTCCCGGCGGGCCCCACGGCCTACGACACCTATACGGTGCGGTTCGTCGACACCATGAGCGCGGGGATCGATCCCTCCAAGGTCGCCGCGAGCATGCATGTGTACGTGGCGGCGGGCGCCGAGGGCGGCTTCGGTGCGGTCGCATGTGAGGACGGCAACGTCAGCTCGACGCCGGCTAAAGGGTGGACAGACATAACTTCACAGTGCAAGGTCTCTGTCGAGGGGAGCACCTTCACCGTGCGCACCGGCGACCTGATCGCCGCGCTCGGCGGGGCCGACGCCTTCGCCGAGGGTGCCCGTGTGGTTGCTGTCTACAACGCGCCGTTGGGGGTCAACTGCAATCGGGGCGTTACCAAGGGCAACCCCAACGAGGTCTACCTGCGCTACCCGCGCTCTCCCTTTGCCGACCAGTCCGGCGACGCCGGCTTCACCCGCACGCCGAGCGATGATGCGACGGCCTACACCTGGGGACTCAGCCTTATCAAGCGCTCAAGCGCAGACGATAAGCCGCTCGCGGGCGCCAAGCTGCGCATCATCGATGACCGTGGGCGCATTCTAACGACTGACGGCTCGTGGTCGACGGATGCCGACGCGTGCATCACCACAGGCGCGGATGGCCATGTGGAATTGAGCGGTGTGGACGCGGGTCTCTACACCGTCGAAGAGGTCGCGGCTCCCAAGGGATACACCGCCTTTGAGGGCAAACGAACGGCAACGGTTGCGTCCGAGGGTCTGGACGTTAAGCAGGTAACAGCCGCGAAGCCCAAGGTGACCGTGTCGGCCGAAAGCCCTCTGCGGGTTGATACCGCCGATGCCGGGACGGGTTCGATCGAGCTGTCGGTGCTCAACACCCCAAGCAAAGAAGCAAGTCGAGGCTTTATGCCCTCGACGGGAGATAGAACGTTGGTACTGGTGGCGGTTTTGGCTGCCATTGGAGTGGCGGCTATTGTTGTCGCGCTCGTCATCAAGCGGGGAGGCAGTCGTCGTGAAAAATAATTGCCCCCTTGCTCAATGGCGTGCTGCCGCCGCAGCGAGTGACGCGCAGTCCTACCGACCTGATGATCATTGGTTTTGAAAAAGTTACCAGAGAACCCTCCATGAAAAGCGGGGCACCCGGTCGATATGACCGAGTGCCCCGCCTCGTTTGTTGGTGCAAAGTAACCTGACCCCTTTGCACCAACACAAAGGTGCCTGTCCCCTTTGTGGCGGTTGGTGGCTAAGCGGTGGGGAGTCCTGGCGTGTTAGCCGGCTGCTGCGGCTTGAGGCGGGCGTTTCGCCAGATGATCTGGATAACGTAGCCGAGCATAAAGACAAAGGCCACGCCGCTGATGAAGTCACCTACGAGGGGAAGCCCCGTGAGGGCGCCTGCGATTATGCCGCCCACGGCTGCCATGGCGTAGCGGTTCTGGATGTGTCCGACCATGCGGGCGAGCGCGCACCCCGAAAAGGCACTCGACACCAATGCGATGCCGATAACGCCGCACAAGAGGGTTCCAGCAAGCGACAGACCAGCGATAGAGATAATCAGCAGTAGGACGGCGGGGGCGATAGCAATCGTGCCCAGAAGACCGCTCACCCACAGGGGCATGGGGCGCTGGTGGAGCATGCCGGCGGCGCCGGCGGTCGCGCGCGGAAAGACGAGCTCGAGCAGCAGAGCGACAAAGCAGGTCGAGAGTGCCGCGGCGGCGATGCCGCCGATGACATCGTTAACGGTGGAAGTATCCTCGTTCTCGGTGCGGTCGATCTTGAGCGCGCCGACCTCGGCTCCCGCGGCACGCTCGGGGTCCTCGGAGACGTGCGCGTTCACGGTGCCGGTGATGTGGGCGTTCTTGCCTAGGATGAGTTTGTCGGCCCAAACCTCGACATCGCCATCGACGGTGCCATCGATGGTCACCGTATCGCCCGCGAGCGCTGCCGACTTGGTGGAGCCTCGCAAGGCAACCGTCTCGCCTATCGCGTAGAAACAGTTAGCGGTGCTGTCGGAATTGAGAACGATATGCTGGCCAGCAACGGTCACGCTGCCATCAACCGTGGTCTTGGCAATGTCGATGGTGCGTGCCGCCAGACGGACGGCGCCGCCCACCGTGCAGTCGCGGATGGAGAGGCTCTCGCCTGCCGCAATTATGTCGCGGTCGATGGAGGCGTCGTCCAAGTTGAGGGCCTGACCGGCCCAGTACAGGTCGCCCTCGACGCCGGACGGATTAGAGTCGTTGTCGGTTGCAAGTACGTTGCCCGCCGTGTCCGTGCCGGCAAATGACGCCGTGGGAAGAGCGGTGAGCGCGAGCGCGATGAGCGCGAATGCCATAAGCAGGCAGCGACGCATCTTGTGTGACGGCGCCGCCGCGGTTTGATTGAAAGCCATGGTTGATCCTTTTGTTAGGTGTTTGGCATATACCTAACAGGGTACCCAACGCGCGGGCGCTCTAAAAGAGCCTCTCGGTTGCATTTCGAAGGGTCGTGCCGCGCCACCTACTTTTTGCGGTGCAAAAAGCGTGCGATGTCGTCCTCGGTGGGGCTTTTGATATCAAAGCGTAGCGATAGCCAGCGCAGCCCCATGGTCACCACGACGCAAACGACCAGTGCGACGACATTGCTGACCAAGCCGCTCATGACAAGGCAAACATAGCTTGCCGATCCGGCGATAGCCGCGATGGCATAGAAGTTGGTGCGCTGGAAAATACCCGGCACCACACCCATAAAACCATCTCGCAGCATGCCGCCGCCCACCGCGGTAAAAAAGCCCATCATGATGCACACCGCCGGCGCAAAGCCGTAGACCAGCGCCTTGTCCGCTCCGGTTGCCGCATAAATACCCACCGAGATGATGTCGAGCAGGGGAATGAGTTTTTCGGGCTTGTCGACGATTGCCGGGAAAATATAGATGATGGCTGCCGTGGCAATGGAAAGCGGAAGCGCCATCGGCTGGTTGAGGATGTAGACGTTGCCGACCTGGAGCGTCATATCGCGCAAAAGACCGCCGCCCAGACCGCAGACCACCGCGAGCGCGACCGCGCCCACCAGGTCGAGCTTGTGCTCGCGCGCAACCAGCACACCCGAGATCGATGCAGCGACAACAGCGAACATCTCGAGCCAAAACGGAATAGCGACCATGGCATCCGAGGCGTGTGAGGTAACGGTTATAGCGGCGACGACGGGCAAGATGGGGTCCTTTGGGTTGTGGGTTTAGACAATGCCCGTACATAGTACATGGTTGGCGGGCGTGGCGACCCTATTGCTCGGTAAACGGTCGGGACCGGGTGCGGGCGTGGCATTGCCAGAATGCCAGGGGTCCAGAACATGTACGTCACCCTCCAAAAACGACATTTTCCGACATCTTTGGAGGCTGACGTACATGTTTGGATTGAGCTCACAGCATGAGTGAGTTGATTTACTCACATCCGGTATATTTCCCCACTTCAACGGACATAAGAGTTGGATACCGGCTCAGAGCGAGAGGCCCTCAATGGATACCCCTGTTCTCATTTCGCATAAAACCGCATGGCTTGTCCATCATGCACCCCAGAATTTGGTTCAGTCTCTTGCGCGGCACGACTACCAGATAGGCGCACAAGGCATCTCCACCCAGCAACGTGTTGCGCGCATACGACAGGCCCTTACCGACTGCGGCATTCCGTCCGATATGCTTAAGACTATCGATATCGCGGTTGTATTCGAATTTGAGCGAATTCGTACCAAAGGCGTCGTTTGCCACATTCTTGGACAAAATCTTCCCTACGAGCATATTAACGAGTTGACGCCCGGAATCTTCATCACCGACGAAGCCTTCACCTTCGCGCTCGCTGCCGAGTGGATGGATAGGATCGAATATCTCGAATATGGCTATGAAGTTTGCGGCGATTATCGCATGAGGCTCAATCCCGCCGACCCTTATACCGAGCAACCAGCCACCACCTCCAAGGATGAAATAACCGAACTGCTCGATCGGCACCCCGGCAAACCCGGTGCCACACGTGCACGGCTCGCGCTCAGGCACATCTACGATCACTCGGCCTCGCCTATGGAGACCGCTTCGGCAATCGCCCTCTCGCTCCCAACAAGCGAAGGCGGCGTTGGCATCCGAGGTATCGAACTCAACAAACCGCTCGAGATCCCTCAACGTCTCTGGCATTGCGCCAAAGCTCGAACACTCAAAATCGATGCGCTCGTGACCTATAAGCGCAGGGAGCTCGGTATCGAATATAAGGGCGGTTTTCACGATGAGCTCGAGCGCAAGGGAGCAGATGCGGAGCGAGAGGCCGTTCTCTCCCAAATGGGATATCGAATCGTTACGCTCACTTCGGCTCAGTTCGGCAGCCAGCTCGCCTTTCACCGCGCCATGAACAACATTCGCGAAGCACTCGGCATGCCTCGCTGTACCGACACCGGGTACCAGAGAAAACAAAACGAACTACGCAAGGCACTTATCCGCAACTGGAAAAGCATGCGAGACGAGGAGGCACCTTCCGAATAGTGCTGCTCCCGTGAGCTCAATCCAAACGTGTACGTCAGCCTCCAAAGATGTCGAAAAATGTCGTTTTTGGAGGCTGACGTACATGTTTGGGGAAGCGCGGGATCGAGATGTATTTCGATAACAAAAAAGCTCCCATTCTTGGGAGCTTTCTCAACCAAAATGGCGGAGGAGGAGGGATTCGAACCCTCGTGACCTTATACAGGCCAAACGGTTTTCGAGACCGCCGCATTCAACCACTCTGCCACCCCTCCGCGTGGGGTAAAAACAAAGCAGGCTCGAAGGCCTGCTTTGGAATTAACTGGCGGAGAGTCAGGGATTTGAACCCTGGAGACGCTTTTGACGCCTACACGATTTCCAATCGTGCTCCTTCGGCCACTCGGACAACTCTCCGTTAAATGCGAAAGTCAGTATACACGAGGAATCGCAAAGTGCAAACAGAAAAGTTGGCATTTTTTAAAACGCTTTGCCACGTTTGGCGTTGCAGTGGGGTTTGAGGTGCCAAAAAACGGCTTCCGACCAGCGTGGTTGATCAACTCAATTGTTCAAAAGGGGTATTCATAAGCGACTTGGCAATGAATTTAAAAATCTTTGGGTGGTGCTGTGGACCACTGGTATGCATTTTGCGACCACAGCCTTGTGCCCGTTGACCTGCGGCTTGGCTCAGCTTGTCCCCGCGGCACCGTATCTTGTCCACAAATCCGTCAAGCTCTTGGTCGGCATTTGGTTGGAATGCGCATGAAACGTGGTGCGAGTATGGGCATATGTGGAGGTCATGAGGTTGTAGCTGCATATTCTTGCGGCCTGGGAGGTTGAAAGATATTATTACCAAGTCTTTTCCTGCTTCAGGCGCACCTTCACGACCTGAAGCCACATTTGCCCAGAGGAGGTGACAATATGAAGGCTTATGAACTGCTGTTCTTTGTTGACCCGTCGCTCGACCCCGAGACTCGTCTCGCTGTTATGAAGCGTATCGATACCACGATCGCTGAGGGCGCTGGCAAGGTCGACTCCGTTGACGAGTGGGGCAAGCGCAAGCTCGCCTACGAGATCAACGACCTCACCGATGGTGACTACACCCTCATCAACTTCCACGCAGATCCTACCCAGATCGCCGAGCTTGATCGCGTCCTGCGCATCACCGACGCTGTGGTCCGCCACATGATCGTCCGTCGCGACGACCAGGAGTAAGACTGTCGTTTTGGACTGGGCTTGTGCCCCAAGAGGAAGTAGTGAGTTATGAGCATCAATCGAGTGAACATCACCGGTAACCTCACCCGCGATCCCGAGCTGCGCGCCACCGCCGGCGGAACCCAGGTTCTGTCCTTTGGCGTTGCCGTGAACGATCGTCGCCGCAACGCGCAGACTGGCGAGTGGGAGGACTATCCCAACTTTGTCGACTGCACCATGTTCGGCACCCGCGCCGAGGCCGTGAGCCGTTTCCTGGCAAAGGGAAACAAGGTCGCGATCGAGGGCAAGCTGCGCTACAGCTCTTGGGAGCGCGACGGCCAGCGCCGGAGCAAGCTTGAGGTCATCGTCGATGAGATCGAGTTTATGAGCTCCCGTGGTGGCCAGGGTGGCTACGATCAGGGCGGTTACGCCCCCGCAGCTCCCGCGCCCGCAGCACGTCCTGCCGCGCCGGTGGCTACGCCGCCCGCGGTCGACGTCTACGATGAGGACATCCCGTTCTAAGGGTTGTTCACCTATTTTTGAGTGAGAGGCGGCTTCGGTTCGCCGAAGTTGCCAAATGAAAGGTATTTTGACATGGCTAATGATTTTTCTGCACGTCAGCCGCGTCGTAAGTACTGCCAGTTCTGCAAGGAGAACACTGAGTTCATCGACTATAAGGACACTCAGCTTCTCCGTAAGTACATGACCGACCGTGGCAAGATCAAGCCCCGTCGCGTCACTGGCGCTTGCACGCAGCATCAGCATGACATCGCCAACGCCATCAAGCGCGCCCGCGAGATGGCTCTCCTGCCGTACACCGTCCCCGTGGTTTCCTCTCGTGGCAACCGCGACCGCGGCTAAGAAGGGAGACGCATCATGAAGGTTATTCTTCTCGATGAGATCAAGGGCAAGGGCGGCGAGGGTGACGTCGTAGAGGTCGCTCAGGGTTACGCTGAGAACTTCCTGTTCCCCAAGAAGCTCGCTGTTGCCGCCACCAAGGGCAACCTCAAGCAGCTTGACGAGCGTCGCAACAACATCGCCAAGCGCGAGGCCGTCCGTCTGGCTACCGCCAACGAGACCAAGGCTGCCTTCGAGGGCAAGACGGTCACCGTTGACGTCAAGGTCGGCGACGAGGGCATCCTCTTTGGCTCCGTTACCGCCGCTATGGTCGCTGACGCCATCAAGGCTCAGCTCGGTATGGACATCGACCGCAAGCGCGTCGAGCTCGGTAAGCCCATCAAGGTTGCCGGTGCCCACACCGTTGCCATCTCGCTGTACCGCGAGATCAAGGCCGAGGTTGTCGTTCTCGTCGGCGTTACCGCCGAGGAGCTCGCTGCCGAGGCTGAGGTCGAGGAGGCCGCTGAGGTCGCCGAGGCCGAGACCGCCGAGGTCGAGACTGAGGCTGCTGCCGAGTAGCATTTGCTGCAACGCAACAATCTTGTTCTAAGAAGGGCGCTCTGGGAAACCAGGGCGCCCTTTTGTTTTTTGCGCTGAGTGAGTGTCATGGTGAACGTTGCGTCGAAGTCCTATATACAGGACCGTTCATCCGTTTGGTTCGGTGATGATTGGCGGCGCGCGGCGCGTTTTGGGACCGTGGCTGATACTATGGATGCTCGCAAGCGATATGAATGAGGATGCTCATGGCATATGACGATAGGGAGACGGGGCTGACGGTCGAGGACCGCGGCTCAAAGTTGGGTCTTCCCCAAAACCAAGATGCAGAGGCCAATGTACTGGCCGCTATGCTGCTATCGCCCGAGGTGGTCGAAGAGGCCCAGGTCGAGCTGCAGCCCGATGATTTCTACCGGCCCATTCATAAGACCATCTACACCGCGATGGTCGATATGTACAACAGCCGCATTCCCATCGACTCCATCTCGCTGATCGATTACCTGCGAAGCATCAACAAGCTCGATGCCGTGGGCGGCGAGGCCTACATTTTGGAGCTGATGGGTCAGACTCTGTCGCTCGTGAACTGGCAGCACCATGCCGCCATCGTTCGTCGCGATTCGATGCTGCGCGAGCTGATCGGCGCCACCAACGAGATCAACGCGCTGGCATATAACGCCCCCACCGACACCAAGGAGGTCGTGGAGCTAGCCGAGAGCAAGCTGCTCAAGGTCACGGCACGCGAGGTCAAGTCGAGCTACAAGACGCTGACCGAGTTTATGGTTGAGGCCTATAACGAGGCCGAGGAAGTGTGTCAGGCCGGTGGTCAGGCTGCGGGCGTGCCCACGGGCTTCCCGTCACTCGACCGCATGCTCATGGGCTTCCGCGAGGGCCAGCTCATCATTATCGGCGCCCGCCCTGCTGTGGGTAAGACGTCGTTCGCCCTGAATCTGGCGCTCAACGCTGCCGCTGCCGGTTATACCGTCGGCTTCTTCTCGCTGGAGATGTCGGGCAAAGAAATTGCCCAGCGTCTGATTTGCGCCTACGCCATGATCTCGATCAGTGACTTCCGCATGGGCCGCATTAGCCCCGAGCAGTGGGCCAATATCAACGAGGCCACGCAGACCTTGTCCAAGCTCGATATTCTGATTGACGATACGCCCGGCACCACAGTGACCGAGATTCGCGCCAAGAGCCGCCGCATGCTCCATAACAAGGAGAAGGCAATCATCATCCTGGACTACCTGCAGCTGGTGAGTCCTCCGCCGGGACGCCGCTCCGAGAGCCGTACCGTCGAGGTTTCGGAGATGTCGCGTGGTCTGAAGATCATGGCCAAGGAGCTCAAGATCCCGCTCATCGCGCTGTCGCAGCTCTCGCGTCAGGTCGAATCCCGTACCGGCAAGCGCCCGCAGCTTTCCGACCTTCGTGAATCGGGCTCCATCGAGCAGGACGCCGATATCGTTATGTTCTTGGACCGCTCCGCCGACGAGGCCGAGGCCTCGCGCGACGATCGACCCGACGAGGGCGTTACGCGTATCGTCGTGGCCAAGAACCGTTCGGGCCCGATCGGCGACGTCGATCTGATGTTCCTGCCGGCATCCACCAAGTTCTATGAGCTTGATGGGGCACATGCCGAGGAGTAGGACAGGCGCCCGTTGCACGGGTATACTGGGAATGTTTTGTGCTTCTGCGTGCCGGCGTGGCGCGTAGACAGTCCATGAATGTAAGGAGTAAACATGCCGTCAACCGTTTTGGTCGGTGCCCAGTGGGGCGATGAGGGCAAGGGTAAGATTTGCGACCTGGTCGCCGGCGACTTCGATGCCGTCGTGCGCTACTCGGGAGGCAACAACGCCGGCCACACCATCGTCGTCAACGGCAAGAAGTACGGCCTGCACCAGGTGCCCTCCGGCATCATGTATTCCGATCACGTGTCGGTGATCGGTAACGGCTGCGTCGTCAACCCCAAGGTTGTCCTTGAGGAGATCGATATGTTCGAGGCCGACGGCATCACCACCAAGAACCTCAAGATTAGCGGCAACGCGCATGTCATCATGCCGTACCACATCGATCTGGATGGCGCCTTTGAGCAGAAGCTCGGCAAGAAGAACATCGGTACCACCAAGCGCGGCATCGGTCCGTGCTATCAGGACAAGATGGCGCGCATTGGCCTGCGCATGCAGGACATGCTGGACGAGGCACTGTTCCGCGACAAGCTGGAGACCGCTCTCGCCCGCGTGAACCCCGAGCTCGAGCTCATCTACAACCTGCCCACCTACACCGTGGACCAGATTTGCGACGAGTACCTGCCGATGGCCGAGCGCCTGCGTCCCTACATCACCGAGACGAGCCTGCTGCTCAACAACATGATCGATGAGGGCAAGAACCTGCTGTTTGAGGGCGCCCAGGCGACGCTGCTCGACATCGACCACGGCACCTATCCGTACGTGACGTCTTCCAACTGCACCGCCGGCGGTGCCATCACCGGCTCTGGCGTGGGCATGAAGAACGTCGACCGCGTGCTGGGCGTCATGAAGGCCTATATCACCCGCGTCGGTTCGGGCCCCATGCCCACCGAGCTTTCCTATGAGTCCGAGGCCGGCCACACGCTGACCGAGGAGGGCTATGAGTACGGCGTGACCACCGGTCGCCGTCGTCGTTGCGGCTGGTTTGACGGCCCTATCGCCAACTATGCCTCGCGCGTCAACGGCCTCACCGACATCGCCGTGACCAAGCTCGACGTGCTTTCGGCTTTCGACACCATCAAGGTGTGCGTTGCCTACGACGTCGATGGCGAGCGTTACACGAGCGTGCCCGAACACCAGGTGCGCTTTGAGCATGCCAAGCCCATCTACGAGGAGCTCCCTGGCTGGAAGTGCGATATCACCGGTTGCCGCAGCTTTGAGGAGCTGCCGCAGGAGGCTCAGGACTACGTGGCGTTTATCGAGGATCTGGCACACACCCGCGTGACGTTCATTGGCGTTGGCGCTGGTCGCGAGCAGATCATCAACCGATTCTGGAAGTAATCGGGACTATTTGGTTATTGCGATATACCCCTTTGCAGCCCGGACGGGCGGCCGAGGGGTATATTTGCTTGCAAAGGGCTCGCGTGGAGCGGGCCATTCATCCATAGAGGAGGCACCCTTGAAGGCGGACACTCAAACCATCGACATCCTGTTGTTGGGCAGCGGCGGCCGCGAGCATGCTTTGGCAGCCAAGCTCGCAGCATCACCGCGCGCCGGCAAGCTCTACATCGCGCCGGGTAACGGCGGCACCGCGAGCTGCGGCGAGAACGTGGTTCTCGACGATTGCGATCCTGCGGCCGTGGCGGCGTTTGCGCAGAGCCACGGATGCGGACTCGTGGTAATTGGCCCCGAGGCTCCGCTCGTGGCGGGCGTGGCCGACGCCGTGCGCGCGGCGGGTATTCCCTGCTTTGGCCCGGGTGCCGAGGGCGCCCAGATGGAGGGCTCCAAGCTGTTCTCCAAGCAGCTCATGGAACGTGCGGGCATTCCGACGGCAGCCTATGGTTCGTTTACCGACGAGGCTTCGGCTCTCGCCTACGTGCGCGAGCAGGGCGCCCCGCTGGTCGTGAAGGCCGACGGCCTTGCCGCGGGCAAGGGCGTTATCGTGGCGACCGAACTTGAGCAGGCCGAGGAGGCCGTGCGCGAGTGCTTTGGCGGCACCTTTGGCGATGCCGGCAATACCGTGGTCATCGAGGAGATGCTGACCGGCCCCGAGTGCTCGCTGTTGGCCTTTACCGACGGCAAGACCGTGCGCCCCATGGCCACCTCGCAGGACCACAAGCGCGCGCTCGAGGGCGACAAGGGCCCCAACACCGGCGGCATGGGCGTCTACAGCCCGGTGCCCATCGTGACCGACGAGGAGCACGCCACCATGGTGAAGGTCATGGAGCAGACCGTGGCCGAGCTTGCTGCCGAGGGTATCGACTACCGCGGCTGCCTGTACGGCGGCTTTATGCTCACGCCTGCCGGTCCCAAGGTACTGGAGTTCAATGCCCGCTTTGGCGACCCCGAGACGCAGGTCGTGCTGCCGCGCCTTAAGAATGACCTGGTCGAGGTCATGCTGGCTTGTGCCAACTGCGAGCTCGATCAGATTGAGCTCGACTGGCGTGACGAGTGGGCCGTGGCCATTGTCCTGACGAGCGCGGGTTATCCCGGCAGCTACGAGAAGGGCAAGGTCATCACCGGTATCGCCGATGCCGAGGCCATGGAGAACGTGACCGTGTACCACGCGGGCACTGCCGTGGTGGACGGCCAGCTCGTGACCAATGGTGGCCGCGTGCTTGCCGTGACCGCTCTGGGCGACACGTTCGAGAACGCTCGCAACCTTGCCTACGAGGCCTGCGAGAAGATTGATTTTGAGGGCAAGACCCTGCGTCACGACATCGGCCTGCGCGCGCTGCGCGGCCGCGACGCCTGGGATGCCTAAAATCCGAGAGGAATGAGACGGATGGACGAGAAGAACGAAGAGCTCATGGACGCGCAGATCGTCGAAGAGGACAGCCGCATGTATGGGCACGCCGAGGGCGAGCCTGGTGGCGAGGTCGCTGACGAGCCGGCACTGGTGCTGGGCGACGACGACCCGCACGATGCCGAGCTGCACGAGAAGATTCTTTCGGAGGAGTGCGCCTGGAAGGGCAAGATCCTTGACGTCCACCGTCTTGAGGTTGAGCTGCCCAACGGTCACCGCAGCGCCCGCGATATCGTTCGCCATCCGGGTGCGGCGGCCGTTGTGGCACTGACCGAGAGCGGCAAGATCGTACTGGTGCGTCAGTACCGCACCGCCATCGACCGCGTGACGGTCGAGATTCCCGCCGGCAAGCTCGATCCAGGCGAGGACCCGCTCGATTGCGCCAAGCGCGAACTGCACGAGGAGACGGGCTTTAGGGCTGGTCGTATTCGCTTTTTGACGTCGATTGTCACGTCCTGCGGTTTTTGCGATGAGATCATCCACATCTACTTGGCCACCAAGCTCGAGTTTGATGCGCCCAACCCCGATGATGACGAGTTTGTCAACGTGGACCTGGTGCCGCTGCACGAGCTGATCGACGCCGTGCTCGACGGCAAGATCGAAGACGCCAAGACCGTCGTGGGCGCCTTGGCCTGCGATAGCATCGCGCACCGCTTGGGTGGGGCCGAGCTGTAACGAGCGGGAATAGCCCTGGGACAAGAACTACTGATTACTTTGTCCCAGGGCCTTATGTTGCTGATATTTCTTTGAGGATCACATGTTTAAGAGGTTTCTTTCGTATTACGAGCCCCAGATGGGGCTTTTTGTTGCTGATACTGTTTGTGCTCTGGTGCTTGCCGCCATTGACCTGGCGTTCCCCATTATCCTGCGCAATTTGACCGGTGGGCTGTTTACTCAGGGTCAGGCTGCTATTATGCAGGCGCTCGGCATGATCGCGGTGGGCTTGGTGCTGATGTATGCCGTCCGCTGCGCCTGCCGCTATTTTGTGAGCTATTGGGGTCACGTGATGGGCGCGCGTATGGAGTCCAAAATGCGCGAGGACCTGTTTGACCAGTATGAGCGCTTTAGCTTTGCATACTTCGACCGCAACAGCTCGGGCGACATGATGAGCCGCGTGGTCAACGACCTGTTCGATATCTGCGAGGCGGCGCACCACGTGCCCGAGTGGATCATCATCTGCGGCATCGAGATCATCGGCTCGTTTGTGATCCTCTTTACCATTGCCCCGGTGCTGGCGCTCGCCATGGCCGTGGTGACGGCGGCGTTTGCGGTCATCATGTTTTGGCAGAACATGCGTATGCGCGAGGTTTTTAGCGACAACCGCAAAAAGATCAGCGGCATCAATGCGCAGCTGCAGGATTCGCTTGCGGGCATGCGCGTAGTCAAGAGCTTTGCCAACGAGGAGACCGAGCGCGCCAAGTTCCGTGCCTCTAACGATCGCTACCTTTCGTCCAAGGAGAACATGTATCACGCCATGGGCGTCTATACCGCGACGTATGGCCTGCTCTCGGGTGTGCTCTATGTGATCGTGGTGCTGCTGGGCGGCTGGCTGGTCGCCCAGGGACAGCTGCAGGCGGTCGATATGGCGACCTTTGCACTCTATATTTCGCTGTTCTGCACGCCGCTCGAGACGCTCGTCAATTCGGCCGAAACGTATCAGAAGGCTATCGCCGGCTTTAAACGTATGGACGAGGTGCTCTCGACCGCGCCGGATATCCAGGACAAGCCGGGCGCTACGGATCTGCAGGTGACTGCCGGCGCCGTGGAGTATCACGACGTGTGCTTTAACTACGAGGATGTCGAGCTGGGCGAGGGCTATGCCGACGAGCGTCCCGTTATCGACCATATGAATCTGTCCATCAAGCCCGGGCAGACCATCGCGCTGGTTGGCCCTTCGGGCGGTGGCAAGTCCACGACCTGTTCGCTGCTGCCGCGCTTTTATGACGTGGCTGCCGGATCCATTAGCATCGACGGCCAGGACGTGCGCGATGTGACGCAGCAGAGCCTGCGCCGCGCCATCGGCCTGGTGCAGCAGGATGTCTATCTATTTGACGGTACGATTGGCGAGAACATCGCCTACGGCAAGCCGGGCGCCACGGCAGAAGAGATCGCCGAGGCCGCCCGTCGCGCCAACATCGATGCCTTTATCGAGTCGCTTCCGCAGGGCTACGACACCGTGGTGGGCGAGCGCGGCAGCCGTCTTTCGGGCGGACAGAAGCAGCGCGTTGCCATCGCGCGCGTGTTTCTCAAGAACCCCAAGATCCTGATTTTGGACGAGGCGACGAGTGCTTTGGATAACGAGAGCGAGGAGGCGGTGCAGGAGTCACTCGAAGAGCTGGCACGCGGCCGCACCACGATTATTATCGCCCACCGTCTTTCGACCATTAAGCATGCCGATGAGATTGCGACCGTTGAGCATGGTCGCGTTGTGGAGCGTGGCACGCACGAGGAGCTTCTCGCCCGTGGCGGCACCTATGCCCGTTACTATCGAATGCAGTTCGAAGGTGCGCGTGCGCACGAGCTCGACTGATTGATATGACAGGAAGTTTATGGCTGACAAGAACCCTTTGACTCCGGAAGAAGTGACGGAGTTATTCTCCGAAATCGATGCATCCGGCGTCTTGGATCCCACGCTCGCCAAAAAGCGTACCGAGCGCATGCGTGAGAAGGAGGCTGCGGCCAAGCGCGGTGACAAAGCGGCGCTAGCACAGCTGCGCAGCGAGGACCGCGCGAGCCAGGCAAAACATATCGACCCGCTGTCCGAGGACGATCCTTCGGGCTCGCAGGTGAGCCATACCATTACGAAGACCGCGATGGCCGTGGTCATCGGTATTTTGGTGCTGATCGTGGGCATGCAGATCGGCTACGGCGTGATGCGCCGTCTGAATACCGCCAACCTGTCCGAGAGCGTTTCGGTTGATACCGTTTCTACAGCACTCAAGGGTGGACTCGAGTGGGGCAACGGCTTTACGCAGTTCCCGCTCGACTTTACCGTCGATGAAGCCGATGAGCGTACGGGCACGGTCGAGGTGACGGTGTTGGACACATCGTCTGCCAACGAGCTCGAGCTGCTGTCCAACGGGCAGATCCAGGCCGCGGCGCTTGCGACCAACGCGCTGCTCAACGACAAGATCGACCGCGTGGTGTATAACGTTCACGCCTATATCGACGAGGATAGCAACATTCAGCACGATTCCTTCTTTGGCATGTTCCCCGCGCGGGGCCACCAGAGCGCCATTTTGACGTTCGTGTGGACCAAGAGCTCATCCAACGCCACGAGTATCGACTGGAAGATGCGCATCGTGAGTATGGATGACACCATCGCCGAGCGCATTCAGAAGCAGGTGAACTCGGTGTCGTCGTTGATTGAGGACCCGGTGGTGAGCCAGACCAAGATTGACGAGGAAAAGGCCGAGCGTGACCTGGAACATCGTCTGCATGGCCGCGAGATTTTCCGCGGCGGCAAGCCCGATCGCACACCGTCCGAACTGCTGGAGCAGGACAAGAGAAAGTAAGACGTCATCATCCCGCGTGAGCCACAAGCCTCGCGGGATGATTTTTCTGGGACGGGGATTAAAAAATCATTCTGTCATGTATGCAGTTGGCGACAAAGCTCTGCTCTCAGAATGATTTTTTAATCCCCGTCCCAGAAAAATCATTATGCATAGAAAGTCATAATTATCATTTCGTAAACATTTCGATGAAATTAACGCCATGAGGCATGCTTGCGGTTACAATACCGCGAGGCCTAACTACACACCTTTAAGCCGGTCCTGTGAGACCGGGAAGGAGAATTATGGCGAACAACCATACCGCGGGCGCTGCCGCCCGCACCTTCGCGCCCAGCGAGCTTTGCCAGCGCATGCTGGCCAAAACCAGCAAGGGCACCTGCGGTCCCTGCATCCTGTATCTTGAGGATGGGACCATTTTTTATGGACGTGCATGCGGCGCCGAGGGCACCGCGACCGGCGAAGTCTGCTTCAACACCTCGCTCGAGGGCTACTTTGAGGTCATGACCGACCCGAGTTATGCCGGCCAAATCGTAACCATGACCTATCCGCAGATCGGCAACTACGGTATCGACGAGACCGACGTCCAGTCGGCCTTCCCCGGCGACGCCGTGCGCCCTGCGAGCGCTCCGGCTATGCGCGGCATGATCGTTCGCGACATGTGCGCCACGCCTTCTAACTGGCGCTCGGCCGTCAGCGTGCCGGAGTACCTGCGTGCACACGGCATCGTCGCTATCGAGGGCGTCGACACCCGCGCCCTGGTGCGCCACCTGCGCGACAACGGCTCCAAGATGGGCATTATCTCGACCGAGATCTTCGATGTCGACGAGCTTGCCGAGCGTCTGGCCGCAGCGCCCGCGCTGGTAGGCGAGAACCTGGTCAAGACCGTAAGTTGCCCCGCGCCTCACGAGTTTGCCGCCGTCGACCTGCCTGCCACGCATGACTTTGCGCTTTCGACTGCCGCTCCTGCCCGTCACAAAGTGGTCGCCTACGACTGCGGTGTGAAGCGCGGCATTCTGGAGGGGCTGGTCCGCGCCGGCTGCGACCTTACCGTCGTGCCGTGGGACACGCCCGCGAGTGAGGTGCTCGACATGAATCCCGACGGCGTCTTTTTGTCCAATGGCCCCGGCGACCCCGACGCCGTGGTGGAGACCTACGAGCAGGTGCAGCAGCTGATCGGCAAGGTGCCGGTCTTTGGCATTTGCCTGGGCCATCAGATGATCAGCCTGGCCTGCGGCGCCCAGATGGAAAAGCTTAAATTCGGTCACCGCGGTGGCAACCAGCCGGTCATGAACCTGGTAAGCCGTCGCGTGGAGATTACCGCGCAAAACCATGGCTTTGGCCTGCTGTTCCCCAGCCTGGGCAAGCTTGTCCCCGAGCTTTCCGGCGGCGAGACCGAGCATGCGGCCGATGGAGATCTGCGCGTCTGGGTGCGCCGCGGAATCGCGCCGGTCGTGATGAACGAGCGCTTTGGCCGCATTCGCCTAACACATGTGAACCTCAACGACGGCACCGCCGAGGGTATCCAGCTGCTCGACGCCCCGTGCTTCTCGGTCCAGTACCACCCCGAGGCCTCGCCTGGCCCCACCGATGCCCACTATCTCTTTACCGCCTTTACGCGACTCATGGACGGCGAGGAGAACTACCTGGACATCGACACCGCGAAGGACCGCCTTGCCGGCTGGAATTTTGCCGAGACTGAGACCGAGGAGAACTAACATGCCGAAACGTACTGACATCAAGCGTATCCTCGTTATTGGTTCGGGCCCCATCGTCATTGGCCAGGCCTGCGAGTTCGACTACTCTGGCGCCCAGGCCTGCAAGGTGCTCAAGGAGGATGGCTTTGAGGTCATCCTGGTCAACTCCAACCCGGCGACCATCATGACCGACCCGGGTCTTGCCGATCGCACCTATGTCGAGCCCATCACCGCCGAGTTTATCGAGCGCGTAATCAAGAAAGAGAGCCCGGACGCGCTGCTGCCCACGCTGGGCGGCCAGACCGGCCTGAACGCCGCCGTTGAGCTGGCAAAGGACGGTACGCTCGACAAGTATGGCGTCGAGATGATCGGCTGCGACCTTGCCGCCATTGAGCGCGGTGAGGATCGCAAGCTCTTTAACGAGGCCATGGCCGAGATCGGCCTGGAGGTTGCGCGCTCGGGCTATGCCTACAGCGTGGCCGACGCCGAGGCCATCGCCGAGCGCGTGGGCTATCCCTGCGTACTGCGCCCGAGCTTTACCCTCGGCGGCGCCGGCGGCGGCATCGCTCACACCCACGAGGAGCTCGTCTCCATCGTGAGCCAGGGCCTGGAACTCTCGCCCGCCCACGAGGTGCTGGTCGAGGAGTCCATCGAGGGTTGGAAAGAGTATGAGATGGAGGTCATGCGTGATCACGCCGGCAACGGCATCATCGTGTGCTCCATCGAGAATCTCGACCCCATGGGCGTGCATACCGGCGACTCCATCACCGTGGCGCCGGCGCAGACCCTCTCCGACCTTGAGTATCAGCGCATGCGCGTGGCCTCGCTCGCCATTCTGGAGAAGATCGGCGTCGAGACCGGCGGCTCCAACGTACAGTTTGCCGTGAATCCGCAGACCGGCCGCCTCATCGTCATCGAGATGAACCCACGCGTGAGCCGTTCGTCCGCGCTGGCCTCCAAGGCCACGGGTTTCCCCATTGCCAAGGCCGCCGCGCGCCTGGCTGTGGGCTACACGCTCGACGAGATCGTCAACGACATCACCAAGGCTACGCCCGCCTGCTTTGAGCCCACAATCGACTACTGTGTGGTCAAGGTGCCGCGCTTTGCCTTCGAGAAGTTCAAGGGTACCGACCCCACACTCACCACGCGCATGAAGGCCGTGGGCGAGATCATGGCGATCGGCCGCACCTTTGAGGAGGCCTTTGGCAAGGCCATGCGCTCGCTGGAGGACGGTCACCAGGGCATCTGCGCCGGTGGCAAAGAGGGTGCCGATAAGCTGAGCGACGACGAGCTTGCTCAGGCCGTGGCAACCCCGACCGAGCATCGCATCTTCTTTGTGGTCGAGGCCCTGCGCCGTGGCTGGGACATCGCTCGCATCCATGCCATTTGCGGTATCGATCCGTGGTACCTCAACCGTATCAACGACATGGTGCAGGTCCAGGAGAGCATCCGCGGCCTGCGTGTGGAGGATATCGACGCCGACGCGATGCGCCTGCTCAAGCAGTACGGCACGAGCGATGCCGAGATCGCCGCACTGACCGGCTCGGACGAGCGCTTTGTGCGCGCCTATCGCAAGGGTCTGGGCGTGGTTCCCAGCATGAAGACGGTCGATACCTGCGCTGCGGAGTTCTCGAGCGCCACGGAATATCACTACAAGACGTACGAGAACATCTACCGCACGAGCCCGGATGACAAGAAGTGCGTGGCTCCCGACGAGACCACGCCGGCGGACAAGCCCAAGGCGATGATTCTGGGCGCCGGCCCCAACCGCATTGGCCAGGGTATCGAGTTCGATTACTGCTGCGTGCACGCGAGCTACGCGCTGGCGGCCCGCGGCTTCGAGACCATCATGGTCAACTGCAATCCCGAGACCGTCTCGACCGACTACGACACGTCCGACCGCCTGTACTTTGAGCCGCTCACCTACGAGGACGTCATGGACGTTATCGATGTTGAGCGCCCCGATGGCGTCGTGGTGACGCTTGGCGGCCAGACTCCGCTTAAGCTGGCGCGCATGCTCGAGGAAAGCGGCGTGAACATCATGGGCACCAAGCCCGATGCCATCGACTTTGCTGAGGACCGAGAGCGCTTCGCCGCTCTGCTCGACAAGCTGGGCATCATGTACCCGCCGGCGGGCCAGGCCACCTCGTTTGAGGAGGCCGAGGCCGTAGCCGCGCACATCGGCTACCCGCTGCTGGTGCGTCCGAGCTACGTGCTGGGCGGCCGCGGCATGATGATCGCCTACGATGCCGAGCATCTGCGCGATTACATGGCCGAGGCTGCGCGCATTAGCCCCGACTACCCGGTGTATCTGGACCGCTTCTTGGAGGGCGCGATCGAGTCCGATGTCGACGCCCTGTGCGATGGCGAAGAGGTCTACATCGGCGGCATTCTGGAGCATATCGAGGAGGCCGGTATTCACTCCGGCGACTCTGCGACCTGCATTCCGCCGTTCAGCTTTAGCGAGAGCCTGCAGGCAAAGCTTCGCGAGACCACGCGCCGCATCGCGATGGCGCTGGGAGTCCGCGGCCTGGTTAACGTGCAGTACGCCATCAAGGGCGAGACCGTTTACGTGATCGAGGCCAACCCGCGCGCAAGCCGCACCGTCCCGTTTATCTCCAAGGCCACCGGTGTGCCGCTGGCCAAGTGCGCGGCGCGCATCATGGCGGGCGATTCCATCGCGAGCTTGGGCCTGCCGAGCGACGAGCGTCAGCTGGACTGGTTCTGCATGAAGGAAGCCGTTATGCCCTGGGGTCGTTTCCCCGGTGCCGACGTTATCCTGGGGCCCGAGATGAAGTCGACGGGCGAGGTCATGGGTATCGCCAAGAGCTATCCCGAGGCATACGCCAAGACGCAGCTGGCGATTGACTACAAGCTGCCCGACCCGAGCGCCGGCAAGGTGTTCATCAGCGTGTGCGACCGTGACAAGCGCCACATCCTTTCGGTCGCGCGTATCCTGCGTTACCTGGGCTTTGACATCTGCTCCACCGAGGGCACGGCGCGCGTGCTGCGCGGCGGTAACGTGACCTGCGAGGTCGTGGAGAAGATCAGCGGCCCGCACGACGGCGAGCGTCCCAACATCGGCGACCTCATCGCCGATGGCAAGATTGCGGTAATCATCAACACGCCGTACGGTCCGGGCTCGCGTGGCGATGGCTACCTGCTACGTACCGAGGCCGTGCGTCGCGGCGTGACCTGCGTGACCGCGATGTCTGCCGCCAACACGTATGTGAGCGCCATCGAGGCCGTGCGCGAGGACCAGCAGGGTCACGGCAGCGCCAACGACATGGGCATGGACGTCATCGCCCTGCAGGACCTGCCGCAGCACACGGTGTAGTGTGACCTGTCCGGCCGGGGCGGGAGGGGCCGAGATTTCCCCCTTTCGCTCCGGCTGCAAGCAGAGTCGCTCAGGAGGAAACTCGGCCCCTCCCGCCCCGGCCTGCGGTGACTCGGTTGCACCGTGTGCTGCCAAAGGGGCTTTGCGCGATGACTAGGGCTGAATAAAAAGTGAGTGTGGGATCCGCCGTTCGTTCGAACGGCGGATCCCACGTTAATATTTCAGCCAACGTATGTCATGGCAATTCCCGGTAGGTCCCCGGGTGCCCCGCGGCGGGCTGGGTTTATTGTCTGAGCGACTTTGCGAAGCAAGGGGAGCGAAGATAAAAACCCAGCTCGACGCGGGGCACCCGGGGACCGCAGGGACGGGAGCAGCTATACTACTCTCAGTAGTTAAGGGTCGCGGATCCGCCGCGTCGCCGCTCTCAACAGGAGGTCTTTGTTTATGGCAGATCAAAAGCCGGTCGTCGGGATCATCATGGGTTCCAAGTCCGATCTGGGCGTTATGGAAGGCTGCACCGCCGAGCTCGAGGCGCTTGGTGTGCCCTATGAGCTCGTCATTGCGAGCGCACACCGCACGCCGGCGAAGGTCCACGAGTGGGCCTCGACTGCCGCCGATCGCGGTATCAAAGTGATTATCGCCGCCGCCGGCAAGGCCGCTCACCTGGGTGGTGTCGTGGCTGCCTTTACGCCGCTGCCGGTTATCGGTGTGCCTATGAAGACGAGTGACCTGGGCGGTATGGATTCGCTGCTGTCGATGGTGCAGATGCCTTCGGGCGTGCCCGTGGCCTGCGTTGCCATCAACGGTGCCAAGAACGCCGCCATTTATGCCACGCAGATTCTGGGCGCATGCGACCCCGAGTACCGCAAGGTTATCGAGAAGATGAAGCAGGAGATGGCCGACGCCTAGGCGTTCCGCCGTTTCACCGCAGTATAAGGAGAGCCATGTCCGATTATCAGGGAAAACGATTCAAGGCTTCTCAGATTCCCGATCCGTCGAAGCCGGGTGCTGCCCATGCGGCACAGCAGGGTCGGACATCCTCTCCTCAGCAGCCGCGCGCGCCGCGTCCCGTAACGCCGATGTCCCATCATCGCCAGGATACGCCAGCTGCATATCGCCCTTCGTCGTATGATACGGCCAAGAAAGAATCGCGTTCTACGAAACAGTCGGGCGCTGCTCCGTCCAGCTACACTGAGCCGCCGCGCAAAAAGCGCCGCTCCATTATTCCCATTCTGCTCATCATCATCGGCATCGGTCTGATTGTTGCCGCCGCTGCCATCTTTATCAATGCACAGATTGGCTACAAGCAGGCGAGCGAGTCGTATCAGAAAATCGAGAAGCAATATGTAAGCGATAAGGACGCCAGCGGCGTGCCGACTATCGACTTCGATGCGCTTGCTCAGACAAACCCCGAGATTGTGGGTTGGATTTATGTGCCGGGAACCAACATCAACTATCCCGTGGTGCAGACCAACAACAACTCCAAATACCTCAACACGCTGTTCGACGGTACGGCCAATGCATCTGGGGCCATTTTCCTGGATAGCGATGACACCGCGCCGGGAATGGTTGACCAGCAGACCACGATCTACGGCCACCATATGAACGATGGGTCGATGTTCAACGTGATTTCGGATACGACTGACCAGGCAACGTTCGATAGCATTGAATATGTGTACTACATCACACGGGATGCTACGTATAAGCTGCGTCCGCTGGCGACCAAGGTCGTTGAGGATACGTACTCCAAGGCGCGCACGCCCAATTTTGAGGGCGATGACGGGCTCAAGAACTACCTGTCCGAGATGCTCGACGGTGCCTCTGCCGTGGCGAGCGATGCCACCGATCGTGCCGCTTCGGCAACCAAGGTCGTGACGCTTGTGACCTGTCGTTCGTTATCGCTGAGCAACACGCGTGCTGTCATGGTGCTCACGCCGGTCGAGGAATAAGTTGTTCGAAAGTAGCTAAAAAAGCCCCGTTCCAAATTGGCTACTCGACGACGGTAAGGGAGAAATGATGCTCGAGAATGGCAAAATGATGCCTTCGGTTGATGCTTGGCTGCGCGAGGCCAAGGCCGATTCGTCGGCACCTGCGTGCGGTATGTATCTGACACATAACGGTGTGGTGCGCGCGACGCCCAAGGCCGAGGCGCGCGGTGTCGAGACCGATGGCGTGGCGCCGGGCCACAAGGTGGGCGGCATGGTGTTTGGCTACGACGCCAGCAAGGTACAGGCCGCCATCGAGGCGACGCGCGCGATGCCGGGTGTCGGCTATGTGCGCGTGTGGCTGGCAAGCGGCGAGCTTGCCGTAGGTGACGACATCATGCTCGTGCTCATCGGCGGGGACATTCGCCCGCACGTGGTCGATGCGCTGCAGGCGCTCGTTGGCACCATCAAGAATGAATGCGTGAGTGAGGTCGAGCGCGAGGCGTAGAGGCTTGCGTCGATAGAAGGCTCGTTTATAAAAATGCCCGCCGGTACGTGTGATACCGGCGGGCATTTTGCGTTTTGGGCGCGGTTGGCGCTACACGCGCGTCGCATCCTTGGGGCTCATGGTCATGCTCTGGAAGCGGTTCTCCATGTAGTCGTTATCGAAATACTTGCCGTAGAACTGCGCGACGGGAATATCCGGCTCCGTGCCGTTGACGCGCTGGTACCAGTAGTCGAGCGACTGCAGCGTCATGACGCCGTCGACCAGCATAATGACGGTAAAGATGACGGTAGCCGAGTAGCGACTCTCCCACGGAATCATGTTGATGAGCTTGAGCAGCCTCGGCAGCAGCAGCTTGATCCAGATAAGGCCACCCAGGCCCCACAGGCAGGCAAAGCCCGTGCAGGTGCGTCCGCCCGTAAGGACGGCGAGTGGGTCGGGCATGCCGAACAGTTTCATGTGCGAGTAGCTCCACGACACCACGCCAAATGAGGTCTGCATAAACCAGCCTACAAACACCTCGAAAGCGCCGCCGATCAGGGCACTTACCAGGAAAATGATCAGAGGATTCTTTTTATAGAAGCGGTTGAGCGCCATGGTCATGAGCACCGCGCCAAATCCGTAGATGGGGCTAAAGGGGCCAAATAGCATACCGGCCCGGTCCTGATAGACGCCGGGATCGACGACGACCATATGCCAGACTTCCTCGAGAATGAGACCTAACACGCTGCAGACGAAGAATACCCAGAACAGGTTGAAGTAGTTGAGCTTGATGTAGCCCTCGCCGGTTTCGTCGCGGCCGAGCATCCCCTCGGCGGCGGCATCGCGGTCGAGCATCTCTTGCAGACGGCGCTGCAGTTCGCGCTCCTGGCGTAGCGTGGGGTCGACGGTGGCCGACAGCGCAATGAGGATACCGAGCTGAATGGCGGGGCGCAGCAGGAAGGGTCCGATACCCTGGAGCATCACGTCAACTAAAAGCTCCACGACGGTCAATGCGATGAGGACGTAAGACAGGCGGGCGGCATTGCGCCGCTGGTCCTTGATGAGGTCCAGGCCAAAGACGATTAAGATGATCGCGCTTGCCGCCGAGAGCATAATGCCGGCGACGATAAGGCCAACCGCGACCAGGGTGTTATCACCGAGCTTAGCGGCGGCGTTGCCGTTAATGAGTGCGGTGATGACCTGCCACATAAAGACGGCGACCGACGGGAGTGTGCCCACGCCGGACAGGATGCACAGGACGGCGTACACTTTAATGATGAGGGGAATCTTCTTGACCTCCGTGGCGCTGGGGACGCTGGGGTCGAGTTCGTTTCGATCCATACAGAACCTTTCTCGCTTTGTCCTAGGTTACTAGGATACGCCGCCGACCTGCTAAAAGACAGGACGAACGTCCCAATTGCAACTTTGCAATCCCCAACGGTGGACGCGGCGGCCATATGGGGGCGCGGGCGCTTGCACTGGGCAGACCAATAAAATGTTTGGCCGCAAAACGGATTATTAGCTCGGTGGGCTTTTAAAAAGCGCTGCTCATGCGCTGGGGAGCGCGTCGCGCCGTGCGTATAATAAGGCGGGTAACGCCAAAATACGAGGCTCTGAGGGGATGCCATGTCTCAAGAAACCATCCGCGCGGCCGAGCGCGCCGCGGGACAGGTGAACGCCATGTCGACGTATGATCCGGACTCCGACCAGCTGCATGAGGAATGCGGCGTTTTTGGTGTGTGGGCGCCCGATCGTGACGTGGCTCGACTGACGTACTTTGGCCTGCGTGCACTGCAGCACCGTGGCCAAGAATCGGCGGGAATCGCTGTTGGTGACGGCGGTACGGTTATGGTCCGCAAGGACCTGGGCCTGCTCGACCGCGTGTTCTCCAATGCCGACTTATCGACGCTCTCCGGTCAGCTGGCCGTGGGTCATGTGCGCTATGGCACCGCCGGCGCCAAGAGCTGGGAAGCCTCTCAGCCGCACCTCTCTACCATCAATAGCGTCATTATCGCGCTCGCGCACAACGGCACCCTCGTCAACACCGACGAGCTGCGCCGCCAGCTGATCGAGCTGGGCGTGCCGTTCCTCTCCAACTCGGATTCCGAGGTCGCGACCAAACTCATCGGCTACTTTACTCAGCGTACAGGCCATCTGCGCGAGGGCATTCGCAAGACCATGGAGCTCGTGCGTGGCGGCTACGCCATGACGCTCATCAACGAGCAGGCGCTCTATGCATTCCGCGATCCGCACGGCATTCGCCCGCTCGTGCTGGGCAAGCTGGTGGACGAGGGCCTGGACCAGGCCGATGCCGCATCCGTTTCGAAGCTGCCGTCGCAGGACGGCGCCGCGACGGTCGACGCCACCACCCGTGTCACCCGCGCCGGCGGCTGGGTCGTCGCCTCCGAGACTTGTGCGCTCGACATTGTGGGCGCCGAGTACGTCCGCGACGTCCGTCCCGGTGAGATTTTGCGCATCAGCGCCGAGGGCCTTGTGTCCGAGCAGGGTGTGCCCGCTGCCGAAGAGCCTGCTAACTGCATCTTTGAGCAGGTCTACTTCGCCCGCCCCGATTCCATCATGAACGGCAAGAGCGTCTACGCCTGCCGTTACGACATGGGTCGTCAGCTGGCACATGAGGAGCCCGTCGAGGCCGACCTGGTCATCGGCGTGCCTGACTCCGGCCTGCCGCCCGCGGAGGGGTATTCGCACGAGAGCGGCATTCCCTTTGGCGAGGGCCTTATCAAGAACCGTTACGTGGGCCGCACGTTTATCGAGCCTACGCAGGAGTTGCGCGCCATGGGCGTGCGTATGAAACTCAACCCGCTGCGCGACAACATCGAGGGCAAGCGCCTGGTCGTCATCGACGACTCCATCGTCCGCGGCACCACCATGGTGCAGCTCGTCAAGATGCTGCGCAACGCCGGCGCCAAGGAGATTCATATCCGCATCAACTCGCCCGAGGTCATCTGGCCGTGCTTCTACGGTATCGATACCGACGTGCAGTCGCAGCTTATCAGCGCCAACAAGACGGTCGATGAGATCTGCGAGTACATTGGCGCCGATTCGCTGGCCTTCCTTTCGGTTGAGGGCCTGCTTAAGGTCATGCCCAAGGGCGGTTACTGCGATGCGTGCTTTACCGGACGCTACCCCGTAGCGATTCCCGAGAGCTTTGGCCGCGACAAGTTCATGGAGGGCTTTAAGCCCCGCAACCTGGACAAGCCGTTGCACTTTGACGACGACGCCGTGGTCGAGAAATACGACGACCGCAGCTGGGAAGAGGAGCACGGCGAGGCCTAAAATCTGCCATTTAGGGACAGGTTTATTCTGGTAGGTTTTACCTGCTGTTTTGTTGATATGACGGCGCGTGCTG
This sequence comes from uncultured bacterium, assembly GCA_905216145.1. Taxonomy (GTDB): domain Bacteria; phylum Actinomycetota; class Coriobacteriia; order Coriobacteriales; family Coriobacteriaceae; genus Collinsella. The sequence goes on along the minus strand of CAJMST010000009.1, from coordinate 2,602 downwards.
TTATGGCGCGCGCCGAAATGAACGCAACTATGAGCACCGTTTGGCGCCCGCGCGGCGCCACGGTAGTGGGAGAGGAAGGCTCAGATGAGCGACAGCAAGCATGTGACGTATGAGGACGCCGGCGTCGATACCGCCGAGGGTGGCCGCGCCGTCGACGCTATTAAGCAGATGGTCAAGGACACCAACCGCCCCGAGGTTATCGGCGGCATCGGTGGCTTTGGTGGCCTGTTCTCGGCTGCCGCGCTCAAGGATATGGAAGACCCGATCCTGATCAGCGGCACCGACGGCGTGGGCACCAAGCTCGTGCTCGCCCAGATCATGGACCGTCACGAGACGGTGGGCCAGGACTTGGTCGCCATGTGCGTCAATGACATTTTGGCTTCGGGCGCCGAGCCGCTGTTCTTCCTGGATTACGTTGCCATCGGTCACATTGAGGCCGAGCACATGGCAAAGATCATCAAGGGCGTGGCCGACGGCTGCAAGCTCGCGGGCTGCGCGCTCGTGGGCGGCGAGATGGCCGAGCACCCGGGCGTCATGGCCCCCGCCGATTACGACCTCGCCGGCTTTACCGTGGGTGTTGTCGATCGTCCCAAGATGCTCGACCCCGCGAACGTTCGCCCCGGCGATGTGATCCTGGGCCTGCCCTCCACCGGCGTGCACTCCAACGGATACTCACTCGTGCGCAAGGTCATCGGTGTCGACGGCATCAAGCCGGGCACGCCCGAGGCCGCCGCTAAGGCCGAGGAACTGAGCCGTCCGCTCGAGGAGCTCGGCGGTGCTTCGCTGGCCGATGCTCTGCTGGCCCCTACGCGCATCTACGTCAAGCCGATTCTGGAGCTGCTGCGCGGCGGCGCTAACGTGCACGCCATCGCCCACATCACCGGCGGCGGTATCACCGAGAACCTCAACCGTGCGCTCGCCGACGACGTCGACGCCGTGGTCACCCGCAACGGCGCCGAGATGGGCTGGGACGTTCCGCCCGTCATCACCTACGTGTCGCGTCAGGCCGAGCTCGCGCCCAACGAGGCATGCAAGACCTTCAACATGGGCGTCGGCCTGTGCCTGATCGTCGCCCCCGAGGACGAGGCTGCCGTGACCGAGGCTCTGGTCGCGCTAGGCGAGAAGCCGTTCCGCGTGGGTGAGTGCGTCGAGGGCTCCGGTAAGGTCGTGTACTCCGATGAGCGCTAACGAGCAGATGGTTGCTGCCGAGGGCCTAGGCTTTGTACCCTACACCCGTCCGACCGGCACCGATACGGCCGAGCCGCTTAAGATTGGCGTGCTTATCAGCGGTTCGGGTACCAACCTGCAGGCGCTGATCGACCTGATCGCCGCCGGCAAGCTCAACGCCTCGATTGAACTTGTGGTGTCGAGCCGTCCTTCGGCCAAGGGCCTGCAGCGTGCCGAGCGTGCGGGCATCCAGACACTCACGCTGTCCAAGGATGTCTATGCCGATCCCATCGCGGCTGACGAGATCATTGCGCATGAGCTGCTCGAGCGCGGCTGCGAATATGTGGTCATGGCCGGCTATATGCGCATGGTGCACACGCCGCTGCTGGCAGCGTTTCCCAATCGCGTGGTCAACCTGCATCCGGCATTGCTGCCGAGCTTTACCGGCGCCCATGCGATTGACGATGCGTTTGCTCGCGGCGTCAAGGTGACCGGCGTGACCGTGCACTTTGCCAACGAGATTTACGACAACGGCCCCATCATCGCCCAGCGTGCACTGGCTGTCGAGGAGGGCTGGGACGTCGACACACTCGAGGAGCACATCCACGCGATCGAGCATGTGCTGTATCCCGAGGTCGTGCAAATGCTCGCCGACGGTCGCGTTCACGTGCTGGAGAGCGGCAAGGTCGCAATTGATGCGCCTCGCGGCTAGTGGCGCACAGTACAATTTAGCCGAGTAGTCAGGGTGGTCATTGGCGCCAAGGCGCACGTGGCCACCCTTTGTTTTGGGTAGTCACCTGCGACGTTCTTTAACGACTAGTCGTTTAAGAACGTCCCAGGTGACTAGATGAGAGAGGTGAGCGTATGGCGGATAACGAAGCGCTGTTTACGCCTGAGCTGGTGTTTTTTGATTGGGAGTGTGCGACGCCGGGCGAGGTGTTTGCGCGGCTTGAGGGCGAGCTTGCCCCGCGCGGCTACATTGTCGACGGTTGGCTCGACGCCGTTCGCACGCGCGAGGATGCCTACCCTACGGGTCTTGCCATGCCGGCGGCAAACATTGCCATTCCGCATACCGATCCGGGGTTTGTGGCCAAGCCCTATATCGCGGTGGTGAAGCCCGCCGCGCCCGTGACATTTAACACTATGGCTGGCATGGGCGCTCCGGTGCCGGCGCAGATCGTCATCAATCTGGGCATCGTCGAGCCGGGCGGCCAGGTCGAGGCCCTTCAGGCGCTCATGAACATCTTTATGGACGCCGATGCCGCAGCCGACGTGCTCGGCCAGACCACGCCCCAGGGCATGGTCGACGCCATCCGCCGCCACTTCTAAGGTGGGGCTGAGTCGGCACTTGGGGACTGTCCCTAACTGCCGGCTGCCGAGGGGGGTGCGGACAAAAAGTTGGACCGAGTCCGGTCCAGATTGGAGTCCGCATGGG
>CAJMST010000008.1 GCA_905216145.1 uncultured bacterium | reverse complement strand
CGGGTGGTTTCTGATGCGGCGCGCTGCGCGCCCCGCACAGGCTAAAGCCCGTAATCAAAAAGAGCTGGCCGGGCAAAGCCCGACCAGCTCACAAACTTTTCCTCAGCTTACGGTCCCGAGAGGTCATCCGAAGGCCCGCCCGCCGGGAGGGGTTTCTTCTGAGCGATCCCGCAGCGCGAAGCGCGAGGACCAGCGAAGAAGAAACCCCGCAGGCGGTCGGGCCGGTGGGAAGGATGGCCTTTCGACCTACTCCTTCTCGACCGCGCGCATGATCGCCTTGTAGATCTCCATCAGCGGGATGATCAGGAAGGCCAGGCCCAGCGCGGCAAGAACGCCCTTGAGCTCAAGCGTCACGGGGCCAAAGAACATCTCGGCAAGCGTCGGCTGCACGGTCACGATCACCGTCAGCACCAGTGCCAGCGCGGCGGAAGCCCACAGCCACTTGTTCTGCTTCTTCATGGTGAACAGCGACGCACGACGGCTGCGCATATTGAAGCAGTGGAAGATCTCGACCATGTTGAGCGTGATGAACGCCATCATCACGCCTTCCTCGTCAGCATTGCCGGCGATCATATCGGCGATGTGGATGTAGCCCATGTCAAAGTACACGCCCACAAAGAAGCTCGCCAGCACCAGCACGGTGATGATCAGGCCCTGGACCACGCAGTCCAGGCCCATGTGACCGGCAAAGACGCCGTCCTTGGCGTTGCGCGGCTTGCGCTTCATGATGTCGCCCTCGGCGTCCTCCATGCCCAGCGCGAGCGCGGGGAAGCAGTCGGTGACCAGGTTCACCCACAGCAGCTGCACCGGCTGGAAGATGGTAAAGCCGATGAGCGTGGCGATGAACACCGAGAAGACCTCGGCAAGGTTGGCCGAAAGCAGGAACTGGATGACCTTGCGGATGTTGTCGTAGATGCGACGGCCCTCTTCGCAGGCACCGATGATGGTGGCGAAGTTATCGTCGGCAAGCACCATGTCGGCGACGTTCTTGGTAACGTCGGTGCCGGTGATGCCCATGCCCACGCCGATGTCGGCGCGCTTGATGGACGGGGCGTCGTTGACACCGTCGCCCGTCATGGCCACGATCTGGTCGCGCGACTTCCAAGCCTCGACGATGCGGGTCTTGTGCTCGGGCTGAACGCGGGCGTACACGCCGTAGTCCTCGATGTGCGCGTCGAGCTCCTCGTCGCTCATGCGATCGAGGTCGGCACCGGTGATAGCCTGACTGCGATCGGCGACGATGCCCAGCTGCTTGGCGATGGCCACGGCGGTGTCGATGTGGTCGCCCGTGATCATGACGGTGCGGATACCGGCGTCGTGCGCCTCGCGGATAGCGTCGGCCACCTCGGGACGGACCGGGTCGATCATGCCGGACAGGCCGCAGAAGACCAGGTCATGCTCGAGCGCAGCGGGGCTGCAGTCGCTCGGGACCTCGGTGTAGGTGCGGCTCGCCAGCGCCAGCACGCGCAGGGCCTCGTCGGCCATGGCCTTGTTGGCTGCCACGAGCTCGGCGCGGCGCTCCTCAGTCAGCGGAACGACCTTCTCACCGTCATAGAGGTGGGTGCACAGGCCAATCACCACGTCGGGCGCGCCCTTGGTGTACTGCTCGTACTCGCCGTCCAGGGTCTCGACGACCACGGACATCATCTTACGGCCCGAGTCGAACGGGGCCTCGCCCACGCGCGGATGCTCGGCAGTCAGGCCAGTAAGACCAGCTTTGCCGGCATCGTTGACGAGCGCGCACTCAGTCGGCTCACCAACGGCCTCGCCCAGGTCCTCGTCCCACTGGGCATCGGAGCACAGCGCCATACCGGCCAGGAACTTCTCCTTAGGCGCAGCGAGCTCGTGCTTGACGACGGTCATCTTGTTTTGGGTAAGGGTACCGGTCTTGTCGGAGCAGATGGTCTGCGTGCAGCCAAGGGTCTCGACGGCAGAGAGCTTGCGGATAATCGCCTGGCGCTTGGCCATTTTGGTCACGCCGAGCGAAAGCACGATAGTCACGACGGCAACCAGACCCTCAGGGATGGCGGCGACGGCAAGCGAGACAGCGACCATAAAGGTATCGAGCAGCGCGGTCGGGTCGGTGAGAACGTTGCCCACGCCGTGGCGGATGATGTCGACGCCAAAGATAACGACGCAGATGACGATAACCATGATGGTGAGGATGCGGCTGAGCTCGGCAAGCTTCACCTGCAGCGGCGTGAGCTCTTCCTTGGCCTCGGCCAGGGCGCCGGCGATCTTACCCATCTCGGTGTTCATACCGGTGCCGACCACGACGGCGCGGCCACGGCCGTACACCACGGTGGAGCCCATGTAGCACATGTTCTTGCGGTCGCCGAGCGGCACGTCGTCGGTGCCCGCGGCAAGCTCAATCACGTTGGCATGCTTCTCTACAGGCACGGACTCGCCGGTAAGGGCGGCCTCCTCGATCTTCATCGTGGCGCTCTCGAGCACGCGGCAGTCTGCCGGGACGGAGTCGCCCGCCTCGAGCATGATCACGTCGCCGGGCACGAGCTCGGCGCTCGGCAGGTGCACGAGCTTGCCGTCGCGCAGAACCTTGGACTGTGCCGCACTCATCTCCTGCAGGGCCTCGAGAGCTTCCTCGCTCTTGGCCTCCTGGACCACGCCCAGCACCGAGTTGACGATGACGACGAACATGATGATGGCGACGTCGGCAAAATCGGGCTCGCCCTTGACCAGGCCCGTAAGCGCGCTGATGACGGCGGCCACGATCAACATAATGACCATGGGATCGGCCATCTGCTCAAAGAAACGCTTCCAAAGTGGCGTCTTCTCGGCTTCCTCAAGCTTGTTAGGGCCTGTCTTGGCAAAGCGCGACGACGCCTCGCCGTTGCCCAGGCCGAGGTTCTCATCGACACCTTGGTCGCTGAGCACCTCCGCCGCGGCGGACAGGTATTCCTTTTGCATATAGAGTCCCCTCCTGGGATTCGGGCCACTCAGCAGATTGATGCCCGATCATAATTCCCAGGAGAAGGGCAAGGGCTCATCAAGGCTGCCGTGCTGAGCGGCAGTTGATAGTGGAGCTATGGTACCCCAAAGCGGCGCGTCTAGCCAAAACATTCCATCTGGAAACACGGTCCGAGCGCAACGGTGCAGACGGTGTGATGCTCAACATTGATAAAACGTTTTTTCTTCGGCACATCGTCAAACTGAAATATCGCCCAGATAGCAGCGGTAAGAGCGGATGGTAAAGATTTTGCATATACCGTTTTCCCAGCAAAAAATGAACTTCTAATTCGGCATACGGTCGATTTTTAGGGGTATTCGGTCGGCAATTCGTTATAATCTTCTCGGTTTTATTTCTTATGGTTTATCTATCAGCGCAAGACGATGTCAGATGGAGGTCTGAATGTACAAGCGCACCAAGATTGTATGCACCATGGGTCCCGCCTGCGATAGCGACGAGACCATCCGCGAGATGATCAAGGCGGGCATGAACGTCGCCCGTTTTAACTTCTCGCACGGCTCCTACGACGAGCACCACGGTCGCATCGAGCGCGTCCGTCGTATTTCCAAGGAGCTCGGTCTGCCCGTCGGCATCCTGCTCGACACCAAGGGCCCTGAGGTCCGCACCGGCCTTCTGGTCGATGGCAAGAAGGTTGCCGTCAAGACCGGCGACAAGATCGTCGTCACCGCTCAGCCCACGTCTGAGGATTTCCACGGCACCTCTGAGCACATCTCCCTCGACTACCTGGCTCTGCCCTCCGAGGTCGAGAAGGGCTCCCTCATCCTGATCGATGACGGCCTGGTTGCCCTCGAGGTCGAGTCCGTCGACGGCCAGGATATGACCTGCGTCGTTAAGAACGACGGCCTGATCGGCGAGCGCAAGGGCGTCAACATGCCCAACGTTAACATCTCGCTGCCTGCTATCACCGAGCGCGATCGTCAGGACATCCTCTTTGGCCTGACCGAGAACATCGACTACATCGCCGCTTCCTTCATCCGTGACGGCGAGTCCGTCCGCGGCATCCGCGAGCTTTGCCGCGAGAACGGTGGCGAGCACGTGACGATCTTCCCGAAGATCGAGTGCGCCCTGGGCGTCGAGAACTTCGACGAGATCCTCGAGGCTTCCGACGGCATCATGGTCGCCCGTGGCGACCTGGGCATCGAGATCAAGCCCGAGCTCGTTCCGCACATCCAGAAGGAGATCATCGCCAAGTGCAACGCGGCCTACAAGCCCGTTATCACCGCTACGCAGATGCTCGACTCCATGCAGCAGAACCCGCGCCCGACGCGCGCCGAGGTTGCCGACGTTGCTAACGCCATCTACGACGGCACCGACGCCGTTATGCTGTCCGGCGAGTCCGCTGCCGGTAAGTACCCGGTCGAGGCCGTTAAGATGCAGGCCAGCATTGCTCTCGAGACCGAGAAGTACCTCCCGGCCCACGCTCCGCTCGAGGTTCCGGCCGACGCTCATGGCACCCGCGTTGTCAACAACGTTGTGGGTATGTCCGCTGTGAACATGGCTACCACCGTTGGCGCCAAGTGCATCACCGTGCCGACGACCACCGGTCGTACCGCTCGCCTGATCTCGCACTTCCGTCCCAACATGCCGATCTGCGCGTTCTCCCGCCACGAGTGGGCCGTCCAGCAGATGATTATGTACTGGGGCGTTATCCCGCACCAGGCCGAGATTACCCAGGGCACCGTCAACGGCACGATCGTCAAGGCGATCGAGACCGCTAAGGAGCTCGGCTACGTCGAGGCCGGCGATTTGACCGTCGCTACCGCCGGCGATCCCCGCATGAGCGTCCAGCTCGAGGACAAGGTCTCCTCGACCAACGTCGCTTACGTCGCTCAGGTGCGCTAAATCGCACTTGCAAGCAGACTTGCATTGCAAAGGGCCCGGAAGGCTTCGCCTTCCGGGCCCTTTTTCTATGCCAATGCCGGCACACGGCAAAACACACACTCATTTCTTTACCAAAAGCGCGAATTCTGCCCTCCGAGGCCCAAAAAATAAAGCCCCAAGCGCTAAAAGTGTTCGCCCGGTGGCAAACCCACACCTTAACCGACACTGCTAAATCGTTTTAGCAAGAGTCAGATCGACCTGGTTTTCGGAAGTGCGGGGAAAAATTGCTTACCCCCGAGCACAAGCCCTTTTATTTCAACAAAACCCCTGATAAAGTTGGCTCAAATACCGCTTGTGCTTTGCCTGTTTGTCTTTTTCCCCGCACTTCCGAAACCGATAGCCTTTCTAGCCCAAAACAACGCTCGAACGATCGGATTGCCATGTCATTTCTCGCTTGCGGGCCCACAGCTTTTCAGTACTATCGCATCCCGCCCCAGATACTAGGACTCTATCCGGCAATCCTGCCGCCCGACCATGACCATCGCTTGGTGCATTACTCAAAACAACCAGTATTTAAAGACTTGCTCGGCACACCAGTTTGGAGATTCGTGGGCGAAAGAAAACAGCGCGCGAACGGAAAGCTATTTCATAGCCGTCTGCTAACCCAAGAGCCGCCTCCTGGGTCGTTTAGGCAGACTGAGCATGGATTTGACGTCACGTCGCCCGAGTTTACGCTGCTCAACCTTGCCACGCAGGTCTCACGCAACCAGTTACTCATGGCTTGCTACGAGATGTGCGGCTCCTTTGCAGTGTTTAAGCCCTGCGAGCGAACGCAACAACAACTCGATGAAGCTATTTCGCTTAAGCTCATTCCACCCAACTGCGGCTGGGAGCGAGTTAACGACACCAAGGGTAATGGAACCAACTTGTGGAATCGCACGCCGCTTCTTTCCGCAGCGGATATCGCCGCGTTCGCCAAGCAGGCCGCAGGCCTGCGCGGCGTTAAGCAGCTCCGCTGGGCGGCCGAGCACATGACGGGGCAGACCGCCTCGCCTTTCGAAGTCCAAACATCCATACTCGTCTCACTCCCCCGTGACGAGGGCGGCCTGGGTATCGGCATCACCAACAACGTGCGCATCCCACTCAGCGACGCCGCGCGCTCACTGTATGACAAAACCTGCTGCTACGCCGATATCCTCATAGAGAGCAGCACCGACAGCATGGGCGTCATTTTGGAATGCCAAGGCCGCTCCGCCCATGACAGCGAAGCCGCAAGTCTCTCCGATGCCGAGCGCACCACCGCGCTCACCAGCATGGGCTACGATGTCATACAAATTACCTACGACCAGATCAAGGACAAGAAGAGCTTTAACAACATCGCCGAGCTCATTCATAAAAAGGCGGGGCTCCCCTACATCCCAAAGACCGATCAGGAACGTACCGCTGAAAATGCCCTGCGACGGGAGCTGTTGGTCGATTGGGTTGAACTGTTCACCGTCAAGCCGGCCGGCTAGCAGCTAGCGATCAGGGGGACTGCGGAAACGTCAGAAGCGGCAACGCGAGCCGCAAAGCCCGCTTCGGTCAGCTCGATCACCTCGGTAAACGTCGCGTCGAAGAACTCCTCGGTCAGCAGGCGGTATGGCGGATGGTCGGGCTCACCGGGGTTTTCGCGCACAATCTCGTGCATAACGCCGATGGTCTTGAGCACATACTCCTTATGGATGGGATACTGCCCAAAACGCGTCGCCGCAGTATACAGGCGATCGGTCGCGCGCGGAATCGAAACAATGCCGAGCGTCTTGCCGAACCAGTCAAAGTCGCCTTGCTTTTTAATGCGGAACTCCTCGCACGGCTTGCCGCCGTGCGCCTCCAGGTACTGATTCACGCGCGTATTCCATACGGTATCGGCCACCAGATGCGACCAGACACCCAGTGTCAAATCGAGCAACGACTGCGCCACGTCCTCGGACGCAAGCGAGAACTCACGAGCGCCGGGACCGACAACCGGCTCAGCATCCCTGTAGCGCTGGGGATAGTGCACGCGATTCAGTCGCTCGCGCTCCTCGATAATCGAGGTCGCCGCGGCTGGCGCACCGGTGGGCGAACTTTTAAGCAACGGTGCCACATAGGTATCCCAGAACTCATGCTCACGAGGCTTAGGGATAGGCTCGGGCTTTGCAAAGTGCGTAATGCGATACGGAATGGGATCAGCGATACCGGGAACCATATAGCCCACAAAAATGTCCGGAACCACGCAGCCAAACAAAAAGGCATTGCGGTCACGAACGCTATCGGCAAGCAGACCAGCACGCGCCAGCAAGCGCTCCGTTTGAGCGATATGAATGTTCCAACTTGGCATAGCCACCCCCATAAAAAACCTGGATAACTATACCATCACGGCAAAGCCGCGCGGGCGGCTACGCACGCTCTACGCAGCAACTAGTCCGTAACACCGCTTTCGGTTCCATACGACGGCGAAGGCACCTCGACCACATGGTGATATCGATCGATATAGATAGCGCGGGCACCCAGGCGTCGCACCAAATCCTGGTGATGCGTGCTCATCAAGACCGTCTTACCCGCCGTTACGTAGGCCAGCAAGAAGTTGACCACGATATCGTATGAATCCTCGTCGAGCCCATTGGTAGGCTCGTCGAGGACCAAGATATCCGGGTTCATCGACACCACCGCAGCCAGCGCAACGCGCTTCTTTTGCCCGCCCGAGAGCTGATAGGGAGAGGCGTCGGCAAGGTCGGCAACCTGGAACAGTCCCATGGCATCGCGCACGCGACGCTCGAGCTCGTCTGCCGGCAGCCCCATCTGCGCGGGACCAAAAGCAACTTCCTCGCCCACCGTAGCGCAGAACAGCTGGGCGTCGGCATTCTGGAACACAAAGCCCACGCGCTGATGAAAACGCTGAGCGGCCGCGGAATCCTTTAGAAACGCCGCATCGATCACGTGCCCGTCAAACAGGTATGCCCCTGCGTCCGCGAGTTCAAGGCCGTTAATGAGGCGCATAATCGTCGTCTTACCGCAGCCGTTGGGACCGAGCAGGGCAACGAGTTCACCGCGATCGACCTGCAGCGAAACGCCGTCGACTACCGTATGCCCCGCATAGGAGAACACCACGTCGCGCAGCTCGATGAGCGGCGTGACCTCGGCGCCGCCCGCACAGTTCGTGCCCGCCGCATTATTCATATCGATCGTCAAAACGTCGCCCTTCCCTATTTGCATCCCCAGCCGAAACCAGCAGTGCCTACAGCACGGCGCATAACACTGCCAGCAGCGCCACGCCGGCCGCGTAAACCGCATCGCGCCAGCCAAACCCGGCGCGTGCGGGCGCCGGGTACGCGCCGGCAAAGCCGCGGCAAAGCATAGCCTCGTCCATCGCGCGGCTGCATTCCATCGCCTTGATAAAGGTCATGCCCATGATACCCGCCAGCGAGTCGGTGCGCGAACAACCCGCAGGCGCGGAACCGACGCTGCGCAGCATGACCGATTCGCACAGATTGTGCGCCGTGCGACCCAGCACCTCGATGTGCTTGAGCGCCATATCAAACGTAAAGATAACTTCGTCGGGTAGATGCAGCATCTTGAGCGCCGCCGACATACGACTCCACGTGAGGGTCCACGAAACGCCCAGCACCAGCGACACATTAATGAAGGTCTTGAGCGCAATCTTGAGCATGGCGCCCGCGGCAGAAGCGTCCAGCAGCAAGGCGGGCAGCGCCAGAACCACCGCGAGCCCCGCAGCGCCAAGCGCCGGCACAAAGGTTGCCCGCAGCCCGCGTACGGGGCGCACGGCAACGAGCACCAGCGCGATAGCCGCCATCAACATGAGGTACAGCGGGCTCTGCGTCAGACACACGCACAGGATGCAAACGAACATCCCCACCAGGCGCACCGGAGCCGAAACGCAAGAAAGGGCGCGGTCGACCATCGACCCGCCCTCGTGCGCGCCTCCACCCAGGCGAACCCGCTCAAGCAGGCTCGCCAGGTGCAGGACATTCTTTTGCATCACGCGATGCCGAGCCCCCGCGGGCTCGTAACGCTGCTCGACCGCAAGCCAGCTAGGAAGCTCGGCTATTGCCATGAGCACCGCTTTCCTTAACCGTCAGCGAGATCAGGCGGAATGCGATGGTGAGTACCGCCACGCCAATCACACCCGAAAGAATATACATGGCAGCCTGGCCGGCAAAGCCAAGGCCCTGCTCCTCGGAATAGGCCTGCAGATAATCGCCTGTGGGCAGAGCGTCGGCAAAGGTCGGGGTATCGAGGCCGACCGAAGCCTGCAGGCTGTCGTCGCCAGCCTCCTGGACGGCGGTCGCGGCGCCCTCAGCGTCCCACTCGCCCCAGGCGTCACCTGTAGCCAGCAGGCCCAGCGGCGTGGCCACGACAAGCACGGCGACCAAGATGAGCGTGGGAACCAGCGAGGTCTTCTTGGCAGCAGCGCCCTCGGCAGCAAGCTGACCATCGACGGCCTCGGGCCCGACGATAACGCTCGGCGCCGTCTTCTTAATGAAACCGTAAATGGCGGCCGTCGCCACGCCCTCGACCACGCCGGCAACCAACATATGCGGGATCATCATGGCAGGGATAGCAATAGACAGCGGGAAAGGGCAGTACAGTGGCGCGCCCGAAGCGTTGGTAAAGAGCATCGGCTGAATACCAAACTCGATTGCCGCGCACAGGGCCGCCAGGCACAGGCCGACCCAGCCGCCGACAATGGCAGAGACCGAGGTGCCCCAGCTCTTGTCGTGCAAACGGCTGTTGAGCGCGCGAAACACGATGGCGGCCACAAACGGCAACACAAAGGCCATGTTAAAGCAGTTGGCACCAAAGGACAGGACGCCGCCGTCGCCAAACAGCAGCGCCTGTAGCGCCAGCGCGACCGAGACAGCGATGGCCGCGGCCTCCGGGCCCAGCAGCAGCGCGATGAGCGCGCCGCCGACGGCGTGACCCGTGGTGCCGCCGGGCAGCGGCACGTTGAACATCATAAGCAAGAAGGAAAATGCGGCGCAGATGCCCAGGAAAGCCATGTGCTCGCGATCGAGCGTGGCGCGCACCTTTTTGATGCAATGGACCCAAACGGGCACCATTGCCACCGCCATTACGGCATCGGTCTGCGGGGACAGATAATTATCTGGAATGTGCATGTACGCCTCCCGGTTATCGGCGCACGAAATTGCAACGCCGCTTAAATCACCTTGTCAGTGTTACGCATTGTCAGATTCGTAACACGCCGCGGGATATCATAGCAAAACGGCGCACTGCCGACAAAGCAGCACGCCGTTATGTAATGCGCGTGTCATATATGAAGGCTCAACAGTGCCTTATATCGAGCATAGCGGTCACGTAGGACTCGGCGGCAGCCACCGCTGGCCTATACCCAGCGCAAGCCCTATCCGCGGACCTCGCCGTTTACGCCCTTGCACACCTTGGTGACGATCTTCTGGTGCGCCTTCTCAACCTCTTCGCTGGTGAGCGTGTGGTCGTCGGAGCGATACGTAAGCGCAAAGGCCATGGACTTCTTGCCCGCTCCGATGCGGATGGGATCGCGGTAGACGTCGAACAGGCGCACGCCCTCGAGCAGCTTGCCGCCGGCGCTGGTAATACGACGCTCAAGATCCTCGCAGGTCACAGCGTTGTCGACCACGATAGCAAGATCGTGCTCAACGGCAGGGTACTGCGAGAACTCGCGGTAGTTCTCCTGATTGCGGGCGCCCTTGATCAGCTTGTCCAGATCGAGCTCAAAGGCAACGACGACCTCGTCGATGCCCATCGCCTCGCGCGCCTCGGGGTGGATCTCGCCGACCCAGCCCAGCACGGTGCCGCCGGACAGAACCTCGGCCGCACGACCCGGCTGCAAGAAAGCGTAGCCCTCGCCCTCGACGGGACGGAAGCGAACCTTCTCGATGCGCAGCTGGGCAAGCAGCTCCTCGACAATGCCCTTGCCAAAGAAGAAGCGCAGCTTACGGTACTTCATGTTCCAGGACTGCTCGCTCCACTGGCCCGAGAGCACACCCGCGACGGACTTGGTCTCCTTGGGCAGGCTGGCGTTCTCGCGACCGTGGAACAGGCTGCCGACCTCGTACAGGTGCACGTTGGGCGTACCGTGCGCCTCGTTGTAGGCCACGGACTGCAGCAGGCCCGGCAGCAGCGAACGACGCATCTCGGTCTGCTCGGCTACCAGCGGGTTCATGAGCACCACGGGGCAACCGCGGCCCTCGGTGGACATACCGATCTTCTCCAGGTCGCCCGGGGCGGCAAAGCCAAAAGTCGTGGTCTCGTTGAGGCCGCAGGCGCGCAGGATCTCGCCGACCTTACGGGTGAGCTTCTGCTCGCGGGTCAGGCCGCCGATGTGGTTCTTGGCAGCCGGGATGGTCGCCGTCACGCGGCCCATGCCCCACAGGCGCAGGACCTCCTCGATCAAATCGATCTCGCGCGGCAGGTCGGGGCGGAAGCTCGGCGGAGTGACCATAAAGTCGTCGCCGTCGCGCTCGACGGTGCAGCCCAGGCGGGTGAGCGAGCGCTCGATAAAGTCGGGCTCGATGTCGGCGCCGCAGATGGCGTGCACGCGGGCCAAGCGCAGCTTAATGCTGTCGATGGTCTTGGGCGCGGGGAACACGTCCACATAGCCGGGGGCGACCTCGCCGCCGGCGATCTGTTCGATGAGCGCGCACGTCACATTGGCGACGTCCACGCAGCCGGTCTCGTCGACCTGGCGCTCAAAGCGGATGGAGGCGTCGGAGATCAGCGATAGGTCACGGCTGGTGTGCGAGGTGCGGCCGGCGTTGAAGCAGGCGCTCTCGACCATCACGTCAACGGTATCGTCCTCGATCTCGGAATCCATGCCGCCCATAACGCCGGCCAGCGCCACGGGACGCTCGCCGTCGGTGATGAGGCCCATGCCGGCGTCGAGCATGCGCTCCTCGCCGTCGAGCGTCGTGAACTTCTCGTCCTGCTGGGCGGCGCGAACCACCACACGACGGTGGCCATCGCGCGCGGCAAAGGTGTCCAGGTCAAAGGCGTGCAGCGGCTGACCGGTGAGCATCATCACATAGTTGGTGATGTCGACGATGTTGTTGTGCGGGCGCACGCCCAGGGCGTTAAGGCGCTTGACCATCCAGTCGGGCGACGGGCCGACCTTGACGTTGCGCACGATGCGGGCAACGTAGCGGTCGCACAGGCCCTCGTCGGCAATCTCGACGGAAAGCTCATCGTCGGTCGCGCGGCCGGTCTCGGCCTTGATGGCGGGCAGCTCAACGTGGAAATCGCGGTCGAAGATGGCGCCGGTCTCGCGAGCCATGCCGATCATGGACAGGCAGTCGGGGCGGTTGGGCGTGATCTCGCAGTCGAGCACGGTGTCGCTCGAGCCCACGTACTCGGCAAACGGCATGCCGCAGGGCGTATCCTCGGGCAGGATCATAATGCCGGAGTGGTCGCCACCCAGGCCGAGCTCGCGCGCGGAGCAGTTCATGCCCATGGACACGACGCCGCGAAGCTTGCTCTTCTTGATCTTGACGTCGCCGGGAAGCACGGCGCCGATCATGGCCGTGACGATGTGGTCGCCGGCCTCGAAGTTCTGCGCGCCGCAGACGATCTGCAGCGGAGCGGGGTTGCCGTCGGCGTCGAGGTTCTTGTCACCCACGTCGACCGAGCACACATACATGTGGTCGCTATCGGGGTGAGGGGTCTTGGTGAGCACCTTGGCAGTCACCACGTGGTCGAAGGATTCTCCCACGGTGTCAATCGCCTCGACCTCGGTGCCAGTACGGATATATTCGTCCGAAAGGGTCTTGGGATCCTCCGGAATATCGATCATGGTCTTGAGCCAGTCGTAAGAAACGCGCATCTAACTGGTCTCCTTTCATAAATGCGGCTTTGAGCCGGAAACTGCAACTAAGAAGAAAGCGTTCTAGAACTGGTTGAGGAAACGCATGTCACCAGTCATCAACGTGCGCAGGTCGGGCAGGTCGTAGCGCAGGGCCGCGACGCGCTCGGCGCCAATACCAAAGGCGAAGCCGGTGTACTTCTCGGGGTCGATGCCGCAGTTGATCAGGACGTTGGGGTCGACCATGCCGCAGCCCAAGATCTCGATCCAGCCGCTGTGCTTGCAGAAGTTGCAGCCCTTGCCGCCGCAGACGTGGCAGCTCACGTCCACCTCGCAAGAAGGCTCGGTGAAGGGGAAGAAATGCGGGCGGTAGCGCGTCTTGCGGTCCTCGCCAAACATGCACTTAACAAAGTAGTCGAGCGTGCCCTTAAGATCGCCAAAGGTGATGCCCTCGTCGACGACCAGGCCCTCGATCTGGTTGAACTGCGGCAGGTGGCAGGCGTCGGCCGTGTCGGGACGGTAGACGGTGCCCGGGCAGATCATGTAGATGGGCGGCTTCTGCGACTCCATGGTGTGGATCTGCACGCCCGAGGTCTGGGTGCGCAGCAGTACGTCGGACTCGCCGTGAGCGTGAGCCTCGGGATGCGCGACGCTGCCGGGGTTGTTGTCGACCACATAGAACGTGTCGCGAGCCGAGCGGCTCGGGTGATCCATGGGCGCGTTGAGCGCGGTGAAGTTGTAGTAGGAGGTGTCGACCATGGGGCCGGACTCGACGGTGTAGCCGATACCGCAGAAGATATCCTCGGCCTCCTCGATGATCTGCTTGATCAGGTGCTGGTGACCGATCTGCGGACGGATGCCCGGCAGCGTGATGTCGACGGCCTCGTGCTCGAGTGCGTGCTTGAGGGCGGCGGCCTTCATCTCGGTGGTACGCTCGTCGAGCATGCCCTCGATCAGCTGGCGCATCTCGTTGGCGCGTTTGCCCATCATGGGACGATCCTCGGGGGCGAGCTTGCCCATCATGCGCATCAGGCCGGTGATACGGCCCTTGCGGCCGAGCAGCTCAACGCGCGCGGCCTCGAGCTTGGCGGCGTCGTCGGCGCCGGCGACGAGCTCCTTGGCCTCTTCCTCGAGTTTGACCAGATCATCAATCAGACTCATGTCTTCCCTTTCGTCTCTCGCGCATTCGCTTGCCGGGGCGACCGATGCCGCTTGGCGCTGCGAAAACGCGGCCCGGTTCGGTAACAAAAAACCGTCCTCGGGCATGTGCATTGCCCAAGGACGGTTGAATTCCGCGGTACCACCTTGTTTGACCCGGCGGATGTCTTGCCCGCCGCGCCCACTCTGCGCCCCTTATCGCGAGGCTCACGGCTTCCCTACTGGGGCTTCGCCGCCGCTGGCCGCGCGCCCGTTGAGGTTGCTGCTCGGGAGTGAACGCTTGGCCCTTGCCACCGCAGGAAGGCTTGCAGCCCATGACCTTCCCTCTCTTGCCGGCGACGCGGCGGGCAAAACCCTCTCCGTCAACGCATTGGGCTATAGGATAACACATTTCGCGAGCGCATCGCCGCGTTCCGTTTTGTTCGCGCTGGGTACAAGGCAGGTAGCTGTACAAACTGGCCGCGCACCCGCTTGCGGCGCTCGGCCTGCGAGATTAAGGATACGGTATGGGAAAGAAACTCGATAAGAAGGCCAAGGCCGCCGTGGCAAAGGCCGCCAAGGGCGTCAAGGCCGCTAAAGTCGACAAGGCCGTCAAAAAGTTCCGCAAACTCGAGGGCAAGCTGTGGACTCGTGAGTACCTGCTCAAGATTGCCGAGTTCGATGGAGCGACGATTGCCCCCGCCAACGGCGCCGCGGCCCGCGCCGATGCCATGGGCACCCTTGCCGGCGAGCATCACAAACTCTTGACCAGCGAGAAGTCCGTTGAGCTCGTACGCTCGTTAGCGCGCGAGACCGTCGCCGGCGGCAAAATCGACGACCCGCAGCTGCTCGACGAGATCCGTGTGCTCGGTCGCGACCAGCGCGAGGCAAGCGTCATCCCCACCGAGGAGGCCGAGGCCTGGACCAGGCTCACCTGCGAGGCCGATGCCGTGTGGCACAAGGCCAAGACGGCCAATGACTGGGCGAGCTTTGAGCCCTATGTGGATAGGATCGTCGCCCAACTTAAGCATCAGGCCGAACTTATGGACCCCAAGCGCGACCCATACGATGTTTGGCTCGACCAGTACGAGCGCGGCCTTTCCGCCAAGAGCTTCGATGCGTTTTGCGATGAGGTCAAGGCCACCGTCGTGCCGCTCGTGCATGCCATCGGCGAGCGCAGCCAGCAACCCGCAGCCGACTTTTTGCACGCGCATGTGCCCGAGGCTGCCCAGCGTGCCATGAGCTTTGACCTGATGAAGCTTGTGGGCCTGGACCTGGACGACACCACGCTCGCCTTTACCGAGCATCCATTTAGCGAGGGCTTCTCGGTGGGCGACGCGCGCATCGCCACGCATATCCACGAGGACGATTGCATCTCCAACGTCTACAGCATCATCCACGAGGCCGGCCACGCCATGTACGAGCTGGGCGTGAACCCCGCTTACGCGCGCACCTGTCTTGAGGGCGGAACCTCCATGGGCATCCACGAGAGCCAGAGCCGCTTCTTCGAAAACACCGTTGCTCGCAGCCGCGCCTTTATGGGCCCGCTGCTCGAGGTCTTGCGCCGTCACGCGCCCGAGGTCTACGGCAACGTGGACGAGGACGCGCTCTACCGCGCCGTGAACATCGCGCAGCCGTCGTTGATCCGCACCGAGGCCGATGAGCTCACCTATCCGCTGCACGTTATGGTGCGCTACGAGATCGAGCGCATGCTGTTTGCCGGCGAGGCCACGGCCAAGGACATCCCCGCGCTTTGGAATCGCTTTATGGACGAGTACCTGGGCATTCCCGTTCCCGACGACACGCACGGCTGCCTACAGGATACGCACTGGAGCGGCGGCTCGTTTGGCTACTTCCCCACGTATGCGCTGGGCAGTGCCTACGATGCCATGTTTGTGCCGGCCATGTGCCGCGACGGTGTCGACCTTACCGGTGCCTGCGCGAGCGGCGATCTGGCGCCCGTCCGCGCTTGGCTGGGCGAGCACATTTGGCAGTGGGGCCGCGCCAAGGACGCGCCGGAGCTCATCAAGGGCGCCTGCGGCATGGACTTTGACGCCCGCTACTACTGCAGCTACCTGCAGGACAAGTTCACCACGCTCTACGAGCTGTAAGGCATAACCGACACGCCAACGCAAAGGGGGCGCCGCGGAACCAATCCGCAGCGCCCCCTTTCCACCTAGTCGTTTAAGAACGTCCCCAATGACTACCTTACAGAGCTTCCAGCGCGGCGGCGATGCGCTTCATGGCGGCATCGGCGGATGCTTGGTCGGGCGCCTCGGCCAGCACGCGGATAACCGACTCGGTTCCGCTCTTGCGTACGAGCACGCGACCCTCGCCTGCCAGCGCAGCCTCGGCCTCGGCGATGGCGTTCTGCACGCCCATGTTCTCGAGCGCGGCGTCCTTGTCCGCCACGCGCACGGCCACCTGCGCCTGCGGCAGCAGCTTGCACGGAGCCGTGAGCTGCGAGAGTGTCTCGCGCTCGGCACGAATCACTTCCATCACGCGCAGCGAGGTCATAATGCCGTCGCCTGTACGCTCGATATCGCCAAAGATCGTATGGCCCGTCTGCTCGCCACCCAGGCTGTAGCCGCCCTCGCGCATCTTGGCATACACATGACGGTCGCCCACGCCGCTGGTCACGGCGCTCAGACCGGCAAGCTCCAACGACTTGATCAGGCCAAAGTTGCTGGCGATCGTCGGCACCACGGTACCGCCCGAAAGGCGACCGTGCTTGTTCAGATACACGCCGCACACGTACAGGATCTGGTCGCCGTCTACCACGCGACCGCGCTCGTCCACAGCCAAGCAGCGGTCGGCATCGCCGTCGTAGGCAAAGCCCACATCCAGGCCCTGCTCCACCACGTGGCGCTGCAGGCGCTCCATATGCGTGGAGCCGCAGTCGACGTTGATGTTAAAACCATCGGGCGCGGCATTGATCACGCGCACATCGGCGCCCAGTGCGTCGAACACCGGCTTGGCCACCGAGGATGCCGAGCCGTTGGCGCAGTCGATACCGATCTTGACGCCCTGCAGCGAAAAGTTCGCACTGGCGATGAGCGAGGCAATGTAGCGGTTGCGACCCTGCATGTAGTCCACCGTGGCGCCGATATGGTTGCCCGTTGCCAGCGGCACCTCGCTCTTGCCATCGATGTAGTCCTCGATGAGCTCCAGCACGTCCTCGTCCATCTTAAAGCCGTCGCTGTTGACAAGCTTAATGCCGTTATCGCAAAACGGGTTGTGGCTCGCGCTGATCATGATGCCGCAATCGAAGCAGCCTTCCACGGTCTGATGCGCTACGCCCGGCGTGGGGATCACGTGCAGCATATAGGCGTCCGCACCGCTCGCGACCAGGCCGCTCACCAGCGCCGCCTCGAACATGTAGCTCGAACGACGCGTGTCCTTGCCCACGATCACGCGTGCCTTGCGCTCGCGGTTGGCACCGTAATACCAGCCCACAAAACGGCCAATCTTATAAGCGTGCTCTACCGTCAGCCCAACGTTGGCCTCACCGCGAAAGCCGTCGGTGCCAAAGTACTTCATGCGCTCTCCTTACAAAATAGGGGCGAACAGATTGCCTGTCCGCCCCAAAATGGTACTCGATTATCTGCGCTACCAGAAAAACCCTACGCCGACGCGCTGTCGCGAGCCGCCTGGCATGTAGGAGTCTGACGCAGCGTAAGCGGCTTGTCCCCCGCCTCGGCCGACGTGGTCAGCGTATACGTGATCGTCGTCGTCTCGCCAGCATGCAGGTCAACGGTGCCCGAATAGAAGGGGATTCCATGCCACGTAGCGGCACCAAGACCAAACTGGGTGCCCTCAACCGTAAGGTCACTGATGTTGCCGCCCGTCGGGGCAAACAACGAGACATTCAGACGCTCGTCGTCACGCGCGGCATCGGGTGCGCTCGCCGCAACGTAGTCGGGCAGCTTGCCAGCCTCCTCCTGCGTCATGATGTTCGTCAGGGTAACGGTGATGCGATAGGAACACGTGCCGTCGCCGTTCTTCACGCCCTGACCAATCTGAGTGTCGGCGTTCAGATACCAGTCGAGCTTGGAGAAGCTCAGGTTGTTAAAGTAAACGCCGGCAACGGGATCGGCACTCGGATCATCCGGATCGGGCAGCGAAGCGTCAATGCCCGTCTCTTTGATGGCATTCTGCTCATCATCGTTTCTCATCCAAGCGATCAGGCGGCCCTCTTCGGCACCGCGCTCAACGGCGCTGACAAGCTTCGTAACATCGACATCGCCGATACCGCCAAGGATCTTGTCGAAGGCAGCGCTGGCGACGGATGCAAAGATGCCGTCAGACTCCTCGACCGGATAGTTCCAGTACACATCGTGCATGAGGACCTTTGCGGCGTTGGTGCCGTCGACAACCGTTCCGTCGGGCAGTGACACGTTACCGACCAGGCCCAGCAGATACTGCAGGAACACCGGGTCGATACCGATGACGCCATCAACGTCCTGTCCATACTGGGACTTCCACAGCGCGGCGACACGCTGCGAGTTGCGGGGCCAATCAGGCGAATAGGTATTGCCCGAGTTGTACAGGTTGCTGTGGTTGCCGAACAGCGCCTCATCCTCTTCGTCGACGCTCTCGACTGCCTCATCCTCACTGAGTCCAATGCGGGGAACAAACTCGCCAATCGACATCTGGCCGTCGGTGACCGAAATCAGGCCCTGCGAACCGCCAAAGCCGCCGCAGGCACGAATCTCGACGTTGTTCATGGCGTACATAAGGTAGTTGCGCGTCTGACCGTTGGCGCCGAGCATCTGGGGAAGGACGGGGGCGACCTTCTCCGCCGCGTCAACCGCGCCGTTGAGGGTGGCAAAGCCGTCCTTGGCCTTATCGACCAGCTCGGTCACCTGAGAAATATGAGTATCGCCAATGCCCTGGACCTTCTCGTTGGCGCTCTTGAACACCTTCGAGCTGCTGGAAAGCGAATCGGCGACCGCCTGCAGCGCGGACACGTTAATCATGCCGTCCTGGAACAGCTTGCCGGGCGTAGCCTGCGAAAGGTTATCGGCCATGGGAACCAGCGCATTGCTCGAGACATCGGACAGGGCGTCAATCATGGTGCGGGCCGCATTGATATCGCTGCCATACACCGGGATAAACGAAGCCGCCGCCCACAGCGGGCTCGAGGTCTCCGCCTTCATGCTGTTACAGAGCTCATCGATCTTCTTCGCGTCGTCAGGCAGCGTCGAAAAATCGCCCGACGTGACCTTGTCCTTAAGGCCACCGACGATCTCGACAGCCTCCTTCGCTTCGCTCTTTACGGTCTTTGCCGAGTTAAGCAGCATAAAGCCGCTTGCGCCAAGCGCAACGAGAAGCACCGCGACTACAGCGGCAATAATGGCGCCAGTGTGACGCTTCTTGCCCTCGCCCTTGCGATGGCGATGACGGACCAGACCGTCAGAGGTCGAACTCGACGAAACATCGCTACCGTAGTTCAAGCCAAAATCGTAATAATCTTCCTTGGAACCCGAGCCCGCAAACTCGGCACCGCTATCATCCAGGCGGGCGAACGTGCCAGTCTCGGAGGCGCCGGTGTAAATCGTGCCAAGGTTACCCGTAAGCCCCGCGCCACCGGCAGAGGGAGTATTGTTGTCGGCCTTGCCGGCATTAACGTTGCCGGCAGCATTCGCGGCGTTGGCAGCACCTGCGTTGTTCGCAGGCACCGAAGGAGCCCCGCTCGGCTGCGACGCGGAGGTTGCACCGCCCGCAAAGACATTCCCTTTTGCACGGCCGGTCTTTTTTGCCTTTTGAGACTGCTCGTACAGAGCGGTAAACATCGCCGTCTCGCCCGGGGACACGCGCTTACCGGAACCGCCCTGTCCAGCGCCGCCCGGCGTGCCGGCCTTACCAGCCCCGTTCGGACGCGGCGGAACTGCAGGACGGCCGCTATCGCTGCCCTTAAAGTGATTACCAGCCATAAAGAAATCCTCGCAATTGAGTCGCAATGAAAAAGTCCATAACGTTACTAGTTTATGGCATTTTGAGCATCGACAGCTAAACTCCAGACACGGACATCAATTGGCGAAAATGCGGCACAACACCTTTTCTGTCTGGCGGCGGCGCCAGCTACACCGTGAGGAACATCATCACGATGATCATGGCAAAGCCGATAAGGTCGGTCGGCAAAAACACCGTGCCCAGCATAACGGCGCTGGTGATGGTCGCCGAAACTGGCTCCACAGTTCCGATGAGGCTCGCACGCACCGAGCCGATGTCCTTAACGCCCTGCATATAGAGCATGTAAGCAAAAAACGAGCCGATAACAACGAACACCGCGAGCGCCTCGACGCCGGCGGCATCGAGCGCCGGCATATGCGCCCAAGGCTGCACGAAGACGCACGAGACCACGCCCGCCGTGAGCATTGCCGAGCCCGTGACGATGGGGCTGCCGTATTCGGGCAGGATCTTGGCGGGAATCACCGCCATACACGCGGCGCTGACCGCACACATAAGACCTGCTGCCAGGCCAAGCGGTGAGATATTCAGGCTGGTGGGGTCGCCGCCGGTGGCGATTAAAAAGGTTCCACCCAGAGCCAGGCCAATGCCGATGACTTCGCGAGTACGCGGCATGCGGCGATCGATCGCGCAGGCGTAGCCCATGATGATAACGAGCTGCAGGCACTGGAGCACCGTCGCGGTTCCGGCGTTCGTCAGGCGCACGGCCGAAAGATAGCAAAACTGGTTGAACAGCAGGCCAAAGGCGGTAAAGAGCAGCAGCTGCTTGCGATCGGCGGGTGTGGTCCAGAGCTTAATCAGGCGCTCGCGGTCGCGCGTAACAACCACGGCCATAAAGAGTAGACCGGCGAGAATCTGACGCACGCTCGTAAGCCACAGGGTGTCGACGTGGTAGGTATCGAACAGAAAGCTCGCGCTGGTGCCCGAGAAGCCCCAAAACGAACCGCCCACCAGCGTAGCCAAGACGCCCGTGATCATCTTGCGCGTCGAAGCGCTGTTCAAGCGGTCGCGCCATGCGCGACGGGTGTTGCGGCTGAGCTCGTCGGTGCCCTCGGGCACATCAATGTTCGATATATCGGTCATCGGCACCGAAGCCCCTGCGCCTTCGACCTGCTCGACACACTCTTTGCTCATTCCACTCCCCCGAAACAGCCTGGAAACAATTCGGCTTACCTTACCACGGCGAAGTCACCAGCTGGAGGCTTGTCCGCTTATCGGTAGGACAATTCCGCAGGCGTCTTTCCATAGCTCGATACCGCAATGGCCTTGCATTATGCGACAGCAAAATCGCGGCAGCAGGCTCTTTTGAAATGGATACGACAAAGCCCCCGAATTCCACAATGTAAGCGATTTTTAAAAATGTTCTTGCCACCGAGTTCAGGCTCCGTTATATTATCCCTTGCGCGCTTGCGCACCCTTGATCGGGCGTTTAGCTCAGGGGGAGAGCGCTTCCCTGACACGGAAGAGGTCAGAAGTTCAAATCTTCTAACGCCCACCAAATGTTCGCAGCTCAGAGGCTATGTCCTCTGGGCTGTTTTGTTTTATGTCGCCAAATCAGCTGGCAGCTCCAACCGCCCAAGCAACCACCCTGCCCATGCACAAAACCGCGTCAATAGCCACCGAGGCCGAGACCAACGCGTCTCGAACCCATCCGAGCCGCAACTCCTCAGCAAAACGCCGCGATGTCTGCGCCCTGCGGTATCCTTGAACCACTTGCACCTGCAGCACCAAGGAGCCGCCATGCGCACCGAGCTCGATGTCCCCTTTTCGCA
This sequence comes from uncultured bacterium, assembly GCA_905216145.1. Taxonomy (GTDB): domain Bacteria; phylum Actinomycetota; class Coriobacteriia; order Coriobacteriales; family Coriobacteriaceae; genus Collinsella. The sequence goes on along the minus strand of CAJMST010000008.1, from coordinate 57,524 downwards.
CAAAGAAGAAGCCAAGGCGCTGGGCGCCAAATGGGACCGGACCAAGAAGATCTGGTATGTACCCAGCGGCGTCAACCCCGAGCCCTTTGCCGAGTGGCTGCCCGGTGTTGACCGATCCGACCCCTCAGCGCCGTATATATATCTAGTACTGGGCAAGCGCAAGTGCTGGAAGTGTCACAAAGAGACCTCGGTCGCGGCCTTCGGCATTCCCTATCGAACCGATAATGACGAGAGCGTCGCCATCGCGCACGCGCCCAACGAAGCCGGACACATTGCCATCGACACGGCAAACGCCAACGCACTCGCCATCGCGCCCGCTCTTGGCTGCGTGCCGGGCGAGATCCGCGACTACCTTCATAAGCGCTGCGGCTACAAGCCCGTAGGCGCGCGAGCCTCCAAAGCCCCGTCGCTCGGCAACACGTGCACCAGTTGCGACGCGCTGCAAGGCAGCCGCTATCTGTTCGAGGAGCCCTCGTCCCCGTTTGCCCTCACTGCCATCAACAAGCTGCCGGCACTGGAGTTTGTGCGCGTCGAAGTTACCGGCGTCTTTGGCGTCCCGGCCACGCGCACCGACTTTGACCAGGCACTCTTTACCTGGGCACGCGACCATCACGCCGAGTTCCACAAGCAACTCGGTGAGGGGATTTATTTGTAGAGGCAAAAGACACTCACAGCCAACTCCTCTGCATCACCTATCCCTCGTCGCCGGCGTCGTACACGATATCGAGGCCACAAACAGGGCATTTCTCCGGATACACCGGCATATGAACGCCCGTACGTTTCCTCACTTCATCGCTGAGTCTGTCGCGCGCATCGATGAACCAAATGTCGAGACACGGTATTTGCGAGCCGCAGCAAGGGCAGGTGACGACAAACGACCCGCAATCAACCTCTACGCTCGGAAACATATTGTTGTCTATAAGGGCGCACGGCAGTTTTCCGTACTTCCCCATCGCAATATCGCCTCGCCAGCTCACGCTCGCTCCCTTCCCGTTATTCAAACCAGGAAGAGCATGCACCAGCAAGTGCGCGCGAGATTGCATCGCCACGCGATCCGATCAAACAACACGATCGTCAAAGACCGCCAAAGCCAAATACGCTAATACGGCAGAAGCCCCGCCTTTTCACGCTTCTTTTCCGAGCGATCGAACTCGATACGATGGGCCTCAAGAAACACCGTATTGGGTCGCCACTGACGCTCATTCGGCTGCCTTAGCGTCGCACCCGCAAAGGAAGCGTAGTCGGTCTTATCCAGCAGGTACGATCCGCACAGCCGATATTCGCCGCAAACAGGCTCAAACGAAATCAGATGAGCATCGAATAAAGCATGTAAGTCGCGCCGAAGCAGAATGCCGTTGCTGGCAACCTGCGATTTGGGTCCCGAGTAATTCTCGATATGTGCAGCCTCCAGAGCTTCGCTGACGCCACAGTCCGACACCGCGCAACGGCCATCATAGGCGGCAACGAGCTGCTTGCGGAACCATTGCTGCCCCAATCGCTCGCGCCTTAACGCATAGCGGACCTTTTCGTCGTCGGTCGTACCCTGTCCGGCAAACTCAATATCGACGGGCATGTGCTTCAGATAGCTCATGTCGGGCGCAAAACGAGGGTCCGGTCCGCCTTTATGAACAGGACCGTGCAGAACAAACCATCCGTTTTCGGGCTCGAACCGTTCAACAAACGCAAGGCCGAGCACCTTGTAGCCCACCTCGGTTGCAAATATGACTCCGACTGGAACGCCACATTCCATGCAGTTGAGCATTTTAAGGTTATAGTCTTGGTCTCGAGAACCAACGGCGCCTGGCGCTTGAACCGAATACTTAATGACCCACGTGCCATCGTCCAAATAGAGCGGAGGCACATCGTTGATGCTCTGGTTGATGCTCTCGGTTTGCCGCTGGCGCGCTTGTACCCCGCTACCCCACTTCCCTGTATACTGATGTAGCACGTGTTTCATCCGGGCTTGTTGGGCCGAGTCGTTCATGGGAGGGTCTTATGGCTGCCTCGAATCCGCCTAAGGGGAGCGTTTCTTCTTCGTCCTTCAAGCCGGTTACGCGCAAGGCCGTGCGCTGCCAGCGCGAGGTCGCTTGGCTTGTCACACAGGCGGCGGGCAGGCTTGTGGCGACCACTCAGGACGTCAATGCGCCTACGCCGAGCTTTGTGTTAGCGGCGGCGCTGGATTTTGTGCGCCAATTGGAGCTTGCCGCGCAGGATGCCAACGGCCACCTCGACTACCAGAACGTTATGGCGCCCGACCTGCAAACGTTCTGTCACATGGCCAAGTTGCCCGCCGCGCCCAATGCGCTTTCGGACGCAGGCTACATGTTTACGCTTTCGGGCGCGGAGCTCATCCGCGACATCTACGCATACTGCAGCGAGCTCGCCGAGCGCAGCGTCTTTGGCACGGCTGAAGTCAAACCGGGAAATGTCATCAAGCTGGTTCTTAGGCTGTTCTTGATAGACGGGTTCGGAGCCATGCCGGCGTAAGCCGAGTCTTTAGCATCACCGTCGACTGGGCAACAACCGCTTTACCTTAATGGACGCCAATCGAGGGTCGATTATTGGGTCGCCTCGTCCACTAACGCATCTATCCCACGCGCTCCGACAGTCGATACTTGCGGTTGCGGCTCGTCGCCGGCGCCGTGGGCTCAAGCTCGCCTTGAGCAATGAGCGCGTTGACGCGCGACCTAACCTGGGAAATTGTAAGCCCTGTGTGCTCTGCCAGCTCGCGCGTCCCCAGCTCGCCGTAGTGTTTGAGTGCCGTCACAATTAAGCCCCCGCCATGATCGACCGGCTCGATCTTTGAACGGTAAAGTACGACCTTGAACCGATCGAATCCCGGACAGAACAGGGGCTCGGCCAGACCATGCGCGCGCATGGCATCGATCATCATCGGGATGCCCGGGCCATTGCCCTCAGCCGGCGAACCTGCGCCATCCGGCAGCGGGACAATCGACATGAGTTTCACGAGCGTCGCGTTACGGCATCGGGAGCTGACGTCAAACAAGTTCTCGCGAGTCTTTCCCCCGTAAAGCCCGCCAGGATTCGTCACCTCGACACGATCGTCAAAGACGTCGACGGCAATCGATTGTCCACAGAACCGATCCCCGTATTCTCAATGGATTACGGCGTTGGCGATTGCCTCGCGCAGAACTTCCTCGGGAATCTCCAGCGAGTCGACACGCGAGACGCCTTGGACGGTCGAGGTTCGCCGCAAATTCTTGGCGACGGCCGCGACAGCATCCGAGATCATCTCGCCCAACGTTCCCTCACAGATTGTGCGGTCCATGAACCTCAGCGACCCCGCCATGCCCTTCTGAGTTCCCGCATGGACAGCCACGTCAATGAAGAGCTTGGGATAGAACTGCTGAGGGTAGGTGCCCACAACTAGGAGTCCAGCTTTGGTGACATTGCCCTGGGAATCAAGGATATTTAGGCGCTCCAGCTTCGTTTGTTTGTCCGGCGCGCCACGCATTGCCCGGGGCGTCAACGAGAAAGCCCGATCTATCGTACGGTCGACCAGCGTCTCGTCGAGATCGTCCGCGCCCGCCACCGCGTCGCGATCGCTCGGAGTCGCTCGACCGTATGACGCCAATGCGAGCACCTCGGTCGATGAAAGCGGCACATCTTTGTCATCGATGCGCTTGTAGCTGCCGCCCTGGGCGCCCCGCTCTATGACATAGCAGGGCTTGCTCGACGGATCGAGCTCCTCAATCGTAATGACGAGAACGATGACGCCCTGAAGCTCCACTCGCTCGATCCTGCGGAGAATGCCGCGGATAGATTTCCCTCGTCTCTCAGTTATCTCTCGTAATTATCTCTCATCTATCTCTCTATCTCTCGGCTTAGAGATAGAGAGATAGATAGAGATGGAATGTCTACCATTTGCTTCATTTATACATATTTTTGCTGGTAGAACAATCGGTATTGAGACAATACCATGATTGCCTGTCTCTTTGCTGCTCAGTTATCTCTCATATTTTTCTCTCATCTTCCTGTCGTCTCTCATATTAGAGACGAATGAGAGACGAGAGATACGCGAGTGATGGACGAGCGAGGATTTTCGGACGGTCGGATATCGAGAGTGGATATTTGGACGGTTTTTGGGGCTTTTGCGGCAAATTCCGTCCAAATATCCACTCTCGTTCGATAGGTATCCGGAAATCCTCGCTCGTCCGTCCGAATATCCACTCTCGTTTGGCGAGTGTCCAAATTTCCACGCTCGCGCGGCGGTCACGCGGGGCCTTTACCCAATCCGCTGGCATCGTCTTCAGTTCGCCGCAGAGCCGCGGCCCCATATGGGTATACTCTCGAGGATTCGACTCGATTCGCCCCCGCTGGGGCGTCAAAGGAGACTGCATATGCCCACCACCTCAACCGACCCGCGCGCCGCTGCCGCCGCGCTGCTGGTACCCGGCACCACCTGCCACGGCTTTGCCGTCGAGCGCTGTGAGACCGTGCCCGAGCTCGACTCGGACGCTTACGTGCTGCGCCACACCGCCTCGGGCGCTCGCCTGCTGTACCTGGCGTGCGACGACGAAAACAAGGCCTTTGCCATTGGCTTTAAGACGCCGCCGGCCGATTCCACCGGCGTGTTCCATATTCTTGAGCACTCGGTGCTGTGCGGATCGGCTAAGTTCCCCGTCAAGGAGCCGTTTGTCGACCTGATCAAGAGCTCCATGCAGACATTTCTCAACGCCATGACCTACCCCGACAAGACCATCTACCCCGTTGCCACCACCAACGAGCAGGATTTGTACAACCTGATGGACGTGTACCTGGACGCGGTGTTCAACCCGGCCATCTATACCAAACCCACCATTTTTGAGCAGGAGGGCTGGCACTACGAGCTGGACCTGCCGGAGGGCGCCGAGGGCGAGGGCGGCGCCGCGAGCCTACGCGAGGGCACGCTGCGCTATAACGGCGTGGTGTTCAACGAGATGAAGGGCGCGCTGTCCGACCCCATGAGCGTGCTGGACGACGCCGTCAACGCCGCGCTCTATCCCGACACCGCCTATGCGCACGAGAGCGGCGGCGACCCGCGCGCGATTCCCGCGCTCACCTACGAGCAGTTCCTGGACACGCATGCGCGCCACTACAATCCTTCCAACTCCTACATCACGCTCTACGGCGACCTGGACGTGGACCGCGCACTGGCCTTTTTGGACGAGCGTTATCTGTCGCAGCCGAGTGCCGCGAGCCGCCGCATGGACGCTGCCGTCGCCGCCGGCGAGGACCCGTCCACGCTGGCGCCCAATCCGCTGGGCGTGCAGGCACCCGTGACCTGCGAGTACAAGCGCGTCGAGATGGCCACTACACCCGAGAACGCCCTGGTGGGCCTGGGCCTGGTGCTGGGCAGCGCGCTCGACCGCAAACGCACGATCGCGGCGGATATCCTGTTTGAGGCACTGCTGGGCTCCAACGAAGCGCCGGTTAAGAAAACCATTCTGGCCGCCGGCCTGGGCGGCAACGTGGTGAGCTACACCGCGGCCGAGAGTCTGCAGCCCTACGAGCTCATCATGCTGCAAAACGCGCAGCCCGGCGTGGCGCGCGAGCTGCGCCGCGTGTTCCAGGACGCCTGCCGCGACCTATGCGAGCATGGCGTTCCGCGCGAGCGCCTGGAAGCCATCATCAGCAGCAACGAATACGACCTGCGCCAGCGCGACTACGGTATCGCCGACGGCGTGGCCATTGCGTGCGACGCGCTGAGCACGTGGCTCTACGATGACGACGCCGCGACGTTGGCGCTCAAGTACGGCCCGGTGTACGAGGAGCTGCGTAGCGAGCTGGACGGCAGCTACTTTGAGGACCTGCTGCGCGATCTGGTGCTGGAAAACGATCACATGGCACTGGTCGAGCTGGTGCCGGTGGACGCCGCCGAAGGTTCGGAGGGTGCCGAGGCCGCCGAGCTGGCAGCCAAGCGCGATGCCATGACCGATGCCGAGCTGGCCGACGTGGTCGAGCGCACGGCCGCGCTGCGTGCCGCGCAGGAGGCGGAAGACACGCCCGAGGCCAAGGCCACGCTGCCGCGCCTGCGCGTGTCCGACATTGGCGAGGCGCGCCCCGAGCCGCCGCTGATCGTGGACACGACCGCGCCCATCCTCTGCCTGCGCCACGGCATCCCCACCAACCGTCTGGCCTACGCCATGCAGTATTTCAACCTGAGCTGCGTCGCGTTTGATGACCTGCCCTATGTGACACTGCTCTGCCGCCTGCTTAAGCAGCTGCCCACGCGCGAGCACTCGGCCGAGGAACTCGACAACTTGCTCGCCGGCAAGCTCGGCTTTTTGAGCTTTACGACCGAAGTCATGACGCAGCCCGAAGTGGACGGCGTGCGCCCCTACCTGCTGGTGAGCGCGGGCGCCCTGTCCGAGAAGATCGATGCGCTGGCGAGTCTGCCGCGCGAGGTGTGGTCGAGCACGCTTTTGCTCGATGCCGATGCCGACCGCGTGCGCGACGTGCTCACGCAGATTCGCATTGGGCTTGAGCAGGGCTTCATCAACAACGGCCACTCGGCGGCACTCGGTCGCGCGATGAGCTACAGCTCACCTTCGGCCGTGGTGCGTGAGCAGCTCTCGGGCGTAGACTTCTACCTGTTCCTGCGCGATTTGCTCGAGCACTTTGACGAGCGCGTGGACGGGCTGCGTACCAAGCTTGCCGAGCTGGCGGAGCGCATCTTTGTGGCCGATGGCTGCATGGCGAGCTTTACCGGCAGCGACGAGGACTTTGACACATACTGGGATGCCGCGGGCGACCTGGGGCTGGGTGCGGGCGATGGTGCCGATGCCGGCCGCGACGCTCTCGTGGTGCCGACGCCGCGCGACCGCCACGAGGCTTTCGTCATCCCCAGCGATATCTGCTTTGCGGCAAGCGCGTGCGACCCGCGTCGCCTGGGCATCGACGTGACGGGCGCCTGGGCGGTTGCCGCCAACGCGCTCTCCTACGACTACCTGTGGAACGAGATTCGCGTGAAGGGCGGTGCGTACGGCTGCGGATTCCGCGCAGCCGGCGAGCGCCAGACGGCGTTCTACACCTACCGCGACCCGGCGATCGATCCTTCGATTGAGCGCGTGAAGCGCGCGGGTGCATGGCTTGGCAGCTTTGAGCCCGACGAGGCCGCCTTTGAGGGCTTTATCGTGAGTTGCGTGAGCGGCATGGACGCGCCGGTGAAGCCGTACGCGCTCACCAAGCGCCGCAACACGACCTATCTGGCCGGGCTCGATCTGCATGCGCGCGAGGAGCGTCGCGCCCAGATGCTCGCCGCCACGCCCGGTGAGCTGCGCTCGCTCGGCGCCGACGTGACGCGCATCGCAGCCGAGTCGCCCACCTGCGTCTTTGGCGGCCGAGACGTCATCGCCAAGAGCAACGCCGGCTTCAACGTAGTCGACCTGCTGGGCTAAGGCACGGCAAGCAAAACTACCACGAAGGTCGCAGTTCACAGGCGCCCTTCGTGGTAGTTCGAACACTTGTTCTATACGCACACATGTTCTATAGTAGAGGTGCTTGCAACGAACTGAAATTGCAACTAGAATATAGTTGCAGAATGTGAGGCGGGATGACTCGGTCCGATAAACTCATCGCCCAACTGTTTAGCTGCCCTTCGACGTATCGTTATGCGGATTTTTTAAAAGTCATGGCTTCGTATGGCTTTGAAATGGACAGCAAAGGCAAGACATCCGGATCGCGCGTTCGCTTCTACAGGCCATCAGATGGCAGGATGTTCGTAATGCACGCACCTCATCCATCTGACGAATTGACAGCGGGAACCATTCGAAACATCGTTCGCTTTCTGCAAGATGTCGGAGGTAGTCATGAGTAACGTTTTGGCATACAAGGGTTATTTCGCCCCGGTCGAGTTCGATGCCGAACAGCATGTGCTAACAGGTATGGTCGCCGGCATTAGGGACGCAATCGTATTTGAAGGTTCCACGGCCAAAGAAGTGGAGCAATGTTTCCACGACGCCGTCGACGATTACCTTGAATTTTGCGCCGAAAAGGGCAAGGAACCCGAGCGGGCTTTTAAGGGCTCGTTCAACGTAAGAACGGGTTCCGAGCTTCACAAACAGGCGGCACTGGCAGCGGCAAAGAAGGGTGAGTCGCTCAATAAGTTTGTGACTGAAGCAATCGCTGCGGCGCTGTGAAGCCAACGTCGAGTCGAGACCGCCACAAAGGGCACCTTTGTGGCGGTCTCGACGTTTGCCCAGATAAAGCCTGCCAAAATAAACCTGTCCCTTTTTGGTAGGTTTGGGAGAGAGGGCCGGGATGGACAAGGCTGAAGTGCGGCGGGCAGTGATTGCTCGGCGCGATGCTCTTGATTTGGACTTGCGGGCGGCGAAGTCTGCTGATATCTGTGCGCGGCTGGTTGAGCTGCTGGGCCGCTTGGATGCCGCGGCGCCGCGCATCGTTGCCGTCTATGCCGCGATGGGTTCCGAGGCAGACCCTGCCGCGTTTGCCGCTGCGGCCGCCGCGCGCGGCTGGCGCGTGGCCTATCCGTGCATGCTCTCGGCAACAGACGCCGTGGCTTGTGGCCAGCGCATGTGTATGCGGGCAGTTGCCGCCGACGATGCGTCCGCGGCTCCGTTTATCGCCCACCCCACGCGGGCCTTCGCGGCCACGGACATCGACAGCGACCGCTTCCCCATCGTGCCTGCCGAAGCTCTCGACATGATCGTCGTGCCGCTCGTGGCCTTCGACCAAACCGGCGTGCGCCTGGGCTACGGCGGCGGTTGTTACGACCGCTACCTGCCTATGCTCTCGCCCGCATGCCAAATCATCGGCATCGCCTTTGACGAGCAGCGTGTCGACCACGTTCCCACCGACGCCCACGACCTGCCGCTACCCCACATCATCAGCGCCTAACCGCCGTTGCATCGCACCTGCACGATGAGCGTGGAAAATCTCCCGCTTTGAACCCCCTTGCGAGCCAAAAACGGGAGATTATCCACGCTCATTCAACAAGCGTCCGATTATCCACGCTCGTGTGTCCGGATTTCCACGCTCGTGCGGCTCAACGCCCTGCAACCCCCTCAGCACGCACGCGGCACGCCGGCAACTTTGAGCTTGCGATCAAGCTTTCCCGGATCCCTCAGATCATCCCAGCACAAGCGCACGATCTTGCAGTTATCAAGCAGCGAAAGCCTCGACTCGCGCTGGCGCTCATCAAACTGCGCCTTTGCGAGCTTGCCTTCCTCCGCCGCCTTCTCGCTTTTAACGAATCCGTCAAATTCCCCGATGATCAGCCGATCTCCCACGCGCCACAAGTAGTCGACGCGATACGGCCGTCCCGGCTCAACCGGGTCGAACAGCTCAATTTGCAGCTCCGGCGTCTGCCAGCCGCGCTCGATCATCAGGGCGCGCGCCTTGGACTCGCCACCGCTTTCCGACAGGCCGTCGGCACACCGTGCAACACTTCGCGCCGTCACAACACCGCGTCGATTCAGGCCAAGCTTGTCGACCGTCTCAACGAGATGTTCCTTCGACAACAGCTGCTCATGGAGCGCCGAGTCCGCAATGATCAAGCCCTCGACAAACGATGCATCGACCAGGCAATCCGTAATCGTTTGATCGATATCGGTCACGGCAATGTCCATCTGGGTGGCCCGTGTTTGACGAACATAACGATGGCGAACGACCTGAGAGCCCGGCGTCGTTGATTGTGCCGGTGACACGGCGATATGGATGTGCGTCAAATTGGCATGCGAAACCGATAGACCATAGATAACAGCCGCCGTATAGGAGCAAAATGTCCAGTCGGGGTGCTTTTGCGCAAGGGCCCGCACTCGATGCAGATAACGCTGCCGAAACTTGAGCTCGGACCAGTATTCCGGACGCGCATACAGCCCCGGCATGACCGCCTCTAGACTTCCCGCCGCCACCCGCCGCTCAATCTGCTTTGCCTCCGCCGCCGTTCGCGCGTACACGCAGCTCATCTGCTGTTCGCATGCCTTAATGTGACCTGCAAGTCTTTGATTCGCCGTCATGTTTCCCATGTCGCCTCCCAGATCTTGGAACGGCGCAAACGTACCAGACGGTTTCATGCGAAGTCTGACCAAATGCTATCCAGGCACCGACCAAATGCTTGACGGTTTTGGACGCTTTGGGTTGATGGCTTATATCTGCAGGTAGGGCGGTTGTCGAGAGGTCCCTGTCTCCACATTTAGATGCCTTGGTCCATCGGATTATCAGAAAGAAAAACCCGTCGAGATTCAAGACTACGCCAAATGCGACTTCGCCTCTGCATGCAGCGTCTCTTAGCCGAGCCATCGGCATCTACATGCCTAAAAAATGAGCGTGGAAAATCTCCCGTTTCGAGCCCGTTCCTCGGCCAAAAATGGGAGATTATCGACGCTCGTTTTCAAACGTCCGAAAATCCACGCTCGTGTGTCCGATAATCCACGCTCGTCACGCCACCGGCACAGCTACGGCCACAGTCACAGTCGCAGCCTAATGCTCCTCGCCGGCGCGGGCCAGGTCGTAGGGCGTGGTCTGGTAGACGTAGTAGTTGAGCCAGTTGGTGTAGAGCAACTGAGCCTGGCTGCGCCAGACGTTACGCGGCTCGGCCGTGGGGTCGTCGCCCGGGAAGTAATTCGCCGGCACCTCCGGGTTAAGCCCGCGCTTCACGTCGCGCTCGTACTCCAAGCGCAGCGTGTCGGTATCGTACTCGGGATGGCCAAAGACAAAGAAGCGGCGGCTGTCGACGGACTTAACCACGTACAGGCCCACCTCGTCGGACACGGCAACAACCTCGAGCTGCGGCTCGGCCTCCACGTCCTCGCGACGCACGTCGGTGTTGCGCGAGTGCACGGCGTAGAAGCGGTCGTCGAAGCCGCGCACCAGCGGGCTTTGCGGCTTCACCAGGTGATGCTCAAACACGCCGCTCGCCTTTGTCGACAGGTCGTACTTCTGAATACCGTAGTGGTGATACAGGCCCGCCTGCGCGCCCCAACAAATGTGCAGCGTAGAGTGCACGTGCGTGGTGGACCAGTCCATGATCTGGCAGAGCTCGGGCCAGTAGTCGACCTCCTCGAAGGGCATCTGCTCCACCGGCGCGCCCGTGATGATCAGGCCGTCGTAGTGGATATCGCGGATGTCGTCGAACGTGCGGTAGAACGTCTCCAGGTGGCCAGCGCTCACGTGCGTGGCCTCGTGCGTCTTGGTGCGCAGCAGGTCCACCTCCACCTGTAGCGGCGTGTTGGAGAGCTTGCGCATGATTTGCGTCTCGGTGGCGATCTTGGTGGGCATGAGGTTGAGGATGAGCACGCGCAGCGGACGGATGTCCTGGTGCAGCGCGCGGTACTCGGTCATGACAAAGATGTTCTCGCTCTCGAGCTGCGCGGCGGCAGGGAGGGCGTCAGGGATGCGAATGGGCATGGATGCTCCTTACGAGTCAGTTGCAGCTATGGTACAACGAGCAGCCCTATCCGCGCGAGCACATCGCCCAGCGATGCCGTCAGCGGCCCAAATCACTCCAAAAGTAGAGATTAAGGCATGTACCAAAAATCTACGGCGCTTTAGCCTAGCAAAGTGACGGCAGGAGGCTACAATGGTTCGACGCGAAAAACTCGGCCGGAAGGATACATATATGTACCAGACGCGTAAGATCGGTGTGGTCGGCCAGGGCCACGTAGGAGCACATGTCGCCAACAGCCTGCTTATGCAGGGCATTGCCGACGAGCTGTACCTGTGCGATATCAACGAGGCCAAGGTGACGTCCGAGGTCCAGGACCTGCGCGACTCCCTTTCGTTTGTCCCGTACAACACCAAGATCGTCAACTGCTACGACCACTACGAGGAGCTGGCCTGCTGCGACGTCATCGTCAACGCCGCCGGCAAGGTCGCGCTGGCCGCCGGCAACCGTGACGGCGAGCTGTTCTTTACCACCGACGCCGCCCGCACCTTTGCCAAACGCATCGTCGACGCCGGCTTCGACGGCATCTTCGTGAGCATCTCCAACCCCTGCGACGTCGTGTGCACCGAGCTTTGGCACCTGACCGGCTACGATCCCAAGAAGATCATCGGCTCGGGCTGCGGTCTGGACTCCGCCCGCCTGCGCACCGAGATCTCCAAGAAGGTCGGCGTGAGCCCCAAGTCCATCGACGCCTACATGATCGGCGAGCACGGCTTTAGTCAGCTGGCTGCCTTTAAGGCCGCAACTATCGCCGGCAAGAGCCTCAACGAGCTTCAGGCCGAGAACCCCGACAAGTACGCCTTTGACCACATGGAGGTCGAGGAGCTTGCACGCAAGGGCGGCTACGTAACCTACCAGGGCAAGCAGTGCACCGAGTACGCCGTCGCCAACTCCGCCGCGCGCGTCTGCGCCGCCGTGCTGCACAACGAGCACGCCGTGCTTTCCGCCTCCACGCTCATGACCGGCCAGTATGGCGAGGAGGGCATCTTTACCTCCCTGCCGTGCGTGATCGGCGCCGAGGGCGTCGAGGAAGTCTACACGCTCGACCTGTCCGAGCACGAGCTCGAGGGCTTCCACAAGAGCTGCCAGCACATCCGCGACAACATCGCCCAGCTCGACTGGTGGGACGCCGAGGCCTACGACGCAAAGTAGGCCGCTGGCTGCCGTAACCTTGCGAATCGAAGCACGATACTAAGCGGGCCGCGCCGGAAATCCCCGGCGCGGCCCGCTTTTTTGACTCACGCAGTGCCCTTGCGAATCGAAGGTGAATACTTTTCCGCGAAGTGAACGAGCAAAAACGAGCCCCCGAAGCATCGACACTTTTCAGACGCCGTTTCCTGCGGTTTCGCCGAGTTTTCCCTGCAGTTTTGGCGTCAAAAAGTGTGGATGCTTCGGGGGTCCAAAATAGGTCGTTCACTTCGCGGAAAAGTATTCACCTTCGTTTTTCGCGCAGACACGGATCCGGCCGCCGCAACGCAAAACGGGGCCCGCGCGCAGCGCAGACCCCGTCGTGAGAGGTTATTCCCGGAATATTAGTACTGCTCGATGCCCATGTAGCGACGAACCTCGGGGCTGTGGTCAAACACCTTGCCGCGCGCGGCGCGCAGCTCGCAGCTCATGTTGTAGAAGAAGATCGGCTCCAGGTACGAACGCACGCTGGCGGGCACCTCGCCCACGCCGTACTCAAGTGCGTCGAGCACCATAATCGCATCGGTGTGCGTATTGAGGAATGCAAGTGCGCGCTCCTCCATGGGGCGACACTCGCCCGATCCGAGCTGCACAAAGTAGAACACGCCGGGCTCGGTGGCCTCGAACGGGCCGTGGAAGTACTCGCCGGAGTGGATGTAGCAGCAGTGCTGCCACTGCATCTCCATGAGCGAGCAAATTGCCATGGCGTAGGTCTGGCTAAAGTTGGGTCCGGAGCCCAGGATATAGAAGAACTTGTGCTGCTGGCAGAGCTCGGCAAAGCGGTCACCCAGCTCGGCGTTGACCTTCTCGCGAGCAGCAGGCAGCAGCGCGTCCATCTGCTTAAGGCCAGCGTACATGTCGGCAAGCGCTTCGTAGCCCTCCTGCTGATCGAGCAGCTCAGCGGCCAGCAGCACGCCAATGCCCTGCGGCACCTCGGCCTGCGACACGCCCTCGCCCCACGGATAGACCCAGGTGGTCCACTTGCCGTTGTCGATCTTGGAGTCCTTGCAGTCGGTCAACGCGACGACCTCGGCACCGGCAGCCAGCGCCATCTCGCAACCGTCGACGACCTCCTGCGTGTTGCCGCTATGGCTGCAGGCGACGACGAGCGACTTCTCGCCGAGGCTCTTGGGGGCCATCAGGCAAAACTCGCGCGCGGTGTAGACCGTCGAGGCAAACGTGGTAGCCTCGCGCCTGAGCAGCTCGTTGGCCGGCATCAGGTCGATCATCGAACCGCCGCAGGCGATCCAAAAGACGTTCTCGATCTTGCCTTTGCGCTCGATGATTTCCTGAATCAGGTCATGTGCGTTCATGTTGATGCTTCTCCTTGCGTGGCGGCTTTGAACGAACTTCACAGCTCGTACCTGCAATCGTTCTATGTTGTCCTATTTATAGCATGCACAACAATGCCCGTGAAGTCATTTCGGCAAATTTGTTCTATATTGTTCTATCTGTGAGCGTTAGATGTCGAACACGTAGCGCGAGCCCACGATCTTTTGACGGCCGAGCAGCAGAGGGTGCCCACCGGCGTCGGTAAAGTAGGCCTCCATATAGAAGAGCGGCTCACCGACCGGCACCTCCAGCAGCGGGGCCGTTTGGGCATCGGCAAGCGCAATCTCCACGGTGCAGGGGTCGGACTTGAGCGGCGCGCGACCCGAATGCTCGGCAACGAGCGCAAAGATGGAATTGTCCGTGAGGTTCTTGTCGGCAAGCGTCTGCAGATAGGGATGGTCGGCGAGCACAAAGGCGTTGTTCTCAAGCATGACAGGGATGCCGTCGGCTGTGCGCACGCGTTCGACCACGATAAGCTCGCAGCCGGGCTCCACGCCAAAGAACGCCGCATCCTCGTGCGTCGCTGCGACCACCGTGCGCGACACCAGACGCGCACCCGGCACCATGTCGTTGGCAGCACAACCCTCAGTAAAGCTCTGGACGTCACCCTTCTGGCGAATCTTGCGCTTGAGCTTGGGCGCACACACAAAGGTGCCCCTCCCCTGCTGGCGGTTGAGATACCCCGCACGCGACAGCTCCTCGATGGCGCGACGCACGGTGACGCGCCCCACGCCGTAGGACTTCGCAAGCTCCATCTCGGAAGGAATGCGCGAGCCGGCCACGTACACGCCGCGCGCAATCTCGCCCTTTAGGTCGTCCATGACCTGCTGGTACAGTGGCACGGCGGACACCTCAGCGCGCTCGGAACGTTCGGTCTTGCTATCGGCTACCATCGTTACGCTCCATCCCGCGCATGCTCGGACTCAAACTCTTCAATCGCCGCCATAAACTGCTCACCAAAGGCGTCGGCTTTTTTCTCGCCAATGCCGTTGACCTGGATCAGCTCGTCGCGCGTCTGCGGGCGCAGGCGGCACAGGCCGCGCAGGGCCTTGTCGGAAAAGACCATATACGGCGCCATCTCCAGCTCGGTCGAGATCTCCTTGCGCAGGGCACGCAGACGCTCGAACAGCTCAGCATCGTCGCCAACGCGCGGGCGCTCATCCAGCTCGGCCTCCTCGCGCAGCAGATCGACGGCACGGCGGGCGCGGGCCGAGGCCTTGCGCTTGGACGCGCGACGCTTAACGGTAAAGGCGAACGCCTCGTCCTCGACCTCGCCGGCACGCGGACCCAGCCCCACGACCGGGTACTGCCCCTGCGAGGTTGCCAAATAACCGCGGCCGCACAGCTGCCCGATGATGTCCTTGATGCGCCCGACCGATTCGCCCGACAGCTCACCGTAGCCGCGGTCCTCGTCCAGATGCATCTGGCGAATGCGCTCGGTGTTGCCGCCGTGGAGCACATCGGCGATCAGCGACTTGCCAAAGCGCATGGGACGCGTGGCCACATAGCGCACAGCGACGCGGGCCATATCGGTGACGTCCTCGACCTCGAACTGCGTGAGACAGTTGCTGCAGTTGCCGCAGCCCTCGGCGTCGTCTGCCGTGCCGCCCGCGGCGGCTGTCGCATGCTCGGCCGCGGCCTCGTCGCCAAAGTAGCGCAGCATGTATTCGCGCAGACAGCCGGTGGTATTGCAGTAGCCCTCCATCTGGCTGAGCAGACGATATCGATTCTGGAGCGCCCACGCGCGCTGTTCGTCGTCGAGCGCCTCGTCGGTCGCATCGCCGCGGTCGATCAAAAAGCGGCGCATGCGAAAATCGTTGCCGTTCCACAGCAGATGGCAGCTGGCTGGGTCGCCATCACGGCCGGCGCGGCCCGCCTCTTGGTAGTAGGCCTCGATGCTCTCGGGCACGTTGTTGTGGATCACGTAGCGCACGTTGGGCTTGTCGATGCCCATGCCAAAGGCGTTGGTGGCAACCATCACCTGGATATCGTCGTCGATAAAGGCGCGCTGGCTTTGGCGGCGGGCGTCATTACCCATGCCGGCATGGTAGCGGCCAATGCGAATGCCGCTGGGGCCCAGCGCTTCGGCAAGCTCACCTGCCAGTGCATCGACGGTCTTGCGGGTCGAGCAATACACGATACCGCTCTCGCCCGAATGCGCAATCACATAGTCGCGCACCCACGCTGCCTTGGCTTTGTCGCCCATCTCCTCGCAGCCAAAGTAGAGGTTCTTGCGATCGAAGCCCGTCACCACCGTCGCAGGGTTTTGCAGGCCGAGCATCTGCTGGATATCGGCGCGTACACGCTCGGTCGCCGTGGCGGTAAAGGCCGCCACGATGGGGCGCCGCGGCAGCGAATCGATAAACTCACGAATCTGCAGGTAAGCGGGACGAAAATCCTGGCCCCACTGGCTCACGCAGTGGGCCTCGTCAATGGCAACGAGCGGCACGCCAATGCCGCCGTCCGCCGCAGCTTCCTGCGCAAAGGCTAAAAAACGCGGCTCGAGCAGGCGCTCGGGCGCCACATACATAAGCTGATAGCGGCCCTCGCGCGCCCGCTTGAGCACGGTGTTTTGCTGGGCCGGAGTAAGACTGGAGTTGAGATAGCTGGGGCGCGCACCCGCCGCGAGCAGCGCGCGGGTCTGGTCCTCCATAAGCGACAGCAGCGGACTCACCACAAAGGTGATGCCGGGCAGCATAAGCGCAGGCACCTGGTAGCAAATGGACTTGCCGGCGCCTGTGGGCATAACGCCGAGCGCATCGCGGCCGGCAAGAATCGCATCCACCATGCGGTCCTGCCCCGGGCGAAACGAGGTGTAGCCAAAATAGGCGCCGAGCGTGTCGAGCGCCATCTGCTGCATGCTATCGGTCATGGTTTCCTAACGTCAGAATCATCTGCCGCCGATTATACGCCGCCACGCGGACCGGCGTCGCCCGGCTGTCAGCCACGCTCATTCTGCGGGTAGTCATTGGAGACGTTCTTGAATGACTAGCCATTTAAGAACGTCCCCAACGACTAAGGAGCGTCCCCAGGTGCCGGCAGAAAAGGAACGTCCCCAAGTGCCGGCCCAGCAACGCCGATGTTTCATCTCTTGACAAGCACGGAAACGCCGCAGGTTGAGCATAAGCCAGCGAAAACGCCCCTAAGCGAGCAAGGTGACGTGAAAGAGGAGGGAAGCGTACTTCGGTACGCGACCGACGATTGAACGTCAGATTGCCGCTTAGGGGCGTTTGCAGCGTCGAGCCGTTACGCGGTTTGGTAAAACCGCGTAACCAAAGGCGCAGCGTCGACCGGTCCGCCGTTCGTTAGAACGGCGGAACCAACCCTACATGACCATAACGTAGCGCGATCCCACGTAGTACTGCTTACCCATCAGGACCGGCTCGCCATTGGGGCCGATAAAGCCGGCACGCAGGTTGAGCAGTGGATCGTGCGGAGCAATGCCCAACTCGGCCGCCTGCTCGGTATTGGCACGAACGGCCTCGACCGTGCGGTAACCAACCGAGACAATCGGCGTTCCGCCAACACGCTCGACCTCGGCAAAAATCGACTTGTCCTCAAGATCGGCCGTCAACAGCTCACGGTAGGCGTCAAACGGCACAAAGATGTTCTCCTCAAAAATGGGCTCGCCGTCGGCCGTGCGCACGCGCTTGATATGCAGCAGCAGCGCGCCCTTCTGCAGGCCAAAGAACTCCATCTCGTTTTGGCGCGCCGGAACAATCTGGCGATCGACCACATGTGCACCGGCCTTCATGCCATTGTCGGCACACAGCGCGGTAAACGTCTGCAGCGTCGAGGCGTGGAACTGACGGTTGATGTGCGGCGTGGAAACAAAGGTGCCACGGCCCTGCTGCTTAACCAGGTAGCCATCGGAGCACAGCTCCTCGACGGCGCGGCGCACCGTAATGCGGCTCACCTCGTACTGCTCGGCTAGCTCGAGCTCGGACGGAATACGCTCCCTGGGTGCATAAACACCTTTCTCGATCGCATCCTTGATTTCGTCGTAAATCTGCTGGTAAAGCGGTGCATTTTTGGTCGCGGGCATATCTGATCACTCCTATCAAAATATCGAAATTACTAATACGTATATAACGTCTAGCTCTATGATACATCATAACGATAAAACGATACGCCCTGCCTACCAAAAAGCGACAGGTCTATTTTGGTAGGTTTTATCTGGTCAAACGAGAGTCCCTCGAAAGCAACGGGACTTTCGGGGGGAGCTAATTCGAATGGGCTGCGCTTGACCGGCAAAAAGCCAAAACCCTACTTGCCGTCGTCCTGCTGCAGGCTGTCCTGCTCGCTGAGGCGCGCCTGCCTGCTGGCCATGCGTGCGGGCTTGTCGGGATCGGGAACGGCCGTGGGCATGGGCTCGTCGACATGACCTCCCCACCAGCCGCCCACAAAGTTGAGCGTGTGGAACACGTTGATCACGGCGCCGGGATCAATGTCGCACACCAGCTTGATAATGTCCTGGCTCTCGTAGGTCGATACAACGGCGTGCAGCAGGTACATCTTCTCGCGGCTGTATCCGCCAATGACCTCGGCGCAGCTAATGCCATGCTGAAAATGGTCAACATAGGCGGTCATGACCTCGTCCGCCTTGCGCGTCGTGATCTGCAGCGTCACGCGGTCGTAGCGACGATAGAAGCTGTCGATGGTCTTGGTCGAAATAAACTGGAACACGATGGAGTACGCCGCCTTGTCCCAGCCAAACATAAAGCCAAAGATCGCCAGGATAAAGCAGTTAAAGCCAAAGATGACGCCCCAGATGGTCTTGCCCGTGTGGTTGGAAACCCACAGCGCGATAAAGTCGGTGCCGCCGGTGGATGCGCCGGACTTGAGCGCGATGGCAGCGCCCAGACCCGAGACCACGCCGCCAAAAATGATGAGCATGATCTTGTCGCCCAAAAACGGGGCGAAGTGAAAGACGTTGAGGAACAGCGACGAGAGCACGACCTGCATCATCGAGAAGATGACGAAGCGCTTGCTAATGCCGCTCCAGCATAGGAGCGCCACGGGGATGTTAAGCGCAAGCATACCGAGCGAGATGTCGATGTGAACGCCGCCAAGCGAGGTAACGCGATCGAGCAGGACCGCGACGCCGGTAAGGCCGCTCGGAAGCAGGTCGGCGGGCCGAATGAACGCCTGGATCAGAAATGTCTGGAGAACGGCGGAAATGGTGACCGCCACGGCGGTGATGGCGCGGCGGACGATGGTGAGGCGGCCGAGCACGAGCACGCGATCCGTGAGCTGTTCGATGGCGTTCGCCACGTAGGCTCCCTTCGAAGGCAGATGTAGTTGTGGGGCATGCCCGCGATTGTAGCATGGAGCGTGCGGGGGCGCTTCAATTCACCCTCTCTCGACAACCAAAACGGGACCAGCAACCCCCACGACCAAAGGGCTAAATTCCAAGTGAGTAGACTTTTTACGATCTGCCGAGCACACCCAAAACAGCCACCTCTGTGACCTGCGGTTTTACAAAGGAAGATATGCATTGTGCTCAGCCTGCGCCAAAAAGTCTACTCACTTAGCCCGAATCGAAGCCAAACGGATCAAAATCGAAACCAAATTGAGCCAGTCCACCGCAAAAAACGTTTGAACCTGTGCTTCTCGCGGCGGATTGACATTACAAAGCGGCCAAAATGTCGGTCAGATTATCGATAACGGCATCGGCTCGCGATTGGTCGAGGTTGACGCCCTCGTGCGGACGCAGTGCCAGGACGCGGGCGCCGGAGCGCTTGCCGGCCTCGATGCCCAAAGGCGAATCCTCGATAACCAGGCACTCGGTAGGCTCCACCTCCAGCGCCTCCATGGCACGCAGGTAGATCTCGGGGTCGGGCTTAAACGCACTGCACTCGTGACCGCTGATAGTGTAGTCCAGCACGTCGGCAATACCGGCAATCTCCACTAGCTCGTCGATCAGCTCGCGATAGGACGAGCTCGCGATGGCACACTTCACGCCGCGCTCGTGCAGCTCACGCATCACCGGCTCCGTCTGCTCGTTGAGAAGCTCGGCATACGGAACGGGGTGGTCCGGGCTGTAGACCTGCTTGTACTCCACGCGCAGGCGCTCGCGCAGCTCAACATCGTCGGGCACCAGCGCCTTCCAGATGGCGGGCTCGTTAGACCCCGAAAGATCGGGGATCTCGTCAAAGTGGAAGCCCTTCTCTTCCATAAATGCCACGCGGCGACGGTTGTAGAACCACTCGGTATCGACCAGCACGCCGTCCATGTCAAACAGCACTGCCTTGATCATACGCATCTCCTTTCGATAGCAAAAAAGGGGACGGGGCGCAAACCCCATCCCCTCTCAATCAACCCGTAAGGTCTACTTACTTGTGATTAGTAGGAAAGCTTCCACATGTAGCGACGCATGGTCAGCGGGTGCTGACGGGCCTCGGCGATCTGGTTGCCGTACTCGCGCATAACGGCGAGGTGCAGCAGCGGGTTGAAGTAGGTGACGACGCTCGCGGGCACGGCGTCAGCCAGGCCGTAGTCCTTGGAGTCGATCAGAGCGACCTTGGCGCCCATGCGCTCAAGGAAGGTGAGGGCGCGGGCGTCCATCGGACGGGTAGCGCCATCGGACATGAAGAAGACGTAGGGCTTACCCTCGGTGGAAACCTCGAACGGGCCGTGGAAGTACTCACCGGTGTTGTAGGCGGCGGCGTCGATCCACTGCATCTCGGTGAACAGGAAGGCGGCGTGAGAATAAGCCATCTTCTCGGAGGCACCGGAAGCCATGAAGTAGATCATCTTGTCGTCCTTGAAGTCCTCGGCGAACTTCTTGGCGAGCTTCTTGCAGGACTGAGCTGCGTTCTCGCAGAGCTCGAAGACGTTGGTGAGGCCGGTGATCATGTCCTCGTAGTGGTCATAGCCCTCGGTCTGCTGAAGGATCTCGACAGCAAGAGCGA
The DNA here is from genome assembly GCA_905216145.1 of uncultured bacterium. GTDB lineage: Bacteria > Actinomycetota > Coriobacteriia > Coriobacteriales > Coriobacteriaceae > Collinsella. The sequence continues at coordinate 36,683 of CAJMST010000008.1, read as the reverse complement.
TGGCGTAGCCGGGCTTCTCGCACTTGGCAGCGAAGTTGGCGTGGAAGCCGTGAACGATGACGTAGTCAGCGTCGACGGTCAGAGCGGAGCCAGCCTTGTTGGTGAGGGAGACGACCGGGCAGTTGTGCTTCTTGGCGGTCTTGTTGGCCTCGACGGTCTCGGGCGTGGAGCCACCGAGGGAGCAGGTGATCACGAAGGTGTGCTCGTTGACCCAGGAAGGCGTGTCGTAGTTGAACTCGTTAGCGGTGAAGATCTGAACGTTCAGCTTGTCCGTGTTGTTGGCCAGGAAGTACTTGGCGGGGTAAAGGTCGGACATGGAAGCGCCGCAGCCGACGAAGGCGACGCTGTGGATCTCGTGGTTGGACAGGACGTCAGCGACGATCTGCTTAGGGAGGTTAAGGTCGATCTCGTACATCTGACACATTCCTTTCGATTTTTGCGGCGCCACATTGCCGGGCGCTCGCAGGGTTACCGTGATTTGGACCGAGTCGCCGGCCCGTTGAGGATGTGACAAAGGAACTGTCCCTTTGACACATTTAGGGATGGAAGCCTGCCTGGGGTATGGGATGCCAGGCAGGCCCCCGGGGGAAAGCGATTAGGCGCTTGGTCGCGACTAGGCCAGGATGCCGGCCGCGGAGAGGGCGATGCCGCCCACGATGGCGATCACGAGAAGCCAACCGGTGTTGACGTTCTTCTTGATGAGCCAGTACATAAGGCCAGTGAGGCCAAGGGAAATCATCTGGGGCATCATGCCGTCCAGGATGTCCTGGATCACGACGGTGCCCTCAGCGAACTGCAGCGGGGTGGTGGCGCCGATCAGCGTAGCGATCATGCCGCCCACGGACATAAGACCCACGATGCCGCAGACATACATGAGCTTCTCCATGAGGTCGCCGCCCTGAAGCTTGCTCAGGTACTCGTGGCCGCCCTGATAGCCCATCTTGGCTGCGAACCAAGTGATCAGCACAGAGGGGACGATGGAGATGAGCATAGCCAGGATCGGGCCCATGATGGAGCCCTGCTGAGCCAGCTGAACGCCCAGGCCAAAGGCGATAACGCGGATGGTGCCCTGGAAGAAGGAGTCACCGATGCCGGAAAGCGGACCCATGAGGGAGGTCTTGACCGCGTTGATCGAATCGGGATCGAAGTTCTCGGGATCCTTGGCGTACTGCTCCTCCATGGAGGCGGCGAGGCCCAGGATGAAAGCGCTCGTCTGCGGGGTGCAGTTGTAGAACGCCATGTGACGGTGGTAAGCCTCTTTCTTAGCAGCAAGCTGCTTGGGGTCGGACTCGTCCGGATAGAGGCGATCGAGCGTGGGAACCATGCCGTAGAGGAAGCCCATGTTCATCTGACGCTCGTAGTTCCAAGAGGCCTGGATGGCCCAGGAGCGCCAGAAGAACTGGCTGACCTTCTTGTTCAGGGACACGTCCTTGGTTGCGGTTGCCATAGTGTGTTCCTCCTTAGTCTTCGTCGTCTTCGAGCGGATCGTAGTCGGAATCGACACCGGCGACTGCATGGGAACCATTGAACTTGAAGCCCATGAAGACGACAGCCAGGCACACGCCGATCAGAGCGACCGCGATGACGGACAGGTTGAGGTAAGCGGCGAGCAGGAAACCGATGAACAGGAACGGAGTCATACCCTTCTTGATCATCATGGTGAGCAGCAGGGCCAAGCCGTAGGCGGTCATGATCTTGGTCGAAACGTTAAGACCAGTGGACAGCCACTCGGGAACCATGTTGACGATGGCCTGAACCAGGTCGGTGCCAACAAAGACGGCGAGGAAGATCGGCAGGAAGTACATGATGGCGTACAGACCGGAGCCGGCGCAGATGTGCATACGGTAGGCGGTCTTGAACTTTCCGTTATCGATCGCGCTATCTGCCACATGGGTGAGGGCGGCGATGATGGAACGGAATACGATGCCGAGGAGCTGACCCAGGACGGCGACCGGGATGGCGATCGTCATGGCGGTCTCGGCGGAAGCATCGGTCAGGCACGCAAAGGCAGCGGCCACGATGCCGCCCAGGACCATATCGGGCGGAACGGCGGCGCCGACCTGCACCAGGCCCATGGACACGAGCTCGACGGCGGCACCGACGGCAAGGCCGGTGGGCACATCGCCCAGCAGCAGACCGACGAGCGTAGCGCCAACGAGGGGCTGCTCGAAGTTAAGACGACCGAGCAGGCGGGAGTCCCACATGCAGAACACGCCGACGAGGCCGACGAGCACCGCACTGATGAACGTATTCATACCCTTCTCCTTTCAGTCAGGCAAAAGCCTGGTTGATTACAGCTTGGCGTCGATGTCGACGCTCTGATACGTAGGGGTCTGCTGGACGTAGAGCTTGATGCCCATGTCGAGCAGCTGGTTGACGTCGGCCTTCTGGGTGGCGTCGAGGAAGACGGAGCTGTCCTTGCCGCCAATCTGATCGGCACCGTCGTGGTTGGCGGTGGCGCCCAGGTTGATGGCGTCGAGCTTGTAGCCCTGGCAGAACTGCAGCATCTCGGCCGTGTTGCCAAAGACGAACATGACGCGCTCGCCGAGGGTGTTGAGCTTGTCCATCTTGGCGAGGGCACGCTCGACGGTGAAGACGTTCAGGCGCACGCCCTGGGGCTTGGCCAGCTTAAGAGCGCCCTTCTTGATGTCATCGTTGGCGGCAGCGTTGTCGACGACGATGATGCGCTCGGCCTGAACCTTGGTGGTCCAGGTAAAGACGACCTGGCCGTGCAGCAGACGGTAGTCAAGACGTGCGAGGACGATCTTGGCGGGACCGGAGCTGTGACGGGATGCCTTGGCCTTCTTGGCGGGAGCCGCGGCGGCCTCGACCGGTGCGTTGGGGTTGGTCAGACCGGTGCGGGCCTCGTTGATGAGGGCTGCGAGCTCGGCACCCTTGACGGGGACGGGGCTCATAGCAAGCGTGAGCGCCAGCGGGATGTTGAAACCGCTGACAACCGTGAACTTCGTGCCGTTCTTGGAAAGCTCGACCATGTTGTTGTTGACCGAGCTGCCGAGCATATCGGTCAGCACATAGACGGTGTCGTCCGCGTTGAACGTGGCGATCATGGCGTCCACCTTATTGGTGATGGGCTCCTTGTCATCACGAGCAAGCGACACGACGTGGACGTTCGACACGTCGCCGAGAACCATCTCGAGCGTGTCTTTGGCGCCTGCGGCCAGGCCGCCATGAGATGCGAGAATGATCTGATTCATCTTGCCTCCTCCTTTTCGTTATGGTCATTATAACGTCTTATACGTTGCGGATATTGCTAATTAGTATAAAGACCGTTCGCGGGTGAAAATCGACCGTTTGCGGGTTTAACGTACTCGAAACGTTGGTGCAGGACAGGTCGGCACTGTCTTGTCGGCACTCGATCAGACGTCTCGCCCATCCCCTATCGCACGAAGTACCAGGGGCTTTCCTGCACGGTGGGCTCCAGCGCGATGCCGGTGCGTTCCTTAAACAGATCCATGTCCTGCGATTTCTCCGTCCACCACGCGTTGGGCCTAAAGGTCATGCTCTCAACGACATGACCGACAAACACACTGTTGCGCAGCTTGGAGAAGTCGGTGTTCATGATCAGGATGGACGCGAGCACCAGCACGATGCCCAAGACTTTGATCGCGCCGGCGGGCTCGGCATAGACACCAATGCCCACCAGTACGGTGACGACCGTCTCGAAAGACATTACAACGGGAACTTTCGACGTCTCGAGCCCCATGGACAGACCCTGCATATATAAGATGTAAGCCACGGCTGTGGGGATGAGCCCAAAGCCAAGGAACAGCAGCAGCAGCTGTGGCGATATTGCCGCGGCGACATCCGGCCACGGAGCCGCGATAGTCGCCATAACCGCACCGCCAAAAACAAAGCCCCAAAACGTGACAGCCAGCGGGTGGACCGTCTTGGTTGCTATTCGGCTAAACACCGCGAGCGACGCACCACAAAGGCCTGCAATCACGCCCGACGTGACGCCCCAAACCGAAAAATGGAAACCGGAAAGGTCGCCATTGGTCACCGCAAGCACGCAGCCAACGATGTTAAAGACAATGGCAACGAGCTTGTTGGGGGTCACGTCCTCGCGATAAAGCACGCGGCCGAGCACGACGCCAAACACCGGCGAGGTGTAGAGCAGCACCGAGGCCGTGGACATGCCCACTTCGCCCATGCACTCGTAATAGCAGGTGTTGGCGGCGGCCAAACCGACGATACCGACAAGCGCGCAGGGAACAAGCTCTTTAGGGCTCGCCTTGAACAGGGCCAGCGGACCCTGAGCCACGGTAGACCCCTCACCCGGACGACAGCCCATAAACATCAGGACCGGCGCCAAGATAAGCGCTCCGACCAACAAGCGAAAGGCAGCCATGCTCTGGGACGAAACGCCCATGGCCGAGATGCCGTTTACAAAGATTCCGATGCTGCCCCACATAAGCGCGGCGACCAGCACCAGCACATAGCCCAGATTGCTTTTCTTCAACGCAGCCTCCTCGGTATTGTTTCCAATATGTTTCACACTACGTTATAGTCGTTATATACATTTTTCAAGACACAAATCGCCGAACGGAAAAATCTGCTCTACCTAGACATTGGGGACGTTCTTAAATGACTAGTCGTTGGGGACGCTCCTGAATGACTAGCCATTTAAGAACGTCCCCAACGACTAAAGCGCCGCTGGTTGAGCATAAATCAGCGAGCGGGCCGCATTTGAGCCAAGGTGCCGTGAAATGAAAAGGCGCTGACCTTCTGGTCGCGCCTTTGAAATTGAACGGCAGATTGGCCAAATGCCGGGTGCGCAGCGTCGGCCGGTCCGCCGTTCGGTAGAACGGCGGAACCAATATCCCCTAGTAGTCCAGCTTCCACATGTAGCGGCGCGTCATGTAGTCCTTGTGGGTGACTGCAGAGAGTGCACGCATGTACACGTTGTTGAGGATCGGGGCAAAGATCAGGTGGTTGAAGTACTCGCTCACGCTGTCCTTGATGTCGTTGAGGCCGAGCTCCTTGGCGTCGAGCTGATAGACGCGCTCGCCACCGTACTGGTTGACGAAGCGGATGCCGCGCTCGTCGTTGCAGCGGCTGCGACCGACGCTGATGAGCTGGAACAGCGAGGTGCGCTTGTCCAGGATCTCGAAAGGACCGTGGAAGAAGTCGCAGGTGTTGATGGTGCAGGAGTCGATCTGCAGCATCTCCTGCACGTTGCAGATGCTAAAGACGTAGGCGGCACCAAAGAGCGGACCCTGAGCCATGACGTTGATGCAGGGCTTGTCGGCGTTCTGCTCGGCCCACTTAGCAGCGAGCGGACGGGTGTACTCGACGGCCTTGCGATAGATGGGGTCGACCAAGTCGAACGCGGCCATAGCGGTCTCGTACTCGGCATAGCCCTCGGTCTGCTGCGTAAGCTCCATGGCGGTCATGGTCACGACGGCAGAGTTGGTGCGGCCCATGCAGGACTCGTCGACGGCCAGGCTGTCGTACTGGATCTTGTAGTCGCAGACCTCGGTGAGGCCGGACTCGTCAACATAGATTGCGATGGTGCTGGCGCCGTGGTCCTTGGCGACCTGGGCGGCGACGATGGTCTCCTTGGTGCCGCGCATGGACACGACGACGGCCAGGGTGTTCTCGTTGACGTAGGCCGGGGTGGCGTGCACGAACTCGTTGCTGGTGTAGCTGGAGCTCACGACCTGCGTGGCCTCGTGCTCCATAAAGTACTGGGCAGGATAGTTGCCGCCGTTGGATCCGCCGGCGCCAATCCACACGACGCGCTTGATGCCGCCCTTGTCTGCCTTGTCAGCCAAAACCTGGGAGACGACATCCTTAACCTGTTCCTGAGTAGTCATCGTGCATCAGCCTTTCTTCTCGTTTGATGCTCTCGATGGCATACAAGTTACATACATGTTTTGGTTATGTCGACTAGTTGTATGCTATATTTGTCATAGAAATATTGCTGATGCGGTTTTTGATAATTTGTTACCAGCGGTTTTGTTGTTGTATTGGATACATGCTTAATTAGATTCACATACAAGTTAGATACAGGTTGATCGCATGAACGCTTCGTCTAAGAAGAAACTGGCCCAATACGAGCGCTTGGCGGGTACGCTGCGTGACCGCATCGCCGCCGGCATCTACGCACGCGGAGACAAGCTGCCGTCCGAGATGGAACTCATGGACGAATCGGGGCTGTCGCGCAGCACCGTGCGCCATGCTCTTAAGGTGCTCGTCGATGAGGGTCTGGTTCGAACCGAGCGCGGGCGCGGCGCCTTTGTGGCCGACACGCCGGCGCTCCACGAGAACAACCTGGTGTTTTCGAGCTATACGGCGCAGGTCCAGGGTCAGGGCATGAAGCCCACCACGCGCACGGTGGACTCGGGCTTTACCAAGGCGGGCGGCAGCATAGCTAAGTTCTTTGATGCCGCCGTGGGCAGCAAGCTCGTCAAACTTGTCCGCCTGCGTTATCTGGACGATGCGCCGTTGTGCCTGGAGACCACCTATCTGCCGCCAAGCTTTGAGGCGCTCATCGATCGCGATATCAACGGTTCACTCTACGCCACGCTGCGCCAAGAATTCCATCGCGCGCCGGCACAGGGGCATAAGACCTTTGAGGTGTGCTATGCCTCGCAAAACGAGGCGTTTTTGCTCAACGTTGAGCGCGGGCAGGCGCTGATCCTGATCACCGACTACGTCTACGACACTGACGGCCGCCCGCTCCATGTCTCCAAGCGCATCCAGCGCACCGACCGCGCCAAATACACCGAGCCCATCGGCTAACCTGTCCCTAAATGGTAGGTTTGGGGAGGTCGGGGAACCAGGTTGGTTTGGGTTGGTTGGGCGTGCGCTCGGCTAAGACCAACTCCATCCAGCACATGTCGTACCAGCGGCCGAATTTTTGGGCGCAGCGGTCAAAGGCGCCCACCAGGCGGTAGCCCATATGGGCATGGAAATCCTGACTGTTGTGCGTCAGATACTCGTCGTCCTTGTCGTGCGGCACGGCGATGAGGGCGCACATATTGGTGATGCCCATCGCGATCAGACATTGCTTGAGTGCATCGTGCAACTTGCGGCCCAGCCCGCCGTGGCGCACGTCGCGCGCCAGGTAGATCGATGTCTCGACCGACCAGTCGTATGCCTCGCGGCTGTTAAGCGGACTCACATAGGCATAGCCTACCGGACGCCCGTCCAGCTCCATCACCAGATACGGATAGCGCTTGAGCGTGCGCTCGATACGCCCGGCGAACTCCTCAACGCTCGGCACCTCGTATTCGCAGGTAATCGCCGTCTGGCGCACATACGGCTCATAGATGGCAAGCAACGCCGGCGCGTCTTCGGGCGTCGCCAGGCGAATCGTCGGCTCGGACATCTCGGGCATACAGCCCCTCCCCCTCAAAAGCAAAGACCGCCTTGCGCCAAACCCAGGCGCAAGGCGGCCCCTCGTCATTACATCAGGCTACAGGACAGCCGCCAGCGCATCGATGTCCTCCTGCGTCGTGGCCCAGCTGGTGCAAAAACGCACCACCGTGTGGGTGTCATCGTACTTTTCCCAGTACTCGATCGAGGCATGCTCGCGAATGCGGGCCATATCCTCGTTGGGCAGAATCACGAACTGCTGATTCGTGGGCGTCTCCAAGAAGAACTGGTAGCCGCGTTCGTGCAGCACACGACGCAGCGCCTGAGCGGTCTCAATCGCCTGGCGACCAATCTCAAAATACAGGCCATCGGTAAAGAGCGCCTCAAACTGGACGCCCGTCAGGCGGCCCTTGGCAAGCAGTGCGCCGTGCTGCTTAATGCGCGGAATGGGATGCGCCGGAGCGTGCATGCCGCAAAACACCACGGCCTCGCCGCAGAGCGCGCCGCACTTGGTACCACCGATGTAGAACACGTCGCACAGCTGCGCCAGCTCGGGCAGGGTAATGTCGCACTCATCGGCCGCCAGCGCATAGGCCAGGCGGGCACCGTCCACAAACAGCGGAATCTCGCGCTTCTGGCACACTGCATGGATCGCCGCGAGCTCGGCCTTGGAGTACAGCGTGCCGTACTCAGTCGATAGGCTCACGTACACGGCGCCCGGGAACACCGTGTGCTCGTAGCTCTCGTTTTCGTAGAACACCTGGATATAGTTCTCGAGGTCCTCGGCGTGCATCTTGCCCTCGTAGCCAGGGATGGTGAGCACCTTGTGGCCGCCAAACTCGATGGCACCCGCCTCGTGGCAGGCGACGTGGCCAGTCTCGGCAGCAACGACACCCTCGTAGGGCGCAAGCAGCATATCAATCACCGTCGCGTTGGCCTGCGTGCCGCCCACCAGAAAAAACACGTCGGCATCGGGGGCCTGGCAGGCCTCGCGAACAAGTTGCTTGGCGCGCTCGGTATGCGCATCGGTACCGTAGCCGGGCTGCGGCTCCATGTTGGTATCGACGAGCGCCTGCAGCACCGCCGGGTGTGCGCCGTGGGAATAATCGTTGTTGAACGCGAGCATGGCAATCCTCTCTTACCGGGTATCGGCCAGATGATTCAAACGGAGCTATTGTACGCCGCTGGGATAGGCAATGCGCGCGGCAAGGCACTCAAGTGCCAGTACCAGAGCAAAACCGCAGCTCACGTCACTCAAAAAGTGCGCTCCGATCACGATGCGGCCAAACGCGACGAGCGCCGCGACCACAGCCGCCGTCCAAAAGACCACACGACGGCGCGACGGTTTTTCCTTAAAGGCTGCCGCGGGAAGCCCGGCGAGCATAAGGCCAATCGCCGCATGCGCGGTGTGCCCGCTCGCGAACGACTTGAACCCGTCCTTGATCACGCCGGCGGCGATATAGGTCCACTTGTCGGGATTGCCGATTACCCACCACGGCTGAAAAATGAGCCCCGGCGTGACCTCGATTACGCGCATGCGCGGGCGCGACCACAGCGGCTTGACGATCACGTTGAGGATGATGGCCTGGGCAACCCACACGGCAAGTACCATCAACGCCCAGCGCGTGAGCTCGTCGGACTCGGTCGTGCGCGTGAGGCGATAGACGATAAGGTTGGCGGCGATAACCAACACAAATGTCAGCACCAACTGAACCGCGATGAGTTTGCCGCCAACCTTCAGGGACGAGACGATCTCGTAGCCGGCCAGGCCAACATTGACGAGGATGCCGAGCACGGCGAGCCATTTGCTCCCCCTGGAATCAGGACGCACCGCGCGCACGAGCATAACGCCCGCGATGCTCGCCGTCAGCTCGAACGGCAGCTCGCCGGCGGCCTCGATAAAGCGACCGTACATGCTGCCGATATTGAACAGCGCGCTCGAGATCTGATAATCGAAAAACGACCCAGCGAGCAGACAAAAGGCCAGGATGACCGCGATAGCAGCGGCATCTTTCTTATAGATATACCCGAACATACTTTCCTTTCGGTCGAGCGGAGGGCGGTCAACCTGCAATGTGGGTGAGACGAAGATGGCTTTGTCCCGTAAATACCCTTACAGGTTGAGCATAAGTAAGCGAAAACGTTCCATTTGTGGCAAGGTGGCCCGAAGGAGGAGGGAAGCGTACTTGCGTACGCGACCGACGAGTGAGGGTCAGATTGCCCAAATGGGGCGTTTGCAGCGTCGACCCGTTAGTCGTCGTCGCTCGCACCCAGCTGCTGCAGCAGCATGAGCGCCGCAGCCACCGGGCCGGTACCGTCGTTGGCGTCGAGGCCGCGACCCAGGCCGCTGCCCACACCAGCGCCTGCCTTATAGGGCACCGACAGCTTGCGGCTCTTGGGGAAGTTCACCGCGCCATAGCGGGTCTTAAGCTCAAAGGCCACCTTCTTGGGCACGTCGACGCCCAAAAACGTGATGCGGCCGCCGCTGAGCGTGACGCTCTCGAGCCCCAAGCGCTCGCCACGGATACGAATACGCGCGCGGTTGAACAGGTTGAGCCCCGCCAGCGGCAGCTCACCGTGCGCGGCCTCGGTCTCTTCCTGCACCTCGTCGATGCTCTCCAGGTCCTCGGCCGCCGCGAGCTTACGGTACACGAGCACGCGCTGATCCACCGCCGGCAAGTACTCCTCGGACAAGAAGTAGTCGGCCGGCAGGTTAATACCCACGCTCGCCGCCTCCACGCCGGCGTCGTCATCGCCGCGCGCCTCGGCCACGGCCTGGCCCAGCATCTGCGTAAACAGGTCAAAGCCCACGCTCGACAGATTGCCGTGCTGCTCGGCTCCCATAAGCGAACCGGCGCCACGGATCTCTAGGTCGCGCATGGCGATGCGCATGCCGCTGCCCAGGTCCTGGAACTCGGAAAGTGCGGTCAGGCGCGCCGTTGCCTCCTCGGTGAGCGGCAGCTCGCCCGGGAACATAAAATACGCGTAGGCCTGCGTGGCAGAGCGGCCCACACGGCCCTTGAGCTGGTAGAGCTGCGCCAGGCCCAGGCGCTGCGAATCCTCGATGATGAGCGTGTTGGCCGTTGCGTTGTCGATGCCGCTCTCCACGATGGTCGTGGCGATGAGCACGTCGATCTTCTTGGTCGCGAACTCGATCATCACGTCCTCGACCTCGCGCGGGCTCATCTTGCCGTGCGCCACGCCCACGCGCGCCTCGGGCGCGGCCTCATGCACGCGTGCCACGGCGTCATCGATGGTCTTGACGCGGTTGGACACGTAGTACACCTGACCGCCGCGGCCCACCTCCAGACGAATCGCCGCGCTCACCACATCGGGGTCGTACTCCCCCACGTGCACGATCACGGGACGACGCCCGGTCGGCGGCGTGGTGATCAGGCTCATGTCGCGCACGCCGCTCGTGGCCATCTGCATGGTACGCGGGATAGGCGTTGCCGAGAGCGTGAGCACGTCAATCTGCTCGCGCAGGTTCTTGAGCTGCTCCTTGTGCTGCACGCCAAAGCGCTGCTCTTCGTCGATGATCACCAGGCCCAGGTTTTTGGGGTTTACATCGGCCGAAAGCAGACGATGCGTGCCGATGAGCACGTCGATCGTGCCCTCGGCGAACGCCTTGAGTGCGCGCTTTTGCTGCGCCGGCGTGCGAAAGCGGCTGAGCACCTCGACCTCCAGGCCAAACGGGGCAAAGCGCTCAAAGAACGTCTCGTAGTGCTGCTGGGCCAGAATGGTCGTGGGGCAGAGCACCATGACCTGGCGGCCGGAGTCAACGCACTTAAACGCCGCGCGCAGGGCGACCTCGGTCTTGCCAAAGCCCACGTCGCCGCACAGCAGGCGGTCCATGGGCTTGGGCGCCTCCATGTCGGCCTTAATGTCGGCGATGGCCTCCAACTGGTCGCGCGTCTCGTCGTAAGGGAAGCTCTGCTCCATCTCGATCTGCTCGGGCGTGTCGGGCGGGCAGGCGATACCGGTAATCGACGAGCGACGCGTATACAGATCGACCAGGTCAAACGCCAGCTTTTTGGCGTTCTTGCGCGCCTTGCTGGTGGCACGCGTCCAGTCGGCGGTGTTGAGTCTGGTCAGACGCGGCTTGTCGCCGTCGGGACCAACATAGCGCGTGATGCGGTCGACCTGCTCCAACGGCACGTAGAGCTTGTCGCCGTCGGCATATTCCAGCAAAAAGTAGTCGCGTTCCTTGCCGCCCACTTCCTGGCGCGCGATCTCGCTAAAGAGCGCGATGCCATGGGTGGCGTGCACCACGTAGTCGCCCGGCTTAAACGGGAACGTGATCTGCGTAATGTCCACCTTGCGGCGGCTGCGCGCGCGGTTGGCGTCCATGCGGGCGTTGAGGTCGGCGATCGAGAACACGGCCAGGTTGGCATCGGGCACCACCACGCCCTGCGGCAGGGCAGCGTCCACAAAGGTCACGCGTCCGCGCGAGATGGTGGGCACGGCGGCACCGGCGGCAGCCTGGGCCGCGCCCGCCTCGAGCGAGCGGGCGTTGAGTGCGTCGGCGCGGCGCTCGCGAATTGCAGCATGAGCATCCTGACGGGCAGCACGATCGGCAGAATCCGCCGCTGCCACGCGTACGCGCTCGCCAATGACGCCGGCGTTTTCGGGCGCTGCCGTCAGCGATTCCTCAAAGGTGATGCCCTCGTCACCAAAGGTGAGCTCCATCGACTCGCGCGCACCGCGGTCAGGGATGGCAAACACGCAGGCGTAGCGCTTGCCCACGACTTCCTGAATGCGCGTCATAAAGCGATTGTCCGAGCCTGCGATGGCCGGCTGCTCAATCTTGAGCTCGGCCATCACCGCACCGCCGGCACGGATGAGGCTTACGTAGTTCAGGCGCTGCTGGGCACCAAAGTCGAGCTGCTGGGCGCGCACGTACAAGCCGTCTAGACGGTCAACCCCCGCCTCGCCGGCACGGGCCTCGATATCCTCGTAGGCGCGCAGGCAGTCGTCGAACAGCGAGCGCGGCTCGGACAGCACCACGAGCGCCTTGCCACTCACGTGCGACAGCGGGCTCACGGTTTGGCCGTACATCACCGGCAAAAAGCGGTCGAGCTCGGGCGTGACGATGCGCGCATCCACCATCTCGAGCAGCGCTGCCAGTTTGCTGTCGTCCTGGCTGGCGCGATAGAGCGCCACATGCATGTTGTGGACGGCCTCGTCGGTGAGCGCCAGCTCACGGCAGGGGAAGATCTCAATACTGTCCTCGTTGCCGATGGTCTGCCCCGTTGAGCTCACCATGCGGCGGATGCGGTCGATCTCGTCGCCAAAGAACTCAATGCGCACGGGCGCCTTTTCCTGCGCGGGAAACACCTCGACGGTGTCGCCGTGCACACGGAACAGACCGGGCGCGTCGGCGGCGCCGGCATTCGTGTAGCCCATGCCCACCAGGCGCTGCGGCACCTCGTCAAAAGGAATCTCCTCGCCCACCGCAAAAGTAGTGGACTCCCAGTAGCGGCTCTCGACCGGCGGCACGCAACGCAGCAGCGCGCGGGCCGAGGCAACCATGATGCAGTTGTCGCCGCGCACGATGCGTCCCAGGGCCTCGCAGCGCTGCGCCACCACGGCGTCGTCGGGCGCCTGCTCGCGCCACGGATAGTCCTTGCGCTCGGGAAAACGGCACACATGCGCAAGGCCCACGTAGGCGGCAAGGCTGCGCGCGGCGCGATCGGCCGCGTCCTCGCCGCTCACAATGTAGACCGTCGGTCGCGGACGGCGCGCAAACTGGGCGGCCGCCATAAGCGTACGGCCCGACTGCGACACGGCCAGCGTCACGTCCTCGCCGGCATCGAGTCCGGCCTCGACGGTCTGCAAGGCCTCGGCAGTGTAGAGCTGCGCGGCTATACGGTGAATGAGCATGCTGTTCCTCCGGCATTGCAACGCCAAAAGCCCGCCGGGGCAAGCTCGACGGGTCGTACGTCAAATACATTGCCTGTCATGGTAGCGCATGGAGAGGACTCCGGCTCAAGGGCAAACCCAGCCCCGCAAAAAACGCCAGACGAAGATGCGTTCCGCCCTACCCCGCTACGCGCACGCTGGGGCACAAATCTGCCAGCGGACACTCGTCACACTTGGGCTTGCGGGCATCGCAGATCTCGCGACCAAAGGTGATCCACTGATGGTTGACCGACTCCCAATACTCGTGCGGCAAAATCTTGAGCAGATCCTGCTCGGTCTTGAGCGGCTCCTTGGCATGCGTCTTGGGACTCAGCATCAGGCGGTGCGCAATGCGGTTGACGTGCGTGTCCACCGCAATGCCCTCCACGATGCCATACCCCACGTTGAGCACGATGTTCGCCGTCTTGCGTCCCACGCCCGGCAGCTTCACGAGTTCCTTCATGTCGGCCGGCACCTCGCCGCCATAGTCGGCGACGATCATCTGCGCGGCCTCGACGGCATGCTTGGCTTTGCTCTTGTAGAAGCCGAGTGACTTGATAGTGTCTGCCACGTCGGCAACACTCGCCCCGGCCATGGCCTCGGGCGTGGGCCACTGGGCAAACAGCCGCGGCGTCACCTTGTTGACTTGCGCGTCGGTCGTTTGAGCCGAGAGCAGTACCGCGATGAGCAGCCTAAAGGGATTCTCGTGGTCCAAGAAGCACTCGACCGGGCCATAGCGACGGTTAAGGCGCTCGCACACCTCGATGGCGCGCTCGCGTTTGGCGGCATTGGTCTCGCGTGGCATAACGACTCCTCGCTTCAACGGCATAACAATCCTATGGGCACGATTGTCCCACGTACGGGGGCTTTAAGCCTCCAAAAATGCGCCGGTCTGGCGGCTCCACAGGCTTGCGTATTCGCCGCCCGCCTCGACAAGCTGCGTATGCGTACCGTCCTCGACAATCTCGCCGTCCGCCAGCACCACGATGCGGTCGAGCGCCGCCACGGTGGACAGGCGATGCGCCACCACAATGGAGGTGCGGCCGCGCATCAGGTTCTCGAGCGCCTCCTGCACCAGCGCCTCGGACTCACTGTCCAGGGCAGACGTCGCCTCGTCGAGCACCAGAATCGGCGCGTCGGTAAGGATGGCGCGGGCGATGGCCACACGCTGGCGCTGACCGCCCGAAAGCTTAACGCCGCGCTCGCCCACCATGGTGTCAAAGCCACGGGGCAGGCGGTCGATAAACTCGGTCGCATTAGCCAAGCGAGCCGCTTCGCGGATCTGCTCGTCGGTAGCGTCGGGGCGGCCGTAGGCGATATTCTCGCGAATGGAGCGATGGAACAGCAGCGCCTCCTGCGGCACGTAGGCAACCTGGCGGCGCAGACTCTGCTGCGTGCAGCGCGAAACGTCCTGGCCGTCCACGAGCACGCGGCCGACCTGTACGTCGTCCAGGCGCAGCAACAGCTTGGTGAGTGTCGTCTTGCCCGAGCCCGATTTGCCCACCAGGCCCACGCGCTGGCCCGCCGCCACATGAAGTGTCAGGTCATCGAACACGCTCTCGCCCGCCGCAGCGTCACGGTACGCAAAGCTCAGGTGCTCAAAATCAATCGCGCCCTCGGTCACTTTAAGCTCGGGAGCGTTCTCGTCGTCTGCCACCAGACGCGGCTCGTCCAGCACGCGCGTCATCTCGGCCGCATCGCCCAAAGCGCGGTTGATGCGCTGCATCATGGAACTCACGTAGTTCAGGCGCATGGTGAGGTTATAGGTGTAGGTAAAGATCATGACGAGCGAGCCGGCCGAGATGCCAAACCACGCGTTGCCGCCCGCCACGAACACACTCACCACGGCCATGGTGATGACGATGAGGCCCGAGGTCGTAAAGTTGCGCTGCATCATGGCATGCATCGAGACCGTCTCAGCGTCGCGCGCGGCACGATCGGCGGCGTCGAACAGATCGCGTTCAAAGTCCTCGCGCCCGCAGGTCTTGACGGCCAGGATGTTCGTGACCGCATCGGACAGCACGCCCGAAAGCTTGTTCTGCGCGGCGGACGTGGCGGCCGAAAGCGGCATGATGCGCTTGTACATAAGCCAGACAAACGTGATGTAGACGACCATGATGCCCACCAGGATCACGGTAAACGTGGGCACCACCGGGGCGAGCGCCGCCACCGTGCAGATAACCGAGGTGATGGTGGGAATGAGCGAATACACCGTTACGTCCACCAGGCCCGTGTAGCCGCTCATAAAACGACTCGTCTGGCTCACGAGCGAACCGCCAAAACGGCTGGTGTGAAAGGTCATGGACTGATTGGAGAGCGTGTCGAAGCACAGGCGCGCCAGGTGATAGTTGCCCGCAATCTCGAGCTTGTAGACGGTGTAGTCCTGCAGCTTGGAGAGGATCTGGCCTACCAGGTTAACGAGCACGAGCGCCAGAATGTAGGGGCCAAAGACCTCAAGCACCTGGTCGCCCGCCACGGGGCCGGCCTGGACGCGGTCGACGATAAGGGCCATCACGTAGGTGTTGGCAAACGTAAGCAAAAAGATGTAGCCCGCCGACGAGAACACCGAGAGAAAGACGATCAACGGCTGTGTGCGCGTGACGTCCCAAAAACGCTGCAGCGTGCGGCGCACGGTGGAGCGTTTGAGCGGACTGGTGCTTCTCTGAGACATGGGCTTCCTTTCGCATCTGATAGGACGAAACGCCATTGTTGCACACTAAAGTGCACTTCAGGCAACCACGATGCGAAAAGCGCCCGCGCAGTGCTTGCGCCGACGCCCCGCCGTCCGTTGCGGCTAGCCCTCGTCTTCCTGGCCCGCGAGTAAGCCTGCGGACTCCAAGCCCAGAATCGCGTCGGCCTCCTCGGCGTCCTCCAGCGCATCGATGTCCTTGAGTTTGCGCTCCATAACGTTGGTGCGCGTGGTGATAATGCCCTCGACCGTCTTGCCCGCAGTCTCGATCTGCTGTTGGGCGCGGCGTAGCGCCGCCTGATAGCGCGGCAGCTCGGCCTTGACGGCGGAAAGCACGCGTAGCACGTCGTCGGTGCGTTTTTGCAGCCTAAACGTCTGGTAGCTCATCTGCAGGCTGTTGAGGATGGCGGCAATGGTGCTGGGGCCGGCAACATTGACGTGATAGTCGCGGCCCAGGGTCTCGATAAGCCCGGGGCGGCTGACGACCTCGGCGTACAGGCCCTCAAACGGCACGAACAGAATGCCAAAGTTGGTCGTCGCGGGCACGCTCAGGTACTTCTCGCAAATGTCCTTGGCCTCGCGCTTCACCATCATAT
Organism: uncultured bacterium; assembly: GCA_905216145.1. Lineage (GTDB taxonomy): Bacteria > Actinomycetota > Coriobacteriia > Coriobacteriales > Coriobacteriaceae > Collinsella. The sequence continues at coordinate 20,156 of CAJMST010000008.1, read as the reverse complement.
CGAGCGTCTTGCGCGCTGCGGCGACGGCCTCGACATCACCCGACTCTTGCGCGTCGAGCAAGTGCTCATACGCATCGCCGGGAAACTTGGAGTCAATCGGCAGCAGCACGGGATCGCCCTCGTCTACCGGCAGTTTGACGGCAAACTCAACGCGCTCCGAGGCGCCGGGCTTAGTGGCGACGTTTTCCAGATACTGGTCGGGCGTAAGGATGTCCGCCAGGATTGCACCCAGCTGCACCTCGCCCAAAATGCCGCGCGCCTTGACGTTGCCCAGCACGCGCTTAAGGTCGCCCACGCCGGTGGCGATAGATTGCATATCGCCCAGGCCCTTGTACACGGCCTCGAGCTGGTCGCTCACCTGCTTAAACGATGCAGACAGGCGATCGTTGAGCGTACGGGAGAGTTTCTCGTCCACCGTCGCGCGCATCTGATCGAGCTGAACGTTGTTGTCCTTGCGGATGGCGCCCAGCTGGGCATCGACCGTCTCGCGCACCTTGTCCAGGCGGTGCTCGATGCCCTCGCGGTTGGCGCCAAGCTGTTGGGCCGTCTCACGGCGCAGGTCATCCATACGGTCGCCAGCCTGCGAGAACTCACGCGCGATGGTCAGGTAGCGCTGCTGCTCTACGGCGGCGTCGGTCGTCTGCTGCTGCGCGATGGCGCTTGCCGTGCGGCGGGTTTCCGTCAGCGCGGCGTTGAGGGCATCGAGCGTGCTGTTGGCCTGCTCGAGCGCCGCGAGCGTCTCCGCGTCGTTGCCGCCACGCTCTCGCAACTCGGCACGAAGGCCTTTAAGCTGCATGGCGCAAACCACGGCAACTCCCACCGCGACCAAGGCAATCACAACAAGCACGATATCAATAGCAGACACAGACTCCGCCCAACAAACCCAATCGATTATCAATCAAAACCGCGATCAATCTTACCCCGCCACACCCACCGGGCGCCCGGCCCCTTCTTGGGTGCCCCTCTCCTCCGCATATTCCATAATGCGGCGCGCCGTCTCCCTGCTCACCTTTGAGTCATCGCCGGCTAAGTATGCGTACACGTTTCCCTTATTCAGATTCAAATCGCGGCAGAGACCGTAGCGCGTTACGCCCGATTCTCCTAGCGCTCCCAATGTTCTCTTTCGCATCAGGGCGTTGATCCTTCTGTCCGCCACTGGCTTTTCCTTCACCGCCCTATACGCACGCCAAACGTTGGCATAACGGTTAGGGAGCTCGCTTTTGGCGCATAGAGACGCCATGCCACCCGCTTGATCGTACAAGGACAAAACGCCTCGGTAATCTTCTTCCATCCACGAGCCCTCGGATAAACCCAGAACGTATCCGGCTTTTCCTTGCGCCAAAGCGAGCAAAAATAGAGGCTCCGCCACGCGCGGCGCAACCGTCGTCGCCTGCTCAAGCAGTTTTCTAAAACTCAGCGACTGCTGTCCGGATAGCTCTCGGCAATAGCCTTTCAAAAATCCCTCAAAAGTCAGATTCAACCGAGCACCTCCTTTTTGTATTGCCTGTATGCGCAGACCATCTCTTGATAGCTCCGCTCCGAAGGCGACGACGCCAGTGCTTCTCCCTCGTCGAATATAAGCCGTTCGAGCAGCCCCCAATCAAGTCGGTCGACGAATGCCTGACTATGAAGATCGATGGTGTCGTTCGGACGGTAGGCATAGAGCTTCATTACCGCCAGGTCCTCCAAGGATGGCGTAAAGTACCTGATAAAACGCGCGCCAATATCCAAGGGAATCAAACGATCTTCGTAATTGAATGGCATCTGATTACAATATGCCACCGCCATACCATTCACCTCGGGGTATCGAACTATGATCTCGCGGAGGCACCTGTCTGCCTCAAACACATCAATGTCATGTGTAACCGACCGATTCGTCACATCGTTTAGCATGAAGGCGCTTCCTCCCACCAATACAACGCTCGGTCTGTCGTCTCTTGGACCTATTTCCAGCTCCGCCTCTTCGTCAATGCCCAAAAGAGTCCGCTCTAAATCCTGCTTATACATAGCAAATCCTATTATTATTTATCTTCAATAATACTATTCAGTCGCACGACAGGACCTACAGATTACAAGAATTCTACTCGTGGCGATAATCCCTACACCCTAGAAGCCCTAATGTGACAAACGCTAACTCTCCCAGCCGGCGCGGACGGTTGTTGCGACATCGCCTAGGCGCTGGCCCAGGGCCGCTAGATGCTGAAGCACCTCACTAGGCGAGGCGCCGTTGAGAATGCACGTGAGGGCATATGAGGCCAAGAAGATTGCCGCGAGTCCCAACGGGATCAGCGCAATCATCGCTAACGTGCGCAGGCGCTGGCCCACGCGGCGGTGACGTGTGCGGCGCTTGTCGAACGCAAGCTCCTGCGCATATGAATCTTGTTGTACGGAATAGTTCTCTGGCGCCAATCCGCCCGCAGGCGAAACCGCGGGCGTGGCATTTTGCGCAGGGGACTGGGCGGCTACCCCTTGCATTTGCATCTCCATGAGCCGTTGCTGCTGACGCAACATGCGCTCAGCTTGTTGCTGCGGGGTCTCAAGAAACAGATCCATGCTGGCCTCCAAAATCGGAGCATTCGACGCTTACGACCAGCATCCCGCACCACCATGACCGCGACAACGAAATCCGCGGCAATAGCTGTGAAGATTCTTTTGTCAGAAAACTGTCGAAAAGCTCAACAACTCCCCTACCAGCACTTTCTTTGAGCTTTTTTCGCCAGCAATCTTTTTGCCCTCAGCCCTTACGCCAACTGACCAAAACCTAACCAAAAGCTTGACGAAAATTGTGAAGACAGGGACCCCAAACAAAACGTGCCGTCCCATAAGGGGCGGCACACAAACCAATCTATGAGCCAAAACTCGCTAGCAAGCCCGCGCCGTCAGACCCGCGGCGCATGCCTTTGCCTCGCGCGACTCTGCGAAGCCGTGAGCGAGAGGGAAAGGGATGCGCCGCGGGTCTGACGCCCGGAGCGGTAAGGCCGGCAGTTGCCCTGCGCTCCGTGGTCGGTGAGGACAGACTACATGCCCGCGAGACCGCGGGCGGCGGTGGCGCACATAAACGCCAGGACCAGGATTACGAGCGAGCCCGCGATATCGACCAGCACGCCCATTGCGCGACGCTCAAACAGCCAGCTCTCGAAGTGCGGGGCGACGTTGCGCCAGACACGCCACAACAAGATGCCCATGCCGATGACGCCAGGAATATTGAGCAGCAAAATCTCGGAGCACAAGAGGCCAATCAGGTTGCCGGCGGCAAAGCCCGCATCACCCTCGCAGTATTTGCGATAGATCATGTACAGCATGTACGCCACAAACGGCTGCAGGCACGCAGAGATAAACGTAACCACCATTGAGGGATCCTGAGAAAAGACATCGGTGAGCTTATCCACGCTCGTGGCATCTTTCGAAGCCAAGAACAAGCCAATGACCGCCACGGGCACCACGCCCAAGATAACCTCGACCAGAGTAAACAACTTAGCAGTCAGATCCTCGCTAGCCGTATTGAGGTGAGGCGCCCACTCAGGATGAGCATGTGCACCGACCTTCTTGTCCTTCTCGGCACGATCGGCCTTTTTGCCCTCGGCAACCCGACGACCAGGATCCTTGCGAGTCCCCGCCGCAGCCACCCGAGCCCGAGACTTCTTACCCATAACCAACACCTCGCAAGAGGAAACGAATAGCCAACGCTACCTAGTGTACCCCACCCAAGAACGGTACCGTCCCAACCAATCCCCACACAAAACGTGCCGCCCCAAAAGGGGCGGCACACAAACTTTAATATCAGCTTTTCTGTAGCGAGCACGCAACGACCCAAAGCGGGCCGGGAGGGCGGGATTACCTTCCCTCAACGCGACCCTGCGAAGCCGTGAGCGGGGAGGGAAGGCAATCCCGCCCTCCCGGCCCAGCTCATGTCAGCGCCACGCGCTAGTAGTTCACCACCTGCTCCTCAAAGTACGCCTTCGGGTGGTTACAAACCGGGCACACCTCGGGCGCCTCGGCGCCAACGTGCAGGTGCCCGCAGTTCAGGCACTTCCATACCTTCACGCCCTCGCGCTCAAACACCTCGCCCGACTCAATGCGCTCGACAAGCTTGTTGTAGCGCTCCTCGTGAGCCTTCTCGACAGCGCCGACGCCACGGAACTTTGCGGCAATCTCGGTAAAGCCCTCTTCCTCGGCGGTCTTGGCGAACTCGTCGTACATCGTGGTCCACTCGTAGTTCTCTCCCGCAGCGGCATCACGCAAGTTGTCCAGGGTGTCGGGAACGGCGCCGTCGTGCAGATACTTAAACCACAGCTTGGCGTGCTCGGACTCGTTGCCTGCGGTCTCGGCAAAGATATTCGAGATCTGAACGTAGCCATCCTTCTTGGCCTTAGATGCGTAGTAGCGATACTTGGTATGCGCCTGGGACTCACCGGCAAAAGCGGTCTCGAGGTTCTTCTTGGTTTGAGAGTTCTCAAAATCCATAGGTGTACTTCCCTTCAACATATGCCGCCCGTAGGCTTCGAGCGGCCTTGTCTTTAGGATGCCCTCATGTCGAAAATCTAAACCTTGCAATCCTGTTTTTCAGATTCGGGTGGGCTACACGCTTAGCCAGCGGTCGCCCTCCACGCGGCAAAAGCCCTCACGCTCCAAGTCGGCCAAAATGCCTGCGACAAGATCGCGATCGACCGGCTCGCGGCCTGCCGCCGTCTCCATTTCGTTGACACCCGCTACGGCCTCGGCGAGTGTGATGCCCGCCGGCTGCCCATCGCGCGCCGCTAGCAGCATGCGCACAATATGGGCGCGCTTTTGACGGCGCGAGCCCTCAAACTTGGACTGACGGCTATAGCTCGCCGAGCGCCTGGACGGATTGGGCAGCGTCTTTTTAAGATACGCGCCGTAATCCAGCAACGCGTAATACCATGCGCGCGGTGTATCGGCATCATCGAGCGGCACGGCAAAGGGCGCAATCTCATCCACCGCCGCACCAGGGGCCGCCGGACAGGCGGATTGGATCAGCGGCACCAGCTCGCGATCGGGAACGGCCGGCACGTCGGGAAAGAAATGATGCAGAAAGACCGTGCGCACGTTGGTCTCCAGATACACACCCGGCAGATCGAACGCAAACGACCGGATGCCCTGCGCCGTCGCCGGGCCAATACCGGGCAGGGCGACCAGGTCGCGCGTCTCACGTGGAAACTCCCCGCCCCAGTCCGTCACAACGCACTGTGCAGCCCTGTGAAGCGCCAGGGCACGCCGATTGTAGCCCATCCCCTGCCAGGCATCCAAAACGTCGGAAGGAGCGGCCTGGGCGAGCGCCTGCACGGTCGGAAAGCGGTCGAGCCACGCGGGCATACGCGTCTCCACACGCGGCACCTGCGTTTGCTGCAGCATAACCTCGGAAAGCCAAATAATGTACGGGTCGCGCGTGCGGCGCCACGGAAGGTCGCGATAACGCAAGACCCCTTCCGAACGAATCATCGAACGAAAGGGGTCCTGAATCATGGCTTGCTCCTTATGCGGCGCTATTCCTCCCGGCAAGCGCACGTACAGGTGGCGTACTCGGGAAACGCATCGCGGTCGGCGAACTTGGAATCGACGGCCGGGAACTGGCGGTGAGCGACGATATCGCCCAGCGAAACGGAATCGAGGTAGTCGCGCATCAGCGCTTGAGCTCCGGCCCACAGGGGATGATAGCAGCACGTGCCCATGCGCGCACAGTCGCCATCGAGCGCGGTGCAATCATTCATAACCATAGGGCCCTGAACGGCCTCGACGACCTGACGAATGGTGACGTCGTCCGGGCTGACCTTAAGACGCATGCCGCCATGGACGCCACGCAGGCTCTCCACAATACCGGCCTGAACCAAACCATGCTGGATCGAACGAGCAAACGAATACGGGACATTGACCTCTTCGGCGGCGGTACGAACAGAAAGCAGACGCTCCGGGTCCTCGGCAAGCATCGCGAGCATGCGAAGGGCGTAATCAGTCTTCCTCGATATGTCCATTTTTCCCCTTTCAAGGAATAGGAACAGCCCGAACGAGCTCCGGAGCCGAGCTTACGTCGAGACGTCAATGACCGTATGGACGCCCAAATAGCAAAACGGGTGCCCGCTGAATGCCGTTTTTGAAGCCTCTTGCATCAAAAACGGCCCACAGTGCAATTGAGTATAACCTAACCCCCTGCTTCGTTGAACTGGTGTTGCGCAGCAAACGCCTTGTTTGAGCACATGCCTCAAACGGAGCTTGTCCGGGAATTGGAAGGATTTGCTTTTGGGCGAAAGGAGCCGATGGGATCAAGGTCCTATCAAACGCAAAAAGCCACGTCCGAAGACGTGGCTTTAATTGCGTTGGCGGGAAGTACGGGGCTCGAACCCGCGACCTCCGACGTGACAGGCCGGCGCTCTAACCAAACTGAGCTAACTCCCCAGGCAGTCGTTCGCGTTTGTTTCCGCTCGCGTGCGCTGCGGGGATTAGTATACACAGAAGTCTGTCCGGTGCGCAACAACTTTTTTGAAAATATTTTTTGGGCCCCTCCGGGAGGGTCTCCGGGGCTGAGGGCGGGGGTTAAGTTTGCTGCTCTACAGTCCTGCGCAAGACGGAAAGCACATTAAGTGCTTTCCTTTGCGTGCGGAACTCGCGACAAACTTAACCCCCGCCCTCAGCCCCGGAGACCCTCCCTGCCGTCACTTTGTTCGAGTCGTTGTTGTTCCTCGCCGCTTCCGCGGCTCGAGGTCCCCGTTCTCCTCAGCGGGGTTGCCTGATGGTTGTTGTTGAACTTCGGCCTTTGGCTCAAAGAAAAACGGGAGATGCGATCTGCATCCCCCGTTTTTGTTGCGGTTACTCCAGGTCAATAAACTTGGTGCTCAGGATCTTGCCGTCCTTGACGAGCATTCTGGCCATGGTGGGGCCTCTGGTGCCTCTGGGGTAGCTGGCGCTGCCGGGGTTGAGGACTAGGCAGCGGCCTACTTGGGCTTCTTTGGTTACGTGGGTGTGACCGTTAATGGCTACGTCTACGGATCCCACGGGCAGGTCTTCACGGTAGTGGGCTACGGCGAATTTGAGTCCTTCGTAGGTGAAGATGGCCAGACGGTCCACATCCGGACCGTAGTCGCGGTAGTAGTCGTTGTTTCCTAGGACCGCTCGCACGGGGGCGATGGTGCATAGATGCTCGTAATCCATCTCTGAGGTGAGGTCTCCGGCGTGGATGATCAGATCTGCGCCCTTGAGCTCATCCAGAAGCGCGGGCGAAAGATAGCCGTGGGTGTCCGAGATGATGTCGATGCGCTTGGCGCTTGCACTGTTCATGGGATCCCTTCTTCAAAACCGATTCGACGTATATGCAAAAAGCCCCACGGCTCCGCAGACAATTGGTCTACAGGGCTGCGGGGCCAGTGTGCTAGAGGCTCAGGGCCTTCTTGAGCGGCACAACGCGGCGGCGCGAGACCGGCACGCGTTCGTCGACGCCCGTAATGCCCAGTTGGATAGCGCCCGAGGGCACCGTCTCGACATCCGTGACGCACGCCAAGTTGACGATATAGCGGCGATGAACGCGAAAGAAGCCAAAGTCGCAAAGCTTGGCCTCGAACTGCGCCAGCGAAGTCGTCGAAAGAAAACGATCATCGACGGTATAGATACAGGAGTAATCGTCCTTGGCCATGATGAAGCGAATGTCATCCACGGGGATGAGGACCTTGCGGCCGCCCTTTTCCACCGGAATGCGCTCGATGGTGGCTTTGCTGTCCGTGACGGGCTTGGCGTGCTGCATGACCTTCTCGATCGCGCGATCCAGGCGTGCCTCCTCAACCGGCTTCATTAGGTAATCGACGGCATCTACGTCGAACGCCTCGACGGCATGATCGCTATACGCGGTCACAAACACAATCGCCGGCGGATTCTTAAGCTTATGCAGCGCCTCGGCAAGCTGCAGACCAGAAGCACCGGGCATCGAGATATCGAGAAATACGACATCGACGCGGCTTTCCATCAACATCTCAATGGCGGAGCGGACGCTCGACGCCTCAGTGATCGTGCCGATCTTGCCCGTCTGCTCGAGCAAGAAGCGAAGTTCCGAACGGGCCGGGGCCTCATCATCCACAATCATCGCACGCAGCATAGGGATTAAACCTTTCGTCAACAAACTACGCTGGGCATCCGCCGCTTGGCGTTGAGCCCATAGCCTTTTATTTTACTCTTGAATGTCAAAGATGCTCTCTGACAAATCAAGATGCAGGAGCACTTTGGTGCCCTTGCCCGGCGCCGATTCGACGCGCGTATAAGAGTGCGGTCCATAAAAGCGATGGATGCGCTCAGAAATATTGTGCATGGCCACGCCGGCGCCGCCGCCTTGCGGGGAACTGGCATCGGGGCGGGCGGAGCGCTCATCAAACAGCCTGGCGGCGGTGCCCTCGTCCATGCCCACGCCGTTGTCGGCCACGGCAATCAGGATTGCGTCGTCGCCGTCTTGATGGACGGTCACATCGATCTGCAGGGCATCGCCATCGCCCATGCCATGCCGCACGGCGTTCTCGACAATGGGCTGGATTACAAAGGCCGGGACCAACGTGTCCTCGACATCCTCGGAGACATCGAAGGTCGCCAGTACGCGGTCCTCGCCAAAGCGCGCCTTCTCAAACGTCAGGTAGCGCTTGGTCTGGGCAACCTCGCGCGAGACCGGGATAAGCGACCCCGAGTTGTCGAGCGTGGCGCGATAGAACGAGGAAAACTCGCGCAGCAGCTCGCGGGCACGCAGCGGGTCGGTACGCGTAAACGACGCGATGGTGTTGAGCGTGTTGAACAGAAAGTGCGGGTTGATCTGCGCCTGCAGGGCACGCACCTCGGCACGGGCCGTCAGTTCCTTTTGCACCTCGAGCTCGTGGATGGCGAGCTGCGTGGACAGGATCTCGGCAAAACCCGAGGCGAGCGCATACTGGGTACGGTCGACGGCACGCGGGGTCTTGTAGTAGAACTTGAGCGTGCCGACGGTGCGGTCGCCCACCTTGATGGGCGCGATGATACCGGCGGGAACATGGTTGTGCGAGCCATCCGAACCCACCACGTCCACCACGCGGTTGAACGACTGCACGATGCCGTGCTCAATGACGTAGCGCGTGGCGAGCGTGTGGATAGGCGAATCGGGCAGCAGCTTTTCCTCGAACTCGCCCGCGCAGGCCAGCACGTTGCTCTCATCGGTGATGGCAACGGTCATGGCACGCGTCTCGGGCAGGATACGCCGGCACACCAAAAGCGCCGATTCCTGCGTCAGGCCGCCCTTAATGTCCTCGAGCATGGCCGAGGCAACCGAAAGCGTCTCCTCGGTGTACTGGGAGCGTACCGAATCGGGATTGAGCGTCAAATAGATAAAGATGCACAGGAAGATGCACAGCAGCGCACAGGCGATCACCGTGGCAATCGGCTCAATGCCAGTCGCCAGGGCAAAGATAAAGTACACCAACACGCAAACGGCGCAGACAACGGCGATGATGCGAAAGATTGAAATTGAATTATCGCGCTGGGCGCGGCGGTCGATCATTCAGCCCCCTCCAGGATGCTAATCAGTTGTGCGTCGCGCCAAAGTTCGTCCATGATCTTGGGCCAGAAACTCTGAAAACGCAGGTAGCTTGCGGCGTTTTGGCGGGCATAGGTCTTGGCCCCGTCAATACCATGACGCCAGATGCGCAGATACCCCTCGTGCTCGCAGGTAAACATGCTGCGAACCATGGCGGTCTTGCGCACGCGGTCGTCGAGCTCGCGCGAGATCCACGGACCCGGATAGGGCATGAGTGATGCGGCCGTAACCGGAATGAGCTCCTTTTGGTGCGCAGCGAACGTCAGCTTGGCCCGCTCGTAGTACCAACGGTACACGTCCTGCATAAAGCGCGGCGAGCGCTTCTCGGACTCGGGCGGCAGGTGGCGCACAGTCCACTCGTTATCGAACCACACGTCATAGCCGAACATGCGCATGTTAAACAGGTAGTCCAGATCCTCGCCGCGGGTGATAAACGGGTCGAAGGCCACGCGCGTAAAGGCGCGGGCGTGTAGGGCCATCAGGCCGCCGCACACGTAATTGGAACGCGAGATGCGGGTGCCCGAGAGCGCTTTTTTCATCCAGCGATTGAACTCGATACGCTTGGTCCACCAGCGATGGCAAATGCCCACTTTGTCCGTGGGAGCCAGCGGCGACCCGTCGCGATCGTAAAAGTATCCGCTCTTGACTAAAATCGGCAGGCCCTGACGCGTCTGTTGGCCCAGCGCATAGGTCGCACGCTTCATAAAGTCGGCATCGATGACGGTCTCGTCGTCATCCAAAAACACAACCGCGTCGTGCCCCAGCACCGCCGCACAGGCAAGACCCATGTTGCGGATGGCACCGTAGCCGCGCAGGCTCACGCACTCGCCCGAGCCTTTGGGCGCGATCTGCGCCACGCGGTCGGCAACACGCGAAGCCTGAGTATTGGTAACGATGGTGACCTTAAGCGTGGGATGCGCATTAACGATTTCGTGCACGCGATGGGATACGTCGGCCGTGGCAGAAACCGGACAGACCACCAAGAGAATGATGCGCGGAATGTCGCGCACCTGTTCGAGCGAAGTCAGGCAGCGATCGAGTTCCGGGTTGGCGGCATTGAGCGACGTCGAGTGATCGTAGGTGCCGGGAGCGTTTGCTTGGGTATCATCGCCCGCCCAATATGTTGGGATCACAACCGTGGCGTTCATACCTTTACCCTCCTTGCAACACAAAAACGGGGCGCCGCCAAACACAGGCGACGCCCCGCGACCTAGCTGGTTCCATCATACCCACTTGGGCTAAACATTGTTCGGAAGTCAGAATGATTTATGCGGCTACTTCCAAAAGAGTACTGCAGATAGGCACAATTGCTGTACTGAGCCCGGTTGCCTTACGCCGCCGTCTGAGCCATGCGGGACAGACGGACCAGCAGCACAAAGCCAACAACCAGCAGAACGCCAATAGAAAGGACGCCCAGCGACGGGTTGCCGGTCAGCGAGGTGACGACCGACACCAGGAAGGTGCCCATAACGCTTGCGTAACGACCAAAGATATCAAAGAAGCCGTAGTACTCGTTGGACTTTTCCTTGGGGATGATGCGGCCAAAATAGCTGCGGCTGAGCGCCTGCACGCCACCCTGGAACAAGCCGACCAAAATAGCGAGCACCCAAAACTCAAAGGCGGTCTTTAAGAAAAACGCGGCAAAGAGCACGATGCCCATGTAGGCGGCGACGGCCACCATGATCATGTTGAGCGTGCCCACGCGACCGGCGAGCTTGCCGTAGATGATGGCGGACGGGAAGGCCACAAACTGCGTAACGAGCAAAGCCAGCACCAGTTGGGTCGAGTCGATGCCCAGAGCCGATCCGTAGCTGGTTGCCATGGAAATGACCGTGTGCACACCGTCGATGTAGAAGAAGAACGCGATCATGTAGACCAGCACGGTCTTGTTGTGGGCGATCTCGCGCATGGTGTGTCCGACCTCGGAGAACACGCCGCCCACGATGTGGCCGATGGTGTCCTGGGGACCGCGCTCGCGACCGTACTTTTGCTTATAGGTGCGAATGAGCGGCAGGGTAAAGATGAGCCACCAGGCACCGGTGATGACAAACGACAGACGCGTTGCCAGCATGGTGGGGACGCCAAGAGCGGGGCCACCCATGATAAGTGCCAGGCAGATGATGAACGGCACGGTGGAACCGATGTAGCCCCAGGCATAGCCCGAGCTGGACACGGCGTCCATGCGCTCGTCGGTGGTAATGTCGGGCAGCATGGCGTCGTAGAACGTCATAGAAGAGTTAAGGCCGATGGTGCACAGCACGTACACGGTCAAAAATGCCATGGCGGACATGGGGATAGCCTGCGCCAGGCAAAGAACCAGGCCCGTGAGGAAGAAGCCCAAGAAGAACTTGATCTTGTTGCCGGCGTAATCGGCAAGCGCGCCCAGAATGGGCATGAGCATGGCAATGACCAGCGAGGCAATCGTCTGCGCGTTGCCCCAAGCGACCACCAGGTCTGCCGAGGAAGCACCGGTATTGATGGCGTTAAAGTAGATGGGCACCACCGAGGTATTGAGCAGCACGAGGGCCGAGTTGCCCACATCGTACATAACCCAGTTACGCTCGAGCTTGGTGTATTTCATGGACAGGGCCCCTTCGTATTCGCCCGATATGCAGTTAGTTCATCGTACCCCAATTGTCCAGAGGCGCCGGTAAGGATTCGGCAAAGGGGCACGCACGAGCCCTACTCCTCGCGGTCGAACTCTTCGTCGGCGCCGAGCACGCGACCGCTGTAATTGACGTGGTTGGTCACGGCTTCCATATCGCCGGTCTCGATAAAGCGGGCGACGGTGAGCTCGTAATCGAGCAGTGCGCGGTCAAAGACCTCGGGGAAGCTCTCGGTCGAGACTTCATCGGTAAAGGGGCTCCTCCATGCCAAGTGGCCCAGATTTCCGGTACGCTCGGGCAGCTCGGTCGTCACGCGGTGCGCAAGGCCGTCGAGCAGCGAATAATCGTGCACCAAGCCCTCGAGCAGGGCAATCGCGCGCGTCTTGGCCGAACCGGCCGGCTCGATAGTGCGGTAGAGCAGCTGCATGTCCGAGACGGCGCCGCCGTACTCCCCCGCCGGGATGTCGATACCGTACACGCGTCCGGCAACATAGCTCATCAGCACACCGGCAACGCGATTGATGCGGTCGGTGGTGACGATCTCGCCCGCCGGCGGATAATCCTCGACCGTGGCCCCGTCACGTTTGAGCTGCAGCATCAGCACGTCCAGGTCGCTTTCGAGCACGGCGTGAACTTGGCTGCCCGAAGCCTCGAGCTCGGGATCGGACTCGACAATGCCAAACTGCTGCTCGTAGACAAAGGGGTGGGCATTGCGATCGAGCACATAGTGCGACAGCAGGCCCAGCGCAAAGGCGCGACCCAGATTGGCATCGCGCGGCTGCAGGTGCGACACGCCGTCGCGCAGGCACGAGAACTGGCGCGACATGCGCGAGCGATGCATGACCTGAGCAAGTGACATACAGTCGGAAATGCGCGGCGTGAGCATGTGGAAGAAAAACGGGTCGGGACCCTGGTTTCCCAGGATAAAGGCGATGCGCTCCTCGTCGGACGTGATAACGCCCTGCGGAAGACGGTCGATGCTTTCCTCGCCAAACAGATGATGCGTAATGAGCGCGGGCATAATAATCCTTTCGATTTCATTCGATGCAATCCATTATGCCCACCGCACAGTCATGCCAAACCTGTAACGGCAAACGATGGCACACCGACCCTTACGCAAGCCCCAAGTGCGCTTTGACCTCGGCAGCGCGACGGCGGGACACGGGCACCGCCGAGGCAACGCGATCGAGCCTAAGCTCCATAAGACCGGTGGACCCGATCTCGACATTGTGCACGTCTTCCAAATTGACCAGATAGCTGCGGTGGACGCGGATAAAGCCCTCGGAGGCCAAGCGGCGCTCAAGCGAGGAAATCGACTCATTGATCAGGTATGTCCCCTCGGCACAGACGGCGTTGCAAAAATCGGCGCGCGCCTCAAAGTAGCAGACATCCGCCACGGGAATGAACACCCTTTTGCCCCCGCGATCCACCGTCAGGCGCAAAGGCTGGCGCGGAGCGTGGACGACACGGCGAGCACCCAGGGCAGTCTCGATCTTGTCAAGCGCCTTTGACAGGCGGGCATCCTCGACCGGTTTGACGACGTAATCGACCGCATCGAGGTTATAGGCATCGGCCGCATACTCGGCAAATGCCGTCACAAACACCACGACCGGCGGCGTCTTTAGGTTCTGCAGCGTCTCGGCAAGCTCAATTCCCGAGCGACCGGGCATGGTAATGTCTAAAAACAGCACGTCGGGCTTGTTCGACAGAATCGACTCCACGGCTTCGGTGACATTGCCCGCCTCAGCAATCTGACCCACACGCGTATCCTTTTCCAACAGATAGCGTAGCTCAGCCCTAATTGGGGGCTCGTCATCAACCACCAGGATGTTCCAGCCTTCGGACATATGCGCTTCCCCTCTTTTTTCTCTCAATCCAACCGCGTGCTACACCGTTAACGGCGCCGGCTCATGCGGCTCGCCGTTCAACTCAACGATGACCTGCGTTCCCACGCCCTCTTGGGACTTCACGCGCATGCCAGAATCTTCTCCGTAAAAGAAATGGATACGTTGAAGCACGTTGAAGAGCGCCAGGCCGCAACCTCGCTTGACAGAGCCGTCGGCGGTAATGCTCTCGGGCTCCTCTCGGCGATGTTGCTCAAACAGATGCGCGCAGACTTCTTCGCTCATACCGATGCCGTCATCTTCGACGATGATCTCCAAGCCGTCATCGGTCTCGAAAGCCCTAACACGAATAGAAAGCGGCTCGGTCTCGCGCTGCGCATGCTTGATGCAGTTTTCGAGCAGCGGCTGCAAGATAAACGGCGGTACCAGGCTGTCGCGCACCTCAAAGTCGATATCGACCGAAACGCGCAGACGGCCGTCGCCATACCGGGCCTGCATAAGATTGATATAACGAGTGCCCTGTTCCACCTCGTGCTCGAGCGTGGTGAGCGTATCGGAGTCAGAAAGTGTCTGACGATAGTAATTGGAAAAGTCGATCAGCAACGATCGCGCCTTGTCGGGCTCGGTTCGAACGAGCGACACGATCGTGCTAATGGTATTGAACAGAAAATGCGGGTCGACCTGCGACTGCAGGGCGCGAAGCTCAACGCGGGCTGTGAGCTCGTCCTGGCGCTCGAGCTCAAAGCTGGCGAGCTGCGTGGAAATTAGATCGGCAAAACCCGAGGCAAGGGCCGTCTGGCGCATATCAATGCTGCTCAGGCGGGGGTAATACAGCTCGAGCGTGCCCACGCAATGCCCGCGCACGGTAAGCGGCGCGACAATGCCGGCGCGCAGACGGGGAAAATAGCCGCCCGTCTCATTGGAGGTGTCACGCGAAAACACGCTCTGCTCGCCCGTCTCAATCACACTGAGCGTGGTCTTGAGCACGACCGGGGTGCCGGCAGGGCACTTTGCCGAGTCCTCGCCCCAGCTTGCCAACACCTGTTTGCCATCGGTAAAGCAGATGGCAGAGGCGATGGTCTCGGACAGGATAATTTTAGAGGCGCCCAGGGCCGCTTCGGGCGTAAGGCCGCGCGACGTGTAGGCGAATATTTTTGATGCGATGGCGAGCGTACGGTCGGTTGCGCTCGATGTGAGGTCGTCGGGGACCACAAAGACATACGAGAAAAAGAAGCACAGCATGACCAGGCCGGCAATAACGACAACGCCCGGAACGGGATTGGGATTATCGGTTAAATCCCAGATAAGCAGCAGGATAAGCGCCGGAACGACAACACCGAGCAGGATGGCCTGGACCACATGCTGGGCCGTACGAAAGACCTTGGTAGAGTTGTAGCTCTTGCCCAGAATCAGCCTGTTTAAATCCACCGTCATCCCCTTTTATCTATCGCACCCATAGCAATAAAGAGGGCCGCAAGCGACCCTCTCCATTGCATTATGCAATCAAATACTGTGTTTTACATCCAGTCGTCGATGAACGGTAGTTTAGGCACTGTATTTGTTGGCCTCGCCAAAGGTGCCCGCCTCGACGATCCAGCCGTCCTTCATGATAACGTCCATGTTGTCGGTGTTGAGCACGTGGATGTCGGCGGCGACGTCACCGTTGACGACCAGCAGGTCGGCGCACTTGCCGGCCTCGATAGAACCGGTCTCGTCCTCGATGTGGCACATCTTGGCACCGTTGAGGGTGGCGCAGGTGATGGTCTCGACCGGGGTGAAGCCGATCTTGTCGACGAACTCGTACATCTCCTCGATGGAGCAGGTGCCGTAAGGGGTGACGAAGGAGAAGGAGTCGGAGCCGATCGTCATGACGACGCCGCGCTTCTTGGCCTCGCGCAGGCAGTCGTAGTTGCGCTGCAGCTCCTTCTCGACCAGGGTGCCCTCGTACTTGTCGTGCAGCTCAGGCACGTAGACGGGCGGATAGGTGGCGTACCAGGTGGGCAGGAAGGCGATCGTCGGGGTGAAGAAGGTGCCCTGCTCGGCCATGAGGTCCATGGTGCGCTCATCGATATCGAAGCCGTGAATCAGCTGCTCGCAGCCAAAGCGAACGGAATCGTATGCAGCGGCGTGGTTGTTGTAGCAGTGGCTCCACACGGGGATGCCGACCATCTTTGCCTCTTCGACCACAGCCTGGATCTCCTCGGAGCAATAGTGCTGGTCGCGACCGGAATCCCAGCGCCAGATGCCGCCACCGGTAGCCCAGATCTTGATGGCATCGGGGTTCTCACGCAGGCGACGACGGACGGCCTTGCGCAGATCCCAAGGACCGTCGACCTGGTCGCCCCAGGGGTGGGATTCCTTGTTGAGCTCCTGGGTGCAGTGGTGGGAGTCACCGTGACCGGCAACGCGACAGAAGCCGAGGCCGGTGGCCAGAACGCGCGGGCCCTTGAAGACGCCCTTGTCGATGCAGTCACGGATCTGGATACCAAAGCGGCCGATCTCGCAGACGGTGGTGAGGCCGTGGGTGAGGCAGTCGTAGGCCTGCTTGACGGCGACGGCCTGCTTCTCGAGGAGCGGCTGCATGACCCAGTCGGTGTCATCGTCGGTCAGGTTGCCCGAGAAGTGCAGGTGGGTGTCGATCAGGCCGGGAAGGACAGTCTTGCCGGCGGCATCGATAACCTCAACGCCCTCGGGAAGGTCCTGCATAGCGCCGGCGTACTCGATCTTGCCGTTGTCGTCGACGAGAACGAGGGAGTTCTCGACCGGCTCGGCACCGGTACCGTCGATGAGCTTGCCGCCAACGATTGCATACTTAGTGGACATGGTTCCTCCTTATGGATCCATATAGTGGGCGAGGCCGTGTTGGGTTAAGGCCTCACAAAGCTACCCAAGTGGTGCCGGGTTCGGTGCGCGGGAGAGAGGATTCCGCGCACCCGATCCGCCCCGGCTAGGCGTTACTTTTTGCGGGAATTGGTGAAAGCCATGAGAGCCAGGCCAATAGCCAACCAGCCGATCACGATGCTCCACTCCACCATGTTGAGGGAGGCGGGAGAGAACGGAATCACGAGCAGGCCGATGATGATGGCGCAGGCAGCGATAGCGAGGCCGATGCCAAACTTGCCGCCGGGCACCTCGTAGGGACGAGGCAGGTCGGGCTCGGTGAAGCGCATGCGCAGGCAGGCGAGGGCGACCATGCCGCAGGAGAAGATGAAGGCGAGAGCTGACACGTTGGTCAGAGGAATGAGCATGTTCTTGCCCAGGAATGGACCGATGACGGTGATGACGCCCAGAACGACGCAGGCGAGCTTGGGAGCGCCGGACTTGGGGTCGACCTCGGCGAATTTCTCGGGCAGCTGGCCCTTGCGGCCCATGGCGAGCATGATGCGGCTCGTGGCGCCGTAGAAGGAGTTCATCGGGCCCATGGGTCCAAGCGTGGCGATGACGAGCATGGCCAGGTACAGGAGCATATTGATGCCCTTGAGGCAGGCAAGCGCGGGAACCGGGCTCTTAACAAACTCATGCCAGTCGAGGATGGTGCCGAACGAGTAGATGCAGACCATGTAGAAGCCGCCGGCGGCCAGCAGGGCCAGGGAGATGATCTTGCCGAACTTGTTCCAGTTGAGGCCCTCGGCTGCTTCCTCAGCCTGCTGAGGAATGGTGTCGAAACCGGCGTAGAAGAACGGGGTCAGAACCAGGACCGACACGATGCCGGCGAACAGGCTGGTGCTCTCGGTAGCGGCCTTGCCGCCGCCAGCACCAGCAACCTGGGAGAACACGGGCATGGCGTTGTCCGGCGAGCCGGTGAACAGCGAGACGCCCATGGCGAGCAGCATGCCGCAGAGCAGGGCCTTGGTCAGGAAGGCTTGGAGCTTGGCGGCCGAGCTGGCACCGCGGAAATTGAGGAAGATGACGTAGACTGCAAAGCCGAGCGCGATCAGCGTCGGGAACAGGTAAACGTCGGCGCCCAGGATGGTGTAGAGCTTGACGGCGCGCAGCCACTCAAGACCGGGCAGGCTGCCGAACATCTCGGACACGAGGGTCGAAATGGCGATGGCCTCCCACGGGCACAGGATGCCGTTGCCCAGGGCCAAAAGCCAACCGGTGATGTAGCTCAGCGTACGGCCAAAACTACGATCGACATACTCGACGATACCGCCCGAGATGGGGATAGCAGCCGTGAGCTCACCGAAAACAGCTCCGACGGGCACGAGGAAGATTGCGCCCAAGAGGAATGCGATCATAGCGGGAACGGGACCGCCGCCCACGACCATCCAGTCGCCGACCTGCAGAACCCAACCGGTACCGATGATGGCACCGAAACCGATGGTGAAGAAGTTCCAGAGCGAAAGCGTTTTCTTCATGCCGCCGCTATCCTCGACTGCAACTTCTGCGTTCTTGTCCGCCATTGTTCCCCTCCTTTCCTTTTTGACGCCCCTTGACGTCACCCCTTGCGCGGTCTGTTTTGCCGCGCTCTTTTATTTCGTGGCTTTAAGATACGGCCTTGGCGCAGCAGCTCCGCTTGTAGCTCGACCGAAGGCAGAACTGCAAAACGAGCGGCGCCGTTTTTGGGACGAACGGCGAGAGACGTCATTCGTCTTGGACACTTTCATCTTGTCTGCTTTTGAATACCTGCTGCCGTGACGCTTGGCGCGCGGCACGGCAACGTTCATACCATTTGTCAGGCTTTTGGCGCACATGCCCATGTGTCGTGCATCTTTTTATGTAGGATAGACAAGTTACACATGAGGCAAGGTGATTCGAATGGCATACGGATACAATGACGGCGACCAACGGCCACAAAGCGTGCGCCTTGCCGGCCGCACCACGCCAACGCCCAGAAGCACCTCCGACAACGACAACCCGCAGCGCCCCCAAGAGCAGCCCGGGGCTTCTTCGCGGCAGCAAAGCCGTACCGTGCAGCAGTCAGACCGCGTCAGTACGAGCACACGCCAACGTCAGACCGACACATCGCAGCCACGCCGCTACGATCGCCGTAAGACCGACTACTACGTCAAGCGCTCCTTTTCGCGACCTCAACGCGATCGCGGCAATTCCGCCCCTCACCCCGCGTCGCACACCACAAGCCACGCGCTTCCGGCCCGCCGCCTACGCCTTGCGCTTTGCTCCATCGCCGCCTGCCTCGTCTTTGTGTTTTTGGGATCCTGTATCTCCCACGGATCAGCCGGTCTTGAGCCCACTGCCGAGGACAAGCTGCTTAAAGCTCCCGTCGCACCCGGTTACTCCTTTGCGTTCTCGACCCCACGCTCGCAATGGCAGGCCGGCACCATGCCCCACATCTACCAAATTGACCCCGCATGGTCGGAGCTGCCCTATGCCGGTGGCACTATTCGCGAAAACGCTTGCGGTCCTACCTGCCTCACCATGGTCTATATCTTTAAGACCGGCCATACCGATAAGACGCCGGTCGATATATGCGCGCTGGCCGAAGCCGGCAACTACGCCCCCACTGGTGCCACCGAGTGGTCGTTTATGACAGGCGGTGCGTGGCAGCTGGGGCTCAACGGAACACAGCTCTATAACGATCGCGAATCGATTACTCAAGCACTTCGCTCGGGTGCGCCCGTCATCGCCGCAGTGCGCCCCGGTACGTTTACCAACGTAGGCCACTACATCGTGCTCTACGGCATCGACGATGCCGACCAGATTGGCGTCTACGACCCCAACTCGGCCAGCCGCAGCGCCCGTCGCTGGGGCGTCGTAGAGGTCCTCAACGAAGTCGAAGCCATGTGGGCCTACTACTAGTCATTGGGCACTCATTGGGGACAGACTTAAATGAGTGGTCGTCGGGGACAGTCTTACGGACGCCGGCCGAGAGCAGACGAAAAGGGCCATCCCGAACTGCTTGGAACTGCCAGCACGGAAAGCGCATCCTGCTTTGGGGCCCAATAGCGGGATGCGCTTTCCGTTAGCGGCCCGTTTGGGAAACTAGGGACCGCTTTTCGACAAAAATCCGGGATGCATTTTCCGATTGAGGGCCTCAAGGGAAACCGCACCCCATGTTGGACGCTCATTCTGGGATGTGCTTTCCGCAGTTGATCGATGCGGCCTTTAAGGACTGTCCCAAGCTGCCGGCAGGAAAGGAGGGGGTGCGGACAAAAAGTTGGACCGAGTCCGGTCCAGATTGGAGTCCGCATG